>CAWIFB010000043.1:0-9421 GCA_963835335.1 uncultured Chloroflexia bacterium | reverse complement strand
CGCTGCGCGCGCGCAACGTGGAGCTCGAGGCGAGGGGAGCGTCGGCCCGTGCCCTGCATCGCGTGAGCGTGGCCATCGCGGCGCTGACCGACGTCGACGACGTGCTCCAGGCCGTCGTCGCCCACGCGCGCGAGCTCCTCGGCGCCGACGTGGCGGTGCTGCTGCTCGAGGGCGCCGATGGACGGCTCGAGCTCCGCGCGGCGGACGGCGCTCCCGGGTCGCTCGTGGACGCCACGACACCCGGCACCGAGGCACGCGCCGGCGACCGCCGACGCGACCGCGGCCCGCGACGTCCCCGGCGACGGGCCGGACCCGAACCCCGCCGATGCGATCCTCCCGTTCGTGACGCCGGGCGTGGCCGTGGTCCGGCTGTCGGCGCCGCTCCAGCGCGGCGGCCAGACCATCGGGCTGCTGGGGATCGGTGCCCGCGTCGCGCGCGGGTTCGACGCCGACGAGGTCGAGACCCTCGCCTCGCTCGCCAACCAGGCCACGATCGCGCTCGAGCACGCGCGGCTCGAGGCGCGGCTCCGCGAGCTGGCGGTGGTCGAGGAGCGCGAGCGGATCGCGCGCGAGCTGCACGACGGCATCGCGCAGGTCCTGGGCTACGTCAACACCAAGTCCCAGGCGATCGACGGCTACCTCGCGGGCGGCCGCGTCGACGAGGCGCGCGCGCAGGTCGCGCAGCTGGGCACGGCTGCGCGGGCGGTGTACGTGGACGTGCGCGAGGCGATCCTCGGCCTGCGGAGCCCGATCGAGCCCGGCCTTGGTCTCGGAGCTGCGGTCGAGGCACACGCCCGGCGTGTCGCGGCCGACTCCGGGTTCGCGCTCGACGCTGACATCCCGGCCTCGTCGCGCGATCTCCGCCTCGATGGCGAGACGGAGGCGCAGGTCTACCGGATCGTCCAGGAGGCGTTCACCAACGTGCGCAAGCACGCGGCCGCCAGGCGCGTCCGGCTGTCGATGGCGGTCGACGACGGCCGGCTCGCGATCTCGATCGACGACGACGGCCGCGGCCTCACGGCCGATCCGCACACCTCCGACGTCCCGCGCTACGGCCTCCGCTCGATGCACGAGCGTGCGCAGGCGATCGGGGCGACCCTCGACATCGGCAACGGCTGGCGCGGCGGCGTCGTCGTGAGCCTGTCGGTCCCGCTGGCCGGCCACGAGCGCGGGGCAGTGCCGCCGGCGCCGATGGCACCGGGCACGCCCGCCGCGGCGCCGTCGGGGCGAGCGGCGGGCTGACCGATGCGGATCCTGCTCGCCGACGATCACGCATTGTTCCGCGACGGCGTCGCCTCGCTCCTCGGGGCGTGGGGCCACGAGGTCGTGGGCCAGGCGTCCGACGGCGCATCCGCGGTGGAGCTCGCGGTCGCGCTTGGTCCCGATCTCTGCCTGATGGACGTCTCGATGCCCGGCGGCGGTGGCATGGAGGCCACCCGCCGGATCGCGGCCGCTGCGCCGCAGGTCGCGATCGTGATGCTCACCGCCAGCGAGGACATCGACGACCTGTTCGCGGCCATCAAGGCCGGGGCGCGCGGGTACCTGCTCAAGAACCTCGAATCGGCGGACCTTCGCGGCATGCTCGAGGCCGTCGGGCGCGGCGAGGCCGCGATCACCCCGTCGATCGCCGGTCGCATCCTCACCGAGCTCGCCCGGCCGGAAGCGCCAGTGGCCGAGCCCGAACCCCGCGGGCCGGACGACCTCACCGAGCGCGAGATGGACGTCCTGCGCCAGGTCGTCGCCGGGCTGCGCAACAAGGAGATCGCCGCGGAGCTCGGCATCTCCGAGAACACCGTCAAGTTCCACCTGCGCAACATCCTGGACAAGCTGCACGCGCAGAGCCGGACCGAGATGGTCGCGCGGGCCGTTCGCGAGGGCCTCGTCACCGACGAGTGACGGTCGTCTCGGCGCGGGGTCGCGCGGGCGGCCGGCCGCAGGACGGGCGCGCCGCGCCGGCGCGAATACGGGCCGCAGGACGGCCGCGCCTGCCGCAGGACGCCGCGCCACGCCGGCGCGAACCCAGGCCGCGATCCAGGGGCCACCGGGCCCGGGCCGAGCGGCACCCCGGCCCCACCCGGTCAGGTAGGTCGCCCACCCGCTCGGACGGGCGTGGTCCGCGCGGCGCGATCGGCCGATGCTCGTGGCGCCACAAGGAGGCGCCGTATGGGCTATCGCATCGACATCGACCAGCGCGGGTGCATCACATGCGGCGTGTGCATGGACGTGTGCCCGGTCGAGGCGCTGGACATGAGCCGGCCGCAGGCGGCGGGCATCGAGACCGGGCCCGGACCCGGATTCCCGCTCCCATGGACCATGGAGCGCCCGCTCCAGGTGGGGGAATGCATCGGCTGCGGCATCTGCATCCGCGAGTGCCCGCCCAACGTGATGTCGCTGGTCACGCTCGACGGCCAGGTGCCCATCCAGCCGCGCCAGGGCCCGATCGAGCGCCCCTCGCCGATCGCTGCCGAAGGCGCCTGGCAGCCCCTGTCCGAGGTCACGCGCGAAGCCCTCAAGCCCCGGCACGACTCGCCATGGGGCGACCTGTTCACCTGGACGACCCGCTCGCGGCCCAAGCCGTGGCAGACCTGGACCACGATGGTGGACGAGGCGCCGGCAACCCCCATCGCGCCATGCCAGGAAGCCTGCCCCGCGGGGACCGACGCCGGTCGCTACGTCGGCCTGGTGGCCGCCGGCCGGTACGACGACGCCTACGCCGTCGCCGCCGAGGTCAACCCGTTCCCGTCCGTGTGCGGCTGGATCTGCACCGCGCCGTGCGAGACGGCCTGCCGTCGCGGCGTGCTCGATGAGCCGATCGCGATCCGCACCATCAAGCGCTTCGCCGCCGAGCACGGGAAGCTGCCGGCGGTTCCCAAGCCAGCTGTGAAGCGCCCCGAGAAGGTCGCGATCGTGGGCGGCGGCCCGGCCGGCATGTCGGCCGCGTATTACCTCGCCCGCCTCGGCTACCCGGTCACCGTGCTCGAGGCGATGCCCGTTCCGGGCGGCATGATGGCCATCGGCATCCCCGAGTACCGCCTGCCGCGGGAGGTCCTCCAGGAGGAGATCGCCCGGATCGTCAACCTCGGCGTCGAGCTGCGGCTGGACACGGCGATGGGCCGCGACTTCAGCCTGCCCGATCTCGAGCGCGAGGGGTTCCGCGCGATCTTCCTGGCCACCGGTGCGTCAAAGAGCCGTCGCCTCGGCGTCCCGGGCGACGACCTGCGCGGCGTCATCCCGGCAACCCGCTTCCTCAAGGAGGTCAACCTCGGCGAGCATCCGACCCTCACGGGCGACGTGGTCGTCGTCGGCGGCGGCAGCACCGCGATGGACGCGGCCCGCTCCGCGACGCGCAGCGGCGCCTCGACCGTCACCGTCGTCTATCGCCGTGGGCGCCGGGACATGCCGGCCCAGGCGGAGGAGATCGTCGAGGCCGAGCGCGAGGGGATCACGATCCTCGAGGGCATGGGGCCCAGCGAGGTCGTCGGCCGTGACGGTGCCGTCGTCGGCATGCGCTGCGACGTGATGCGGCCGGCCGCCCATGCCGACGGCAGTGGACGCACGACATGGGCACCGACGGGCGAGACCCGCGAGCTGCCCGTCTCCGCGATCCTCGTCGCGATCGGCGAGGAGCCCGACCCGTCGATCCTCCCCGAGGGCGCCGGGATCGAGGTCAGCGGCTGGGCCGGCATCGTCGCCGACCCGCGGACCCTCGCCACCGGCCGCGCCGGGATCTTCGCCGGTGGCGACGTCGTTTCCGGGCCCAAGACCATCATCGAGGCCGTTGCCGCCGGACGGCGAGCCGCGGCGTCGATCCACGAGTACCTGGCCGGCGCGACCGACGGCGAGTCCGAGATCTTCGCCACCGTTCGCTACCCCACCACGCCGGAGCCGGCGCTGTCGCTCGACCTGGCGGCACGTGCCCGCGCCCATGCCCCGCTGCCGGTGGTCGACACCGCGACGTTCCGGGCGATGGCAGCCGGGTTCGACGAATCCGATGCCCGGTCCGAGGCGGCCCGCTGCTTCCGTTGCGATGCCGTCTACGGCTGCCCGTCCGTCCGCGTGCTCACGGGTCGCGGGCCGACGGACGGCCGCCCCGCGGACGGCCGCCCCCCGGTAATCCCTGTGACCCATGCGGTCACCACCTCGGCGGCCGCGCCCGCCGTCCAGCCCTCGAATGGAGGTGTTCAGTGACCGCAGACCAGGTCTCAGGCTTCTTCGACGCCGGAGAAGGGTTCGTCGAGGGCACGATCGCGGCGGCGCTCGTGATCCTGTGGATCCTCGCCGTGGCCCTGCATCTCGCGCGGCCGTACATGGTCCGCACGACCGGCAAGTTCACCCTCCGGCTGGGCGCCGACCTGTGGTGGATCATCTACGTCGCGCTGCGCGACCTGATCCTGCTCCAGGTGTTCCTGGGCAGCTTCATCTTCCTGTACCCCGACGTCATCACGGGCCAGGACCTGCCGATCACCGGCGGGCTCGCTGCCGTGTGCGCGTTCGCCGCCCTGATGATCAAGCTGGTGGGAAAGAGCGACGGCAACGTGCGCTGGACGCAGCTCGAGGTGTCCCTGATCGGGCTGGGTGCGGCGCTGTACATCGTCCCGTACTTCTTCGGCACCCAGATGACCCTGCTCAGCGGCAACCTGACCGGTCAGGTCGTGCCGTTCCTCGTCTCCTCGCAGAACCCGGATCTCGCGCTTCCGCTGTGCTACATCTCGGCCGCCCTGATCGGGATCCTCGGCCTCACGGCGGTTGGCTACAACCTCCGGATCTCGATGACCCGCCGGCCGACGGCCGCATAGGAGGACCCGATGACTGGTGACGAACTCGCTGCGGCCTTTACCTCCGGCGGCTCCGAATGGATGGTGCTGTCGATCGCCGCGGTGCTGCCCATCATCTGGGCGTTCACGCTCTCGCTCCACTTCGCACGGCCGTACGTGCTCCGCTTCCTCCAGCGGCTGACGCTCCGGTTCGGCGGTGACGTGTGGTGGCTGAGCTACGTGCTCACCCGCGACGCGCTGCTGGTGATCACGCTGTGCCTGTCGATGGTGTTCCTGTTCCCCAACCTGTACCTCGAGGTCGGCCTGCCGATCACGGCACCGCTGGCCACGGTCGTCCTGCTGTGGGCGACCGTCGTGAAGCTGATCCGTGACCCGGACGACAACCCGGCCGACTTCCGGCTGCTGAGCACGCTGCTGGTGATCGCATCGGTCCTGTACATCGTCCCCCAGGTCTACGGCATGGAGGCCGCCGACCAGGCGTACCTGGGCGACCTGCCCAACGCGCTGATCTCGGTCGGCAATCTCGCCCTCGCCCGGCCCATCCTGTGGATCTCGCTGGCGCTGGTCGGGATCACCGGCGCCGCCGTGTTCACCCGGTTCATCCTTCGCCTCGGTCTCCCCGCCGACGGCGAGCGCTCGATGGTCGAGCCGGAGGCACGCCCGGCCTGACCGTCAACCCGGCCGTTTCCCCGCGGCCAGCAGCGGACGGCGTCGCCCTCAATCGGCGCCGTCCGCTGATTCCTGCCATCCTCGGTGCATGGCTACCTCGATCGACGTCGCGTGCTCGGCGGCGGGCGACGGCTGGACGTGCCGGGTGACGGTCCACGAAGGCGCGTCGTCCACGATGCACGAGGTCGCGGTCTCGCCGGCCGATCTCGCGCGGCTGGACCCGGGAGCGTCGACGCCAGACGACCTCGTCCGGCGCTCGTTCGCGTTCCTGCTCGCCCGCGAGGCCAAGGAGTCGATCCTGCGCCGGTTCGACCTCCCGGTCATCGGCCGCTACTTCCCCGAGTACGAGCGGGTGATCCGTCAGGACGAGGGACAGCCCGACTGATACGGCTGCATCAGGTCGAAGGGCAGGCTGATCTCGGCGGTCCTCGGAAGCCCCAGGACGCTGTACTCCACGCGCAGCACGGGCATTCCCACCAGGGCGGTATCGGTGGCGGTCGCGGGGTCGTATGACGGACCGGCGGCACACGGCGAGGCGGTGCCAACCAGCCACAGCATGACGTCGCTGCCCGGCCCCAGGTCGACCGGGGAGAAGGGCGCCTGCGGGCCGCTGAGCACGTGAGGGTCGACCGGCCCTCCGGACCAGATGGCGCGCAGCGTCGGGTAGTAGACGGCTCCCTCTTCAACCAGTGGATCGGCGACGACGCCCTCGAGACGGATCGGCAGCGGTCCCTCGTTCATCACGGAGAAGCCGAAGCTGAAGGGATCACCGGGGGCGGCATCGATGATCACGGTTTCGCGCGAGTCCGGCGCAGGTGCGTCTGAGTTGAGCACGCCGATTCCCCCGGAGCTCGCGACCGGCCCGGTCACTGCATGGGTCAGCAGGATCTGCGCACCCCCGAACGCGAGCACCGCCACGATGGCGAGGGTCGCCAGCGCGCGGCGGGGTCCCCGCGGAGCGACGATGAGCACGACCAGGCCGGCGACGATCAGCCCGAGGACCACGAGACCTTCGGCTTCGACTGCCGGCGGCGGCACGAGGCCCGGCCCCCGGAGCGACGGGTCGAAGGTCGTCCCGGGTGCCGCGGATGCCCCGGGTCCAGAGCCGCGTGGGGCGACCAGCGGCGCGGCGATGACCAGCAGCAGGATCGCAGCCGCCAGGCCGAGCAGCGGAATGCCGGCCCGCGCGAGCGCACGACGGCCTCCGGAGGCAGTCGACCCGGACTCCGGCACGCGTGCCGCTCGCTCGCGAAGCCCGATGGGTGCCTGGCCAGGGTCGCGCCGTCGCAGCGCGCCCCGCACCGCCTGCTCGAGGCGTTCGTCCTCACGCTCGGTCATCGGTCGGCCTCCTCGATCGCGGCGCGCAGCCGCTGCATTGCGCGGTGCAGGCGGGACTTGACCGTGCCCTCCGGGACGCCGATCGCCGCGGCGATCGCTGGCACGGAGAGGTCGAGGTGGAATCGCAACGCGATGAGCACCCGCTCATCGGCGGCAAGGTCGTCGATTGCACGGTCGAGCAGGTCGATGAGCTCGGTGGGACCGGTCGCGTCCGGGATCCGTGGGTGCTCGGCCTCGGTCAGCTCGCGCCCGAGATCGACGACCCGGTGCCGCGCCCGCGCCCGCAGACGGTCGCGGCAGCCGTTGACGAGGATCCGCCGGAACCACGCGTCGAAGCGAGCCGGGTCGCGCAGATCGTCCCACCCTCGCCAGGCCGCCTCGGCAGCGTCGTGGACGGCGTCCTCGGCCTCGACCCGGTCGTTGAGGATGACGGCCGCCAGCCGGTACGCCGCGTCGAGCTCGCGATCGACCAGCCTGCGGAACGCGTCGGCGCGCCCGTCAAGGACGCGCAGCGCTGGCTTCGCGGCCCCGCGGCCGACGGGTTCCCCCACGACACTCCCCAGCACGATCGTCGACTCCCTTCGCCAGACATGACGAACGGAAAGCCGGAACCGTTCGCGGAGCGTATCGCCTGCACGGGGTCGAGCGCCGGCTTCGCCGCCGCCTCGTGCCCGCCGGCTTCGTGCCCGCGCCCGCCTGCGTGTGCCTGCCGACCCGTGCCCGCCAGCGTGTGCCTGAGATCGACCAAATCGCTCCATCCAGGGCGATCCTGGTCCCGGAGGAGGTCCCAGCGCGCGATTCTGTGCGTGGCATCGACAGAATCGCGCCATTCCTCGCTCGTGCTGCCCCGAACCGGGCTGCGATGGAGCGATTTGGCTGTTCCTGGGCACATTCCCGGCGGGAGCACGCGACGGGCGATTCCGCCCTCGCCACAGTCCCCCTCGGGGCCTATGATCCGCGCGAGAACGCGGCGCGCCGGGCCACGGGTGAGTTCCCGGCGCTTCTCCGCACCTCCATCGCGCTCGACGAGCGCGGGCGTCCCATCGACGCCGGAACCGGCCGGCGCCCGCGCTCCAACCGGGGACACTGACCCGCAGGCGGACACAGCGGGACGCGAGGGATGGGGAGGGACCGGCGTGGATGCCATCGCGACGGCGGCGGGCGAACCCGCCGGCACCGATGTCGACGATGAGAGCGGCCAGCGACCCACCGAGCTCCTGCCGATCTCGCACCTGCTGAGGATCTCGGCCTACTGGCTGGGCCTGACCACGATCGATTCCGCGGTCGGCCAGTTCAACACGAACCGGCTCGAGTTCGACCATTTCGTGACCCAGGGCGAAGTCGGGACCACGATGTTCCTGATCGGCCTGGGTGTTGCGACGGTGTCGATCCTCGTCCAGCCGACCGTGGGCTACATCAGCGACTTCTGGGAGAGTCGTTGGGGCCGCCGCAAGCCGTTCATCGTCGTCGGCTCGCTGTTCGACCTCGTGTTCCTGGCCGCGATCGCCCTCGCCGGCAACGTGTACGTGCTCGCGGCGGCGGTGATCCTGCTCCAGCTCAGCACCAACACCGCGCGCGGGCCGTTCCAGGGCTATGTGCCGGACATGGTCGCGGAGCGCCAGGTCGGCATGGCCAGCGGCATGGTCGGGCTGATGCAGATCGTGGGCAACGTCACCGGCTACGGGCTGGTGGCGCTCGCGGTCGGGCTCAAGGCGATGCCGCTGGCCCTCGTGGCCGTCGCGGTGATCGAGCTCGCGAGCATGGCCAGCGTCGTGCTCCGGGTGGGCAAGGGCCTGCCGCCGCGGCCTCGTCGTGGCAAGTCGTGGGCCACGATCGCCCGCGAGGCCTGGGCCACGGACATCCTCCAGGAGCGATCGTACGTGTGGCTGCTGTTCTCGCGGCTGCTGTTCCTCGGCGGCGGTGCGCTCCTTGCCAACTTCGTACTCATCTTCCTGGGCCGGGCGCTGGGCATGCCGAAGGAGGAGGCGAACCAGACGCAGCTGCTGGTGCTTGCGGTCGTGGTCGTCGCGAACCTCATCGCGGTGGTCCCGGCGTCGAGGATCTCGGATCGCATCGGCCGCAAGCCGGTCATCTGGGCCGCCTGCGCCATCGGCGGCGTGGGGATCGCGATCGCCGCCGTCGCGCCCAACGTGCCGGTGGCGCTCATCGGCGGCTTCCTGTTCGGGGCGTCGGCCGGGATCGTTCCTTGCGGTCGACTGGGCATTGATGACGGACATCATCCCGCGCGCGTCGGCGGGCCGGTACATGGGCCTGAGCAACGTCGCGACCGCCTCGGCGACCACGCTGGGGCTCGCGATCGGCGGCGTCGTCCTCGACCTGGTGACCCGGGCTGGCTATCTCGAGCTCAGCCCGCGCGCGGTGTTCGCGCTCGGCGTGGTGCTGTACATCGCCGCGGCGATCACGCTGCGCCCGGTGGTCGAGCCGCCGCGCGGGCGTGCCACCGCCGAGGCCGCGTCGGCGGCCTGACGCGCGGACCGTTCAGTCGCCGATCTCGGCGATCGCGGGCTCGGACGGCGGGCGTTGCGCACGCCGGGCCGCCTGTTCCAGGCCCAGGAACCGGCCACCCCAGTCGTGGAGCCACGCCCGCGCCCGTCGGAGGCTGCCGGCCGGGTCCGCGC
>CAWIFB010000042.1:0-38775 GCA_963835335.1 uncultured Chloroflexia bacterium | reverse complement strand
ATCTCCCGCGGTCGACGACCCGGGCGTTCGATGGGCCGGTACCCGTCGGGCGGCTCTGCCGATCGGCCTCCGCCGCTGCTAGGGAAGAGCGGCGGCGCGCGCCGCAGCCGTCGTGGCGTCGCTCACCACCCCGGTCCCGCCGAGCACGACGATCCGGCCGGGGTTGAGCCGGTCGAGCTCGCTCGCGATGGGCGACGGGACGGCGTCCCGGGTGACGAGCAGGACCGGGCCACCCTGTGCCCCGGCCACCGCGGCCCCGGCGAGCGCATCGGGGAAGTTGAGCCCGTTGGCGATGTAGGCGACCCCGACCCCCGCCGGGAAGCTGGCCTTGCTGATGGCGGCAGCGGTGGCGAACCGGTCGGCGCCCGCAAGCCTGGTGACGCCGCCCGCCGTATAGGTGGCGAGGGCCGTCTTCACGGCGTCGCTCACGGCACTGGTCCCACCGAGCACGACGATCCGGCCGGGGTGGAGCCTCGCGAGCTCGGTCGCGATGGACGACGGGATGGCGTCGGGCCGCACGAGCAGCACCGGAGCCTTCGCGGCACCCGCTGCCGCGGCCCCGGCGAGCGCATCGGGGAAGTTGAGCCCGTTGGCGATGTAGGCGACCCCGACCCCCGCCGGGAAGCTGGCCTTGCTGATGGCGGCAGCGGTGGCGAACCGGTCGGCGCCCGCAAGCCTGGTGACGCCGCCCGCCGTATAGGTGGCGAGGGCCGTCTTCACGGCGTCGCTCACGGCACTGGTCCCACCGAGCACGACGATCCGGCCTGGGTGGAGCCTCGCGAGCTCGGTCGCGATGGACGACGGGATGGCGTCGGGCCGCACGAGCAGCACCGGAGCCTTCGCGGCACCCGCTGCCGCGGCCCCGGCGAGCGCATCGGGGAAGTTGAGCCCGTTGGCGATGTAGGCGACCGCGACCCCCGCCGGGAAGCTGGCCTTGCTGATGGCGGCAGCGGTGGCGAACCGGTCGGCGCCCGACAGGCGGGAGGTCGGAACGGGAGCAACGGCGATCACGAGGTCGGTGGTCCGGTCGCGGTCTCCCGCCCGACCATGGATCGTGATCGGATAGTCGCCGGTCGGCGCGTCCGCCGGGATGGTCACTGTCAGGGTCGCCGCGGCCGATCCGTCACCGGCCAGATCGCTCGGATCCACGATGCCGATCAGGCCGTCCGGCACGTCGACCGAGACGTCCACGGTGTCTGTGAAGTCCTCGGCGCGGATGACATCGATCGGGACCTCGAAGGACATCCCGGGCCAGGGCAGGAAATCGTCCGGAACGGTGGCAGCGAGGGCATAGTCGCCCAGCGGCACGATCCGCGACACGTCGAGCAGCGGCTCGTGGCGAGTGTCCGGATCCGTGGCGGTGTTCCAGCCAAGGTTGCCCATCGCCTGGAGTGCCGCCTTCACGTCGGCGGGCGTTGCCAGCGGACGCGAGGACATGTAGAGGGCAACCGCGCCCGTGACCAGCGGTGCCGCCATCGACGTCCCGGACAGGTATCCGTACGAGTTGTTGGGCAGGGTGGAGCGGATGCACTTGCCCGGGGCGATGAGATCGACATCCGCGCCGTAGTTGGAGAAGTTGGCGAACGTGTCGTCCGTGTCGTAGCTGCCCCACGAGTAGCACGCGTGCCCGCCGTGCCCGCCCGGCTGCCCGTCCGTGTCGGCCAGTGCCGAGACCGTGATCACCTCGTCGTAGCTGGCCGGCACGAGACGCGAGGCATTGAACGAGTTGTTGCCGGCAGCCGCGACCACGGTGACCCCCGTGGCGACGAGCCGGCAGATCGCGGCATGGAGGATGTCGGCGTTGACGGCACCGCATGCACGGTCATCGGACCCGGGCTTGGCGACCGACATGTTCACCGCCTCGAACAGCGGGCGGGTTGCATCGAGGGGGTCGTGCTGCGCCGCGATCCAGTCGAGGCCGCAGACATACCACGACAGCAGGCCATTGCCCGCCGAATCGAGGATCCGCACCGCCCACAGGCGGACGCCCGGCGCCACGCCAACGACGCCGATGCCATTGTCCAGCGCGCCGACCGTCCCGGCGACATGGGTCCCGTGCCCGTTGCTGTCCCACCAGGCATTCGGGTTGGTGGTCGAGCAGTTGATGCCGCCGACCACGTTGAGATCCGGGTGCGTCCGATCGATCCCGGTGTCGACGATGGCAACATCGGCATCCACCCGCTCATCGACGCCATCGATCTTCGCGATCGGGGATCGCAGCCCGGAGATGCGTTCGACACCCGTGGGGACGGTCTGGCCCTGGATCGAGACGACATCGTCCGCGACCACCATGGCCACGTCCGGGTCCCGGCGGACGGCGTCCAGCTGGCCGGCGTCGAGCTTCGCCGCATACCCGTGGACCGCGTGGGCAAAGGTGTGCTCGGGTGATGCGCCCAGTCCGCGTGCGCGGCCCGCGGCCCGACCCACGTCCGTGCCGTCCTTGAGCACCACGATCCACCGGTCGGCGATGTCGAGCCCGGTGGCCTTCGATGCAGCCGTTGCGGCGGTGGACGGCCGCTGGATGGGGGCGAGCACGGCGCGGCTCGACGCCGCGACCGTTCCGGCCGGTACGGCCGTCAGTGCGGCAAAGGCGAGGGCGAGTGCGGCGGCGGCGCGACGCATGGCGGCTCCCGAGTCCGAACCATTATGACCAGCGGTGCAAACGGCCTCCGCTCGACACAAGCGTCGCACGGCCCCTGCCCCGGGGTACAGGGCCCCGTGGTCACCCCATCCGCTAGTCCCGCAGTCCCACTCCGGCACTGTCGCGACGAGGCGCCGCCGGCAGGACCGCTACGCCGTCTCGACGAGGCGCAGCTCAGCCTCCGCGTCGGCCACCCGGGCGAGGATCCCGCTGCGCAGCGTGTCCAGACCCGTCCACACGGCCTTGGTCGCGTTCGATACCGACGTCAGCTGGCTCTTGAGCGCCCGGATCGCCTCGAGCTGCTCGCGCACGCCCGCCAGCGCTCGCCCGATCGCGGCCGCGTCCACCTCGACCTCCCGGTCCTGCAGCTGCGCCAGCGCGAGCAGCCTGGCCAGGCGCACCGCGGCCTCGAGGTAGGCACCGTCCGGCGCCTCCGGATCCACGACCACGTGCACGTCATCGCCGATCATCGCGAACGGGGTGACGCCGCTTGGGGCATGCGCGGGCGTCCAGACCGCGACCCCCACCGTCGCCCCGCGGTTCTCGCGCGCCTCGCGCAGCTCCTCGCGCATCGCCCGCTGCGACATCACGCGGTCCTTTGCCTCGAGCACCACGCGCACGTCCGCACCGCGCGTGAGACGGGCATCGATGGTGAGCACGAAGTCGCCCTTCTTCGAGCCGAGCGTGGATCCGACCTCGTTGCCCGTGCGGTCCAGCAGGTCGCCGGAGCCGCGGGCCAGGTCGCCGAGCATGCCCTCCAGCAGGTCCTCGAAATCGCCACCCTTCGCGGCGGACCGGGAGCGCTCATCCGCCCGCGCCCGTGCCGCCGCCTCGATCGCGGTCAGCCGTTCGTGGACACCCTGGAACCCCTCCGCGATCTCCTGCCGGAACTGGTGGAGCGGCGACCCCAGGCGGGTGGGGTCCAGCAGGTGTGCGAGCTTCGAGCGATCCCCGTCGAAGTACTGCCCGAGCAGGCTGCCGATCCGACCGATGGCCGAGTCCCGTCGCGTCTCGTCGAACAGCTCGTTGACGAACTGCTGGAGCGCGCCGCGGTCCCCGAGGAATTGCTCGAGCGTCCGGGGGAGGCGCCCGTCGCCGTCCGCGAAGTTGGCGCGCAGGACCTCCTCCACCGCCCGCGCGGCCTGTTCGTTGGCGGCGCTGGTCTGGGCCACCAGCTTCTCGAACTCGCGGCGGACGACATCCACGTCCATCGACGTCGACGCATCCTGGAGCGCCAGCAGCCCGATCCGCAGGGCTCGTTCGACCACGGCCGGCCGGTCCGCGGGATCGCGCTCCGCGAGCGAGGCCGCGAGCGCGGCATCTGCGAGCACGAGGCGCTCGACCACGATCCGCTCGCCGTCCACGCGGACGCCGCCGGCCGCCCGCGGCGTCGTTGACGCGGGCGGGACCACGGCCGGGAGAGGGAGGATTCGTGCTTCCATGGCCCGCATCCTGGCGGGCCGCCGTGACACCTAGGCTGTCACGACCGGAGCGCGGGGCGCGAGCGGCCGGCGACCGGCCGACGGGTCACGGCTCCCGGGTCGCCCGAGGGCCGCTGCGATCGATCGCGCCCATGCGCGCACGCGCCCGACGTCCCGCCAGTCGTCCGGCGGCAGGCTGTCGGATCGCATGCCGGCGGGCAGCGGCGCGTGCCCGAACCTCGCCGCGCCCCGGGCACCGATCGCCTGGGCCACGCACATCACCGGTGTGGCGTCACCGGATGGGGCGGAGGCGGCCGACCCGTCCCAGATCTCGGGCGGCTGTGCGACGCTGGGCTTGTCCAGGATCCCGGACGCATCCCCGACCCCGGTCGACTCCGCGCCGCCGATCGGGCCGGCGGAGAACAGCCACACCGCCCGTCGAGCCAGGTCATCGCGGTGACCGGCGATGAACCCGCCGCCGTCGGACGTGCTGCGCACGACGAACACGCCACTGCCGAGGACCACGGCGTCGTACTGGCCAAGGTCGCTCACCTCGGCGACCGGCCGGCAGTCGGCCTCGAGCCCGGCATCGCGAAGCTCGGATGCGATCGTGCCGGCGATCCCGGCGGTCGACCCGTTCTGCGAAGCAAAGGCGACGAGCACGTGGACGGCGCTCATGGAGGACTCCCGACTGCGATGGGCCACATGCTCGCCGCACGTGCAGGCAGGGTGCAGGGCCGTCGGTCCCCGAATGGTGGGCCGGAACCTGTCAGGCGCGCGTGCCCCTCGGCCCGGGCCATCCGGCTCGCATCAGGCCCGCATTCGGACCGTCCCGGCGGTCAGGCCAGGACGCGTCCCGGGTTCAGCAGGTCGCGCGGATCGAGCGCGCGCTTGATCGCGCGCATCACGTCGACAGCAGCGTCGCCCCGCTGGCGGACCAGCCAGTCCCGCCGGGCCGCGCCGATCCCGTGCTCACCGGTCACCGTGCCGCCCAGCGCGAGCGCGGCAGCGTAGAGGTCGTGGCGGGCGGCCTCGAGCCGGGCGACCGACCGGTCCTCGTCGTCGCGGGACAGGATGAAGGTCGGATGCAGGTTGCCGTCGCCGGCATGCCCGAACGTCCCGACAGGCAGGCCATGCCGCTCCGAGATCGCCTCGATCGCGCGCAGCATGTCCGGGATCCGGCCGCGCGGCACCCCGACGTCCTCCATCCGTGCGACGCCCAGGTGCTCCAGCGCGCGGAACGCAAGCCGCCGGCCTTCGCGCAGCCACTCGGCCTCCTGGGGATCGGCCGCCCGGACGACCAGCGTCGCACCGGCGGCCGTGCACACCGGTTCCGCGGCCTCGAGCTCCAGCCGGCCCGCGTCCCCGGGCAGGTCCGACTCGACCAGGAGCATCGCGGCCGCATCGCGGTCCAGCCCCAGCCGGTGGACTTCGTCCACGGCCCGGATCGTGAACCGGTCCATCAGCTCGAGGGTGACCGGGGCGAGCCCGCTGCGGGTCAGCCCGGCAACCGCGTCCCCCGCGGATTCGAGGGTCGGGAAGAAGGCGAGCATCGTCGCCCGCGGCGGCGGCGTGGGCCGCAGCCGGAGCGTGGCCTCGGTCATCAGGCCGAGCGTGCCCTGGCTGCCGACGAGGAGCGGGATGAGGCCGTAGCCCGCGACGTCCTTGACGTTCTTGCCGCCCAGGCGGACGACGGTCGCATCTGCCATGACGACCTCCAGCCCGAGCACGGCGTCGCGCGTCACCCCGTACTTGACGCAGCACAGGCCGCCGGCGTTGGTGCCAAGGTTGCCACCGATCGTGCACGTCTCGTACGACGCCGGGTCCGGTGCGTAGAACAGGCCCTCGGCCGCGACCGCTGCCTTGAGGTCCGCATTGACGACGCCCGGCTGGGTGGTCACGGTGAGGTTCTCGCGGTCGATCTCGAGCACCCGGCTCATCCGCGTGAACGCGATGGTGAGCGCGCCCTCGATGCCGGCCGAGCCGCCCGACAGCCCGGTCCCGGCGCCGCGGGGCACGATCGGCACGTCGTGCTCGGCGCACAGTCGCACGAGCTCCACGACCTGGTCGGTGTCCTCGGGCAGGGCGACCGCGAGTGGCATGCCGGCCGGCAGGTACGCGGTCTCGTCGCGCCGGTGGGCTTCACGATCGACCGGGTCGGTCAGCAGCCGCAGCTCGGGCAGGCGTGCGCCGATCGCCCGCAGCAGCGCGGGTCCGTCACCTCGGGTCTCCGTGGGCACCATCGGCGAAGTATCGCGCACCGCCGGAGCGGGCCGGCGCCCGGAGTACGATCCGGGGATGCCGGGGACACGCCAGCGCCGCATCGCCGCGGTGACGTTTGCCGGCTTCGCGGTGGTGGCAGCGCTCGCCTATCTGTTCGCCACCCGCCCTGCGCCAGCGACACCGCCGGGCGACCGGGCGGCCGGTCCATCCGCTCCCGCGAGCGTTGCGGTCGCGACGCACCCGGGCTCGTCCGCGGACCCGGGCACCACGGATGGCGCGGCCCCCACGATCGGACCGACGACCTCACCGATGCCGGCGGCGGTGCCAAGCCCGGCTCCGGCGACCGCCATCGTCCCGGGCGCCGTCGACCGGTCGAGCATGGACGTCCGGGCCAGCTACTTCGTCGACGTCCAGCTCGCGGTCGCAGCGCGGACCCTTGGCGGCTCGGTCACCATCGTGGCCACCAACCGCTCGGGCGACGGCATCGACCGCCTCGAGCTCAACACCGTGCTGGCAGCCCTCGGCCGGCTTCAGCTGGGTGCCGTGACGGTCGATGGGGCCGCCGTCACCCCGGCCATCGATGACCAGACGCTCATCGTCCCGCTGGGCGGGGTCCTTCCCGACGGCGCGACGGCGACCCTCGCCATCCCCTTCTCCGCCACGCTCCGGTCCGGCATCGGCGGGTCCGACTGGCTGCTCACGCGCGCGAACGGCGTCGTCGACCTGTACCGCTGGATCCCGTGGATCAGCCGGACCACGCCGTTCAGCCGGCCGAACCACGGCGACCCGTTCGTGACCCCGGTGAGCCCGCAGGTCACCGTCCGGCTGCAGACAGATGTGCCGATGGTCGTGGCCACGACCGGGGTCGAGACCTCCGGCAGCGATGACGGCCGATCGCGCAGCTTCAGCGCCGTCAACGTCCGCGACTTCACGCTCGCGGCGGCCGCGGACTACCGAACGTCACGGGCGCACGTGGGCGGCACGGAGATCCGGGTCCTGACGCGGCCCGGCGGCCCGGCGGCGGCCATGCTCGCGGCCGCGAAATCGGCGCTGTCGAAGCTCGAGGCCCGGCTCGGGCCCTACCCCTACCCGGTGCTCCAGGTCGTCCAGTCCGCCGGCGGCTACGGGATGGAGGGCCCGGGCGTGGCCTGGATCCCGACCGGCGTCGCCACGTCCAACCTGACCTATCTCGTCACCCACGAGATCGCCCACCAGTGGTTCTACGGGATCGTGGGCAACGACCAGGCCCGCGACCCGTTCGCCGACGAGGCCGCCGCCGACTTCGTCGCCCGGGACGTCCTCGGCATGCGGCGTGCATCGCGCTGTGCGACCGCCCCGCTCGATCGGAGCATCTACCGCTACTCGAGCGCGTGCTATTACGAGACGATCTACATCCAGGGCGGCAACCTGCTGGCGGCGGCGCGAACGAGGATGGGCTCGGCGGCGTTCTGGGCAGCGATCCGTGGCTACCTCGCGGACAATCGCTGGGGGCTCGTCGACACGGGCACGCTGCTCGACGCGCTCGACGCCGCGACGCCGGTCAACCTCGGAAGCTGGTGGCGCGGCCGATTCCCGACGCTCTACTGACGGCAAGGCACGGAGACGGACGGCACCGATGGAACCCCTTGCGGCGACCCTCAGGCTGGCGACGCCCGACGATGGAGCCGCGTGTGCCACGATCTACCGGCCCTACGTCGAGACGACGTCCGTGTCGTTCGAGCAGGCGCCGCCGGACGCGGCGGAGATGGCGACGCGGATCACGCGCACGATCCAGCGAACCCCCTGGCTCGTGGCCGAGGTGGACGGCGTTATCCGCGCGTACGCCTATGCGTCACGCCACCGCGAGCGCGCCGCGTACGACTGGACGGCCGAGACCACCGTCTACGTCGACGCGGCATTCACCGGGCGGGGGCTCGGGCGGGCATCGATGACGGCGCTGCTCGCGATCCTCCGGGTCCAGGGCTTCCACCTCGCGGTGGCCGGCGTCACGCTCCCCAACCCGGGCTCCGTGGCGCTCCACCGGTCGCTGGGCTTCACGCGCGTCGGCGAGTTCGAGGCGATCGGCTACAAGCAGGGGCGATGGCACGGCGTCGAGTGGTACGGGCTGGAGCTCGGCCCGCGGGATGCGGACCCGCCGCCGATCCGGCCGATCGCGTCGCTGGCCGGCACGCCTGAGCTGCAACGCGCGCTGGGCGCGGCGACGTAGCGGCGATCCAGCGGCGACGCGATCTCGCCGCTTCTACGTCCGCGGCCGGGCGTCCGCAGCCAGGGCCTGCGGGAACCAGCGCCAGCGCGGGGGCACCAGCGGCCGCCATGCGCCCCACGCGGTGACCAGGTACCTCTCGATCATCCGCTCGCGCCGCCCCCACGCCAGCCCGTACTCGGCGCGTGTCGCGTCCGGCAGCAGGCCGATGGACGGGACGAGGAGCCAGTCGACGGCGACCCCCGGGACGCGCCGCAGGAGGCTCGCGACCGCCGGCGCGCTGCGGCCCAACCGGGCGGCGATCGCGCCGTGCTCGGCGAGCGGCGCCAGGTCAGGGTGCAGGATCACGGCCGCCAGCTCGCGCGCAGTCGCGGATGGATGCACCGGTCCATCGGGGGCCAGCATCGCGGCCATGTAGGCGTCGAAGGCATCGATGTCGGGTGGCAGGCGGTCCGCCGGCACGCCGAACAGACGGCCGATGGCGATGGTCTCCGCGTAGAACCGGGATCGACGGTCCGCGGACAGCGGCTCCAGCCACGCGTCCACCGCGGCCAGCGTGGAATCGACCAGCGTCGCGTGGACCCACAGCGACAGGTCGGCGTCCCGGGCCCGGTACGTCGCCCCGAACCGGGCGGCGGACGCAGGGTCTCGAACGGGCCCCGTGACCGCACCGTGCAGGGCGTTGAGGCGCCGGATCTCCGCGCGCGCCGCCGGCCCCGTCCCGTAGACGATCCGCAGATAGCTGCGCAGCGTGCCGGACAGCCGCGCCCACGGATCCGAGCGGAAGTCGGAGTGCTGGTCCACGCCCTCCGCCACCAGCGGGTGGGCGATCTGGAGCAGCAGCGCGCGCGGCCCCGCGCCGAGCAGCAGCGATGCCTCGCGATTGAGCCGCCACGCCTCGGATCCCGGGCCGTACAGGCCCCGGCGGTCGTCGTCGGCGCGATCCTCAGCCCGCGCGTGGTTTGCCGGGTGCGCTGAGCCGACGAGGCGCCTCGAGGTGGCCGTCAGCGCTCGCTGGGCCGGCGCCCGACGACCCACCAGGCCACCGGGAACACCGCCGCCGCGGCCAGCAGCTTGATCGTGTCGAACACGACGAACGGCTGGAGGCCCTTGGCGATCGCATCCGCCGGGCTCAGGTGCGCCACCTGCGCGAGCCACGGGACCCCGATCACGTAGATCACCAGCGTGCCCAGCAGGGTCGCCCCGACCGCACCGCCGATCCGCCGGTCCCAGCCGAGCTCGGCGAGCCGCCCGACCAGCGCCGCGGCGACGATGAAGCCGACGAGGTAGCCGCCGTTCGTGCCGAGGATGACGTCCAGGCCGCCCTTGCCCTCGGCGAAGAACGGCAGCCCGACGGCACCCAGCGCGACATACAGCAGGCCGGCCAGCCCGCCGCGTCGCATGCCAAGCCCGCCGCCCACGACCAGCACCCCGAAGTTCTGGAGCGTGAACGGGACCGGGCTGTCGGGGATGGGGATCGAGACGCGCGAGGTCAGGTAGAGCAGCAGCGCGCCCGCGATGATGAACACGATGTTGCGGAGCACCGGAGAGACGCGCTCGCCGATGCGAACGGGCACGAGGTAGTCGGCGATGGTGACGCCCCGCTCGGTCACGGGCACCCGGTTCAGCGACGGGATGGCGAGCGACATGGTCTCCCTCAGATGCCGCGGTCGATCGATGCGGCGTGTCGCGGAGTCTACCAATCGCCCGCTCCGGCCACCAGAGTCGGAGGGACTCGCGGCCGCGTGACGCGTGGGCTGCGTGCGACTACTCGGCGCGGATCGAGCGCACGATGCCGCGTGCACCCGCGATCCGGGCCGGCTGCGCGGCCGCGACCATCGAGAGCACGACGCCCAGCACCAGCGCAACCCCGACGCTCGCCCACGGCACGCTGATCACGCCATGCTGCGCGCTTCCGTCGGTCACGATGAGCAGCGCGCCGATGCCCAGGCCGGTGACCGACCCCACGACGCCCCCGATCGCGCCCAGGATCCCGGCCTCGACGAGCACGCTTCGCCACACCTGGCGCCGGCTCATTCCCGCGGCCCGCAGCATCGCGAGCTCGCGAACACGCTCCCAGGTATCCATCGACAGGGTGTTGACGATGCCCAGCGCCGCGATCACCACCGCAGCCAGGGCCAGCACGTCGAGCAGGCCGATCACGCGGTCGAGCGCATCGCCCAGCGCACCCTCGACCTGTGAGATGGGCGCGGTCGTCATCGCCCGCTCGCGGGCGAGCGTGTCGACGGCAGCGGCGGCCGCGTCGGCCTTGCCGGGCTCGAACCGGATCGCGATCGCGTCCGCTCCCTGGACCCCGAAGCGGTCCAGCGCGTCGGGCCAGCCGACCAGCGCGGCCTCGCCGGTGCGGCCCGGGAACGAGCGTTCGACGATTCCCGCGACGTCGAGCTCGACCAGGCCGTTCACCGTGGACACGGCGATCACGTCACCGAGGCCAACGCCGAGCTCGGCCGCGCGGGCCCGCGACAGGAGGACCGCGCCGCCGGCATCGAGCGCCGCGAATGCTGCCGCCCGGTCTCCCGCGACGAACGTGAGCCGCCCGTCGGCCTCGAAGTCTGCGCCGCGGATGGCGACGGCCTCCAGGCGGGTGCCCCGGAACGCGAGGTCGAACGTCGCGATGGGCGTGGCACGCGCGACCCCGTCGATCGCCGCGAAATCCCGGTCGACACCGTCGGCGCCGACCGGCGCCGGTGCGATGGCGGTCACGATCTCGTCGCCCGGGACCACGTCCGCGAGCCAGGCGCTCGCCGCGGCGCGGGCGTTGACGTTGACCATCCCCAGCGCGACGACCATCGTCAGCCCGACGATCAGCGCGCCGACCGTGAGCGTGGTCCGACCCGGGTCGCGCGCGATCGCCGCCCGGGCGAGTCGCTCCTCGAGCCGGAGGAACAGCCCGAACGGCAACCCCGCGAGCCGGCCGAGGGGTCGGATCAGCGCGGGCGTCAGCAGGACGACCCCGAGCAGGATCGCGTACACGGCCGCCGCCCGTGCCGTGCTCTCGGCCGACGTGGAACCGCCCGGCAGCAGCACGACCGACATCACGCCCACCACGAGGATCACCGCGACGAGCCAGCCCACGTGGGCCCGCACCGCGGCGGTCGGGTCGGCCCGCGCACGCAACGCCATCACCGGGCTGACCCCGGCGGCGCGGCGGGCGGGTTCGAGCGAGGCCACGATGGTCACGACCAGGCCGCCCGCGAGCCCTGCCGTGATCACGCCGGGCGTGATCGCGGGTCCGTCGATCAGGACGCTGCCGGAGGCCGCGAGGCCCGCCGCGACGAGCGCCCCGAGGAGGACGCCCAGGCCGGTCCCGAGGATCGATCCGGCACCGCCCAGCAGGATCGCCTGGCCCAGGACGATCCGGATGATCTGTGCGCGACCCGCGCCGGCCGCCCGGAGCAGGCCGAGCTCGCGAATCCGCTCGACGACCGTCATCGCCAGCGTGTTCAGGATCAGGAACGCCGCCGCGAACAGGGTGATCGCGGCGAGCAGCGCCATCGTCGAGCGCACGTCGGCGGTGGACGCGCGAAGCGACACGGCGATGTCGCGCGGGACCGAGAGGACATAGGGATCGGCGCTGATCGCGCGATCGATGCCCGCTGCCACAGCGTCCACATCGGCACCTGCGGCGATCACCACATCGATTCTGGTCAGGCCGGACATCGTGCCGCGGTCGCCCATCGCTGCGTCGTCGGGCATGTTGAGCAGCGCCGCCGTGCCGATCGGCAGCACGATCGTCCGGCCCGCGGAGCCGAGCGCCGGACCGTCGCCCGCGATGATCCCCACGACCCGGACCGACAGCGGCGCCCCGGAGCCGAACAGGGTGAGCTGGCTCCCGACATCGAGACCCTCGGCCGTCGCCAGGCGCTCGGTGATCAAGGCGACGGCCTCGTTGACATCCCGGAGCGGTGCGCCACGGACGAGGGGCAGGTCCCGGACCCGAGGCTCGCGGGTCGGCTCGATGCCCAGCACAGTCACCGGCTCCGATTCGATCGGCTGGCCGGACTCGGGAACGAGGAACGTGCGGCGCTCGATCGCCGGGGCGGTCAGCGCAACGCCGGGCACGCCGTCGATCGCCGACAGCGTCGCCCCCGACAGGCCGGTCTCGGCAAAGGCGCTCACCCGGAGGTCCGCGCGGCCCACGAGCGAGCTGACGGTCCGGTCGATCGACGCGTCCAACCCCGCGTTGACGGCAAGGGCGGCCACGAGCACGCCGACGCCGATCGCGATCCCGAACACCGTGAGCAGGGATCGGGCAGGCCTCGCGACGAGGCTGCGCCAGGCGTACGGAGCGAGACCGCGCATGGCGAGGGCTACAGCCCGAGCTGGGCGAGCCGCGAGATGAGCGGGGCGGCAGCGTGGTCGTCGCGGCGGCCGAGCACGATCTCCTCGCGGATCTGGCCGTCCCGGATGACGAGCACCCGGTCAGCGTACGCGGCGGCCTTGGCGTCATGCGTGACCAGCACGATCGTCTGGCCGCGGTCGACACACGTGCGCCACAGCGCCTCGAGGATCTCCAGCCCGGTGGTGAAGTCAAGGTTGCCGGTCGGCTCGTCGGCGAACAGGAGGGCGGGACCGGTCACGATCGCCCGGGCAACGGCCACGCGCTGCTGCTCGCCCGCGGACAGCTCGTCCGGCCGATGGCGCTCCTTGCCCGTCAGGTCCACCAGCTCGATCGCGTCGCGCACCCGGGCAGCCAGCGCGCTCGACCGGGGGTCCTGGCCGGCGATCGTGAACGGCAGCCCCACGTTCTCGAGCACGTTGAGCAGCGGGATCAGGTTGAACGACTGGAACACGAACCCGGTCCGCTCGCGGCGCAGCCGGGTCGCCCCATCGTCGGACAGCAGGCTGATCGATTCGCCTTCGATCAGTACCTCGCCGGTGGACGGCCGGTCGAGCCCGCCAAGCAGTTGAAGCAGGGTGCTCTTGCCGGAGCCCGATGGTCCCATCAGGGCCACGAACTCTCCGGGTGCGACGGACAGGCTGACGCCCCGCACCGCATCCACCGTCTCGCCGGGCATGCGGAACTGCCGGGTCAGCTCCCTGGCTTCGAGGATGGGGCGGACCGCTGCGGCCGGGGACGGTGAGCCGGTCGCCGATGCGGCGGCCGGATTCGGGAACGAAGAGGCGGTCATCTCGGGCTGACGGCTCCTGCGGGGCGGCAAGGGACGGTTATCACCCTACCGGTGCGGTCCAGTGCGGTCACCTGCCCGATGGTCCCGGTGCGGAACCGGACCAGCAGGACGAGGGGATCGTGGCGGCGGGTCGCCGCCTTCGGGGCCTCGCGGCGCCGGCGTCAGCTCCCGAAGTAGCGCGAGGCGACCGAGTCGAGGATCGAGCCCGCCAGGCCCAGCGACGAGGGCTGATCGACGACCCGCAGCCGGATCCGGGTCACGTCGCCGGCGAAGGGGTTGCCGGACGGCGCCTCCGTCGGGGGCGCGAGGCTCGGCGTCGGCAGATCGAAGGGGGTCGACAGCGGAGCGAATGTCGGGGCCTCGGTGGGCCCTACCTGGCTCGGTGCCTCGATCACGATCGGGGCGGCCGTCGGGGCCGCGGTGGGCTTGGCGGTCGGCCGTGGCGTGGGCTTGGGCGTTGGCTTCGGTGTCGGCTTGGCGGTCGGCTTCGGTGTCGGCTTGGGGGTCGGCTTGGGGGTCGCGGCGCTGACCGTGCCGCACTTGTCGGCAAAGATGACCGTCCACATGAAGGTGCCGTCCAGCCCCTGGTATGCCCCGACCCCCACGACGTCCCATGCCTTGCCCAGGATGTTGGCCCGGTGCCCCGAGGACTTCATGAACTGGTTGAAGACCCAGGCCGTGGCCTGCTCCACCGTGGCGCCGGGCCACGGTGGCATCGTGCCGATGTTCTCGCCGGCCGTCTTGAAGCAGTAGCCGTACTTGTGCGTCATGTAGTAGAAGACGTTGTTGCTCGGTGCCCTTGATCGTGTGCGCGAAGTAGTCCCGGTCGATCATGTCCTTGCTCCGCCAGCGCGCGATCGTGCGCAGCGTGCTGTCGACCTTGAGCGCCTTGAGCCCGGCCGACGCGCGCGCCTGGTTCTGGAGCGTGTTGAGCTGCGACTCGGAGGCGGAGCTGTAGCGTCCCGGGGCTCCAGGCCGTGGCCAGCGTCGGCGCGGGGACGGCGAGCAGGCCGACCGCGGTGATGCCGAATACGAGCGCAACGAGCGCCGCGAACCGGCGGCCGTCCACCAGCGATGACCGGAATCCGGTGCGAGGGACAGTTGCGTTCATGATCGGATGGGACTCTCTCGTGGCACCGGCGGGGACCGGCTCAGGTCGACCATAGGACGCTGCCCGGCCGGCTCCCCCGGCTCGATGGTCCCGACCGCACCATCCCCCGGTACCGGTTTCCCGCCCCAACCGCACCACACCCAACCGGACCGTCGCCCTGACGAAACCGCGGCCCCTCGCGAGCGCTGATTCCGCCGGCGCTCAACTCGCCGCTTCAACTCGCCGCGCACCGGGAATCCGGTAGACTCAGCGACCGCGGCCGGGCCCGGTGCCTCGCCGCACGCGCCACGGTGGCCTTAGCTCAATGGGCAGAGCATCGGATTGTGGCTCCGAAGGTTACGGGTTCGAGACCCGTAGGCCACCCCATTCCCTGAGTTCAGATTGGCGTCCGGCCACATGCCCCAGGGACATCCATGCGGGCATGGATCGGTGGCTCGGAAGGCTGGGTAACCCAGCGGCAGCGACGACATCCACCGGGCCGTCGACGACCTGGGCGGCGGCCGCGTGATCGGGCGCGCGCTGCTCCTGCCCGGATGAAGGCGGCCCTTGCCGGGGCAAAGCCAGGCACGACGGATTGATTCTGGCCGCGTGACGAGACAGTATCTGGAGCGGTCGCGGCCTCCGACGCGCGAAGCAGCCTCGGCCCGATCCGCAGGACGCCATCAGGCACGCACACGATCGGCGGTCTCACATGGTCAGCTCCTCGAACCAGACTGCGTCGGCCTCCATCCCGACCAGCGGCCCGCCCGTCGTCCAGATCGCGGGCGTTGCCCACTCGCTTCCCGCCGGTCGAGCCACGACGGCCGAGATCGAGCAGCGGATCGCCGCGGCATCGGGCAGGCTCCCGGTACCGCGCGGGGCGCTGGAGACGGTCTCCGGAGTCCGGGAACGTCGCATGGTCAGCCAGGGGGAATACTCCTCGACGCTCGCGGTCGCGGCGGCTCGCGACGCGATGGCCGAGGCAGGGTTCGAGGCCGCGGACATCGACCTCCTGATCTTCGCCGCCACGGCCCAGGACCAGATAGAGCCGGCGACGGCCCACATCATCGCGGCCGAGCTCGGGGTTCGCGGGGCCTCGGTCTTCGACGTCAAGAACGCCTGCAACAGCGTCATCGACGGCCTGCGCGTCGCCGAGGCACTGATGGCACGCGGGTCTGCCCGGCGCGCCCTCGTCGTGACGGGCGAGACACCGACCATCGTTGCGCGCTACCAGGTCGACGGCGTGCGGGCCTTCCGGGAAGCCTTCCTCGGCTACACCGTGGGAGATGCAGGTGGCGCGATGGCCCTCGAGCCGAGCGACGGGAGGCGCGGGATCTTCTACCACCACGTCCACTCGGAATCCGAGCACTGGTCGATCAGCCAGGTCCCGGGTGGGGGCTCTCGGCATCCACGCGGGGACGAGTTCTCGTACGCCGGCGGTGACGGAGCCCGTCTGCGCGATGCCTTCCGCTCGGTGGACAGCGACATCGGCCTGCGCGTGTTCCGCGAGACCGCGACCACCCTGGACGACTATGCGCTGTTCCTGATCCACCAGGTGACCGCGCCGCTTGCCGACGAGCTCGTGGAACGCCTCGGGCTTCCGCGCGAGCGGGTCATGTTCACGGTCGCCGAGCATGGCAACGTGGCGGCGGCGTCGCTGCCGCTCGGCCTCAGCCTCGCCCGCCAGGCGGGGCGGGTCGCCCGTGGCGACCGCGCCCTCTTCTTCGGCCTGGGCGCGGGCCTGTCCGTGGCGACCCTCGCGTTCGTGCTGTGAGCCGGGACGGCACCCGGTTCGAGGCGTTCGCGGGCCGCTCCCTGGTGGCAGTGCCGCCCGTCCGGCTCGACGAGCGCCCGGTCGAGATCCTCTCCCCGGGCGAGGCCGACACCTGGGTGACCGTACCGGCGTTCGACGAGGAGGGCAGGCATCGGCGCGACGCTTGGCGCGCTGCGCGATCAGAGCCTGCGCCCGCTCGTGGTCTGCGTGGTCGACAACATGAGCGCGGACCGGACGGCCGAGGCGGTGCGCGCTGAGGTCGCCGCCTTCACGGCTGCGGGGGTCGGCCTGCGGCTCGTCGCCGAACCCGAGCGCGGCACCGGTGCTGCGGCCGACACCGGGATGCGGGTCGCGCTGGCCGGCGGCGCGCGATTCCTACTCCGGACCGACGCCGATTCGCTCCCCCGTGCCGACTGGGCGGCACGCATGCGCGACGGGCTGGCCGGCGGGATCGACCTCATCGCCGGGCGCGTCGTGGCTCGTGACGACGAGCGGCTCGGTCGTGGCGAGTACCTCGCGGTGTTCCTGCTGATGAAGGTGGGCGCCTTCGGGGCCATCCTCCACAACTGGCGCCCCGGATATCGCACCCGGTTCCGGCTGCTGACCGGGTCGAACTGCGGGATCCGCGCCGAGATGTACGAGCGGGTCGGTGGGTTCCCGAGATCCAGGATCGACGAGGTGCACGACGATCGGGCGCTGATGAACCGGGTCCGGCGGGTCAGCGACCGGGTCATCTCGGACCACGACGCCATCGTCGCCGCCAGCGCCCGACGCTACCGTGGCTATGGCGCAGCGGGCGTCCTCCGCTGGTACATGCGGCACGAGACCGGCGGGCGGCCGATCGATGTCCGCTGAGGGCCGGCGGATCAGCCGCAATCCGCTCCTTGCCCTGGGGGATCGGGTCGCGGCACGCCTGGCGCCGGGTCAGCGACGGGCCGGATGGTGGGAGGCACGCCTCTGGCTGTCGGTCTCGCCGCTCGCGTACCTCGGCCTGCGGCTGCTGGGACGGCGGCGGTTCGTCCGTCTTGGCCGGTTCGGAACCGTGGTCAACGACCCGATCGCCGGGCGCGCGATCCTCGTCGATGCTGCGCACTTCAGGACCGTCGGGCCCGGGACGCACGGCGAGCTCATCGACCTGGCGATCGGCCCCAACGCCCTGCTCAACATGGACGGCCCCGACCACGAGCAGCTGCGCCGCGTGCTCGGGCCGCTGCTCGCTCCGGATGCGGCGGCCCGGATCGTCGAGGACTCGGCGGGCACGCCGATCGCCGAGGCCGTGGAGCGTCTCCGGGGCGGGGAACGCGTGGATCTCGTGCGCCTGGTCCGGGTCATCACCGGGCGGACGACGTTCGCGCTCCTCGGTGCCGAGCCTCCGTCCGACGGGGACGAGGGGTATCTCGCGACCTATCGCACGGGCGAGGCGCTCGTGGCGATGACGGTCAGGGCGATCCGTCGCGGGGTGCGGCCGGACGACCTCGCCCGGGCCCGGTCGCTCACCGAGTCCCTGGTGGCCCCGGGCCGCGAGGGATGGGCGACGGGCCGTGGAGTCATGGGCCGCCTGCGCGATCTCGGGCTCGCGTTCGACGAGGCCCGGGCGCTCGTCGCGGTGATCATCCTCGCCGGGACCGAGACCGTCACGTCGGGTGCACCCCGCATCGTGGCCCTCCTGCTGGACAACGGCCGCTGGCCGTCGCTCGTGGGCGGTGCAGTTGCGCGCGAGGCCGTCATCGAGGAAGGCCTGCGGCTGACGACGCCGAGCGAGTTCATCGTCCGGAGCAGCCCGGAGCCGGTCACGGTCGCTGGCTACCGGTTCCACCGCGACGAGCGGGTGTTCCTCTCGCTGTACGGGATGGCACGTTGGCACCGGCTCTATGGCGACGATCCCGAGCGCCTGCACCTCGAGGCGGCGATGCCTCGCGAGCTGCGCCATCTGTGGTTCGGAGCCGGACCGCATTTCTGCATCGGCGCGCCGATCGCCCGGGAGGAGCTGCGCCGGCTGTTCGATGCGCTCGCGTCCTTCGACCGGCTCCGGATCGTCGAGCGGCGGCCGGCGGCCGGAGTGCTGTTCGCGGCCTACGGTCGCCTGGTCGTCCAGGCTCCATGACCGGGCTCGACGGCCTGCTTGCCCGGTTCGATGTGCCGGCTCAGCCCGACCGCCCGGCCTTCCTGGGGCCCGACGGACGCATTCTCCTGCGGCGCGGCGAGCTTGCTGCGCGTGTCCGTGCCGCCGCTGGCGCCTATGCCCGGGCAGGCTTTGCGCCCGGCGCCCGGGTGGCCTTCGGCGTTCGACCGGACGCCGACGGCATCGCATGGCTGCTGGGCGCCTTCCGGGCCGGCGTCGTCCCGGTGATCCTCGACACGGGACTGAGCCCGGCGACCATGGTCGATCGGGCGCGGACCGCGGGCGTCGAGGCCCTCGTGACCGACGGGAGGGTCGCGACGGTGCTCCACCATCCGATCCTCCGCTGGCTCGCGGCCCGGCGCGGGCTCGCCCTGCCCGGCGTGCGCGAGCTGGCGCCCGTCACGTGGACGACCTCGTTCGCCCCGGCCCGCGTCCGCCGTCTCGACCGGCTGGCCGGCGGCGACGCGCGGAGGCCGCTCGATGGTCGTGCCCCCGCCCTGGTCGTGTTCACGTCCGGGTCCACCGGTGCGCCGCGCGGCGTCGTCTACGGCGGCGACGGCCTGGCGGCGCTGATGGACGCTGCACAGCGCTACATCCAGCTGCCCGCCGATTCGGTCGTCCTGGGCAGCGCGCTCCACCTCGTCATTCCCGCCCTCCTCGCGGGTGTCCCGGTCGTGCTCGCGGATCCGCGCGATCCGGCCCGACTGGCCGCACTGGTCCGCCGGCTGGGGATCACCCACCTCTCGCTGCCGCCCCACAGAGCGCTGGCCTTCGCACGTGCGGGCGGTCAGGCCCGTCTCCTCCTGCTGGGTAGTGCGCCGGTCCGCAACGCGACGCTCCGCGAGCTCGTCGAGCGGATGCCCGGCGCCGAGATCCGCTCGATCTACGGCATGACCGAGTACCTGCTCGTCGCAGCGATCGACGCGGTCGAGCGTCTGGCGTTCGACGAACGCGAGGGGGATCTCGTTGGCCGCCCGATCGATGGTGTGCACGTCCGGATCGCCGCCGATGGCGAGCTCCACGTCGGGGGCCCGGCGCTCGCTCTCGGGTACCTCGGCGACGAGCTCCCGGTCGGGGAGCTGGCCAGCGGCGATCTCGCTCGGCTCGACGCAGCGGGTCGGGTCGTCCTGGTCGGGCGCCGAAAGGAGATGCTGATCCGTGACGGCCAGAACATCTACCCCGCCCTGTACGAACCGCTTCTTGCCGACGGGGCCGACCTGGAGGCGGCGGTGATCGTCGGCCTGCCCGACATCCATGCTGACGAGACCGTCGTCCTGTTCGCCGTGCCCCGCGCCGGTGGCGACCCCGAGGCCGCGCGTGCCCGCCTCGCGACGCTCGTGGCGAGCTCGCGGTCACCCCTCGACCGCCACGCCCGTCCCGACGTGATCCTCGGGCTCGAGACCCTGCCGCGCACCGGCCGATCCGGCAAGCCCGACCGGCGGGAGCTGGTGCGGATCGCGGCAGCCCGCCTGGGCCGGCCGTCACCGGATGATCCGGTCCTGCCCCCGGGCGCGGAATGAGGATCGCGGTCACCGGCGCAACCGGCTTCGTGGGAGGGGCGATCGTGCAGCGGCTTGCCGCGCACGGTCATGAGGTCCTCGCCCTTGGGCGCTCGGTCGCCGCACCCGAGGGGGTCGAGTACGCGCGCTGGGACCTCGGCGTGGACGGATTGCCACCGGCGGCGCTCCCCGCATGCGACGCGGTCGTGCACGCCGCGGCCCACGTCGCCCCCTGGGGCGACGAGCGGGTCTTCCAGGCGGTCACGGTCAGGGGAACCGCGCGCGTGATCGACGCCATGGATCCGGGAGCACGCCTGGTCGTGATCGGCAGCTCCTCGGTCTACGTGCCCGACGGGCGCGAGGGAACGTACCGGGAGTCAGACACGCCGCTCGGGTCGCGGCACTATCGCGGGCCGTATCCACGCGCAAAGGCCGACCAGGAGCACCTGGTCGAGGCCGGGCGACCGGACGCGATCATCCTGCGCCCGCGCGCGGTCTGGGGACCGGGCGACCGGACGCTCCTGCCCCGGATCGAGTCCCGCGTGCGGGCCGGGAGACTCGTGCTCCCGGACGGTGGACGCAATCGGATGTCGACCACCCACATCGAGAGCCTGGCCGACGCGGTCGAGGCGGCCCTCGCGCACCCGGATGTGCGCGGACCCGTCAACGTCGCCGATGCCACGCCACGAAGCCCGAGGGAGCTCCTCCTGGCACTGTTCGCGGCCCGGAACGAGCCGCTGCAGGTGATCGGAGTCCCGGGCCGCCTGGCCGACGGCGTGGCGATCGCGCTCGAGTCCGCGTATCGGTTGGCCGGAACGCGACGGGAACCTCCGGTCACGCGCTACGCGATCAGCGCGGTCGCGGCGCCGATCGTGCTCGACCTTGGCCGTCTCCATGCCGAGCTCGGCGTCAGCCCCGACGTGGACCTTGAATTGAAGGCGGGTCAGCTCGCCGGGACGCAGATCCCCGCACGCTGAGGGAGCTGAGGATCCGGCGAGCCGGTCCTGGGGCAGGGCTCATCTCCGGGCAGATGTCACGCCTGCTGCGCCTGGTAGGACGGGCCGATCAGACGCGGCTTACGGGCGGCGCAAAGGGACTCGACGATCCAACTGCCAGACTCGAGCCTATGTGTGACCGCCTCAGCAGCGCTCCGCCGGCGTCAGAAAGGCAGGTGCCAGAGGTTGCGAACCGCGCGACTTCCCCGCTGATGCGGCGCGGCGAACCCCGAGGGAAGCTTGGTGTCGTCGATGCCGCCCGTGTCGTCGCAGAGGACGCGCAACGCCGCCGCCCAGGCGCGCTGGCAGATCGACCGCCCCTTACTGGCTAACGCCGCGCCCCGCGACGTATCTGGCGTGCCTGCCGTCATGACTGGACTTTGATTGACCCGGATGACCTGGAGCCCGTCACTCGGTCCCTCCCAGTGGCTCGGCGCGGTCCCGGCAGCCAGGGTTCGGGCCGCGCGTCGATCCCCAGTGTAGTCCCCAGATTCGCTCCGGCTGACCCGCGGTGACCTCCTGGTCGGTGAGATCCTTCTCGTCGGCGATCCGAAACCAGGTCCGGCCACGTCGGGAGGGTTGGGGTCGATGCAGAGATCGCGGCGAACCTGCCCCACGGGTCGCCCATTGGTGGCCGTAGGCCGACTCCGTCGAGCGGGTCGAGGCGCGGCGACGTTCCTTGCGTGCGACCCAGACGTGAACGAGAGTTCAGGAGACATGGACAAGCCGGACGTTCTCGTCATCGACCATCAGCGCACGTTCCGCTTTCTGGCCGTGTACGCGCGGACAGCCACCGAGGGAATGTCCCGGCTGGCGGAGCACGAACGGCGCGAACTCTGGCTTGACGACAACCTGGGCCCCGGCCTGACGATCGAGCCTGTCCTGCGCCTGCTCGAGGAGCGTGCGGCCCGCGGGCGGCCCCTCCCGATCGGCGTGATCTGCGTCCACACCTCCGGTCCCGCCGAAGGCGACGCGATGGTCGCCGCGCTCACGCCGTGGTATCGCGTCCGTCGGGTCGTGGCGCACTCGTTTCAGGCGTCGTCGTAGCCCCGGATCACGAGGGACGCACCTGCCAACCCGGGCTCGGCACACAAGAGTCTTCAGCCCAGGCCGCCGAAGGGGACGCGCCACGTCGCGAGGAGGGTGTCCACGTCCGCCGGGTCGAGCAGGTCGCGCGCAACGATCGCTTCGGCCGTGCGCGTGAGGCCGTCGAGGAATGCATCCGAGAGCATCGTCGCCTCGTCTGGGTACAGCCACCGGGGGTCGGGATGCCTGCTACCCCGGTCACCGCTTCGCGGGCCACCGCATCGCGCCCGCCCTCATCCCAGCCGTGGTTCCGGCAGCGGCCTAACGCAGCGCTGGTCAGGCGGGAAGGCCAAGCAGCCGTTAGGTTCGGAAGTCAGAGCGGTGAGCGGCTTGGTGCCGGTAGTCCTCGAGGATGCGCTCGGTGCTCGGCTGGCATGGAGCGGCGACAATCCGTTGCGGACCCCCCCGGCACGCGTCGTTGTGGCAGCCGAGGCCGTCGCCCCAACAGCCCTCATGGATCCGCAAATGGCCACTCATCGGACGCTCCTGCGTCCTCACCGCTATAGCTAACCGCAAGAACCCTTCCGCGTGATCTTGTCGACCAGGAACATCGGGACGGTCGTGCTGCCACCGATCTGCGTGTCGTAGGTGAAGGATCCGAGCGAGATGACATTCATGAAAACAACGTCGTCCTGAACGAAGTTGGCCAATTGATCAGCGTCCCCGGTGAAGAGGGCGTTGTCAGCGTCGGTGTACCAGTACGACTGTTTCGCGTAGGACGCTTGCGCACGGAATGCGTCATCCCCGGTGGCGGCGTCGAACTGCGAAATACACCCCCAAACCTGGTAGGCCTTCCCGAGGTACTTGTCGGGTGACTTCACGACGAGCGCCCAGGCTCGAGACGTGAGTTTCGCGTAAGCGATAGGGGTGGGCTGCGGGGTCGGTTTGAGTGTCGGCTCGGGGGTGGGCTTCGGCGTTGGTGCAGGAGTTACGGTCGGCGTTGGTGCAGGGGTCGCGGTCGTCGTCGGCCCCTCGGAGGCGAGTCCTGGGCAGTCGGCTCGTCACTCGCCGGCACCTCGAACGATGCAACTGCGGCCGGTCCGTATGTGATCGTGATGGTTTGGTCGGTCGACTTGTCGTCACCAAGCCGGAATTTGAGTGTGTTCTGCCCGTCCTTGAGCGTCACGGTGATCGACCACGTGCCGCTGTCGTCCGCGGTCGCGTGAGCATCGGGAGCAAGGCCTATGTCTTCGGTGACGGTTGCGCCCGCTGGGGCTCGGCCCTCGACGACGACGGTCGGCTGCGGCCACCACGGCGCCGTCGAGTCGGGAGGTGATCGCGAACGCTGTCGCTGGATTCTCCGCTCCGCCGCAACCGACGAGCACGAACGCCATGGCGATTGCCACGGCTCGAGCCAAAGACCTCGGTTCCACGATCTCACATCCTCGTGCTACGGAGCCTGTTGAGCAGATCCTGCCGCTCGGCTACGCCGGATACCGCCGCCACGGGAATGTCCCAGGCCTCGGCTGCACATCAACGGTGCTGGGCACCACGGACACTAGACGCTGGTATCGCGGCGTCCATGGGCCATTCGTATCGGATACGGCTGTTCAGCGACGCCCCGTTTCTCGCGGTCACCTTCCGCCCCCGGTGTGCCGGCATCCGATAGATGTCCGCGGTGACTCTCGATACGCGCTCGGCATGCGCCGCGGTCGTGCACGCCGCCGCCCACGTCGCCTACCCGCACCAGGCTGGTTCCGGACCGGATGGCCGGGCCATTGGCCTCTTGCCCACGCGAAGGTCGAGGTCTACGTTCCAGCGGGCCACGGGAGCTCTGACGTGCGGTCCACACACCGGCCGCCTGGACCGCACCGAGCCACTGGCGAGACCGACCCGCGGCATGCGCATCCGAGGAGGGGCCATGCGTCGCCTTGCCACCTTCATCGCCACGGTCGGGCTCGTCGCCGCGTTCGCTGTGCCCAGCGGGGCCGCTGCCAGCCGGCCGATCAGCTACCTGGCCCTCGGCGACTCGCTCGCCTTCGGCTATAGCCCGTTCGCGTCGCCAGCCGACCCGGCCAACTTCGTCGGCTATCCGGACACAGTGGCCGCCGCGCTCCGGGACCGGCTGACGAACGCGTCGTGCCCCGGCGAGACGAGCAGCCACTTCATCGACCTTGCGGGTGCCGACCACGGCTGCGGGACCTGGCGCATGCTCGGAGCGCCGCTCCATGTGGCGTACGCAACGTCGCAGCTGGACTTCGCCGACGCGTACCTGCAGACCCATCCGAAGACCCAGCTCGTCACGCTCGACCTGGGTGCGAACGACATCGGTGCCCTGCGGGACGCGTGCCTGACCGCGATCGACCCCACCATGTGTGTCCTCGCCGGCCTGCCGGGGATGCTGGCGACGCTGTCCGCAAACCTCGACACCATCTACGGCCACATCCGCAACGTCGACGGCTATCGGCACAAGCTCGTCGGCCTGACCTTCTACTCCCCTGACTACGCGGACGCGACCACGACCTGGGCCATCGCGCAGGTCAACCAGGTTCTCGTCGACCGGACCCTGGCCTGGGGCGGCATCGTCGCTGACGGCTTCGGCGCATTCGCCGGCGCCTCGGCCGCGTACGCCGGCGACACCTGTGCGGCGGGGCTGCGCATCGTGAACCTCGCTCCGCCCCCTGCCTGCGACGACCACCCGTCGGTCGCGGGCCGGGACCTCCTCGCACGGACCATCGTCAACGTGCTCCGCGCCAACTGAATGCCGGCGCGCCGGCCCCGCAGCGAGGGCGGGGGTCGGCGCGCTCGTCGGGGGCCAGACGGACGACGAAGCGTGGGCTACTTGGACTAGTCCGATAACGCAAGTGCAACCAGACCGGTACCCGGTCGGCCCTCGTGCGTTCGCCGGATGTGCCCCAGCATGATTGCCACGGGTCTGCTCAGGTCCACCAGGGGGTGGCAGCCGGTCCGGGTCGTGGATCCTGCGCTCACGGAGCGCATCAGTTGGGCCACGGCGGTCTTGCTCCTGGCAGGTCGATCTCGCCCGCATCGCGCGGACACCGGCGACCACGAATGCCGGAGCCGAGGTGCGTGCCATGCACGACGACACGATCCTTGCCGCGATTGACGCGGCCCTCCGACTCCCCTCCTTCTGCGCCTGTGGCAACAGCCTGTCGATCGCCGTCCATGACGACGCCGCATGGCTCGAGTGCGCCACGTTCGCAGCCCCGTCCCGGCTGCCGGCTGGCGTCAGCCAGCTCGTGCGCGGGCTCGTCCACGACCGCCGCTTCGTGATCGACGTGCCGGCCGCGCCGTCGGGCTCCGCGAACCCGGACGCCCTGGGCAGGCTGGCCGCCTGACCAGACCCGTTCCTACCGCCTCGATTCGGCGGGCGCCCGCGCACCCGCTGATTCAACCGCTCGGTCGCTGCCGCCTCACGGAGCCCACAGGCCCGCGGCCGCGACCCAGACGAGCAGGGCATCGATCCCGAGGCCGAGGACCAGCTGCAGATCGAAGAACAGCACCAGCATCACGGCGGACGCGAGTGACGACACCACCACGGCGCCAGGCCACCAGCCGGCGGGGACGACGAGACCAACCGTGGACCCGGCCGCGATCACGAACCCGATCCCGATGATCGCGATCAGCGTCATGCCGATTGCGCGCACGACGTTGACGTCCAGCCCCGCGGGCGCCACGAGCCACGATCCGGCCATGGTGAACGGCCAAGCGGGTCCCGCGTCGGCTGCCACCGACTCGGGCAGGGCGAACATCACGTGGACCACCGCGTGTCCGATGAGCACCGCGGCCAGCAACCACCGGCCCGCACCCATGTCCCTCGACAGCATCCACCAGATGGCGGCACCCGCGATCACCAGCACGACGGCGAACGGCAGGATGCCGATCAGCGACTTCATCGGCGCTCTCCCTCACGTTGGGCCGAACCCCACGCCGGACCTTGCGAAACGGCGCCAAGACGAACCAGAGCCGAACTTCCTCTCCCGACGGGCGCCGGGTCGAGCGACCAACGGCGCGCGCCAACGCGACCGTCGACCCTGTGCAGCGCCACGAGCCATCGCAGAATGGACCGCGCCCGGCGCGCAGACGCCCCCCTGACGCGCTGTTGCCCATGAGGAGTCGGAACGTGTCCGAACACCGGGTGGCACGACGCAGCGGCGTCGGCACCGTCGTCATCGCGCTGATCCTGATCTTCGTCGGCGGCTACTACGTGCTTCGGAACACGCTCGGCATCGACCTCCCCGAGCTCGATTCGGACCAGGTGGTCCCGCTGATCGCCGTCATCTTCGGCCTCGCCCTCCTGTACCGGGCCTGGCAGGAGAATGGCGCCCGGGACGCACTCGGCCGCTGATCGACGCCGGCGCGAGGTCGCCGTCCGGCACCAGGTCGCCGTACCGCTGACGCCGCGGCCGATGGCGTTCGCCGAGTCGGGCGGATCGGCAAGGCTCGCGGCACCTTCGACGGCATGACGCGGCGTCCGCTCCATCGCTATGGTTCGGTGCCACCGGGCGCACGCCCAGACGTCCCTCTCCGTACACCGAGGTGCTCATGGCCTGGCAGCCCCCGTCCGTCGGGTCTCGAGCGACGTGGACGCGGACCTTCTCGGCCGATGACGTCGAGGCCTTCGCCCGCCTGTCCGGCGACCGGAACCCGCTGCATTTCGATGCCGACTACGCCGCTCGGACGCGCGCCGGCCGGCTGGTCGTCCAGGGCGGGCTGACCACGGGGCTGTTCAACGCGCTGGTGGCGATGGAGCTGCCGGGCCCGGGGAGCGTGTTCCTCCACCAGGAGTGGGACTACCCCGCCCCGGTGTTCATCGGCGACACGGTCACGGCGGAGGCGGAGGTCGTCGAGGCGCGCGCGGACAAGCCGATCACGCGGCTGCGCTGCGTCGCGCAGGCGCGAGGACGGCACCGAGGTCCTGCGGGGCACCTGCCTCGTGTACACGATGCTGCCGGACGCACCCTGACGTTGGGCGACGCGTCCCCGGCAACGACGTCCCCGGCCGCGGCGGATCCGGCTGCCCCCGAGGCCGCCGGGCGCTGGCGGCTGCTCGCGCTGCTGTCGGTCGGGGAGCTGCTCGCGATGTCCCCCTGGTTCAGCGCCTCCGCGGTCGCACCGCTGATCACCCCGGCGCTGTCGCTCCACGGCCTCGACCTGCCGCTGCTCACGATCGCCGTCCAGCTGGGCTTCGTCGCCGGCGCGCTCGCGCTCGCCGTGACCGGCGCGCCCGACGTCCTCCCCGCCCGCTGGCTGTTCCTGGCCGGGGCACTGGGAGCGGCCATCGCCAACCTCGGCTTTGCCTACGCGTCGGCCGACCTCGGCACCGCGCTCCTGTTCCGCTTCGTCACCGGGCTGGCGATGGCCGGGGTGTACCCGGTGGGCATGAAGATCGTGGCCGGCTGGTTCCGGCGGGAGCGCGGGCTCGCGATCGGCATCCTGGTCGGCGCCCTGACCGTGGGGTCGTCGCTGCCCTACCTGTTCCGGTCGATCGGCGCGCTGTCGGGGCTCGACTGGCGCGCGATCGTCGCCAGCGCCAGCGTCGCCGGGATCGTGGGCGGCGTGCTGGTGGGACGCACCGTCGAGCGCGGGCCGTTCGATGTCCCGGCGCCCCGGTTCAGCATCGAGGTCGCCCGACGGGCCTTCGCGGAGCCGTCGGTACGGCTCGCCAATCTCGGCTACCTGGGCCACATGTGGGAGCTGTACGCGATGTGGACCTGGATCCCGCTGTTCTTCGCCGCCAGCTTCACGGCCGCGGGAGTGGCGGATCCGGCGACCTCCAGCCTGGCGGCGTTCGTGGTCGTCGCGGCCGGTGGGGTGGGTTGCGCGCTCGCCGGGCTGGCGGCGGATCGCGTAGGCCGGACGACGCTCACGATCGCGGCGATGGCGATCAGCGGCAGCTGCTCGGTCGCCATCGGCCTGCTGTTCGGTGCGGCGCCGTGGCTGACGCTGGTCGTCGGGCTGGTGTGGGGCGTGAGCGTGGTCGCCGACTCCGCACAATTCTCGGCTGCCGTCACGGAGCTGGGGCCTCCGGGCACGGCCGGTTCAGCCCTCGCGCTCCAGACCGCCGCCGGGTTCCTGCTGACCGGGATCACGATCCTGCTGGTCGGGCTGCTGAGCGAGGCCGATGCGCTGGGCTGGCGGCTCGTGTTCGCACTGCTGGCGGTCGGTCCCCTGGTCGGGGTCGTCGCGATGTGGCGGCTCCGGGGACGCCCGGACGCCGTCGCGGATGGCCAACGGCAACCGCTGAGCCGGCGTCGGCGCGACGCGTGAGCCGGTCAGACCGCCTTCGACACGAGGAACGCGAGGGCGAGCAGCGCGACGATGGCCGCGACCAGCGCGACCGCCCGCAGAGAAGGATCCATCCAGCGCCGCGGCGGATCGGTCGCGCGGAACGATCGCGCCTCGGGTTCGACCCCGGTCACGCGCCGGAGCCACGTGTACCCGACGACGCTGCCGAGCACCGCCGCGGCCAGGACGAGCACCGGGCCGGGCAGATCGCGGAGCGCGTCCATCATCGATCCAGCCGTGTTGCCAGGACCTCGGCCAGGTGGCGCGCCCGGCGCCCGTCGAGGAACTCGATCTGGGTCCGGCAGCTGAAGCCGTCGGCGAGGATCACGTCGTCCGGCCCGGTCGCGCGGAGCGCGGGGAGCAGCGCCAGCTCGGCCACGGATCGGGAGATCGCCTCGTGGCCCGCCTCCGCCCCGAAGTTGCCGGCTAACCCGCAGCACCCGCTCAGCATCGGTGACGGCTCGATCCCCGCGAACGCCATCACCCGCCGGTCGGCGTCCGTCCCGAGCACGGCCTGCTGGTGGCAGTGCGGCTGGACGAGGGCGGTCATCGGTTCGCCCGGCCGGGCCCGCGTAGCCGGCGCGGTCGAGGATCTCCGCGAAGGTCGTCACCCGCCCCGCGATCGATGCGGCGCGGGCATCGTCGGGGAGCAGCTCGACCAGGTCCCGCCGGAGCGTCGCCGCGCACGACGGCTCGAGGACGACGATCGGCTCGTCCCCGGCGAGCTCCGGCGCCGCAACGGTTGCCCGGAGCACGGATCGCGCCCGGTCCAGCTGGCCGGTGGTGATCCAGGTGAGCCCGCAGCAGACCGGCGTCGAGGGAACGGACACGTCGAACCCGGCGGCGTCGAGCACACGGACGGCGGCCTGCGCGACCTCGGGCGTGAGGTGATTGTTGAACGTGTCCGGCCACAGGACCACCCGGTCGCGGGCGTCCGCCCCGGTCGATGGAGCGGCCGATCCAGCCGACGACGAGGCCCGGAACGAAGCGACGAACGTCCGCCGCGCGATCGGGGGGATGCGCCGCTCGCCGGCCATCCCGGCCAGCAACGCGAACAGGCGGCGCGCCGGTGCAAACCCGGTGAGCGCGTTGACCCCGCGTGCCCCGCCGGGAACCCGGTGGACGAGCCGCAGCCAGGTCGGCAGCCAGCCCAGCGAATAGTGCGACCGCGGCCGCCGCCGGCCCCGATAGTGATGATCGAGGAACTCCGACTTGTAGGTCGCCATGTCCACGCCCGTCGGGCATTCGGTTGCGCACGCCCGGCACGACAGGCACAGGTCGAGCGCGTCGCGCACCTCCGTCGAGCGCCAGCCCTCGTCGGCGAGCGTGCCCGGCGACCATCTCCTGGAGCAGGCGTGAGCGACCGCGCGTCGAATGCCGCTCCTCGCCCGTGGCCCGGTAGCTCGGGCACATCAGCGCCGCGCCCTGTCGCGACACGCAACGGCCGACGCCGATGCAGCGCTCGACGGCCTGTCGGAGGTCACCGCCGTCGGCGGCATGGGCGAACGCCGGATCGAGCGAGATCAGCGTCGGCCGCGGGCTGCGGAGGTCCGCGGTGAACGGCAGCGGGTCCACCACGATCCCGGGATTGAGCACGCCCGCCTCGTCCCAGATCGCCTTCCAGATCCCGAAGGTGCGGATCAGCTCCGGGCTGAACATGCGCGGCAGGAGCTCGCTGCGCGCCCGGCCGTCACCGTGCTCGCCGGACAGCGTGCCGCCGTGGGCGACGACGAGGTCCGCGGCCGCCGTCATGAATCCGGCCAGCCGATCGACCCCGCCCGGGCGGTCGAGTCCGAACCCCACCCGGAGGTGGACGCAGCCCTCGCCGAAGTGCCCGTACGTGGTGCCGCGCAGGTCGTGGTCGCGGAGCAGGGTCGTGAGCGCGGTGAGATACGCGGCAAGCCGGTCCGGCGGCACGGCCGCGTCCTCGAGGCCGGGCCAGGCGGGCGAGCCGTCGGGGAGTCGTGCCGCCCGGCCGGCCCCGTCCTCGCGCACCGCCCACAGCAGCCGCTGCGCAGCGGCATCCTCGATCAGCACCGCCGTCCGGTCGCCGATCCGCGCGTCGATCGCCGCCGCGAGCCGCGCCGCGTGGTCCCGCACCTGGACCGGCGTGTCGCCGCCGGCCTCCACCAGCAGCCATGCCCCGCCGGCCGGCAGCAGCCCGGGATCCCGCCACGCGGCCAGGAAGCCGGCAGTCAGGCTCTCGACCGTGAGCGGGTGCTCGGGCAGCAGCGCCGGGACCGCCGCAGCGGCGGCGACGTCGTCGTCGAAGGCGAGCACGAGCAGCGCGCGGTGGGCCGGGGGCCGGACCAGCGAGATCGTCGCGGCCGCCACGACGGCACACGTCCCCTCGGAGCCGACCAGGGCCTTCGCGATGTCGAAGCCGCGCTCCGGGAGCAGCCAGTCGAGGCCGTAGCCCGGAGACCCGGCGCGGCCACGGCGGCAGGTCGCGGCGGATCAGCGCCTCGTGGGTGGCAGCCAGCACCCGGATGCGGGCATCGAGCGCCGGCCCCAGGCCCGTGGCATCGCCGGGCAAGCCGCCGGACATCAGCGGATCCCCGGTCAGGCCTCCGGCGCGGCCAACCCGCCGGCGCACCCCATCCGCCGTGATCAGCTCCAACCCCAGCACGTTCTGCGCGGTCGTCCCCCACCGGACGGAATGCGATCCGCAGGCGTTGTTGCCGATCATCCCGCCGACCGTGCACCGGCTGTGCGTCGACGGGTCGGGTCCCACGCGCAGCCCGTGGACGGCGGCGGCCGCATTGAGGTCGTCCAGCACGACGCCCGGCTGGACGGTCGCGGTCGCCGCGTCGGGGTCAAGGTCGAGGATGGCGTTCAGGTGGCGCGAGGTGTCGATGACGAGGCCTCGCCCGATCGCGTTGCCCGCGATGCTCGTTCCGGCCCCGCGCATCGTGATCGGGACACCGGCCTCGGCAGCCAGGCGCGACGACGGCCGCAAGCTCATCGCCTGTGCGCGGCGCGACGACGGCGCCCGGCGGGACACGGTAGTTCGAGGCGTCGGACGCATACAGCGCCCGGGCCTCGCGATCCGCGCGGACCTCGCCGCGGATGGCGTTCCGCAGGCGCGGCACGAGGACCGCGACGGCGTCGGCGAGGGCGGCATCGGCGGGTGTCGGCTCCGCGATGGCAGCGATGAAAGCCTCCTCGAGTGCTCGGAACGAACGTCCAGCGCAAGGGTAGAAGCGATCATGGGCGCCCGTCCCGACGCTCGCCCACGGGCATCCGGACGTCGGCTGCCACCGCGCGGGAGCCGACCCGCGCGCAAGGAGCGGTTCGTCCGAGCCGTATCATGCGAGCGCGGGCGCGTGCCGGGCTGCCGTGCCGGGCGCCGGATCCGCCCATCGGCAGATCGAGAGCCATGGAAGCACCAGGCGACGCTGCCCGGCGACCGCCCAGCTGGGCCAGACGCGGGTCACGGGCGTTTGCCATCGCGAGGACCCCGCGGTACAGGGCCACGCAGCGACACCGGGTTCGCGACTCCGCGCGCCAGGGCATGGTGTTCGTCGTCGCGGCTGCGCTGCTCAACATCGCCTGGCTGGCACCGCTCCACCAGGATGCCCTGGCGCTCGTCGTCGGCCTCAACGTCGCCGTCGCGATCAGCGCTGCCATCGGCTTCACAGCCATCGCCACCGTCGCATCGCGCCGCCCCGAGGTGGTTGTCTTCCTGGTCCTCGGTGTCGTCGACGTGGCAACCGTGGCCCTGGGCATCTATCACCCGGTGCTGGTCGTGTTCGTCACCGGCTACCTGCTCCTGTTGCCGACCGTCGTCGCGCTCGTGGTCCCGTGGATGACGAGGGTCCATGTCACGTGGCTTGCCGTCCACGTCGTCGCGGCCGGCGGCTATCTCGCACTTGCGCCGTCGAGCTCGGCCAGTGGAGAGCGGACGGCCGAGCTGCCGATGCTCCTGCTGGTCGCGACCGTCCTGAGCGTTCACGGCCACATGGAAGGGCTCCTGGCCCGCGTGGACTCGTTTGCCCAGATCGAGCAGATCCGGGCGCTCAACCGCGCGGCGCGGCGCAATGAAGCGCGGCTCGACACCCTGAACGTGGTGCTCGAGGAGTCCGCCAGGACCGACGAGCTGACCGGGCTCGGGAACCGCATGAGCCTCAGGTACGACCTGGCCGCCGTCCGTTCACGGATCGCGCGGTACGGAGACCGGTATGCGCTGCTCATGATCGACCTCGATCGATTCAAGGCGATCAATGATCGCCTCGGCCACGTTGCGGGCGACCAGATCCTCCGTTCCGTGGCCGTCACGCTCCTGGAGGGCGTGCGAGGCGTGGACCGCGTGTATCGATACGGCGGCGAGGAGTTCCTCGCGCTCGTCCAGGTTGCGGATCCCGGGGAAGGGCTCCTGGCCGCCGAACGGATCCGGGGGTTGCTGGAAGCGGCTCGCATCCCGCACCCCGCCAACCCGCCACACGACGTGCTCACCGTGTCGATCGGCGTCGCGACGATCGGGCCAGCGGATCTCGGGCGAACCGATGACGCCTGGGTCTCCCCGGCGGATGCTGCGCTGTTTCGCGCCAAGGCGAACGGACGCAATCGGTGCGAGATCGAGCGGGTCGAGCCCGGTGAGGCGGCGGGCGGCCGCGCTCCCTCCTGATCTCGCGGTTGACGCCCCGCCGCCGTCATGCGATAGTTGCACGTGCAACCACAATCGCTCAGGATCCAGCCCATGCCCGCCGTCACCGTCGACGACATCACCGTCCTCCCCCGCATCCCCGTCCCGGACCCGATGGCCGCCACGCAGCGGCCGGTCCGCGGCCTGACCAGCGCGCCCAGTGCCTTCGAGGGCGAGGGCTTTCCCGTCCGCCGCGCGTTCGCCGGCGTGCTGCTCGAGGACCTCGACCCGTTCATCCACCTCGACCAGATGGGCGAGGTCGAGTACGCGCCAGGCGAGCCCAAGGGCACGCCGTGGCATCCGCATCGCGGCTTCGAGACCGTCACCTACATGCTCGACGGCACGTTCGAGCACCAGGACTCGAACGGCGGCGGCGGCGTGATCACCAACGGCGACACGCAGTGGATGACCGCCGGCGCGGGCATCCTCCACATCGAGCGCCCGCCGGAGTGGCTGGTTGCCGCGGGCGGGCTGTTCCACGGGTTCCAGCTGTGGGTCAACCTGCCACGGGCACAGAAGCTCGCAGCGCCCCGCTACCAGGACATCCGGGCCAGCGAGGTCTCGCTGCTGTCATCCCACGACGGCGGCACGCTGGTGCGGGTGATCGCGGGCGATGTGGCCGGCCACGCGGGACCGGGCTCGACCTACACGCCGATGACGCTCGTCCACGCGACGCTGAGCCCGGGGGCCAGGCTCGAGCTGCCGTGGCGAGCCGATTACAACGCGCTGGCCTACGTCCTCGCCGGGCGCGGGACCGTGGGCGCCGAGGGCCGGCCGGCCCGGCTGGGCCAGCTGGCGGTGTTCGGGCCGGGCGATGCGCTGACCTTCGAAGCGGACCGCGTCCAGGAGAGCCGCGCGCCCAACCTCGACGTCCTCGTCCTCGGTGGCCGGCCGATCCGCGAGCCGGTGGCCTGGATGGGACCGTTCGTGATGAACACCCGCGAAGAGGTCATCCAGGCATTCTCGGACTACCAGGCGGGCCGGCTGGGCTCGATCCCCGCGGTCCACAACGCGCCGAACACGCTGGTCGAGGCTCGCCGCCCCGAGGACGGGTCCTCGGCGTGATGCCCGGAGCCTTGACCTAGCCGGTCATCCGGGCGCGGCCGACCGCGTGGTAGCGGTCCATCAGCTGGGCCACGGCGTCGCGGGCCGCGCGCCACTCCTCCTGGTCCCCGAAGATGTCGGGCTCGCGGCCCCATCGCTGGATCTGGGTCATCGCCATCACGATCGCGTTGTGCTGCGCGAGGCGATTCCGGCCGGCGTCGACGACGCCCGTCACGAGGTAGCGGCGGACCAGGTCGAACGGCGCCTGCCAGCGGCCGATCCGGATCCGGTCGTGCTGGCGCAGCGTCTCGAGCCACGCGTCGTCGCCCACCGGGAACCGCTCGTGCTCGTCGATGTGCGCGTTGATGTCGAGCCGGAACCCGGGTCGGGACACGGACGCCAGGCGGCCGTCGTCATCGGTCGACCGGTAGCAGACCGGGCACGTCGCCAGCTTCGCGAACTCCGGCGGGGCGTCCCCGAACCTCACGCCGCAGCGGCGGCAGATCTGGGCACCGGCGCGCGTTGCGACGGTGCCGCACTGGAGGCAGACGAGATCGGCGGTCGGGGCCGGCATTGAGTCTCCTGGGGTGTGGGACGCGACGTGAGACGCGCTCCGCCCATCGTCGGCCATGCGATCATCGAAGGCGAGCGGCGATTCGGTCCCGGTGCCCATCCCCCGAATGGGGTAATCGGCCCCGGCGCATTCGCCGGCTGCCCAATCGCCGGCGGCGCAATCGGCCCCGGCGCAATCGGCCCCGGCGCAATCGCCGGCTGATCCCGCGGCCCCGCGCTGCCCGGAGCGGCCCGCTGAGCTGCTACCCCGAGACGGCGGCCTCGATGATCGCGCCAGCCTCGTCGAGGATCCGACCCAGGTGCTCCTCGCCGCGGAAGCTCTCCGCGTACAGCTTGGTCACGTTCTCGGTTCCCGACGGTCGCGCAGCGAACCAGCCCTCGGTGCTCACGACCTTGAGCCCGCCGATCGGCGCGTCGTTGCCCGGGGCGCGGGTGAGCTTCGCCGTGATCGGATCACCGGCGAGCGTCGTCGCCCGCACCGAGTCCGGGGACAGCCGCCCCAGCGCCGCCTTGAGCTCCGGGGTCGCCGGGGCGTCGATCCGTCGATAGGCAGGCGCACCGAAACGCGCCGTCAGGCTCGTGTAGACCTCGGCCGGGTTCCTCTCCAGCCGCGCGGTCAGCTCGGCCGCGAGCAGGCACGCGATGATGCCGTCCTTGTCGGTCGTCCAGACGCTGCCGTCCAGGCGGAGGAATGACGCTCCCGCGCTCTCCTCGCCGCCGAACCCGATCGTGCCGTCGACCAGGCCGTCGACGAACCACTTGAACCCCACCGGGACCTCGACCAGGCGGCGACCGAGGTCGGCCACCACGCGATCGATGATCGAGGACGAGACGAGGGTCTTGCCGACGGCGACATCCGCGCCCCAGCGGCGACCGCCACCGAACAGGTACGAGATCGCCGCCGCCAGCACGTGATTGGGGTTCATCAGCCCGCTTCCCGGAACGACGATCCCGTGGCGGTCAGCGTCGGTGTCGTTGCCCAGGGCGAGATCGAACCGGTCGCGCAGCTCGACGAGGCGCGCCATCGCAAACGGCGAGGATGGGTCCATCCGGATCCGGCCGTCCCAGTCGAGGGTCATGAACCCGAACTGCGGATCGACCGTCTCGTTGGTCACGGTGAGGTCGAGCCCGTAGCGCGCGCCGATCGCGCCCCAGTAGTCGACCGCCGCGCCGCCCAGCGGATCGACGCCCAGGCGCAGCCCGGAGGCGGCGATCGCGGCCATGTCCACGACGTGCTCGAGGTCCGCGACGTACGTGCCCATGAAGTCGTAGGCCGTCGCCCGGGCGCGCGCGCGCTCGAAGGGAATGCGCTCGATGCCGGCCAGGCCGTCCGACCCGCTCGCCTCGAGGATCCGGTTCGCCTCGTCCTGGATCCAGCGCGTCACGTCGGTGTCGGCAGGCCCGCCGTTTGGCGGGTTGTACTTGAACCCGCCGTCCTCGGGCGGGTTGTGCGACGGCGTGACCACGATCCCGTCCGCGAGGCGACGCTTGCCGCCGGCCTGGCTGTTCGCGACGCCGCTCCCGCGGTTCGCGACCAGGATCGCGTGCGAGACCGCCGGCGTGGGCGTGTAGCGATCAGCGCTGTCGACGCGAACGTCGACATCGTGCGCGACCAGCACCTCGAGCGCCGTGCGCCAGGCGGGCTCGGACAGCGCATGCGTGTCGCGGCCGATGAACAGAGGGCCGGTGTAGCCCTGCGATGCCCGATAGCGGCAGATGGCCTCGGTCGTGGCCAGGATGTGGTCCTCGTTGAACGCCGCCTTGAGGGCCGAACCCCGGTGACCGGACGTCCCGAACGCGACCCGCTGGGCGGGGTCGGAGGGATCCGGGTGGACGTCCGCGTAGGCCGCCAGCAGGGCGTCGATATCGACCAGGTCGGACGGGCGGGCGGGCTGCCCGGCGCGCTCGTGCTGGGACATGCGGACCTCGTGTTGGGAGGGCGGGGCGACGTCCACGATACCGCTCCGGTCCACCGCCGGGGTCCGCATGCGACGGCCATACCGATGGACCCCGCCGGGGTCCGTGTCTGGCGGTCACCAAGACCAGCCCGAACGGGCTCACCGGCCGGCCAGCGGGCGAGATCCGTGTCTTGCGGTCACCAAGACCAGCCCGAACGGGCTCGCCGGCCGGCCAGCGGCCGGAATCCGTGACTGGCAGGCAACAAGCCCGGGGCTGGACGGCGCAGCTGCCGGCCAGCGGCCGAGATCCGTGACTGGCAGGCACACACCCTTCGCGCCCGCCCGAGCGCGTGACCCAGGGCCGGTGTGCATGGGCGGCGGGCATGCGCCCCGGATGCGCTACGATCCGGCAACCATGCGCCATCCGAGACTCCTCCGAATCCCGATCGGGCTCTAGCCGAAGAGCGTCGGCACCGCCGACACGGCTAGAGCCGCTGGCCACGATCGCCCAGAATTCGAGGAGCTCTCCCGATGCCCGCGCCTGTGTCCAACCCTTCCCGCGCATCCCGATCGGCCGACTTCGGCCAGTGGTACCTCGACGTCGTCCGCGACGCCGAGCTCGCGTCCTATGCGCCCGTCCGGGGCTGCATCGTCGTCCGCCCCTATGGCTTCGCGCTGTGGGAGCACGTGCGCGACGCGCTCGACCGTCGGATCAAGGAGACGGGCCACGAGAACATCTACCTGCCACTGCTCGTTCCCGAGAGCCTCCTGGAGACCGAGGCGGAGCATGTCGACGGGTTCAGCCCGCAGGTCGCCTGGGTCACCCACGGCGGCGCCGACGAGCTCGCCGAGCGCCTCGCGATCCGGCCCACCTCCGAGGCGATGGTCGGCGCCGTCTACCGCGACCTGATCCAGAGCTACCGCGACCTGCCCGTGCTCGTGAACCAGTGGGCGAACGTGGTCCGCTGGGAGCTCCGCACGCGGCCGTTCCTGCGCACGGCCGAATTCCTGTGGCAGGAAGGCCACACGTTCCACGCCACCGCGGCCGAGGCCCGCGAGGAGGCGGAGCGGATGCTCGACGTGTACCGCGAGATCTGGCACGACTGGCTCGCGATCCCGACGATCAGGGGCCGCAAGAGCGAAGCCGAGAAGTTCCCGGGCGCCGAGGTGACCCTGACCGGCGAGGCGCTGATGGGCGACCGGCGTGCGCTGCAGATGGGCACCAGCCACGACCTCGGCTCGAACTTCGCCCGGGCGTTCGACATCCGCTTCCTCGATCGTGACAACGAGCGGCGGCACCCGTTCGGGACGTCGTGGGGCTTCTCGTGGCGGACGATCGGCGCGGTGATCATGGTCCACGGCGATGACCGCGGGCTCGTCCTGCCACCACGGATCGCGCCGATCCAGGTCGTGGTCGTGCCGATCTGGCGAACGGTTGAGGAGCGCGCGGCCGTGGAAGCGGCAATCGCCCCGGTCGAGGCCGCGCTGCGGGCACAGGCCGTGTTCGGTGACCAGCGGATCAGCGTGCGGGTCGATCGGCGCGACGACGTGACGCCGGGCTACAAGTTCAACCATTGGGAGCTGCGCGGCGTCCCGATCCGGCTCGAGGTCGGGCCACGGGATGTCGCGGCGGGCACGTTCGTCGTCGCCGAGCGGTTGCCGGCGGCGGACGGCTCGAGCGCGAAGGTGTCGGTCCCGGTCCATCGCCTTGCGGCCGATGTCGCGGCGAGGCTCGAACGGCTACAGACGCGCCTGCTGGAGCGGGCGATCACGTCCCAGCGCGCCAACACGCACCGGGTCTCCGGCTGGGACGACCTGGTCGCCGTGAACGCCGCGCAGGGTGGCTTCCTCGTCACCGGCTGGTGCGGTTCGGCCGCCTGCGAACGCGACGTCCAGACCACGACCGGCGCCACGCTGCGCGTTCTCCCCTTCGACGGGCAGCTCGAGGAGGCCGAGCCCCCGACCGCCTGCGTCCGGTGCGGCGCGCCGGCTTCGGAGACGGCTGTGTTCGCTCGCGCCTACTGACCGGCGATGCGGGTGTGGGCGGGCGGTCGTCCGGCCACGGCCCCTAGGCGCTCGCCGCACCCACCAGCTGCGGCTGTGTCTCGAGGCCGGCCACGACGAGCGGCGCCACCGACGTCGCCGGCTCCTGCACGCGC
>CAWIFB010000041.1:0-5016 GCA_963835335.1 uncultured Chloroflexia bacterium | reverse complement strand
TCGCACCCGACGCGACGAACCTGCCCGCGGTAGTCGATGTCATGAGGTTGCCGCTGAGAGCGACCGACACGTCGAACCTGACGCTGCTCGGCGGGGCCGCCGCCGCCGTGGGAACCACGCTCAGGCCGAGGGCGGCGAGGGTGAGAACGACCAGCCAACGTTTCATGGATCTGCCTCCATATCCGTTGTGGTTCGACCAGGGCGAACCGCAGGCGGAACCTTGCGGGGGGCAGGTAAAGCGTCGGTATATCCGTCGGTCTTCGCATCCGCCCCGGGAGCCGCGCCGCTATACCCACCCTTTACTCGCGCGGCGGACGCTCGATGCATCGGCGCCTGTCGGAGCCGCGGGAGGTGTTGGCGTGCTATATGCGTTTGTCCACGACATCGGTGCGAGCTGGGAGCACTACGAGCAGACGGTGGCCGGGCTGATCGCGATGCGTCCCCCGGGGTTGATCCTGCATGTCGCCGGTCCCATCGATGAGGGTTACCGGATCGTCGACGTCTGGCGTAGCGAGCTGGACTGGGAGCGGTATCGGACCGGGCGGCGGCAGCCGCAGGCTGCGGCCCCCGCCCCGTTGCCCAGGCCGACGCCGGTGTTCAGGGACGTCCTTGCCCGACACGTCGTCGTGGGCGACTGGTCGGTGGGCGGTCCGGTACCAGGGTGACCGTGGCCGCCATCCGAACGCGGCTCGGCGGGGTCAGGATCGGCTCCCGCGGCGGGCTGCCGACCCGGGCAGGACACCCTCAGGTCAAGGCGTCGCTGCGGCGTCGTGCGCGAGGATCAACGCGACCGCCGCGGACTGGGAAAGCTGCTTACCCTCCTCGCGCGCCGTGCGGATCGCGGGCTGATCGCCACGGATGGCCGCAGCCTCGAACGCGTCCCGCTCGGGCATCCACCCGGTGATCGACGGGCGCCTCGCCTCCTCGTATTCGACGAACCCCCACAGCCGGGCGGCCAGGATCGCGTCACCCGTCTCGCCCTGGATCGAGGCAAACAGCGCGATGCAATACATGCTCAGGATCCAGTCGCCGATCCGGTCGCTGATCCGAAGCGCCTCGCGGCACCACCCCATGGCCTCGGCACGGCGTCCGACCGAGTGCGTCAGCTGGGCGAGCAGGAACAGCGCCTGTGCCTGCCACCAGGCGAAGCCCGCTGTGCCGGCCATGGCGACGCTCGCCTGGATCGTCGCCAGCCCGGCATCGTGATCGCCCTCCAGGAACTCGATCTCGCCGAGCTGGGCGAGCCCGACCGACTCGCCCTTCGGAAAGCCCGAGCGACGCAGCAGGTCGAGGCCCTCCTGGGCGAGGCGGCGGGCCTCTGACCGGTTGCCCGTCGCGAGCGCGGCGCCCGACAGACGCGTGAGCACGCCGCCCGCACCCCGCTGATCACCCAGCCGGCGGAACTCGCGCAGGCTCTGCTCGTAGCGTTCGGCGCCAGCCTCGGAGCGGCCGCTGCGGGTCAACCCCGCCCCCCACACGCGCAGCGCCCGGGCTCGCAGGTCGTCGGGCAGGCCCGAAGAGCCGCTGATCAGCGACTCGAGCAGGCGTGCCCCCTCGAACGGGCTGACCGTCGCCCAGAATGCCTCCAGAGCGGTCGCGATCAGCAGCGCCAGCTCGACGTCCCGGCCGGCCGCCCAGTCGATCGCTGCGCGCAGGTTGTCGATGTCGGCAACGACCAGGTCGTACTGCTGCGGCCGCTCGGACTCCCACAGCAGCCCCGCCGCCTCGGCGACGTCCAGGAAGAACTCCGCATGCCGTCGGCTGATCGACTCGCGCTCCCCGGACTCGTCGAGCCGCTCGACGCTGAACTCCCGGATGGTCTCGAGGCTCACGAACCGCCGATCGAGGCCCGGACCGGCGACCTGGTCCACGCGTCGCAGCAGGCTGTGCTCGACCAGCGATTGGAGAACGTCGAGATCGACGCCCGCGACGGCTTCAGCAGCCCGAAGCGTGAAACCGCCGACGAACACGGACAGCCGCGCCAGTGCCTGCCGGGCCATCGGCTCGAGCAGGTCGTGGCTCCACTCGATGGTGGCGCGAAGGGTCTGCTGGCGAGCGGGCAGATCACGCGGTCCGCCCACCAGGAGCGGGAGTCGTGGCTCGAGCCGCCGCCCAAGCTCCGACGGTGACAGGGCCTGCATGCGGCTTGCCGCGAGCTCGATCGCCAGCGGTAGTCCGTCCAGGCGCCGGCAGATGCGCCGGATCGCGTCGTCGTCCTCGGCCGTCAGCTGCAGGCGTGGCTCGACCTGCTGCATGCGCCGCCGGAACAATTCGATCGCGTCGTCCTCGGGCAGCGTCCCGACCGGGTAGACGTGCTCGCCGCGCACGTGGAGCACGACCCGGCTGGTCACGACGATCTTGAGATGTGGCGCCCGCGCCAGGAGCTGCACGAGCACCGGTCCCGCGGCGCGCAGCTGCTCGGCGTTGTCGAGCAGCAGCAGCATCTCGCGTGGCACGAGGAACGCGATCGCAACTTCCAGGGGGTCGCCGGTCGCCGCGGTCAGGCCCAGCGCCCGAGCGAGCGCCTCCCCGAGCAGCGCCGGATCGTGCACCGGCGCCAGGTCCACGAACACGGCTCCATTCGCGAACGCGCGGGCCATATCGTGTCCCACCTCGAGCGCGAGCCGTGTCTTGCCCGAGCCGCCGGCGCCGGCCAGGACGAGGAGCCGCACCTCGTTATCAAGGAGCAGCTCGTGCAGCTCGGCCAGCTCCCGCGTCCGTCCGATCAGCGGATCCGGGGCGGCGGGCAACGCATCCGGCACCTCCTCGCGGTCGGTCGTCACGATCAGATCCTGATCGTGACGCAGGATGCGACGCTGCAGCGTCTCGAGCTCCTCGCTCGGGTCGATGCCCAGCTCGTCCCGAAGGTGGCGTCGGGTTGCGACGTAGCGCTCGAGGGCATCCGCCTGACGTCCCGCGCGATACAGGGCCAGCATCAGCTGGGCCTGGAGTCGCTCGCGCAATGGGTGCTCGTCCGCCAGCACCTGGAGCTCGGGCAACATCGCCAGATGCCTGCCCAGCCCGAGCTCGATCTCGTTCCGCGTCTCGATCGCAGCCAGCCGGAGCGCGTCAAGCCGCGCGACCTCGGCCACCGCGAACGATTCGTCACCGAACTCGCCGTACGCCGGTCCGTGCCACAGCTCGAGCGCGCGCCCGAGCAGCAGGGCGATGCGGGCCGGGTGGGAGCTCGACCTGCCTGCTCTTGCTTCGTCGACCAGGTGCTCGAACCGGGCCGCGTCGACCTTCGAAGGCGGGCACTCCAACGCGTAGCCTGCGGCTTGAGTCCTGATTGAGATCGGGCTCGGCAGGCGCTTGCGAAGCGCCGACACGTAGACCTGGACCAGCTTGCCCGCCGACTCCGGAGGCTCGTCGCCCCACAGCGCGTCGATCAGCCAGTCGGCCGACACGCTCTCGCCACGCCGGACCAGCAGCGCCGTCAGCAGCTGGCGCTGCTTGCGCGCGCCGAGCGCGACGGGACCGTCCGGCCCAAGGACCTCCAGCGGCCCCAGAACCCGTATCTCGAACACCAGCAGACTCTGCCTCCGGGATGCCAGAGCGCACGATACGCGCCCGGGATCCATCCACGCCCGGTGTGGTCGCGCCGCCCGTGGCCCCTGCACCGGGCCATGTGGACCACGTGCGTGCTAGAGTCGTGGCGTCCTTTAGAGCCGGTCCTGTGAGGCCGGTGTACCGGTCCCGTGAGGCCGGCGAGGAGGCCTGATGCTCGTGCGCATGTTCGCCTGCGGCGCAAGTTCGCCGCGGCCCGCCGGGATCTGAGTGATCGTCCCACCGTCCGTCGGTCATCCGCCGCTGCCGCTCGCCCGCGCGATCGTGGACCCGCGGGTCGGTGACGCCGGTCCCGCGCTCCTGGCGCTCGAGGATGGGACCGTGTTCCAGGGGATCGCCTTCGGGGCTCCCGTCGCCGCGGGTGGTGACCTCGTCGTCAACACCTCGCAGACCGGCTACCAGGAGATCGCGACCGATCCGTCGTACGCCGGTCAGGTCGTCGTGATGACCTATCCCCTGATCGGCAACTACGGGCGGCTCCACGCCGACGATCAGTCGGAGCGACCGTGGCTGCGGGGCCTGATCGTGGCTCATGCGACGGCCGCCGTCCTCGACGACGCGCGCCAGCTGGCGACGATGCTGCGCACCAGCGGCATCCCGGCCATCGCGGGCATCGACACCCGCGCCCTGGCCCGCCACCTGCGGGCGCACGGCTGCCTGCGCGGGATCATCACCGAGCCCGGCCGCACGGATCCGGACGAGGCCACGGCCCGCGCTCGCGCCGTGCCGCGCTGGGAGGACCAGGACTTCGTGGCCCAGGTCTCGCCGGCGGCGGTCCGCGAGGTGGGCGACGATCCCGGTACCCCGCTGGTCACCATCGTCGACTACGGGCTCAAGGCGAACATCATTCGGTCGCTCCGGCGGCGTGGCGTGCGCGTCCGCGTCCTGCCGCACACGGCACCCCCGGCCGAGGTCCTGGCGCCCGACGTGGCCGGCGTGGTCCTCTCGCCCGGCCCGGGGGACCCCGCGCGCCTCGCCGGTCCGGTCGCCGTCGCCCGGGCGGTCATCGACGACGGCCGCCCGCTGCTCGGCATCTGTCTCGGCCACCAGATCGTCGCCCGCGCCGCAGGCGCCGAGACGACCCGCCTCCGCTTCGGGCACCACGGCGCCAACCACCCTGTGCAGGACCTCGACACGGGGTATGTCCAGGTGACGGCCCAGAACCACGAGGTCCAGGTGGTCGGGGACAGCCTGCCGGTCGACTCCGGGTTCCGGGTCAGCCAGCGGAACCTCAACGACGGCTCGGTCGAGGGCCTGCGGCACGCGGAGCTGCCGATCGAGACCGTCCAGTACCACCCCGAGGGGGCCCCGGGCCCACTCGACGCCCTGGCCGTCTTCGACCGCTTCGTGGATGCCTGCGGGCGCGGCGCGTGAACCCGCCGCAGCCCGCGTCCCGTCCGTTCGGCGCCCCCCGGGCGGCGCGACGGCTGAAGCCAGCATCCGTTCTCA
>CAWIFB010000040.1:0-10683 GCA_963835335.1 uncultured Chloroflexia bacterium | reverse complement strand
TTGTGGGCCTCGACGCCGACCGGGCAGTCGCAGAGCTGGACCGCCTCGCTCCGACGGCGGCAGCGGGTCGGAATGGACGACGCGGGCAGCTCGCCCATCCGCGGCCGGCCGGCGCGGGCGACGCGATCAGCCGCGCGCTCGACACGCCCGACCGGGAGCGCGGTTGATCCGTGCGGATCGTCATGTTCGTCTACAACGATGTCCGGACCGACGCGCGCGTCCTGCGTGAAGCACGAAGCCTCGCGGCCGCGGGCCACCGGGTGACGATCATGGGTCGCCCGCGTGAGCCGTCCGCGACCACCCGCGACCACGAGGACGTTGGCGACTTCGTGATCGAGCGGATCCCGGTGCCACAGGCGTGGCGCTTCTATTGGACGTGGCTGGCGTTCCCGTGGCGGATGCGGGGATGGTGGGCAGGGCGCGTTCGTCGCGCTGTCCGACGCCCGCCGACCGGTTGGGCCGAGGTTGTGGCGCTGGGAATCGCGGCCATCCTGACGGTCCCGTGGGCGGTCCTCCGGCTGCCATTCCATATCGCACGCAGGCGCCGGGCCACGCCGGTCGGCGGGACCGATCTCGACTGGCTCGTCCGTTGGCGTTTCGTCGTTCTGGGTTGGGCCGGGGTCGCTGCCGCTGCCGCGCCGGTCGCGGACGTGTATCACGGCCACGATCTCAGTGGCCTCGAGGCAGCCGGTCGTGCGTGGCAGCGCCACGGAGGCCGGCTGGTCTACGACAGTCATGAGATCTTCCTCGAATCCGGCAGCAACGCGCGGCGGCCTCGATGGCTCAAGGCATCGCTGGCGCGGTCCGAGCGTCGTTGGACGCGGATGGCATCCGCACTGATCACAGTCAATGCCTCGCTCGCCGCCGAGCTTGGACGGCGCCTGCGCCCGCGACGGGCGATCGTGGTCCACAACGCCCCCGAGCGCTGGGATCCACCGTCGCCGGCGCCCGACCTGATCCGCGCAGCGACCGGGATCCCGGCGCAGGCACGCATCGCCCTCTACCACGGTGCGTTCTCACGTCATCGAGGCCTTGAACAGCTGGCCGAGGCCATCCTCCTGCCCGGCCTCGAAGGCGTGCACGCCGTCTACCTCGGCTACGGGTCGATGCACCGAGTCCTCGACGAGATGGCGCGTGATGCCAGGTTCGGCGGCCGGCTGCACGTCCTGGATGCCGTTCCGCCGGCGGATCTCCCGCCGTGGGTGGCGTCGGCGGATGTCGGGGTCATGGCCATCCAGCCGTCCACGCTCAACCACCGCATGTCGACGCCGAACAAGCTGTTCGAGAGTCTTGCGGCCGGTACCCCGGTCGTGGCCAGCGACTTCCCCGAGATGCGGTCGATCGTCCTCGACGACCCCCGCGGTGCACTCGGGGCGGTGTGCCGTCCCGATGATCCCGCGGACGTGGCGCGGGCCATCGGCGAAGTCGTCGACCGGTCGCCAGCTGAGCGCGACGCCCTGCGGGCTCGCTGCCTCGCGGCTGCGCACGAGCGCTGGAACTGGCAGGCAGAGGTTGCCCGGCTGGTGGAGCTGTACGAGGACCTGGCACGGGACGGCGACCGGTGAGTCCGGAGGCTCCCGTGATCCGCCAGCGCCTGACGCTCATCCTCCCGTCGACCGGTGCATTTGACTCGCGCACGTGGCGGATCGCCGCATCCGTGGCCGCCCGCGGGCACGCGGTGACCGTCGTTGCGCGCCAGGGTGAGGGCCTCGCGGCCGATGAGATGACGAGCGCCGGGTATCGGATCCTGCGCGTTTCAGTCGACGCTGCCGACGGCCTGCCCGCCCCGCTGCGCCGGATCGCCGGCTGGGTCCGGGGCCGCCGCGGCGAGGACGGCCGCCGTGCCGGCGGCGGGCGAGTTCCGGCTCCAGCCACAGACGCCGACGTGCGGCCCCGCGGTCGCATCCGAGCGTCCGCCCGTGCGGCATGGCGCCTCCTCGCGATCTGGCTCACGGTCCGATCCCAGCGGAACGCGTCTCGCCGCGTAGCCCCAACGGCTGATCTCGTCCACGCGATGGCGTACATGGGGATCCCCGTCGGCCTCGACCTGGGGCGGCGCGACCGCGCACCGGTGGTCTACGACGCTCGCGACATCTACGTCGATGCGCGCAACATCGCGCGATTCCCCGGCCCTCTCCGGCGACTGTTCGGGCGGATCGAGCGGCGCTGGGCGCAGCGAGCCGCCCGGGTGATCACGGTCAACGAGCCCTACGCCGACGTGATGGCCCGGCGGTTCGGCACGGAGCGGCCACTGGTGGTCATGAACTGCTCCAGTCGCACGGAGCCGCCCCGTGTCCGCCCACGACGATTCCACGAACAGCTCGGGCTGCCCCCGGGGAGGCACGTCGTCCTGTATCACGGCGGCCTGTCGCCGGACCGCGGGATCGAGCCGCTGATGACGGCGATGCACGACATCCCCGAAGCCGTCCTGGTCCTGATGGGCTACGGCGACCTGGAGCGCTGGATCCGCGATCGGATCGCAGCGGATGGGCTGGCGGATCGGATCGCGGTTCTGCCGGCCGTTCCGCCGGGCGACCTGATCGAGTGGGTCGCGTCGGCGGACGTCGCCGTGATGCTCATCCAGCCCACGACCCTCAACCACCGGCTCACCACACCCAACAAGCTGTTCGAGGCGATCGCCGCGGACGTGCCGGTCGTCGCTTCGGACCTGCCCGGGATGTCGCCCATCGTGCGGGCAACCGGATGCGGCATCGTCATCGACCCGACCGATTCGTCCGCGGTCGCCGCGGCAGTTCGCTCCGTTCTCGAGGCCGACCCTGCGCAGCGCGCCGCGTTCTCGGACGGACTCCGACGCGCACGCGAGGAATACAACTGGGAACGCGAGGTGACGCGCCTGATCGCCGAGTACGGCCGGCTGACAGGACAGCCGTGGTAAACGGCCCGATTGCGCGGCATGCCGTCGCCACGCCGGCCCGCAGGGCGGTCGTGCTCGTCGGCAATCCGGCCGCTCCGTATTCGCGCGCGCTGCGCGTCGCCCGCAGCCTCGCGGGGATCGGCTACGAGGTCGAGATCGCCGCCGTGGGCGTTGACGGCCTGCCCACCGAGGAGCGCGACGGCGCGGTGGTGATCCGTCGCTATCTCCCGTCAGGTCCGTTCGCCGCGCTCGCGGCGACGTACGGCGCCCCGGGATCCGGCAGCCGCGACCGGACCCGGACCCGGTCGGTCGTCGGTGCCATGGTCCGCCGGCTCGGCAGGGTGGGACGCTGGCTCCTCTGGCCGCACACCGTCCGCGGCTGGTGGGCGACTCTCGACCGGCACCTGCCGGCTGCGGATCTGTACCACGCATGCGGCAGCCTGGCCATCGCCCCGGCCCTGCGCGCCGCCGGGCGGGCGCACCGGGCAGGGCGGCGCGGTCTGGTGATCTACGATGCCGTCGACAACGTGTTCGAGGGCAACAACGTCCTCGACATGCCGGCCCCGTTGCGGCGCCTGCACGCGGCCCGCGAGCGCCGCTGGGCACGCCGCGCCGATGCGCGGATCAGCGTCAACGAGTCACTCGCGACCCGACTCGCCGCACGCTGGCAGGTGCCGCCGATCCTGTCGGTGCCGAACTACCCGGAACCGTGGGCCGGACGCGACGGAGCGCCGCCGGACCGGATCCGCCGTACGCTCGGACTCTCGTCCGACACCCGGATCGTCCTGTTCCAGGGGCGGCTCGGGCCACGCCTCGGCCTCGACCAGGCCGCCGAGGCCGTGCTCCGGCTCGAGGAGGCGTGCCTCGTGCTGCTCGGGTTCGGGCGATGGGCGGCGCGCATGCGCGATCGCGACCGCGATCCAAGGTTCGAAGGTCGCCACTTCACCCTGCCCGCGGTCCACCCGGACGAGCTTCCCGAATGGACGGCATCGGCCGATGTGGCCCTGGTGACGCTCCCGCCCGTGTCGGTCAATCAGCGCGAATCGACGCCCAACAAGTTCTGGGAGGCGCTGCTCGTCGGGACGCCGATCGTGCTGGGTCCGGCCCTGGACGTCATGGCCGGGATCGTCGAAGACCTTGGAGCAGGGTTCGTTGCAGCATCGACGGAGCCCGACGCAATCGCCGCCGCGATCGGGAACGTTCTTGACGCGCCCGCGTCCGCGATGGCAGACAGGCGGCGGCGTGTCTCGGCCGTGGCGCACGAGCGCTACACGTGGCCCATCGCCGCCGCCGGCTACGAGCGCCTGGTGCGCGACCTGGCGGGCTGACCACAACCCCGGGCGGCCTACCTGCGGACTCGTCCCATCCGGTGCCAGAGACGGCGAGCCGGCCCCGCGAGTCCGAGCCGGTGGGCGACGGTGCGCGCGAGACCCACGGGATGTGCCAGTCGTCGAGCTCGCCGCGCCAGCGGTGACACGGCGAACGGCTGTCGCGGACGCGCAACCGGCTCGTCGGCGAGCTGCCAGTTGACCCAGAACGAGCGAAACCCCATCTGCTCCTTGAAGAAGCGGAGACCTTCGGTGCCCGAGGCGTGCATGTTGTACATGGCATACCGCGTCCCGGCCACCGCGAGGATGTCCCGGAGCGTCTCGGCCACGAGGAGGTACATCACCCCGGCGCTGAGATGATCCCCGTGGCCGAGGATCGTTGAGAACAGGCACATCTCCCCGACCTGGTACAGCCACGTGTAGGCGACGAGCCGGCCGTCATGAAACACGCCGTACGTCCGGATCTGATGCCGGGGGCATCCGTAGTCCGGCAGCGGCCCGTAGGGTCCCGGGCGCTCCAGGTACGGCTCCTTCATCGGCCGGCCCTGCCGCTCGGTCATCGAGGTATTGATCGCGAAGATGTCGTCCAGGTACCGGTCGCGTTCGACCAACCCAAACGTGTAGCCCGCCTTCTGGGCCTTGCGGACCTTCCGCCGCGTTCCGTAGCCGGCCGGGCCACTCCAGTACGCGTCGAAATCGTCGGGCAGGACGAGGATCGACGCACCATCCTGGTAGGCACCGTGCCAGGCCGCCCTGGGGCCTGGCGTCATGAACTTCTGGTGCAGCTGATCCGGCAGCTCGACGCAGGCGGCGTCGAGCGTGTCGCCACGCCGGAAGCTGATCGTCAGCTCGGGGTCGCGCTGGCGCGGGCCGGCAGCCACTCCGCAAGTCCCTTCTCGAGTGCAACCTGGATCATCTTGCGGTAGGTCGGCCCGGTGAAGTGGAGCGTCTGCCCGGGGCCTGAGCTGCCCATGTCGTCCGGTTCCAGCTCGGCGTCGTGGACGTCGCCGAAGTAGACCTTCGGGAGCGCGCGTTCGAGCTCCAGGCCGAGCTGTCGGAAGTCGCCGCGCGGCTCCAGCCTCGGGTAGTAGGCGATCGGCTGGTGGAGGTACAGCACGGGGATCTCGCCGTTGACCGCCCGGTACCGTTCGATCAGCCGGACATGCGTCTCGAGCGATTCCTCGAACGACAGGTGCCCGACGGGCTCGAACTCACGCTCGAAGGCCTCGCGATCCCGGAGATGCTTCGGATGGATCCACAGCTTCCAGCCGAGGCTGCGGTGGCGCCAGGCGGCGAAGTTCATGTCAGAGTAGTCGTCCATGACCAGGAGGCGACCGTGCGTCTCGCCCAGCGTGGCGCGCTCAACCTGGCCGAGCGCGTAGTGGCGGAGGCTGCCGGTCATCCCGTCGACGTCCAGGTAGCGGCGGATGTCGTCGGTGGTCGGCGACCCGGTGGACAGGTGATCGAGAAAGAAGTCGGTGCGGGCCTTCTCGTCGCGGACCATGACCGGGTTGCCCCCGAACAGGTCCCGGTTCATGTTGATGCCTCGCCGCGAGCAGCAGTCACCGCGGACGACGATGCGCATCGGATCGGCGGTCGGGTCACCTGCAGCGGCCGCCGCAATCTCGTCCGGCGTTGCCTCGATCACGGTGGGCCGGGGCTTGTACGTCTCGCCCGACAGCGCCCACCACACGGGGTGCGCGAGGACCTGGAGGTAGCCCCCTTCGCGCCGGAGCTGATCTTCGACGGCCGCAAACGGGACGTTCCACTTGCCGCCCGTATCGGACAGGTAGAGCGTGTGGCCGACCTGGTTCGCCTCATACGCGAGGCCCAGATCCGCCATCGGGACGGGCGCCAGGCGCACGTGCCGCACGGTGCGATTCACCGGGTCTTCCCAGGTCAGCTGGCGATCCGCAGGGCCGAGCTCCGGTCTCGCGCACTCCGTGAAGATCTCGTTGTTGACATACCCGACGGCGCGACACAGGGGATCGCCGTGCGCCACGGAGCCATTGATCTCGAACCCGTGCCCGCGCAGGGTGGCCAGGACCGAGTCCAGGATGCGGATGGGGTCCTCCCCTGTCTGGAGGGCGAGCGTCAGTGCATTGTTGTGAACACCGATCTCGTGGCCGAGCGATGCGATACGGTCGAGACCGCGCAGCACGAACGGGGATGGCGACCGGTCCCGGGCTGAGCCCCAGTACCAGTCGGAGTGGAGCACGTAGTAGGTGCTCCGCCAGCCATGCTCCGCCTCCCACTCCGCGAACCGGACCGCGTTCTCGAGGTCGTGATCCATGTCATGGCGCAGGGCGATCATCCGCTCGCCCCAGTCGTCGCGCCGTGTCCACGCTTCGCGGACAGGCAGCACCTCGTCGGCCGCCCGGAGGAGCGAATCGAGCCGTTCGAGGTCGTGCTCGCCGAACGTGCGCTTGCGGGCCAGCTCGGCACGCCTGGACGTGAGCAGCCGGTCGGGGATCCCCAGCGTGTTCGACTGCGGCAATCTCGCCTGGGCGGCCTCCAGCTGCCGAACGGCGCGGCGTCGAATTGATGCGGGTGCGCGCCGGGCTCGCCGGACCAGCAGCCCGAGCGGGTGGCGGATCGTGGGCGGCAGTCGGTGGCCGAGCCTGCGGATCAACGACATCGGACTCAGAGTCGAGGGCCCAGGGCTTCGGGGACGGCGGCCCGGGCTGCGGCGATGGCAGCCGCGCGGGCGGCGCGGTCGCGCTCGCTGTGCTCCTCGTGGATCCTCACCACATCGGCCGGATCACCTTCGGCGATGAGCTGGCCCTTCTCCAGGAGCAGCGCGCGATTGCAGAACTCGGTCACCCAGTTCATGTCGTGGGTCACGAGCACAACCGCCTTCGCCGCCGCGGCGATCTCCAGGACGCGGGCCTTGCTCTTGGCACGGAATGCCTGGTCTCCGGTGGCCAGGACCTCGTCGAGCAGCAGCACGTCGGGGTCCACGGACGTCGCGATGCTGAAGCCCAGGCGGGCCCTCATGCCGGCCGAGTAGGTCTTGATCGGTGCATCGATGAACTGACCGAGGTCAGCGAACTCGATCACGCCCGACAGGCGACGCGCCATCTCCCGCGAATCCATGCCCAGGAACGCCCCGGCGAGGAGGATGTTCTGACGGCCGGTGAGCTCCTGGTCGAACCCCGCGCCCAGCGTCAACAGGCTGGAGATCTGCCCACGAACGAACACGGAGCCGGCGGATGGGGTGATGATCCCGGCCAGCAGCTGCAGCAGCGTGCTCTTGCCGGCGCCGTTCGGCCCGATGACAGCCAGCGACTCCCCGTGAACGAGGTTGAACGACACGTCCCGCAGCGCCCAGAAGTCGCGGGCGCCGCGCTGCAGCCGCAGGTTCCGGAACGACTGCCGAAGCGTGTTCCGGCGGGTCAACCGCAGGTCGTACCTGACGCCAACGCCGCGGGCTTCAATGGCGGGCAGCGGATCGGTCTGCGACGGCGGGGCGAGGGTGTTCACAGGACCTTGGCGAAGGTGGGTTCGATCCGCTTGAAGAAGATCGTCGCGGCGATGAGGAGCACGAACGACACCAGGAGCACGCCGGCCAGCGCGGACCAGTCCGGGGCCATCGGCGGCAGCGATCCGCCATTTGCCGTCTCCCTCCCGTAGATCACCTCGCGATAGGCCGTGAACAGCGTGTAGAACGGGTTGAGGCCGATGAACTGGTACAGGGACGGATGCGATTCCGCGAGGCTTGCGATCGTGAGCGAGCCGTACAGTCCCGGCGAGAGGTAGAACCACAGGCGCAGGAGGTGACGGCTGAGGTTGCCCACGTCGCGATAGAACACGTTGACGGCGGCGACGACGTACCCCAGCGCGGCCGTGAACACGAGCTGGACGACGGCAATGGCCGGCACGAACAGCAGGTTGACGGACAGCTTCTCGGGGTAGAACAGGAGCATCAGGCCCAGCAGCGGGATCATCCCGAACGCAAAGTTGACGATGCCCGAGGCAAAGGCGGCGGTGGGCAGCACGAGCTTCGGGAAATGCACCTGCTTGATGAGGCGGTCCTGCGCCGAGACCGAGGTGATCGCATCACCGATCGAGCTCGTGAACCACTTCCAGGGCAGGATCGCCGCGAACACGAACAGCGGGTAGGCCTCCGTCTTGCGCTGGAAGATCACCGATACCAGGATCACGTAGACCAGCATCTGGAGGAGGGGGTCGAGCACCCACCAGAGGTTGCCGAGGAGGCTGTCCGCGCCCTTCTTCTTGAGGTCGGCCTGGACCAGATAGCGGACCAGCTGGCGTCGGGACCAGAGCTCCGAGACTGCCTCTCGGATGAGCCCTGCGGGTCCCGGCCGGATGGCGCTGCTGCTGTACGTCGGGACGGCCCCGCGAGCGGTCGACATGACCGAGGTACGTTAGCACGGGGGTGCCTCGAGCCCGCGCCCGGGGCGCGAAGCCACGCCTGCGCTGCCCGATGCACGACCGTCCGGCCGGGGGTGGCCTCGGGAGCGCCCGGAGGTAGCATGCGGCCATGCCTGCGCCGCCCACGATCCACCCGCCGGCCCGGGACGAGCGTCCAGGGCTGCACGTGCTCATCGCCACACGCTGGTACCCGGCGTTCGACGCGCCGGGTCGCGGCATCTTCGTGGCCGACCAGGCCGCGGCCCTGGTGGCCGCCGGCACGCGGGTCAGCGTCGCGTCGTGGGAGGCAGCCATCGGCCACGGAACGTTCGCCCGTGCCGTCGGCAGCGGTGCCGGGATGCGGCCCTGGCTGGATGCGATCGAGAACCGTGCAACGCCCGTCCTGCCGGCCGCGTGGGGAGCGGCTGGGGTTCCCGTTGCCCGTCTGCCCGCCGCGGTGGCGCCGGGCGCGCTGTCCGACCCTCTGGCCGCAGCGGAGCAGCAGTCGGACGTCCTTCTCCGCTATGGCCGGCGCCTCGCCGCACGGCACCCGATCGATGTGATCCACGCGCACACGGGGATCCCGGACGGGATCGCCTCGATCGCGCTCGCGGACCGCCTCGGCATCCCGCTCGTGGTGACCGAGCACGACCGATCGCTGCGAACCAGGCTGGAGCATGCGTCCATCCGGGTCGCCTACGGTCGCCTCCTCGAGCCCGGGCGCCGCCTCGTGGCCGTCAGCGAGACTCTGCGGCGGCAGCTGGCGGAGGCGCTCGGCGTCCCCGTCGACTCGATCGAGGTCGTGCCGAACGTCGTGGCAGTCGACGCCTTCCGCGCGGTCGGCGCCGACGCCCGCGATCCCCACGAGCTGCTGTGGGTCGGCGCCCGGAAGGAGAACAAGGGGTCGGACGTCCTGCTGATGGCGTTCCGCGACCTCCACGCCACTGCGCCTTCACTCCGCCTGCGAATGATCGGCCGAGCTCCGAGCGAGGCGGAGGAGGGCCGCCTGCGCGCGCTTGCCGAGGCACTCGGCGTCGCCGATGCGGTGACGCTGGAGCCGGACATGGATCGCGACGGCGTCGCTGCCGCGATGGAGCGTGCCGCGGTGTTCGTCCATCCCAGCCCGTACGAGACGTTCGGTGTGGTCGCTGCCGAGGCGCTGGCCGCCGGCCTGCCCGTCGCGGCGACGCCCTCGGGCGGGGTCCCGGAGATCCTGGGTGGCGATGGCCGGTTCGGAACCGTCGCCACGGGGACGGACGCGGCCGCCCTCGCTGACGCTGTCCGCGACGTGCTCCGTCGCCGCATGTCCTTCGACGCCGGCGTGCTGCGCGCCAGCGTGGTCGACCGATACGCTCCGGCATCCGTGGCGCAGCGGCTCCTGGACGTGTACGCGGGCATCGACAGGGTCGGGTCGCCCGGCTCCCCGATCGCACCCGGGGCGCCCGCACCAGGTGCCGCCCCAGACCCGCCACCGGGCGTGGATCCGATGCCGTTGATCATCGGCCTGCACCGCGCGTCGGCGCGCCTGCGTGTCGGGTCACTGCCGGAGGGGCTTGCCGCGGGAGTCATCGCGGTCACGTCCATGGTCGCGAGCACCCCGCATCCGCGCTGAGCAGAACCCCGTGCTGGATCGAGGTCGATGCCGAGCGCGAGTATCGGGAGGCCCTGGCGGGCGAAGGCGGCGTGCGGTCACCAGGGACCGGCATTGGCCGCATCCTCCGAGCGGTGCGCCATCCGTTCCGGGCAGCCCGGCGTCGCGCCATCACAGCCCGCCGCCGGGAGCTGACGCTGCTCGCCGTGAGACCGGTGCTGACCGAGGTCCTCGCCCGGCTCGCCTCCGATGGGCGGCCGGCCGAGGTCCTCCCACTGGACCTGGACGACGCGATCGCGATCGAGCCGCTCCTGTCCGACCGTGTCCGGCTGTACCCGTCGACGCTCCGGGGTCTCGCGGACCGCTGGGACGCCGCCGGCCGGCCGCCCGTCGGGCCTCCACCGCGCGACGTCCTCGAGGCCATGGGCGTGGCCGCTGCCGTGTCCGACCAGGTCATTCCGAGCGTCACGGGCGGTGCCGGGTGACCAACCCGCTTCGACCTGTTGCCATGCTCG
>CAWIFB010000039.1:0-15144 GCA_963835335.1 uncultured Chloroflexia bacterium | reverse complement strand
CGGCTCCCGGTCCGCGACGGCCTCGAGCTGTCGGCCAACCTGTGGCTGCCGCGCCCGCTCGCGGACGAGCCCGACGCGCGGGTTCCCGCGATCCTCGAGATGATCCCGTACGGCAAGGACAACTGGCGCCGCAATGCGGACGTCGCGCGCGGAGAGTGGCTCGCGGCCCGGGGGTTCGCGCTGTGCCGGCTCGACGTCCGTGGCACGGGCAGCTCGCCCGGCGTGGCCGAGGACGAGTACACCGAGGCCGAGACCCGGGACGGCTACGACGCCGTCGAGTGGCTCGCCGCGCAGCCGTGGTGCAACGGCAACGTGGGCATGTGGGGCATCAGCTACGGGGGCTTCACCTCGATCCAGGTGGCGAAGCTCCGGCCGCCGCACCTGCGCGCGATCCTGCCGATGTATGCCACGGACGACCGGTACCGCGACGACGTCCATGTCCGCGGCGGGTGCGTCACCGCGAGCGAGAAGAGCCAGTACGCGGTCAGCCAGCTGGGCATGAATGCGATGCCGCCGCTGCCCGCGTTCCGCGGCTCGGGATGGCGCGACGAATGGCGGGCGCGCCTCGAGCAGACGCCGCCGTGGCTGTTCTCGTGGATCCGCGAGCAGACCGACGGACCCTACTGGCGGCGCGGGTCGCTGGCTCCCGACTACGACGCGCTCGAGTGCGCGGTGTTCCAGGTCGCGGGCTGGAGCGACTCGTACGTCGACCCGGCCTTCCGGATCCAGGAGCGATGCCGCAACGCCAGCGTGCGGACCCTGGTCGGCAACTGGGTGCACTCGTTCCCCGACGACGCCTACCCCGGCCCGAACATGAACTGGTACCACGAGCTGGTCCGGTTCTTCGACCGCTACCTCAAGGGCGTCGAGAACGGCTGGGAGCGCGAGCCGGCGGTCGTCTGGTTCGAGCACACGTGGGCCGAGCCCGTCGCGTTCCCGGTCGCCTGGCCGGGCCGCTGGCGAGCGGCGACGGCGCTGCCGGTGCCGGGCATCGCGGAGGTCGAGCTGGCGCTCGGCGCGGGATCGCTCGGTCGTACCGCGGAAGCGGACGGCGGTGTGACCTCGATCCGGCATCGCGCGACGGCGGGCACGAGCGGCGCGCTGTCCTGGGGCGCCGGCTGGCATCCCAACGGCCTGGCGCGGGACCTCCGTCCGGATGAGGCGCGGGGCGCCACGTGGACCTCGGAGCCGCTCACCGAGGCCATCTCGGTCATCGGGATCCCGGTCGCGGTGCTCCACGTCTCGACGACGATGCCCGTCGCGACCTGCGTCGTGCGGCTGTCGGAGGTCTCGCCCGACGGCACGTCCGCGCTCGTCGCGACCGGGGTGCTCAACCTCACGCATCGCGACTCGGACACCGACCCCAGCCCGATGCCGCCGGAGCAGGCGGTGGAGGTGCGGGTCCCGCTGCGTGCCACGGGCTACCGGTTCTCGCCCGGGCACCGGATCCGCCTGACGGTCCTGAGCGGGTACTGGCCGGTGCTGTGGCCGTCCCCGCAGCCGGGCGAGCTGCGCGTCCACTGGGGCCCACGGAGCCGATCGAGGCTCGTCCTGCCCGTCCTGGGCGACGGCGTCACAGTTCCGCCGATGCCGGTCTTCCGGACCGATCCCGCGGGCCTGCGCGAGGTCGGCCGGAGCGAGGACGAGCCACCCGTGTGGCGGATCGAGGAGGACGTCATCGCGGGCACCGTCGCGGTGATCATCGGCGAGGGCGGGGCGAGCATCCTCGAGGACGGCTCGCGCGTGTACAGCTCGGAGCGCCTGGTCCTGACCGCCTCGGACGCCGACCCGGCCCACGCGCGGCTGGACACCGAGGTGTCCTACCGCTGGACGGCCGACGGCTTCGACATCGACATCCGCGCGACCGGCGAGATCGTGTCCGACGAGGCGGCGTTCGACGTTCGCGTGGACCTGGACGTGCGCCTCGATGATGCACCGTTCTTCGAGCGCGCCTGGTCGGAGCGGATCCCGCGGCGGCTGGTGTGAGCGGCTGAGCCCGACGCTGGCCGAGCGGGCTGACCGTCGCTAGCCGAGCGACGCGAGCGCCGCCTGGGCGATCATGCCGCTGCCGATCGCGACGAACAGGCTGGCAAACGAGCCAAGCAGGTGGAACTCGACGTACGCCCGGTCGTCGAGCTGGCGGAAGCGGGCCACCGTGTCGACCAGGATGACGAACCCGATCACGATCGGGGCACCCGCGAGCAGCAGGGCGACGATCAGCATCCGCTCGAGGGCCGCGATGGTCGTGCCCACCCGGGCCGACGTGCCGCCCGGCAGGGTCGACGGGCTCGCCGGCTGGCCCGCGACCGGGACCTGGCCCTCGGGGAGCTCGCGGGGCGTCACCAGCGACGCCACGAAGTAGAACGCGCCCCGGGTGTTGACGACGAACAGGCTGATCGCGACCACGCCGGTCAGCATGGCCGCGTGGACCGCAGACCGGTCCCAGTCGCGGAGCACGGCGTTGGCGAAGTCCACGAACTGCGGGAGAAGCGCGGCTCCCTCGAGGATCACCAGCCAGCCGACGATCGCGATGGTCAGGTGGAGCAGCTGGTCGGCAAGGAACAGCAGGCCCGGGATCGGGGTCCACGCCACGCCCAATGGCGACCGGCCGGCATCGACGCCGGGCTCCGAAGCAGCTGCCCTCCGGCGCGCGAGCTCCTGGGCGTTGGCCACGGCACGCCGCGTCGCGGCGACCTTCCAGCGGTCCACGGCCATGTGCGAACCCACGACGAGCGCCAGGTACACGAGACCGGGCAGCCCGAACGCGAGCACCGCCGGGATGAGGCAGAACCCGACGTGCGCGCCGTGGACGGCCAGCGCGGACAATCCGGTTCGATTCGCCTTGCCCTTGTTGAGCGCGATCCAGTCGTTCTGGAGCACGAAGTCGGCGATCAGGTGCGCGAGCACGATCATCGCGACCATGAGCACGGGATCCGTCATCCGGACACGCAGGTGCGGTGCCGCGGGCCCGCGGCGAGGGCGCGCCACGCGCCGCCACTGGCCCCCGTGGGCGTCCTGGATCGGGCGATATCGGCAGTCACGCGCGGCAGCCTACCCGATACGTATCCGTCATCGGCCAAGGTTGCCGCATTCGCGCGCCGAATCCGGGTGAGGAGCGCTGTCAATCTGCCGACACCAACCACGGCCGGCCCGGCGCGCAGCCGACCCCGGCCCCCTTCGGCTGGCCGCCGGAGGGGCTCATGCCCCGCGGCCGTACCCGGGCAGCAGCCCGCCCAGGGCGCCGGCGAGGGCCGCTCGATGGTCGGCGGTGGCGAAGTCGAGGAGCGGATGCGACGGCAGGGCGTGCTCGACCAGGCGGCCGTCCTTGCGCACGTAGACGACCGGATAGATCTGGCCCGTGCCATCGGACTCCACCGTCATCGCGACGAGGTCGCGGGTCATCCCGTCGAGCGCGTGGACCAGGGGCACGATCCCCTCGTCGCGGATCCCATCCGCCGGGCTGACCGACACGACGCGGGCGAGGTACGCCTTCTGGTGCCACAGCTCGGGGGCGCAGGTCGCCTCGCGCAGCAGGTACCCGAGCACGTCGGCCTCGCTGACGGCCGGACGTTCGGGGACGATGCCGAAGTGCACCTCGGCGATGTGGCGGGCCAGGATCACGCCGTTGTAGCGGTGACCCTGGACCGCACCCGAATAGGACGGGATGCCGTGCTTCCTGAGGCCGGGGGCAGCCGAGCTGATGGTGCCGCCGAAGTAGATGCCCGGGACCGAGGTGCTCTCCCACATCGGGGTGAGGGCAGGCAGACGGGCCTGGCCGAAGGTGGCGACGCCCAGCTCGGGCAGGTCCAGGAGCGGGCACGAGAAGCCGGTCGCGGCGATGACCTCGTCCGCCTCGACGCTCATCTGGGCGCCGGTGTCGGTGCGCTTGAGGTCAACGCGATAGGCATCGCCGGCCGGGACGATCCCGTCGATCGACGCGTCCAGGATCGAGACACCCAGACCCAGGAAGTTGTCCTCGAACGGCTGGACGTAGCGCGCCCGGACGCCGACCAGCGATCGGGTCTGCACCGAGAGCTTGGCTGGCGACGGGGATGCAAGCACGATCTGCGAGGCCCACGAGGCGAGCCCGGAGGCCAGCTCGAACCCCGAGTTCTGCTTGCCGATGATGAACAGGCGCTTGCCCGCGTAGCTGGACGCCTCCCGGGTGTCCGCGTAATGGCGGGCGTGCTCGATCCCGGGCTTGCTGGGCGTCAACGGCTCGGAGATGCCGACCGCGAGCACCAGGATCCGGCAGCGGTACTCGCCGTCGCTGGTATCGAGGACGAAGGTCGGCCCATCGGGCCCGTCCTCCCGGCGGGTCCGCTCCCACCGGCAGTCGTAGCGGATGTCGAGCCCGGCCCGCTCGGCGAAGGCAACCAGGTTCGCCTCCATCTCCTGGCGCGACGGGAAGTACGACGAGCCGCTCATGACCTCGGCCTGGAGCGAGCGCAGCTCCGGTTCGTCGGCGATCAGGCTGTTCCAGTCGAAGCGCTGGTACTCCCGCGCTGTCCGTTCCTCGGGCGCATACGGCTTGGTCCACGACAGGAGCCGCTGGAACAACGGCCAGCGGCGGAACATGCCGCCCGCCGAGGGATCCGCGGACAGCACCGCATGCGGGATCCCGTGCCGGCGCAGCCCGTAGCTCAGCTGGAGGCCGCCGGGACCGCTGCCGATGACGATGACCGGGTATTCCCCCGGCGGGAACGGGCGGGGGTCAGCGGCCATGACCTAGCTCCGCCAGCGGTTCGCGTTCCGCAGCCGGCGAGCCTGCGCCTGGAGCATCCGGTACATGATCCGCGGGTGCGCGACGAGAAACGACTCCACCGAGGGTCCGGCGATCACCAGGCAGCGCATCGCGGACGTGGCCATGATGTCGGCGGTCGGCGGCTCGCCGAGCAGGATCGACACCTCGCCGAAGAAGTCGCCCCGGTGCAGGGTCGCCCGCTTCTGGCCGTCGACGATGACGTCGGCCGCACCCTCGAGGATCACGTAGAAGCCGGACCCGGTGAGCCCCTGGCGGAGGACCCGATCCCCCTCCGGGAAGAAGACCTCCTCGAAGGCGCTCGCGACGCCGATCAGCTGCGGTGTCTGGAGATCGCCGAAGATCGCAAACCCCGCGAGGACGTCCGCGATCTCCTCTCGCGTGGCCATCGCCGAAACCTCCTGTCAACCGTCGCGCCTGGTCGCCTGCCCCGTCGCCAGCATGCTCGCACACCCGGCTGCGAGGCGGCGGGAACGTCGCGGAACGCCGCAGGAATGCCGCTGGACGCCCTTGACGCCACGTTGACGCCGCGGCGGCGAACCCGTGCCATCCACCGCATCCGCGTTGACGCGAGCCTGCGCGCAGGGCACCATGGCCCACTCACGGAACCGGAGGGACCGATGCCCCTGACCCAGGACCGGCGCGCGGAGATCATCGGCGGCTGCCGGCTGTTTCATGGACTTGACGATCGGGGTCTGGCCGCCATCGCGGCGGTTGCCGTCGAAGTCGACTTTCCGGCCGACCGGGTGATCGCCCGCCAGGGAGAGATCGGCACCGGCTTCTTCGTCATCGTCGAGGGTGGAGCACGGATCGTGCGCGACGGCGCCCTCGTGGCCACGCTCGGGCCGGGCGAGTTCTTCGGCGAGCTGTCGGTGCTCGATGGCGGGCCACGGGTCGCCCAGGTCGTCGCCGACGGGCCGACCAGGTGCCTGGCGCTGCCGTCGTGGGACATGGAGCGGGTGCTCCACGATGAGCCGGGGGTCGCGCTGTCGGTGCTGCGGGTGGTCGCAAGCCGGCTGCGCGAGGTCACCACCGACCACCGGACGTAGGCGCGAGCCAGGAGCGGTGACGGTGGCGTCCCCCGACCGCCCGACCGGTCAGATCGCGTTCCTGTTCACGGACATCGAGGGCTCGACGCGGCTGGTCGAGGCCCTTGGCACCGCCGCCTGGGGCCCTGTCCTCGCGCGCCACCGCCGGATCATCCGGGCGGCGCTTGCCAGATACGGCGGCCACGAGGTCGGGACGGAGGGCGACGGCTTCTTCGCCGTGTTCCGGGATCCGCTCGCGGCCGTGCGCGCGGCGGCCGATGCCCAGCGGGGCCTTGCGGGCGAGCCCTGGCCGTCGGGCGCAGCCGTCCGGGTCCGGATGGGGATCCACGCGGGGATCGGGGAGCTCGATCCCGACGGCGGCTACGTCGGCCACGATGTCCACCGTGCCGCCCGCGTCGCGGCAGCGGGGCATGGCGGCCAGGTCCTGCTGTCCGAACCCGCGACGGACGCCCTCGCCGGGCGGGTGCCGGATGACCTCGGCATTCGCCCGCTGGGCGCACATCGGCTCAAGGATCTCCAGCCGGAGCAGATCGCCCAGCTCGTCGTCCCGGGGCTGCCGGCCGACTACCCGCCGATCCGGTCGCTCGACGCGCGGCCCAACAACCTGCCGACCCAGCTGACCTCGTTCGTCGGTCGCGAGCGCGAGCTGGCCGAAGCCGCGGCGCTCGTCGAGCGGTCCCGGCTGCTCACGCTGACCGGTCCCGGCGGGACGGGCAAGACCCGGTTGTCGCTCCAGCTGGCGGCGAGCGTTGCTGACGGTTTCCCGGACGGGCTGTGGTGGGTCCCGCTCGCGGCCGTGCGCGATCCGCTGCTCATCGTGCCCACGATCATCCGGACGGTGGGCGCCACGGAGAACATCGACCGGGCGCCCATCGACCAGCTCGCGGACGCGCTCGCGGGCCGGCGGGTGCTGATCGTGCTCGACAACCTGGAGCAGCTGCCGGGAGCGGCGCCGATCATCGCGAACGTGCTCAAGGCGCTGCCCAAGCTGCACATCCTGGCCACCAGCCGGTCGCCGCTCCGGATCTCGGGCGAGCAGGAGTACCCCCTGACCGGCTTGCCCGCGCCCATCGCCATCGAGCGCCTGGGGCTCATGGAGCGCGAACAGCTGACGGCGTCCGAGCGGTTGCAGGATGCCTCGAGCCTGGGCGGGTACGAGGCGGTCACGCTGTTCGTGACCCGCGGTGCGGCGGTACGACCGGGGTTCGAGCTGACCGACGGCAATGCCCCCGACGTGTCCGCCATCGTCGCGCGTCTCGACGGGATCCCGCTCGCGATCGAGCTCGCCGCCGCCCGCCTGCGACACCTCACGCCCGCGGCGATCCACGATCGCCTGGACCGGCGCCTGGACCTGCTCAGCTCCGGTGCGATGGACGTCCCCGAACGCCAGCGCACGCTCCGGGGCGCCATCGAATGGAGCCACGAGCTGCTGGACGAACGTCACCGGAGGTTGCTGGAGCGGCTCGCGGTGTTCACCGGCGGGTTCGACCTTGAGTGCGCCGAGCGCGTCGCGGGCGGCAGCCAGGATCCCGGCCTGGACCTGCTGGACGGGCTGGCGACCCTCGCCGACCAGAGCCTTGTGCGCACCGGCGATGCCGACGGCGAGCCGCGGTTCTCGCTGCTCGAGCCGATCCGGGAGTTCGCGCTCGAATGTCTCGAGCATTCCGGGGAAGCCGAGCGGCTTCGCGAGCGCCATGCCGGGACGTTCCTCGCCCTGGCGGCACGCCTGGAGCCGCTGCTCGCCGGCGACGAGCAGCGTCGCTGGCTGGACAAGCTGGAGCTCGAGCACGACAACATCCGCGCGGCGCTCGACTGGTCCGAGGGGGCGGAGAAGCCGGAGATCGCCCTCGCCCTGGCCGCGCACAGCTGGCGGTTCTGGCAGAAGCGCGGCCACCTGCGGGAGGCGCGCCGGCGCCTCGACCGGCTCCTCGCGCAGCCGTGGGCCGCGGCACCGACACCGCTGCGCGCCGATGCGCTGGAGGCGGCAGGCGGTGTCGCCTACTGGCATGGCGACTTCGAGGGTGCGCGGCCGCCGTACGAGGAGGCGCTCGAGATCCGGCGGGCGACCGGATCCACCGCGGACGTCGCCAACGCCCTGTACAACCTCTCGTTCTGCTTCACCATCGGCGGCACCGCGACAGCCGAGAACCGCCGCCACGCCCTCGCCCTCCTGGCCGAGGCCCTGGAGCTGTATCGCGGCACGGGGGATCCCAGGGGCACGGCAAACGCCCTGTGGGGGATCGGGATCCACCACTACTTCCTCAATGAGAACGCAGAGGCTGTCGAGCCGTTCGAGGAGGCCCTTCGCCTCTACCGCCAGGTCGGTGACCGGACGCAGGAGGCGTGGGCGATGCGCCAGCTCGGCTCCGCGCTGTTCAAGCTCGGCGACCTGGAGCGCGCCCGCCGGCTCCTCCTCGACTCCCTGCGCCTGTTCGATTCGGCGGGCGACGTGGCGGGGGTCACGATGATGTTCGACCGCCTGTCCTGGGTCGCGGCGATCGATGGCGATCGCGTCAAGGCGGGGCGGCTCCACGGGCTCGCGCGCCGGCTCCAGCAGTCATCGGGCGCGGACCTGGCGCGGTTCGTGGAGGAGTCGTTCGAGGAGGGCTCGAAGGCGTCGGTCCGGGAGGTGCTTCCGCCGGCCGAGCTCACCCGGTACGCGGCGCAGGGTGCCGCGATGACCCTCCAGGAAGGCGTGCGCTACGCCCTGTCCGAGGGCACTGCACCGGCCGGGGAAACCGCACCGGCCGAAGGTTCCGCGGCGGCCGAGGGCAACCGCGGCGGCCGGGCCCGAGGATCGGATGTGAGCCTCCCGGCCGGGACGGTCACGTTCCTGTTCACGGACATCGAGGGATCGACGAAGCTGGTCGCGGCCGTCGGGGATGCCGCGTACGGCGAGATCCTGGCCACGGAACGCTCGCTGGTGCTGGACGCGGCGCTCGCGGAGGGCGGCGTCCCGTTCGGATCCGAGGGCGATGCGCACTTCGTGGCGTTCGGGTCGGCTTCGGCCGCGATCCGGGCGTCGATCGCCGCGCTGCGCGCGCTTGCGGCCCACCCGTGGCCGTCCGGGCCGGTTCGCGTCCGGATGGGCGTCCACACCGGCGAGGCGCAGGTCGTGGGCGAGGACTACGTGGGGCTCGAGGTCCATCGGGCGGCCCGGGTGGCTGCGGCGGCGCATGGCGGCCAGCTCCTGATCACCGACGCCACGCGGGCGCTTGCCCCCGACCTTCCGCACGACATCCGGATCAGGGACCTGGGCGAGCACCGGCTCAAGGACCTCACGCGGCCGGAGCACCTGTTCCAGGTGGCGGCCGCGGGCCTCGCCGACGACTTTCCACCCCTGCGGACGCTGAACGCAACGCCCAACAACCTGCCGCCGCAGCTGACCAGCTTCGTCGGCCGTGCCGAGCTGGCGGACGCATCGGCACTCCTGGACAGGTCGCGACTGCTCACGCTCACCGGCCCCGGTGGGACGGGCAAGACACGACTGTCCCTGGCGCTCGCGGGCGACTGCGTGGATCGCTTCCCGGACGGGGCGTGGTTCGTCCCGCTGGCGGCCATCAGCGACCCGGACCTGATCGCGTCCGCGATCGCGTCCTCGGTCGGGCTGCTCGCCCCGGGCCAGCCGCCGTTCGAGCGCGTCATCGAGCACTTCCGGGATCGGACCGCGCTGCTGGTGCTGGACAACTTCGAGCAGGTCGTCGCGGGGGCGCCGCTGGTCGGGGAGCTGCTGCGTGCGGCGCCGCGGCTCACCGTGATCGCCTCGAGCCGGGCGCCGCTCCGCGTGTCGGGCGAGCAGGAGTTCCCCGTCCCGCCGCTGTCGCTGCCACCGGCCGAGTCGTCGGACCTGGACGTGCTCATGGCCTCCGAGGCCGTTCGCCTGTTCGTCGAGCGGGCCATGGCCGTGCGGCCGGACTTCAGGCTGACGCCCGCGAACGGTCGCCACGTGGCGCAGATCGTGACGGCGCTCGACGGCCTGCCGCTGGCCATCGAGCTCGCCGCGGCGCGGATCCGCCTGCTCTCGCCGGCGGCGATGGCCACGCGCCTGGGCGACCGGCTCGCCCTGCTCGGCTCCGGCGGGCGCGACCTGCCGGAGCGGCAGCGAACGCTGCGCGGGGCCATCGCCTGGAGCCACGACCTGCTCGATCAGGGGGAGCGCCGCCTGTTCGCGCGCCTCGGCGTGTTCGCCGGTGGCGGGGCCATCGAGCTGGCGGAGGCCGTGTGCGCGCTCGACGACGACGATCCGCCGGACGACGTGCTGGCCGGGCTCGAGCGCCTGGCCGAGCAGAGCCTCATCCGGATCGGCGACGACGCGCACGCGGACGTCAGGTTCAGCATGCTGGAGACGATCCGCGAGTTCGCGCTCGAGCGGCTCGACGAGCGCGGGGAGCAGGACGTCGTGCGGGCGCGGCATGCCGCGGCATTCCTCGCCCTGGTCAGCGAGGCGGCCGGGGACGGTGGCGCCGGCGACCGTGCTCGCTGGCTCGACCGGCTCGAGGATGACCATGACAACCTGCGTGCGGCCATCGACCACCTGGTCGGATCCGGCGATCGGGAGGGCGCCTCGGCGTTCGTCTACGCGGCCTGGCGGTTCTGGCAGATGCGCGGGCACCTGAACGAGGGCCGCAGCCGGGTCGGCCGGGTGCTGGCGATGCCGGGCTGGGCCGACGATCCCTCGATCGCGCACCTCCACGCACTCGAAGCCGCCGGCGGGCTCGCGTACTGGGGCGGCGACATGCGGTCCGCGAACGCCCGCTACGCCGAGGCCGAGACGCTGGCCCGCCGGCTGGGCGACCAGGCGGAGCTCGCCAACGCGCTGTACAACCACTTCTTCGCCGGCCGTCCCAGCTCCTCGACCGAGGAGTGGATCGCCGCGCTCGCCGACGACAGCCGGCCGTTCCTCACCGAGGCGCTCGAGATCTGGACGCGGATCGGCGACGACGACGGACGGGCCAAGGGCCTGTGGGCGCTGGCCGAGCATCACGCCTACCGTCGCGAGACGGCGCAGGCGGAGACCGCCGCGACCGAGGCGCTCGCCCTGTTCGAGCGGAAGGGTGACTCGTTCTGGGTCGGGTGGTCGCGCTTCACGCGCGCGTTCGCCCGGACGCTCGGCGGTGATCCTGCCGGAGCGGGCGCGGATCTCGGTGCCGCGCTCCGCGAGTTCCAGCGGGCACGGGACGTCTCCGGGCTTGTCCTGTGCCTGTCGGCGCTGCCCAGCGCGCTGTTGCTCGCCCATCGCGAACAGGAGGCGTATCGGATCGCCGGAGCCGCACGGCAGGCGAGCGCGGAGACCGGCGTCCTCCTGGCCGGCCTGTGGCCGACGGGCACGTTCGGGACCGCGGATCCGGACACGGCGGACGCGGCGCTCCAGGCGGCCCTGGCCGAGGGTGCTGGGTGGACGCGCGAGATCGCGATGGAGACCGCGATCAAGCTCGCCGACAGCCTCGCCGCCGGCCCGTCGGCCACCTCCTGACCGCGTACGATGACGGCCATGGACGCGCCCGAACCGCAGCCGGACCTGCACCCGGCCAGCCCGATCCGGCTGGTCAGCGAGCCTGGCGTGGCCGGGACGCCGGCGGCCACGGGCGGACCCGGCCGGCGGGACATCGAGCCGGATGACCCGGGCGAGCTGGTGCTCACCTGCGCGAACTGCGGGGCGCCCATGGACCAGCGCAGCTGCAAGCTGATCTGCCGCTGCGGCTACTTCCTCTCGTGCTCCGACTACTACTGACCCGGACCGGCCGGTGACCGCGACGCCGCGGCGGTGCCGGCATCGGGTCCTGCGCCGCGCACCGGCGACGGACGTTCGTCCTCGGTGGGCGACGCCGCTCCCGGGCGGATGACGCCGGTCATCGGGAGATGACGCCGATTCGCCCGCCAGGGGGAATCCGCCTTGGGGCGATCGGTCGCTTCCAGCGCGACGCGCGGCTGGTCCTGGTCGTCAGCCTGGTCGCCGGAGCCGCCCTGAGCCTGTACTGGATCGACTTCAACCTGTACCTCGCGTCGCTGGGGCTGAGCACGGCGACGATCGGGCTCGTGTCCACGATCGCCTCGGTCGCCGGGGCGGCGGTGGCGTTCCCGGCCAGCGCCGCGTCCGACCGGGTCGGCCGCCGGCTGCTGTTCGCGGGCGGGCTGCTCGCGTCGCTGTTCGCGCTGCTCGGCCTGCTGGCCACCGACGCGCTGCCCGCCCTGATCGTGTTCGCGGCGGTCTGGACGGCCGGCCAGCAGGCGTTCATGGTCGTGCTGTCGCCGTACCTCACCGAGCACAGCGATCGCGAGCACCGCAACGAGCTGTTCGCGCTCCAGTTCGCGATCCAGAACGTGACCAACATCGTCGCCGCGATCCTGGGCGGCATCGTCGCCGGTGTCATCGCGGCCGCGGTCGGGCTCGACCCCGCCGGACCGGGGACGTACCGGGTGATCCTGGTGGCGATGGCCTGCCTGCTGCTGGCCGGCCTGGTCCTTGTCGGCAGGCTTGCCGACGATCGCCCGCGTTCGGTCGTCGGACCCAGGTTGCGCCGGCTCGGCGAACCGGCCGCGTTCCCTCCGGACCCGCGTCGCCCGCGCACGCGGCTGGGGATCACGATCCGGGATCGTGGCGTGTTTGCGCGGCTGGTCCTGCCCGGGTTCCTGATCTCGATCGGCGCCGGTCAGGTGATCCCGTTCCTCAACCTGTACATCCAGCGCAGGTTCGGGCTGGATCTGGCGTCGCTCAACGCGGTGTTCGCGCTGACCTCGGTCGGCACCGTGACCGCGATCCTGTTCCAGCCGCGGCTGGCCCGCCGGTTCGGCCAGATCACGTCCGTGGTCCTCGTCCAGGGAGCGAGCATCCCGTTCCTGGTCGTGCTCGGGTTCTCACCCGTGCTGTGGTCGGTGATCCTGGCGATGGCGGTGCGCAACTCGCTCATGAACGCGGGCAATCCGATCTTCACCGCGTTCGCGATGGAACGAGTGTCGCCGGTCGAGCGGGCGACGCTGTCCGCCGCGATGAGCGTGCTGTGGCAGGTCGGCTGGGTCATCGGCGGCACCTGGTATGCGGTCCTCCAGGCGACCCTTGGCTTCGACAGCGGCTACGCGGTGAACTTCCTCACGATCATCGCGCTGTACTCCATGGCCACCGCCCTGTACTGGCTGTGGTTCCGTCGCGTCGACCGCCCGGCGCGCGTGACCCGCTCCGCAGCCTGACCCGTCCTGGACGCTAGACTGCGCAGATGGCAGAGGCGCCCGCTCCCCAGCGCGCGAAGTCCGGGATCCCGCGCAATCCCGGCCGTCACGAGCTGGGCATGAAGGCCACGCTCCTGTTTCCCGACAAGGCGATCGTCGAGCGCTTCTACGTGCCCCTGGTCTACACGGCCTGTCGCACCTGCTACTCGGAGCTGGACCCCCAGGAGATCTTCCGGCGGGCGGTCGAGGGTGAGGTCGCCCCGGCCAGCATGCAGCGCCTGATCGGCAATGTGATCGAGTCCGGCCACGGCTCGACGATCGAGCACATCGTGTTCACGTTCGCCCTCAGCGGCGTGTCGCGGACGCTGTCGCACCAGCTCGTGCGCCACCGGGCCGGCGTCGCCTTCGACCAGCAGAGCCAGCGCTACGTCAAATACAAGGGCGCGGCCACGATGCTGCCGGCGACGATCGCGGACGGCGACCCGGAGCTCCGGGCACGGTACGAGGAGCACGTGGACGACGCGCTCGGCCTGTACGGCGAGCTGGTCGGCGCCGGCGTGCCGGGTGAGGACGCGCGGTTCGTGTTCCCCAACGCGACCCGCACCAACCTCGTGATGACCACCAACCTGCGCGCGCTGATCCACATGTCCGGGCTGCGCCTGTGCACGATGGCGCAGTGGGAGATCCGGCGGCTGTTCCAGCTGATCCGGCACGAGATCTTCGGGGTATCGCCGTTCCTGGGCTCGTTCCTCGCACCCAAGTGCGTGCCGCTCGGCTACTGCGACGAGTTCAACAACCGCGACGAGCACTGCCCCATCCGGCCGCACAAGGACAACGTGCTCGCAGCATGGGCACAGAAGCGTGATGCGGCCAAGGCCGCCGGGCGGGACCTGACCGTCCGCTGACGCCCGTCCACGCCACCGGCGTCCGGGTCACGCCGCTGGCGTCCGGGCCGGCCGGGTCAGTCAGGATCCGCGCACACCTGCCACGCTTGTACAAGGTTTGAACCCGAGTGCTGCCTGCGGGCGCGGGCTCCCGGCGTGCGTGCGGGCACCGCGCGGTGACGCTGCTTTTCTCAACCTTATACATAGGCTTGACAGTCCGCGGGTTGTTGGCTAGTCTTTGGACATACCTTATACGCACATTGGACGGCGTCCTGTGGGCTCAGCGCGGTTCGAACCGACAACGTCCGTCCAACCCTTGGAGGAACATCTCGTGTCCAGGAACCTCACCCGTCCGGCGGCCGTTCTCGCCTCCCTGCTGGTGCTCGGCGTGTTCGCGGCTCCCGCCGCGGCAGCCGACGATGCCATGGTTCGCGTGCTCCACGCTTCACCCGACGCACCCGCCGTTGATGTCTACGTCGACGGCGCGAAGGTCGGAGCCCCGCTCGCCGGCCTCGAGTTCGGCGACCTGTCCTCCTATGTCGCGCTTCCGGCCGGGACCTACGACGTCAAGGTCTGCGCGGCTGCAGACGCCTCGATCTGCCCCATCGACGCGAGCGGCGTCGTGCTCTCAGCCGGGACGCACTACACGATCGCGGCGACCAACGTGCTCGCCTCGATCGAGGCCCAGATCATCACCGACGACGGGACGCCGGTCGCCGACAAGGCGCTGGTCCGGGTCGTCCATTTCTCGGCCGACACGCCGGCCGTCGACGTCCTGACCCAGGATGGCGCCGCAACGGTCGTCGACAACCTCGCCTACCCGGACGCGACCGGCTACCTCACGCTCGATCCCGGTTCGTACGACCTCAAGGTGTGCGCCAACGCGGACAACAGCGTGTGCCCGCTCGACCCGCCCGCGCTCGACCTCGCGGCCGGTCGCGCCTACAGCGTGTTCGCGATCGGGTCGCTCACGGCCGACAGCCTGACCGCCATCGTGGGAGTCGATGCCATCGCGGCGCCCGCCACCGACACGATCACCGATACCGCACCGGCCTCGTCGGGCTCGGGCATCGCGCTGCTGCTGCTCGCGGTGTTCGGTGCGACCTTCCTCGTCTCGCTCCGCCTCTCGTTGGGACCGGTTCGCCGCTAGGCCGCCACGGCTCCTTCTCCCCCGGTCGATGCCCCGCCCTCGGGCGGGGCATCGCCATGCCCGGACGACGGACGCGGCTCAGCCGGCGGGCGGCGGCAGGCTCTCGACGAACCGCCGGATGACCCTGGCCAGCTT
>CAWIFB010000038.1:0-30925 GCA_963835335.1 uncultured Chloroflexia bacterium | reverse complement strand
TGATCGTGGGTCGCGACGTCCTGCGGATGGGCGTCGGCCTCCTGCTCGTGGTCGGGGCGACCGAGCGGCTGCAGGCGGCGCTGGGCGGCGCGCCCGAGGGCCTGGCGGTGCTCGCCTTCGGCCTGCTCATCGCCGCCGGTGGCGCAACGGTCGGGTTGCTCGTCTCGCGAGCGATCCAGGTGCAGGGTGACCTGGAGCTCCGGGCGCCGTCCACACGCGAGGTCGCCGTCCGGACCCGTGGCGCCGACGAAGCACATCCGCTGGCGCACCGTCGATGATGATCGCGCTGCTCCTGGGGATCTCCGCGGTCGGCGCACTCGCCGCGGCGTGGGGGCTGTCACGGGGCGGCCGGGGTGCCATCGCCGGCGTCACGATCGGCGTGGCCGCGCTGGCCGTGGTGCTCGGGATCGCGCTCGGCACGGATGCCCCGCGCGTCATCGACAGCAACGCATCCCCCGTGCCGGGCCTGGTGTTCGCGGGACGGATCGTGCGGACGGACTATCTCCGCCTGGTGATCGCGCTGTGGGCCCTGGACGCGATCCTGGTGATCGCGATCGCGGGGCTGATCGGCGGGCTGCCGGCCCTGCGCGGGCTGCTCGCTGGAACCCTCCTGGCGATCGCCGGCGGGATCATCGCGCTCGGTGCGACCAACCTGTCGCTGGGCCTCATCGCGGCCGCGGGAACCGGGCTCGCGGCGATGGTCCCGGTGCTCGCCACGACGCGAGGGGCATCGATCGGCGCCGCCGCGCGGGAGCTCCGCGTCACCCTTGCGGCCGGCTCGCTGCTGCTGGCGTCGGTGGCCATCGCCCCGATCGCCGCCGCGCTGGTCCTGACCGGCACGTCGGGCGGGTCAGGGGGAGGATCGGCGGGGCCGGCGGGCGGTCAGGCGGGCGCGGTCGTCGGGCTCGTCTCGCTGGGCGTCGCGCTGGCCGTGGCGATCCGCCTGGGGGCGATCCCGTTCCACCTGCGCGTGCCCCGGCTGACCGACGCGGTCGCGCCGGCGGCCCTGCCGCTGCTCGTTGCGTGGGTCCCGCTGCCGCTCGCGGTCGCCGGGTTCGCGGTCGTCGACCACCTGGTGGCGCCGCTCGCCCTGCCGCTCGAGGCCGAGCGCTGGCTGGTCATCGCGCTGGCGCTCGTCACCCTCGCCGCGGCGGCGCTGGCGGCGTTCATCCAGGAGGACCTCCGCCACGCGGTGGGCTATCTCGTGATCGCCGACGGCGGCCTGGTGCTGCTGGGATTTGCCGCGCTCGACCCCGCGGCATGGGGACCGACCCGCATCTGGCTGGTGGCGCTGGCCGCATCCAAGACGGCGCTGACCGCCTGGTCGGCCGTCGCGGAGTCGCGGTTCGAGACCCGCAGCCTGCCCGACCTCCGCGGCTGGATGAGGCGGTCGCCGATGCTGGCCGCCGCCCTGCTCCTGACGGTCGTGGCGACGTTCGGCCTGCCGGGCTGGATCGTGTTCGGGGCACGCGGCGACCTGGCGCACCTGGCCGCAGGCGGGTCGCTCGAGGCACTGCTCGTCATCGCCGGGTTCCTGTCGCTGCCGGCCTACCTGCGCATCCTGATGATCGGGCTGGGACCAGCCTCCAGCCACGTGGCACGGGCCGCGCCGGAGCGCTTCGTGCGGGCCGTGCGGCGCAGGCCGAGCCTGGAGTTCGAGCAGGAGAGAAGCCCCGGAACCGATGCGGACGCCGCGGCTGGCACCGGCGGGGACGGGCCTGGCGTCAAGCACGAGCCCGGCGTCGCGGGTACCGGTGGACGGCGTGGCCAGATGGTGGCCGGCAGCGGCTCCCTCGCGCGACGGCTCGTCGGTGCCGTGCGCCGGGATCGCACCGAGCTGATCTCGGCGGCCGTGCTCTCGCTCGCAATCCTGGCCGCGCTCACATCGTGGGGTGCGCTGGACCTCGGCGGTGCGGCGAGCGAGCCGGCGCCGATCGTGTCCGGACCGTCGGCGGATTGATCGGCGGGCGATCGACCGGTGCTCTGTTTGCTGGGCGATCGGCGCGCGATCGACCGGTTCAGTCGCTCGGGGCGAGCACCCAGCGATCGATCTCACGCTCGTAGCTGAGCAACTCCTCGGGGCGGAACCACAGCGCGAGCTCCGCGGCCGCGGTCTCCGGACCATCCGACGCGTGGACCAGGTTCTGGGCCGTCTCGACGGCGAGGTCGCCACGGATCGATCCCGGCGCCGCTTCGTGCGGGCGGGTGGCGCCATTCATCGCGCGCACGATGGCGATCGCGTTGGGCCCCTCGAGCGCGGCCGCAACGAGCGGACCCGAGGTGATGAACTCGACCAGGCCGGCGAAGAACGGCCGCTCCCGGTGGACCGCGTAGTGCTGCTCGGCGAGCGCCCGGGTCACGTGGACGAGCTTGAGGCCGACGAGCTTGAGGCCCCGCTCCTCGAACCGGGTGAGGACGCGACCGACCAGGAGGCGCTGGACGCCGTCGGGCTTGACCAGGAGGAGCGTTCGCTCGAGCTCGGGCATTGGGGCAGTCGACCTCATGTCGTTGGCGGCGGGCATGGCGGCGTCGCGTTGTGATCCAGGTCACGGTGCCGGGCCGACCGAGACCGTCACGGTCCGGGCACAGGCAGCGCGGACTGACAGGGTAGCGCGCCGGACCGCGGCGCGGGCGGGTGACTGGGCTCTGCGGCGGGGGTCGCGTCTCGGTGCCGGCCGCGTGGCGCGGCTCGGGGCCGGGGCTCCGCCCGGCCTACCCCTCGGCGTTGAAGGCGTCCTGCGCGACCCGGTCATCCTCGTGGCCGCGGGCCCGGTCGAATGCGGCCAGCGCCTCGCTCTCTCGGCCCAGCAGCCGGTAGGCGTCGCCGACCACGAGCGCGAGCTGGGGATCCATCGCCCGTTCCCCGATGGCGTCGATGACCGCCTCGGCGAAGTCAGCCTCGAGCCGGAGGGCGACGCCCAGCCGGAGAGCGGCACGCGTGATGTCGCCGCTGCCGAGCGCCGCCAGACCGCCGGCCAGCGCCTCGGCGGCCGCGGGCGAGGCCGGAGCCGCGGACGTCGCGCCTCCCTGAGCCGGCGCCGCGGCCACGTGAGGCCGGACGGGACGCGACGGTGCCGGCCGCTCGGCGATGGCGTCCTGCGGCGCGTCGTCGCCGGTGAGGTTCTCGGGCCAGATCAGGCTGCGCGGCATGCCTGCGAACAGCGCCTCGATCGATCGCCCTCCCGCCGCCGCAACCGCGCGACCAGCAAGCCGGCGAGCCTCGCCGGGACGTCCCAGCGCCGCGGTCGCCTCGGCCGCGATCGCGAGAGCAAGGGCATCCTCCCGCCCGATCTCGATCAGGGCGTTCGCCGCCTCACCGGCACCGGCGAGGTCCCCCGTCCGCCAGCGCACCTCAGCGAGGTCCAGCAGCGCGTCCTCGTCGAGCGATCCCCGCCCGGCGAACGACTCCAGCTCGGCGCGCGCGAGCAAGGTGGACCCCATGCGCAGGTGCAGCCGCGCCATGCGCAGGGCGGTCGGCCGTGTGCCGGCCGTGCTCGAGCCGGGAGCGTCCGGGTCGACGATGGCGGGCGCGATCGTCGACGCAGTTCCTGCGGCGATCGCGCCGCCCGGCCCTGCCGGTCGCGAGCGATCACGCGGCCGCGGGGCCGGCACCGATCCCCGTGCACCGGCCGCAGGCCTGGAACGACGGGTGCCTCCCGGCTTCTGGCCCGGCGTGGGGTTGTCGGCCGCGTCGCTCACGGGCGCAGCCGCAGGTGTCGATCGAGCCCGCGGAGGTGCCGCGCCGGCGCCACGACGGCCATCCGGAGCGCATCATCCGTGAACAGCTCGGCTGCCAGGCGTCGCAGGTCATCAACGCGAACGGCCGCGACCGCCTCCAGCGCCTCGTCGAGCGTGAGCACGCGATCGTGCATCGCCTCCTGGCCGCCCACCCACGACGCGAGGTGGCGGGTGTCGTCCATCCGCAGCTCCAGCCCGCCGGAGAGGTAGGCCTTCGCCTTCGCGAGCTCCTCGTCGGGCACCGCCTCATCCACGAGTCGTGCCAGCTCGGCGACGATCGCCTCGATCGCGGCGGGGAGCTGCGCGGGATCCACGCCGGCCGACACCTCGAGCGCCCCCGAATCGGCGTACTCCACGATGCCCGAGCTGACGTCGTAGGCGAGCGCCTTCTCCTCGCGCACGCCGAGGAACAGGCGGCTCGACATGCCCTCGCCCAGGACCGCGTTGAGCACCGACAGGTTCCATGCGTCCGGGTGGTCGCGCCGCAGCGCCGGGACCGCGATCGCGAGCTGCGCCTGGGTCGTGTCGCGGCGACCGGTGAGCACCCGCGGCCCGGCGGGCAGCCGCGGCGCCGGATCGAAGCCCGGCACGTGCCCGTTGCCGGTTCCGAACGCTGCGGCCGCGAGACCCACGGCCTCGGCATGGTCGAGGTCGCCGGCGACGGCGACGACCGTGTTCGCGGGCCGGTACATCGTGTGCCAGAACGACCGGATCGCGTCCGACGGCAGGCCGCGGATCCCGTCCTCGTCGCCGCAGATCTCGCGGCCCAGCGCGCCCTCGCCGAACAGGGCCTGCTGGATGAGCATCTGGACGTATTCGGAGGGGTCGTCCAGGTAGGAGCGGATCTCCTCGACGATCACCGTGCGCTCCTGCTCGATGTCGGCGTCCGCGAGCCGCGGGCGGACGATCAGCTCGCCCAGCACCGTCATCGCCCGCTCGGCCTCGCGCCTCGGGACGCGCGTCCAGTACACGGTGGATTCGCGGTCGGTCGCGGCGTTGGCGGATCCGCCGACGCCTTCGACGGCCTCGGAGATCGACCGGCTCGACGGGTATCCGGCCGTGCCCTTGAACGTGAGGTGCTCCATGAAATGGGCGACACCCGCCTCGGCCGGCGACTCCAGCCGGGACCCGGCGAGCACGTAGGCGGCCATCGACACCGAGCGTGACCCGGGAAGCCGGGCGGAGATCACGCGCGGCCCGTCGGGCAGGGCGGTTCGGTCGAACATCGGGTCGATGGTAGCCGGGAACGGAAGGACCGGCGGCCGTTCGGCCGCCGGTCCGTTGCGTCGCGTGGAGGGCCGGAGATCAGGCGGGAACGAACGCGAGCAGCCAGTCCTGGAGGAAGTACACGACGAACGCGGCGGCAACCACCCACATCAGCGGGTGGATGTCGCCCATCTTGCCGCGCACGATCTTGATCCCGACCCAGCTCACGAACCCCGCCCCGATCCCGACCGTGATGTCGTAGGTCAGGGGCATGAGGATCATGGTCAGGAGCGCGGGGATGCCGTCCTCGACCTCGGCCACCGGGATGTCCCGCACGATCGTGAACATCAGGTAGCCGACCAGCACGAGGGCCGGCGCTGTCGCGACGCCGGGCACGATCCCGGCGATCGGGGACAGGAAGATCGCCAGCAGGAACAGGACGCCGGTGACGACCGATGCGAACCCGGTCCTGCCGCCTTCCGCGACACCCGCGGCGCTCTCGATATAGGTCGTGTTGGACGAGGTGCCGGCCAGGCCACCGACGATCGCGGCGACCGAGTCAACGGCGAGAACGCGCCCGACATCCGGAACCGAGCCGTCCTCGCGGGCAAGGCCCGCTTCGGCGGCCACGCCGGTGACCGTTCCCATCGTGTCGAAGAAGTCGGTCAGCATGATCGCGAAGATCGTGAGGATCGCGGTCAGCAGGCCCAGGTTGAACACGTCGCCCAGGTCGAAGCGACCGAGGGTGGCGAAGCTGGGGGCGAAGCTGAACGAGTCGGCGGTGGGCAGGTCCGTCACCTTGTCCAGGCCGAACACCGGGGGAACGAGGGCGACCACCGTGGTCGCCAGGATGCTGATGATCAGCGCGGCCCGGATCTTCATCACGTACAGCGCGATCGTGATGCCCAGGCCGATCAGGAACACGAACTGCGCAGGCGTGGTCGGGAAGGCGATCGTGACCAGCGTGCCGCTGCCCGCCTTGATCACGCCGCCGTTGGCGAACCCGATGAACAGGATGAACAGGCCGATGCCGACGCCGATGGACCGCTTGAGGGCCACCGGGACGGCGTTCATGATCGCCTCCCGGAGGCCGACCGCCACGAGGATCGTGACGACGATGCCCTCGAGCACGATCACGCCCATCGCGCCGGCGGGCGTGAGGCCCTTGCCGATCAGCGTGAATGCGACGATCCCGTTGATGCCGAGCCCGGCGGCCAGCGCGAACGGGTAGTTCCCGATCACGCCCATGGCGATGGTCATGATCCCGGCGATCGAGCGCGGTCGCGGCCGCAAGCGCCGGGAACGTGAAGTTCGGATCAGCGTCGCCGAACCCGGAGGTCAGGATCCCGGGGTTCACGAAGATGATGTAGGCCATGACCATGAACGTGGTCACGCCGGCCCGGGTCTCGGTGGCGAAGTTCGTTTTCCGCTCGGCGAACTTGAAATAGGTGGCGATGGCGTTCAGGCCACCGCTCGGCGCAGCGCTGGTTGCGGCGCTCATGGGCTCGCGGAACCTCCCTCGTCTCGTGCTCGACTCCCTCGAACCCGCGGGGATCTCCCACGGGCATTACGCTCCGTGTCCCCTACTCCTCGGCCCCCTCCAGGCCGAGCAGCTCCATCTGGACGAACCCGCTGGTGTCGAACTCGAGCTGCCGCGGCGCCGACGGTCCCTCGTCCTCGTCGGTGACGCCTGGCACGAACTCGATGATCACCCGCTCGTCACCCTGCACGAGGGTGTAGACGAGCAGCTGGTCGGGGCGGGTCTCGAACTCGAGGTGCTCGAACGAGTCCACGTTCAGGGTGATCGAGATCGGCGTGAAGAACGTCGACACGTCGGGCTCGTCGGCGACGATTCGCTCGACCCACCCGGTCCCATGCGCAATCACGTCCCTGCCCCGGAGATACCGGTACGAGACGGTCTGCTTGAGGATCGGGCGCAGGACGTGCTGGAGGTCAGTCCGGCTCGTCACGAGGCCCTGGTTGACGAAGAACTTCGCGGGCGGATCGCTCGACACGTGGGCTCCCACCTCCTGGCTCGAGGGTTGCGGAGCGGCGCGCCGTGCCGCCCTCCCGGGTGCGGCCCGACATCACGGATCGTAGCGGACCGGGACGGTTGCGGGTCGGTAAAGTTCGCAGCCGACCGCCTCGCCCCGGCGGTAGCGCGGTCCTCGTGCACGCGCGTCGCGTGGTCACCCCGTGGCCCTCGCAAATGCCTGTCGCGTGGTCACCCGTTGTCCTCGCGCAGGCCCGTCGCGTGCTCACCCCGCGGTTCTCGCGCAGGCCCGTCGCGTGCTCGCCTCATGTGCATCTCACAGGTTGGCGACGCCATTGGCCCCCGAAACGCGACCCATTCGGAGGAGCAGGGCGGCGCGTGGACCTCAATCGTGCTGACGTCGTGCATGGGAGGCGACCGGATCGTGGGATTGCGGTCGCCTCGGGCCGGCTGGCGCGTTCCATGGCGCCAGGATGCACACCTGTTGTTCTCGTCGGAGATCAGCAGCGCCGACGAGGGCCCGATGTGGCCGGCGAGGGTCGATGTGGCCGGCGAGCGGCGATGTGGGACCGGGGACCGCAGCGTGCGCCGCGCGGCCTGCAGCGAGCGGTGGCAGGTGACCCCGTCAGTGCCGGCGGTCGCGACCCGGACGCCAACGTATGATCGACGCATGCTGCTCGCGGTCGACATCGGCAACACGAACGTGACGCTCGGCCTCGTGGACGGCGGCTCGCTCGTCGCCACCCGGCGCGCCGGGACGCACCGGGCCGGGTCGGCGGACGAGCTCGAGGTGATCCTCGCCGGGCTGCTCGCACTCGACGGCACGGTCCCTCGATCGCGTGGACGCGATCGCGGTCGCGTCGGTGGTGCCGCCGTTGACCGCGGCGCTCGAGTCCGTGGCGTCCCGCCGGGGCATCCCGATCCTCATCGCGGGCGCCGGCAGCGTGCCGCTGGCGATCCGGGTCGATCGGCCGGGCGAGGTCGGCGCGGACCGGCTGGTCAACTCGCTGGCGGCGGCGCGGCTGTACGGCACGCCCGCGGTGGTCGTGGACTTCGGCACGGCCACCACGCTCGACTGCGTGGGGCTCGACGGCGCCTACGTCGGCGGCGCGATCGCCCCCGGGCTCGAGCTTGGCCTTGAAGCGCTTGCGGCACGGACCGCGAAGCTGCCGCGGATCGAGCTGCGGACGCCCGACCGGGCGATCGGCCGGGACACGGTGAGCGCGATGCAGGCGGGAACGATCTTCGGCTACCAGGCGCTCGCGTCGGGCCTCCTGGCGCGGGTGCGCGGGGAGCTCGCCGAGTCGGCCGGAGTCAGCCCGGAAGCCGTGCGGGCGATCCTGACCGGCGGCCTGTCCGCGGCCCCGTGGGCGCGCGGCGTCGAGGGCGTGGACGTCATCGATCCTGACCTGACGCTCAAGGGGCTGGCGATCCTGTACGCGGAGGTCGCGGGCGGCGAGCCCCTGGCGGGGTCGGTGCGATGAGCGGGCCGGCGACGAGCGGGCCGATTGTGAGCGGGCGAGCGACGGGCACGAGCCTCCGATGACGATGCCCGGACGCCTCGAGGGGCGCCTCATCGGCCTCGGCGTGTGCGGCTCGATCGCGGCGTACAAGGCCGTCGAGCTGCTTCGGCTGCTGCGGGCGGAGGGCGCTGACGTCGTCGTCATGCTCACCCCGGCCGCCGCGCAGTTCGTCGGTCCGCTGACCTTCGGCGCCCTGTCGCGACACCCGGTCGAGACGGACGTCCTGGGGCTGCTCCCGGACCAGCGGATCGGGCACATCGTGGTTGCCGATGCCGCCGATGCGATCGTCGTTGCACCCGCGACCGCACGCTGGCTGGGCGCGATGGCGAACGGGATCGCGAGCGATGCGGTGACCGCGGCCTGCCTCGCCACTTCGGCGCCCGTCCTGTTCGCGCCGGCGATGGACGGCGACATGTGGACCCACCCGGCGACGCGCGACAACGTCACGCGCCTCGAGGGCGCGTTCGGCTACCGGATGGTGCCGCCCGAGGTCGGCTCGCTGGCGTCGGGCCAGTCCGGGATCGGCCGCCTCGCGGAGCTGCCGGCGATCGTCGACGCCGTGGTCGAGCTGCTCGGGGATCGCCCCATCCGCCAGCCCGACGCGGCCGCCCGCCCACCGCTCGGGCCGCCGGCGCACGAGCTCGACCTCGAGGGCCGCCACCTGGTCGTGAGCGCCGGAGGGACCGCCGAGGCGATCGACCCGGTGCGGTTCATCGGCAATCGCAGCTCGGGGCGGATGGGCGCGGCGATCGCCGAGGCCGCGCTCGCACGCGGCGCGCGAGTCACGATCGTCGCCGGCCGCCTCGAGGTCGCCCTCCCGGATGCGGCCCGGGTCGTCGCCGCCGAGTCGACCGCCGAGATGCGCACCGCCGTCGTCGGCGCGCTGGCGGACGGGCCCGCGGACGCCCTCGTGATGGCCGCGGCGGTCGCCGACTTCCGGCCACGGAACCCCGCATCGACCAAGCTCGCCCGCGCCGGCTCGCTCACGCTCGAGCTCGAGCCGACCGAGGACATCCTCGCCGAGGCCGCCGCTCAGGCCCGCGACCTGGCTCCTCGCCCGGTCATCGTCGGGTTCGCGGCCGAGACGGGATCCCTCGAGCGGGCGCCGGACAAGCTCCGCCGCAAGGGCGCCGACCTGCTCGTGGCCAACGATGTCGCGGCACCCGGCTCCGGGTTCGGCAGCGACACCAACAGGGTCACGATCCTCGGCGCCGACGGCTCGCGCGAGGACCTGCCGCTGCTGGCCAAGCGCGAGGTCGCCGACCGGCTGCTGGACCGGGTCGTGACCCTGCTGGAGAAACGCGACACGTTGGACGAACGCGACACCCGGGCGCACACTTCGGGAACCCGCACGGAGGCTGCCCGATGAGCGCCCAGTCCGACACCCCCCGCCGAATCTCCGTCGTCGACATCGCCAGGATGTACGCGGACGGCGTGCGCATCGCGACGATCACGGCGTACGACTTCCCGACCGCCGCGATCGTGGACGAGGCGGGCATCCCGCTGATCCTGGTCGGCGACTCGCTGGCCCAGGTGATGCTGGGCTACGACACCACGGTCCGGGTGACGGTCGACGAGATGCTCCACCACACCAAGGCCGTGGTGCGGGGCACGAAGCGGGCGATGGTCGTCGCGGACATGCCCTTCCTCTCGTACTCGTCGGCCGAGGCGGCCATCGCCAACGCCGGACGCTTCCTTCGCGAGGCCGGGGCGCAGGCGGTCAAGGTCGAGGGCGGGGTTCGCAGTGCGCGGATCATCGAGGCGCTGGTCAAGGCCGGCATCCCGGTGATGGCGCACATCGGCCTTACGCCCGCAGGCGATCAACGCGATCGGTCGCGTCCGGGTCCAGGGCAAGTCGCGGGAACAGGCCCGCCAGCTGATGGCCGATGCGCTCGCGATCCAGGAGGCCGGGGCGTTCGCGGTCGTCCTGGAGCTCGTGCCCGGCCAGCTGGCCGCGGCGATCACGGAGCGGCTCCGGATCCCGACGATCGGGATCGGTGCGGGCGCGGGCTGCTCCGGGCAGATCCAGGTGATCACGGACACGGTGGGCCTCGGCGACTGGGTCCCCAAGCACGCGCGCCGCTATGCGGACCTGCGGGGCACGATCCTGGGCGCGATCACGCAGTACCGCGCGGACGTCGAGGCGGGTACGTTCCCGGGCGAGGCGGAGACCGTGCTCATGGACCCGGCGGTGCTGGACGAGGTGCTCGGCAGGTCGACGGCGGACCGCGCCGACGGCATCGCGGACCTGGCGGGGATCCCGCTCGACCGCGACCTCTAGACTCGCGCCAGGGACCGCGGCCGCCGATGGAGATCGCCAGGACGCGCGTCGAGCTCCGCGAGATTCTCGCCCGGATGCCCCGTCCGATCGGGCTGGTGCCCACGATGGGCTGGCTCCACGCCGGGCACACCGACGCTGATCGAGCAGGCGCGTGCCGAGAACGTGACGGTGGTCGTGTCGATCTTCGTCAACCCGCGCCAGTTCGGCGAGGCGGCCGACTTCACCCAGTACCCGCGGAACGAGGAGCGGGACCTCGAAGCCTGCCGTGCGGCGGGCGTGGATGTCGTGTTCGCGCCGGCGGTGGAGCGAGGTCTATCCGCCAGGGTCCGACACGCAGGTCTCGGTCGGGGCGATCGCGCAGCCGCTCGAGGGGTCCGCACGGCCGGGGCACTTCGACGGGGTGGCGACGGTCGTCGCGATCCTGTTCTCGCTGGTCGGTGCGGATCGCGCGTACTTCGGGCTCAAGGACTACCAGCAGGTCGCCGTCATCCGGCGGATGACGCTGGATCTCGCGCTGCCCACCGAGGTCGTCCCGTGCCAGACCGTGCGCGAGCCCGACGGGCTCGCGCTGTCGTCGCGCAACGCGCGGCTCTCGCCGGCCGGGCGGGATGCCGCGCCCGTGCTGCGACGCGCGCTGCTCGCCGGCGCCGCGCTTATCCGCGAGGGCGAGCAGGATGCCGAGGCCGTCCGCGCGGAGATGCGCAACGTGCTCGGCGCCGAGCCGCTGGCCGAGCCGGAGTACGTGTCCGTCGCCGACCCGGACACGCTGCGCGAGCTCGCCCGCGTCGAGGGCAACGCGCTGCTGTCGATGGCCGTCCGGATCGACGGCGTCCGGCTGATCGACAATGAGCCTGCGGGCTTGAGCCTGCGGGCTTGAGCCTGCGGGCTTGAGCCTGCGGGGGAAGTAACGCGCCAAGAGGGGTTTACCAAACGCACCAGAGGGTGCGCAGATGAACAGAACCGCCGAGGGCTGGGTTGACGTTGGCACTCGATCGTCACACCCTCTCCGCGACACGCCGTCCCAGACAACGAGGCCAGCACAGAGGGGGGCAAGCGGTGAGATCACTCCGGTCGTTGGGCGTGTTCGTGGCCATCGCGCTCGCAGCGGGAGCCTGCGTCGCTGACATGCCCTCAGCATCACCTTCGACTGCCGGTGCGACGCCATCATCATCGCCCGCGGTCCCGAGCCCGACGCCCGCGCCATCCGCCTCGGCGGCCATCTCGTGGGGACCGCTGGCGATTATCCCGCCTCAGGACGGGACCGACCTCGCCCGGATGCAGGGCACGCCGCGGATCACCGATGCCTGTGTCTATGTCGATGAGGGTGGCGAGGAAACCTTCCTCTTCTGGCCAGCAGACCGTGTGTTGTGGAACAAGGCAACACGGGCAATCACCTTCACCAACTACGACGGGACGATCGCCACGGTGCGCGACGGGGATCCCGTGGTCCTTGGAGGCGGCGGCGACAGCGCGGCTGAGAGCGGTGTCTCCGGCGCGGAGTGGGTCGCCACGATGACGTGGGTTGTCCCGCCTGCAAGCACGTGCTCGCTCGATTCGCGCTTTGGGGTTGGCGTCGTAGAAACACCCGCTCCAGGTCCGGCGGCGACCGCCTCACCGTCCGCTGAGCCGATGGCGACGCCGCCGCCGACCATGCCGCCGTTCCCTCGGACCCCCACGCTCGACGGCCATGCGTCTTCGCTCGAGGCGGGATGCCGGGCGGTGTACTACCTGGACGAGATGTCAACGAGCGACCAGTGCGGCCCGGTCAGCTTCGACGAGGTGCTCCGAGCCAAACCTATCTCCTTCTCGCCTGGCGAGCAGGTCACGATCGTCGCGCCCCCGGACTACGTCTTCTCGGCGATCGAAGCCGGTCTCCCCGATGGGTGGTCGGTCAAAATCGCGCCGGCGAGCGATCTCACGGGCCTCGAGGTTGGGTTCTACGGCATGCCGAAGCAGGTTGGCCGTCTCCTCGCCAGCGGGATCGGCCCGGATCGGAGGGTGCGGATGACGTTGCCGACCAAGGCGGGAACCTACGTGGTTCAACTGGCGGCACCGCTCGTCCGTGACGGCTGGACGTTCGCTCCGAACTTCTCCTACTGGCTCGTTCGGGTGCCGTAGGGCCACGCACGGCGAGGCAGGGGCGCTTATCGAGCGTTGGACGTGCGCGATGGTTCCATCAACGGCCTTGGTGCGTTTGGTAAACGCCTCCCGAAGCGTTACTTCCCTGCGGGCTGAGCCTGCGGGCTTGAGCCGGACAGGCCGGGGCGGCCGCGTCGTCAGCCGAGGAGCGATGCCTCGAGCACCTCGGTCGTGAGCGCCGACCGCGCGCGACGCTGCGCCCGCTGATCACCGGGTGCGACCTTGTCGAGCGCGAGCAACGCCGCTCCGAGCACCGGAGGCGCGTGCAGCACGGACACGATGGCGGCCGGCGCAACCTGCCGGACACGCGCGGCGATCATCGAAGTCAGCAGAGGATCCCCACCGCGGGCGACGCCGCCCGCAAGCACCACCGGGACCGCCGCACGGACGAGCCCGGTCCGACGGATCGCCGCGATCGCGAACGCGGCCGCCTCCTCGGCCAGCACCGCGAGCACGTCGAGCGCGGCCCGATCGCCGTCCATCGCCGCGCCCACCACGACCGGTGCCAGCTCCTGGATCCGGTCCATCGGGATCAGGCCCCGATACAGGGCGATGGTGACGTCGATCGGCCGCCGCAGGCCGAATGCCGCCGGCACGAGCCGCTCGAGCGAGGTTCGAGGCCCACGCCCGTCGCCCGCCCGGACCGCGGCGCCGAGCGCATCCATCCCCAACGTGCCGCCGCCGCCACGATCGCCGCTGATCGGCCCCAGGCCCGCGAACCGCGCCTCCCGGCCGGAGGGCGCAATCCCGACCGCGTTGAGCCCCGAGCCCAGGATCACCGCCACACCCCACGACTCCGGCGATCCGGCGCGCAGCGCCGCGTCGGTGTCGTTCCGCAGGACCACCTTCGCGGCGAGCCCCGATGTGCCGTGGGCGCCCCGCAGCTCGCGCCGGTCCGACGGCAGGTCCATCCCCGCGAGGCACAGCACGGCCAGCGAGCCGAGGCTAGCCGCCGCGTCGATCCGGACGTCCGCCCGCCTGGCCGCCTGCCTCGCCAGCGTGACCAGGCTGCGGCCTGCCTCGGCGGCTCCGACCTGCTGGTGGGACACGGTGGGTCCGCGCAGCGTGGCAAGCACCGAGCCGTCCGCTGCGAGCAGCGCGATGTCGGTCTTCGAGTTGCCGCCGTCGACAGCGATGATCGGGGCGGTCATCCGCGAGCCGCCCCCGACGAGGCGCCGGAGCCGGCGTCCGGCGGGTCGGACCGCCTGCCCGGGACGGCGTCCAGCGCGTCGATCCGCGCGAGCGCCGCACCGGCATCGCGCAGCGCGTGCACGATCCCGGGCAGCGCACCGGCCGTGACCACAGGCCAGCCATGGAGCAGCACGACGGCACCGTCGCCATAGACGCGCGCCCCCCGGACGACGCGCCGCTCCAGCGCCTCGCACGCTGCCACCCGCCCAGTCGCGTCCGTCCACGTGCCAGCCGACGTCGCGGTAGCCCAGCGCCGCCAGGCCCTCGATCACCCGGGCGCTGGCGGAACCGGCGCCGAACGGGCAGCGGAACCACGGCCGCGGATCGACCCCGGTGACGTCCCGGATCACCGCCTCGGCTGCCCGGACGTCGCGCGCCAGGCCCGCACGGGTGAGCATCGTCATCCGTGCATGGTGGTGCGAATGGCTGCCCACGAGGTGTCCGTCCCGCACGATGCGCGCCGCGACGGCCGGCTCCGCCTCCACCCACCGGCCCTGGACGAAGAAGGTGGCAGGCACCTCGAGGTCGGCGAGGTGGTCGAGGATCGCCGTCGTGACACCGGGTTCGGTGGGGCGATCGGGATGCTCGGCGTCGAACGTGAGCGCGACCCGGAACGTCGGCGCGGCGCTCACTTCTCGACGCCGGTGATGACCACGCCGCGGATGAACACGCGCTGGAAGATCAGGAACAGGACGACCGGGATGAGCATCGTCATCAGCGTGCCTGCCTGCACGTAGGCGGGGTTTCGGTAGTGGATGCCGTTGAACCGCTGGAGGCCGACCGCGAGCGGCTGGAGATCGGGCTTGGTCGAGAGATAGATCAAGGGGTTGAAGAAGTCGTTCCAGGAGTACACGAGGTGGAAGATCGCGACCGCCACGATGACCGGCCAGGCCTGCGGAAGGATCACCGACACCAGCGTCCGGAACGGGCCTGCGCCGTCGATCGCGGCCGCCTCGTCCATCTCGCGCGGGATGGTCAGCAGGTACTGGCGCAGCAGGAACACGTCGTACGCGTTGGCAAAGAACGTCGGGATCAGGAGCGGCAGCCACGTCCCGACCCAGCCGATCTTGGCGAACATCGTGTATGTCGGCACGATCGTGACGGCGGCGGGCAGGAAGATCGTCGCGATCAGCACCGTGAACAGCAGTGACCGGCCGGGAAACCGGAAGCGGGCGAAGCCGTAGGCGACCAGCGTGCAGGACACCACCGTGCCGACCATCCCGATCAGCGAGATCACGATGGTGTTGAACAGCAGGCGCGGGAAGTCGATCAGGTCCCACACGTCGGCGTAGTTCTGCCACGCGGGCGCCAGCGTCCACGCCCGCTCCAGGGTCCGCCACGAGCCGTCCCACGCGATCAGCCCGGCGTCCGGGTTCGCGGGATCGATGAACTGGCTCTGCTGGCGGCCCGGCGTGACCAGCGCGAGGATACGGTCCACGCCGTCGACCGGCACCACGTAGACGTCGTAGTCCTTGCCCTCCCACGCGAACGTCTGGGGCACCGACGGCAGGAACGGGGCGTTCGTCTCCGACAGCTGGTCGGGCGTCTTGAGCGACACCATCACCGAGCGCAGGATCGGTGACAGGAACGCCGCGAGGATGACCACGACGACGAAGGTGAACACGAACGACCGACCTGCCTCCCGCGGCCGGCGCGGCCGGAGCCTGGCCAGCAGCGGCCGACTCGGGGGGCGCGGCGCGACGTCTCTGAGGTCGATCGGGGTGTCCACTCTGCCTGCGCCCTACCGCTCGCCCGCGTAGTAGACCCAGCGCCGCGACGTCCTGAACACGACCAGCGCGGTGACCAGCGTGACGATGAACAGCAGCCATGCGAGCGTCGCTCCGTAGGCCATGTTCTGGTACGTGAAGAAGTTCTTGTACAGGTACAGGTTGAAGAAGAACGTGCTACCCCCAGGCTCGCCGGTCCCGTTGTTGAGCACGAGCGGCACCAGGAAATACTGGAGCACCTCCACGATGCCCAGCACCAGCGTGTAGAAGATGACCGGCGACATCATCGGCAGCGTCACGTTGCGCAGCGATGCCCACCAGCCGGCGCCGTCGATCCGCGCCGCGTCGTAGAGCTCCGACGGGATCCCGCGCAGCCCTGCAAGGTTGACGATGATCCCGGACCCGATCCCCCAGATGCCGATGAACACGAGGGCGGGGTAGATGACGGCCGTGTCATTGACCCAGTTGGGTGGGTTCTCGATGCCGGTGAGGCGCAGGAAGGCGTTGACCCAGCCGGTCTCGAGGTTGAGCATCCCCTGCCAGATCAGGACACCGGAGACGAACGGGATCACGTAGGGCATGAAGAACAGGACCCGGAAGATCCCGGGTCCCTTGAGGTACCGGCTGTTGAGCGCGAGGGCCAGCGTGAACGGCAGCGCGATCGCGATCGGGAGCTGGAGCAGCGCGAACCGGACCGTCACGCCGAGCGAGTCCCAGGTCTGGTGGTCGGCCACCAGCGTCTGCCAGTTGCGGAGACCGACGAACGCGAGCGGCTCCTCCTGGGCGAGGTTGATGTTGGTGAACGTGAACGCCAGCGACGCGATCATCGGCGCCAGCGTGAACAGGAAGAACCCGACGATCCAGGGCGCGAGGAACAGGTAGCCCCAGCGCGCCTCGCGCCCGGCGAGGGGCGACATCCGGAACACCTCCGGCCGCCGCACGCGACGGCGCGGGGAGCGGGTGGGCTGCGTGACGGCCGTCACGGGGTGTGCCGGCTGGCGATCATCGGTCCCTCGAATTCGCGGTGGGCCGGTGTCCCCGTCCGACCGCAGAGCGCGGACGGGGACACGATGGGGCCGGCGGGTCCGGCCGCACGATGCGTCGAGGCTACTGCTGCTTGTCCCAGATGGCCTGGATCTCGGCGCGCAGCGCGTCAAACTCCTGGCTCATGTTGAGCCCCTGGTCCGTCTGCCACTTGGTCGTGTACTTGCCACCCGAGCCCACGAGGCCGAGGGTCTCGTTGTAGGCGGGCATGTACGACTCGAAGTTCGGGTTGTCAGCGAACTGGATGCTGTCGATGGCGACCTGCCAGTCGGGCTTCTGGGTGAACGTCTCGTCCTGGCCCGCGAAGAACGAATCCTGGTTGGCGGTGAGCGCCGGCATGCCGCCGTAGGTCGCGAGCAGCTCCGGCGCACCCTGGCCAAGGAGATAGCTCAGCACCTCGAACGCCTCGTTGGGGTGCTTGGTGCCCTTGAGGATCCGGAACGTGTCGGCGTTGAACGCAGACGTGACCTGCCCGTTGTAGCTGGGGATGATCCCCATGTCCCAGTCACCATCGAGCCCTTCGAGGCCGTAGGTCGACCACAGGAAGTTCTCGCTCATCGCGATCTTGCCGGTGAAGAACGGGTAGTCCTCGGGGTTGATGTCGGGGCTGCTGAACACGGGACCCGTCATCGAGAAATGATCGGTCCACATGCCGTCGTACCAGAACTGCCAGGCGGCCTTCCATGCGTCCGGGATCTGCGCGGTCTTGCCGTCCGCTCCACCCGCGAGGGTGCCGGCGCCGAAGTAGGCGCCCATGCCCCGGAGGTCGTCGCGCTGCGGCTCGAAGCCCCACTGGACGATGTTCTTGGGATCGAAGCCTGCCTGCGTCGCGTCCTTGCCGTTCTTGTCGACGGTCAGGATCTTCGCGACCTGCTTGATGGTGTCGTAGGTCCAGTCCACCTGCGACCCGTCGGGCATCGTGTACTTGTCGCCGTACTTGTGCGGCGGCTCATTGAGCTTTGCCTCCGCGAACAGGCTCTTGGAATAGAACAGGACGGAGGGGTAGATCGCGAACGGGATCCCGACCTGGCCCTCGTCGAGCTTGTAGATGTTGACCGCGTCGGATGGGAAGCCACTCAGGTCGTAGCCGGTCTGCTGGATCAGCGGAGCCAGGTCGAGCCACTGCCCATGGAAGGCATTCGCGCCGCCGATGCCGACCGGACCCACGATGTCAGGGCCATTTCCGGACGCGATCTCGGTCGCCAGGGCATCGTTCGCGCCGGCGTACGGCACCGCCTCGAAGGTCAGCTTGATGTTCGGGTGGCTGGCATTGAACTCGTCGACCACCTGCTTCTCGACCGTGACCTGCTCCGGTGCATCGCCGCCGCCGAGGCAGCAATACCAGCGGATCTCCACCTGGCCGGCGGCGGCCGACTCGGCGGGTGCCGCCGATGACGAGCCCCCCGGCTCGGTGGATGCGCCGCCGGGTGCGGTCGTGGGAGTGCTGCTGCCGCATGCACCGGCGACGAGCGCCAGCACACCGGCTGCCGCGAAGGCCTGGATCGCTCGCATCTGCTCCTCCTCCTGTCCTGCCGGCCCGCCGACGGAGCGGCGGCCCTATGTCTGTCGCTGCACCTGATGTGCGCTGATCCCGACCCTGGTACTCACGGCACCCGTGGCCGCCTCGCCGGACCGGGAGCTGGATCGGACGACCACCCGTTCCACGTAGTAGCGCGTCCGGTCGCCCCGGACGAACGAGCGGGCGTACTCGACCGGCCGGCCGGCCCGGTCGAACGCAAGGCCCTCGATCAGCAGCGCCGGCCGGTGCGGATCGACGCCCAGCAGGCGCGCCTCGCGCGTCGGCAGGGCGATCGGCTCGAGCGCCTCGTGGGTGCGCACGACAGGCGTGTCGTACCGCTCGGCGAGGAGCTCGTACAGGGAGCCGCGCTCGAGGTCTCCGGCCAGGAGCCCGGCAAACCGTGCCTCCGGCAGGAACACCTGCTCGAGGAGCAGGGGCTCGCCGTCGGCCATCCGCAGGCGCTCGAGATGGACCACGGACGCGCCGACGGCGATCGCGAGCGCGTCGGCGACGCCCACCTCGGCGGGCACCGTCCGGGCGGTGATCACGCGGGTCGCGGGGTCGTGGCCCAGGTGCTGGAGCTCCTCGCTGAACGACATCGTCCCTTCGAGGTCGAGGTCGATGGGTGGCCGCGTGACAAACGTGCCTCGGCCCCGCGCACGCTCGAGGCGTCGCTCGCGGGCGAGATCGCCAAGCGCTCGCCGGACGGTGATCAGGCTGCAGCCGTAGCGGGTGGCCAGCTCCCGCTCGGGCGGCAGCCGGTCGCCGGGCCGCCATTCACCCGCGTCGATCGCGGCGCGCAGGTCGAGGTACACCTGGTGGTGCAGCGGAACGGGACCTGCGAGGAGTCGGAACCTGGCCATGCGGTCGTCGGTGCCTCTTGCCGCTCGCGAACTTGCTGATAAGGTTATAAGCAATCTGTCAAGGCTTTGGCCATGGGTGGCCGGCAGCGAGGTGCCGTCGATGAGCCTCAAGATCGCGGTCGTGGGCGGGGGCAGCACCTACACCCCCGAGCTGGTCGAGGGGTTCGCGCGCAGGGCCGCGGTGCTCCCGATCAGCGAGCTCGTGCTCCAGGATCCGGACGCCGAGCGGCTCGAGATCGTGGGCGGGTTCGCGTCGCGGATCCTCGGCGCGGCCGGGTGGCCCGGGCGGCTGGTCCTGACCGGGGACCGGAGCGCGGCGCTCGACGGCGCTGCCTACACGCTGATCCAGCTGCGGGTGGGCGGCCAGGCGGCGCGGCTCGTGGACGAGACGCTCCCCCACCGCTTCGGCGTGATCGGCCAGGAGACGACCGGACCGGGCGGGTTCGCGAAGGCGCTTCGGACCGTCCCGCTGGTGCTCGAGATTGCGGAGGAGGCAGCCCGCCGGGGCGCCGCGGGCGGCTGGATCCTGGACTTCACCAACCCGGTCGGGATCGTCTCGCAGGCCCTGATCGACGCCGGGCACCACGCGCTCGGACTGTGCAACGTGGCGATCGGATTCCAACGCGCGTTCGCGCGGCGGTTCGACGTGGCCCCCGAGCGGGTGACGCTCGACCATGTCGGGCTCAATCACCTCACCTGGATCCGCGAGGTGCGCGTCGACGGCAACGACCGCCTGCCGGCCCTGATCGAGGCCGGCGACCCGATCGTGACCGCCGACGATCACTTTGCGCTGCCGCTGGTCCGAGCGCTGGGCGCCGTGCCGTCCTACTACCTGCGCTACTACTACGCCACCGGTGACGTGCTCCGGGAGCAGCTCGACGGGGCCAGCCGCGCGACCGATGTCATCAACATCGAGCGCGAGCTCCTCGAGCTGTACCGGGATCCGACGCTCGTGCGCAAGCCCGCGCTCCTCGAGCAGCGCGGCGGGGCGTACTACAGCGAGGCCGCGGCCGCCCTGATCGAGTCGCTGCACACGGGCGATGGCGCCATCCACGTCGTCGACGTGCGCAACGACGGGGCAATCCCCAACCTGCCTCCCGATGCCGTGGTCGAGGTTGCGTCGAGGATCGATCGCGCCGGCGCCCATCCGCTGCCAACCGCGCCGCTCGCACCGGAGCTGCTGGGGCTCGTCCAGCACGTCAAGGCATACGAGACGCAGGTCATCCGGGCGGCGCTCAGCGGGGACGACCGGGACGCCCTGCGGGCGTTGATCGCGAACCCGCTGGTCCCCGCCGCGATGGCACCGGCGCTGCTCGACGCGATCATCGAGGCCAACCTTCCGTACCTGCCCCGGTTCGCGCCGGCGTCCGGGTAGCCCCAGCGCCGGCACCCTGCGCGTCGGCGCGCCGCCTCAGGCGAATGACGCCTCGGTCGCCGTCTCGAGCAGCCGGTCGATCTCGAGGTGCTCCCACACCAGCTCCTTGATCATCGCGATCTTGTCCGCATCGGCGGCATGCGTCTTGACCAGCAGGTCGTGCACCTCGGACGCGACGGCGTAGGTGTCCTCCGCGACCAGCGCGGCGAACAGGCCGGCCTCGTGGATCGCGGCCAGGACCTCGCGGCGCGGCTGGTAGCCCCCGGTCAGGAGCAGCCCGATCGCCGCGCCCTCGGGTCCGGCCTCCACGGCGCCCGGCGTGGCGCCGACGAGTCGATCGAGCGCGGCGGCACGCGCGCGGCCGGTGAGGTGAGCCGTGGTGATGGTCAGGATCACGTCCTCGCGGTCACCGGGAACGATGACCAGGGTCCCCGGCCGGACGCGTTCGAGCATGTGGCGCGGCTCCATCGCCCCGATCGCGACGTCGTCGATCACGCGATCCAGGCTGCGGCCGGGATGGATGACCCGGCCGGCCACGCCCTCGAGGATCATGCCCAGCGTCGGGTTGGACAGGATCGGACGGTACGGGAGCACGCCCAGCAGCGGGATCCCGTGGCGCGCCAGGCCCCGCTCCAGCGTGTGCTCGATGCCGGGCTGGTCGGCGATCCGCACCTTGTTGACGATGGCCCCCGCAACCGGCACCCCGTGCGCGGCGAAGTGCGAGGCATTGAGCACGATCTCGTCGATCGGCCGGCCCACGCCGCCCTCGGACACGATGACCGCGGGCGCCCCGAGCAACCGCGCGACGACCGCGTTCGAGAGGCCGATCACCGCGCCAACCCCGGCATGGCCGGTGCCCTCGATGAGCAGCACGTCATGGTCGGCGAACTGGCGATGCGCCGCGCGGATCCGCGCGCCGAGATCCTCCACGACGTCGCCGGCGATGTACCGCTTGGTGAACCCGCGGGGAATGTGCACGGGGCTCATCGCCGCGTACGGCTCGGCGAGGTCGAAGATCGTGCGCATCAGGACCGCGTCCTCGTCGGCCGGCTGGCCGTCATCGATGACCGTCCGCTGCCCGACGGGCTTCATGAACCCGGTGCGCATGCCGCGCCGCACGAACCCGTCCAGCAGGCCCAGCGAGGCAGTGGTCTTGCCGCGGTTCTGCCCGGTGGCGGCGAGGTACAGGTGGCGCATCGTGGACCCGGCGGGTCTCCTGACCGGAGGCGTCAGCCGCGCGGGGCGGTCTTGCGCTCGATCAGCTGGACCGCTTCGCGCAGCCGGGTGAGGGACTCCTCGTCCACGCTGTCCGGCTCGAGGTACGGCCCGAGGCGCTCCATGATGTCGGTCACGAGGCCCAGGAACACGGCGGCGTCGGCCACGAAGAACTGGGGCTCGTTGTTGTAGCGGACCATCGTCAGGCGGCCCTGGAGGACGCGCCGCTCCTCGACGTGGGCGATCTGGGTCGCGAAGTTGTGGCCCTGGATCCCGTCCGGGTTGTTGAGGTAGTTGAGCGCGTTGTCGATGGCCAGGCCGAACCGGGCGCGCCAGGCGACGAGCCGCTCGTGGACCTCGGGCGGGATGCGGACCTCGGCGACCTCCTCGAACACCTCCGGAGCGACCGTGACCAGGCCCACCAGGGTGGTCCCGGCACGCGCACCGAGCATCACCTGGAGGCTTCGCTCGAGGGTGAACACCTCGGAGTCGAACCGGGGGCTGGTGATGACGTCCGTGAGGAGGTCCTCGACGTTGTCCAGGCTGCCCGGATCGGCCAGCGCGTTCGCGAGGTGGAGGATCTCCTCCTTGAACAGGAACTTCTCCTCGTGGTCGAGCATGGCGGGATGGTAGCAGGGCACCGGACCGGGTCCGGAGGGCGCCGCGCGGGTCGGAATCAGAACGGCCCGGCGCAGGCCGGGCCGTTCGAGTGTGTGCGAGGTGCGATCTACGGGTACAGGCCCCGCAGCGCGGTGGCGTCAGCGACGCGCTGGACCGCCTCGAGGTACGCGGCGGTGCGCATGTTCACCTGCTCGCGAAGCGATGTCGCGAGCACCTCGTTGAACGCCTTGACCATGATGATCTTGAGCTTGGCGTTGACGTCGGCCTCGGTCCAGTGGTCCCGGTTGAGGTCCTGGACCCACTCGAAGTAGCTGACGGTGACGCCGCCCGCGTTGCACAGGATGTCCGGGATCATGAAGATCCCGCGGTCGTGCAGGATCGCGTCGGCTTCCGGCGTCGTGGGGCCGTTGGCGGCCTCGGCGACGATCTTGGCCTTGATCCTGGCCGCGTTGGCGGTCGTGATCTGGTTCTCGAGGGCGGCCGGGATCAGGATGTCGCACTCGGTCTCGAGGACCTCGGCGTTGCTGATGTTCTCGGCACCCGGGAAGCCCTTGACGGTCCCGTGCTCGGCTTTCCAGTTGATGACGCGAGCGACATCGAGGCCGGCCATGTTGCGGATGCCGCCGGTCGAGTCGGACACGGCCACGACGGTCGAGCCCTCCGCGGTCATGAGCGTCGCTGCGATGGCGCCGGCGTTGCCGAAGCCCTGGACGGCGGTCTTCGAGGTCTTGAGGTCCATGCCGAGATGGCGGGCCGCCTCGACGACGGTGTACACGCAGCCGCGTGCCGTTGCCTCGTTGCGGCCCTCGGAGCCGCCGAGGCTGATGGGCTTGCCTGTCACCACGCCGGGAACCGTGTACCCGACGTGCATGGAATAGGTGTCCATGAACCAGGCCATGATCTGGGGCGTCGTGTTGACGTCCGGCGCGGGGATGTCGCGCTCGGGCCCGACCAGGACCTCGATCTCGGTGAAGAACCGGCGGCTGAGGCCTTCGAGCTCCTTCTGCGACAGCTTCTTGGGGTCGACGATCACGCCGCCCTTGCCACCGCCGTACGGGATGCCCACGACCGCGCACTTCCAGGTCATCCACATCGCGAGGGCCTTGACCTCGTCGATCGAGACGTCCTGGTGGTACCGGATGCCACCCTTGGCCGGTCCGCGACCGAGGTTGTGCTGGACGCGGAAGCCCGTGAACACCTTCACGCTGCCGTCATCCATGTGGACCGGGAAATGCACGGTGAGCTCGCGACGTGGCTCGCGGAGCACCCGGCGGAGACCCGGATCCAGGTTGAGCCGGTCGGCCGCCAGATCGAACTGCTGCTGCGCGACGTGCCAGGCGTTGATGGGCGCCGCGACTTGTTCCGTCGTCATGGAACGGAGGGTCCTCTCGTGTCGGGGCAGACCGCACCGCCCCGGTTCGCTGGGCCGTCTGCCGGACGACCCCACGGGGCGCGGATCTGTCCCCAAAACGTGGCATGGCCGGGGACGTGGCGCGCCGCCTCTGGAGGTGGAGTATAGCCGTCGTGGCCCGGGGACCATGGGCCGGTCGTCACCCGTCCGCAACCTTTCCGTCACCCGTGCGACCCTGTCCTGTGGCAGGGGTCCCGGGCTCCTGCGAGGTCAGTGGCGGCGCATCACGACCGCACCCACGCATCCCGGCCCGAGGTGGGGACCGACCGACGGACCAACCGTCATCGTCTGGACCCGCGAGGGGTCCAGCCCGGAGCGCTCGAGGAACCGCTCCCGGAACTCCTCGACGTCGGCATTGGTCGTGTGCAGCAGCGACGCCCGCTCGAGGGGGCTGGCGGTGAGCAGCTCAAGGGTGCGCTCGCGGGCCTTCTGGCGCGATCGGACGCGATCCGCGTTCTCGACCACGCCCTCGATCACGGTGATGATCGGCTTGATCGAGAGCATCGTTCCCACGGCCGCTCGCGCGCCGCTGATCCGGCCGCCGCGCTTGAGGTACTCGAGGGTGTCGAGGGCGACGAACAGGTCCACGTCCGACTTGCGGACCTCGAGCACGCGGGCGATCTCGGCGCCCGACACGCCCTCGGCAGCCAGCTCGGCACCGACCTGGGCGAGCATGCCCACGCCCATCGACGCGGTTCGAGAGTCGATCACGTGGATCTCCCGGTCGGGCAGCATCCCGCGGGCGACCTCGGCGGCCTTGAGGGTGCCCGACAGCGACCCCGACACGTTGACGCACACGACCGCCTCGGCCCCGCCCTCGAACGCCCGCTGGAACTCGGTCAGGAAGTCCCCGGGCGCCGCCGCGGCGGTCGTCGGGAAGGGAGCGTCGGGGGCGGTCATCTTCGCCCAGAACTCGTCCGTGGTGAGGGTGACGTTGGGCCGGAAGCTCTCCGCCCCGAAGCTCACCACGAGCGGGACGACGACGATCCCCTGCCGGGCGGCATCCTCGGGCGGCAGGTCGCTCGCAGAGTCGGTGACGATCGCGACGTGAGACACGGTTCGCGCTCCTCCATCGGGCCTATCGCCGCCGGTGAGACCCGGACGTCGACGCCGGTGACGACGGCATCGTTGGGATGGGCTCCCGTTGGGTAGGCATGATACGGACCGCACAGCGCGCGGGAAAGAACGGCGCGTGCGTATTCGGTACGCTGCGATCGTGGCGCGCCCCCTGATCGCGGTGATCCTCGGCACCTTCACCCTTCGCCTGTCGACCGGGCTGACGGGTGGGATGCTCGTGTTCTACCTCGCGAACCTGACCGACTACGGCGGAACGAGGGTGGACGCCATCGCGGTCGGGGCGCTGGGTGCGCTGTTCTACGTGAGCGAGCTCACGGGGTCCCCGCTGTTCGGCATCCTGTCCGACCGGACGGGCCATCGCCGGGTCATGCAGCTGGGCCCGGTGTTCGGCGCGATCGCGGTCGTGATCACGGCGTTGACGGTCAACCTGCCGCTGATCGGCGGCACCCGGATCCTCGAGGGCATGGCGACGGCCTCGTCGGTTCCCTCGATCCTCGGCTTCATCGCCTTTGCGACGGCCGGCAACGAGCTCCTCCGCGGGCAGGCGGTCGCGCGGTTCGAGGCGGCGACGCTGGCCGGGCTGCTGGGCGGGTTCATCGTCGCCGGCCCGCTGTTCAAGGTGCTGGGGCCGGACGCGTTCCTGGTCAACGCGGTCGTCTATGGCGTCTCGCTGGCGATCTACCGGTTCGGCGTGCCGGCCACGGCGGAGCCGCTCCCGGCGGCGACGCTGGTGCGCGGTGAGCGATTGCGCCGGTACCTCCGCATCCTCCGCGGCAGCCACGTGTGGCTCCTGGCTCCGACCTGGATCGCGGTCAACGCCACGCTCGGGCTGTTCACCAGCCAGACGCTGTTCCAGCTGGTCCACGCGCCCGATCCGCGGTTCGCCGCCCAACAGCTGATGGGCGGCTTCGACGAGCTGTCGGTCAGCGCGGCCCTGGGGATCGGCGCGCTGCTGTTCTTCGCCGGGCTGCTCTACTGGGGCGGCAAGTTCCGCACGCTGCGACGGACGACGATCATCAGGTACGGCATCGGCGGCGGCGGCCTGATGATCGTGGCCGGCATCCTGTTCAACCACGCGGCCGGTGCGCCGCTCCCGCTCAACGCGGTGCTCGCGATCGCCGGAGCGGGCGGGCTGTTCGTCCTGGCCGGCGCCACGCCCGCCGCGATCGGGCTGCTGGCGGACATCACGGAGGCCTACCCGGATGACCGCGGCGCGATCATGGGCCTGTATTCCGTGTTCCTCGGGCTGGGCCAGATCATCGGGAGCCTGATCGGCGGGACCGCCGCCCAGTTCGCGGGGCTCGACGGGATCTTCACCGCCTCGCTGCTGCTGCTGGCGATCGCGCTCCTGCCGCTGTCGCATCTCCGGCGCTACGAGCACCAGGTCGGCGACCCGAATGCATCGGCCGGCGAGCCGGGCGTGGGCCTGCGTGCCTGAGTCACCGATCGAGGTCGCACGCGGGGCGCACGGCGCGGTCGTGGCCCCGCACCATCTCGCGACCCGGGCCGGCCTGTCGGTCCTTGCGGCGGGTGGCCACGCGGTGGATGCGGCGATCGCGACGAACGCGGTGCTGGGGGTCGTGATGCCCAACGGCTGCGGTCTCGGCGGCGACGCGTTCTGGCTGGTGTGGGACGAGGCCGCCGGCGAGCAGGTTGCGCTCAACGGCTCTGGGCGGGCGCCGGCCGGCGCAGACCCGGCTGCCCTCCGCGCGCGCGGCATGGACCGGATCCCGCTGCGCGGCCCGCTCGCCATCACGGTGCCGGGCGCCGTCCGGTCGTGGGCGGACGCCCACCGCCGGTGGGGGCGGCTGTCGCGCGACGCGATCCTGGGTCCCGCGATCGAGCACGCGATGGCGGGCTTCCCGGCCTGGACGGGGCTGATCGAGGCGGTCGACGTGATCCTCGACGCGGCGGCTGACGCCGGATGGGGCGCCGGGCTGCGCAGCGTCTGGGGCGCGAACGGACGTTCCTGGCAAGCGGGTGAGCAGGTCCGGCTGCCCGCGCTCGGGTCGACGCTGTCGGCGCTCGCGCGCGACGGGTTCGACGCGTTCTATGACGGTGACCTCGGCGAACGCGTCGCCGCGGGGCTCGCCGGCGCCGGGGCTCCGTTCGCGGTCGACGACCTGCGCCGGCACGCGAGCACGTGGGCCGAGCCGATCTCGACGACCTATCGCGGAGTCCGCGTCACCACCCACCCGCCCAACAGCAGCGGGGTGCTCGCGCTCGAGATCCTCAACGTGCTCGAACGGTTCGACCCCGGGGCGCGCAGCGGCTTCGGCACGCGGGGCTGGACCGACGCGGCGTGGCTCCACATCCAGCTCGAGGCCGCGAAGCTCGTGTTCGCGGACCGCGAGACGTACCTGACCGACCCGGCGAGCCGCCCGGTGCCGGTCGATCGCCTGCTGTCCGCGGCACACGCGGCGGAGCTCGCCGCGCGGATCGATCCGGAGCGGGCGGACCCGGCACCGCCGCCGGCGCGGACGCTGGTCGGCGGCACGGTGTACCTGGGCGTCGTGGATGCGGACGGCAACGCCGTGAGCCTGATCCAGTCGAACGCGGCGGGGTTCGGCTCGGGTGTCCTGGATCCGGTCACGGGCGTGCACTTCCAGAACCGGGGGGCCTCCTTCTCGCTCGATCCCGACCACCCGAACGTGCTCGCGCCGGGGAAGCGCACCGCGCACACGCTGCTGCCGGGGATGCTGTTCCGCGCCGGCGAACGGCATCCGTGGATCGTCGGGGGGTCGATGGGCGGCGACATCCAGCCGCAGATCCATGTCCAGCTGGTCTCCGCGCTGGTCGACGGTGGTGCGGATCTCGCCCGTGCCGTGGCCGCGCCACGCGTGGTCGTGGAGCCCGACGGCTGGTTCGCACCGCCGCTCGCGGTGCTCTCGGACGGCGACCTTGCGCCGGGCGTCGAGGACGGCCTGGTCGCCCGCGGCCACGCGCTGCGGCGAGCGGCGTACGACGGCAGCCTGGGGCACGAGCACGCGATCGAGCTGGTCGCCGGCGGTCCCGCCCATGGAGGGTCGCTGGTCGCGGTCACGGACCCGCGGAGCGCGGGCCGGCCGGAGGCGCGGTAGACGGCTGCCGTGGCGGCCGATGGTATCCTCCGGCAGCCGGTGGCAGGCTGCGCTCACACGAACTGCCGCCGGCATATCGTGCACACACGGAGGGGTGCGTGACCTCGAACGTCGGCCAGAACTACCCGTACACGAGCGAGACCGAGGCGGAGCGCGCCGCCCACATCGCGACGCTGATCGCGGACCGCGAAGGGCTCGCCGGCAAGCTGCAGGCCGAGACCACGCCGCTCGATGCCAACGAGCGCTGGTGGGTCTGGAAGTGCCCCACGACGGGCTGCCCCGGGCTGCTCCACGCCGCCGGCTACGCGGTCGAGAAGCACGCCGTCTACGTCGTCTGCGACGGGACCTGCGCGAAGACGTTCCTCCGCTAGCCGGGCCACGCGCGCCGTGAGCCCGGCGGTCGCCGCTCCCGATCTCCGCGCCGCGCGACGGCAGCTCGTGCTCGACACGGCCGGCATCGCGGTATCCGTCATCGGCTTCGGGCTGGTGTTCGGCCTTGCCGCCCGCAACGCGGGCTACTCCCCGCTCGAGGCGAGCGCGATGAGCGTGTTCGTGTTCGCCGGCGCGGCGCAGTTCACCGCGGTCGGCTACGTCGCCGCCGGGCTGCCGTGGGCGCCGATCGTGGTCCTGACCTTCCTGCTCAACGCGCGCCATCTGCTCTACAGCGCATCGCTGGCGCCGCGCCTGCGCGACGTGCCGCTTGCCCAGCGTGCGGCGATGTCCCACGTCCTGACCGACGAGGCGTTCGCGCTTGCCGCGGCGCACTTCCACCGGCTGGGACGGGTCGACGTCGGCGGCTACTGGATCGGTGCGGTGGCCGGCGTGTTCATCCCCTGGAACCTGGCCACGATCGCGGGCGGGCTGCTGGGCGGCGCGATCCCCGACCCTGCGGCGCTCGGTCTCGACGTGGTGTTCCCGGCCGCGATGGCCGGCCTCGCCGTGGGGCTGGTCACCGGCCGCCGGGAGCTGGTGGCCGCCGGTGCGGGCGCATCGATCGGCGTCGCGCTGTCGCTCGCATTCGGGTCCGCCGCCGGCATCCTCGCGGGCGGGCTGGTCGGGCCGCTGGTCGGGATGGCCGTCCCCGCGGGTGGTGCGGGAGCGCCGCCGGACTCCGACGTGACCGGCCGGGCGGTGGACCTCGAGGGCGCGTTTGCCGACGTGGCAGCGCTCCCGGACCGGGATGGCCGGCGATGAGCACCGAGCTGGTGCTGCTCGCCGTGCTGATGGGCGCCGTCACCTACCCCGTGCGGGCGGTCCCGATCCTTGCGCCCGGGATCGAGCGCCTGCCGCCCCGGGCGCTTCTGTACCTGCGCCTGGTCGGGCCGGCCGTGCTCGCGTCGCTGGCCGCCGCGAACACCCTGGTCGTGCCGGCCGGCGCCGGCACCTCCGGGCTGCAGGTCGGGATCGAGGCCGCGGGCGTCGTTGCGTGCCTTGCGCTGGTGGCCTGGCGGCGCAACCTCCTGCTGGGGCTCGTCGCCGCGATGGCGCTGGTCGCGCTTGCCCGGTTCACCGGGATCGCGTAGCCGGGAGGCTCCCCCACCGGCCGCCCCCGCGGCCGCTACCTCCCCTACCGGCCGCTCGTGGCCGCGCGCGCCAGGCGTTCTGCGCGCCAGGCGCGGACCACGGGATCCCGGCCGATCGCGGCGATCAGCCCGGCCAGGAGCGTCGTCCGGGGCACGATCGAGTCGACCTCCAGGTACTCGCCCGGGGCGTGGTCCAGCCCGCCGACCGGTCCCAGCCCGTCGAGCGTCGGTATGCCCATGCCGGCGGTCGTGTTCGCGTCGGAGGCGCCGCCCGTCGCGGCATCGCTGACCTCGAACCCGAGCTCGCGGGCGAGCGCCGTGACATGCCCGACCAGGTGCCCGGACCGCTCGAGCTTCTCCATCGGCCAGTGGCGGCCGACCTCGTCCACGACCACCGCGACGTCGGGGACGACCCTCGGCTCCGCGGCCGCCCGGATGGCCGCCTCCGCCTCGACCAGGGCGTCGCGGGTGACCGCGCGCACGTCCACCTCGAGCGAGCACCGCTCCGGGACCACGTTGGACCGGGTCCCGCCGGCGATGACCCCGACATTGATGGTCACGCCCGGCCAGCGGCCGTTGAGCGCCTGGAGCTCGGTCACGATCCGGGCTGCCTCGAGGATCGCGCTGCGCCCCTTGTCGGGCTCGATGCCCGCGTGGGCCGCTCGGCCGATGACCGTGATGGCAAGGCCGAGGTTGCCCTTGCGCGACGAGACGATGTCGCCGTTCGCCCGTGCACACTCGAGGACGAGGCAGGCATCGACGCCCTCGGCCAGCCGCCGGATGTGCGGGGTCGAGGTGGGCGAACCGATCTCCTCGTCCGGGTTGGCGACGAACACGAGCCGCGACAGCGGCAGCCCGCCCACCGCATCGCGCACCGCCGCGATGGCATACAGCCCGGCCAGCAGGCCGCTCTTCATGTCGGTGACGCCGGGGCCGGTCGCGATGCCGTCCCGGATCCGGAACGGGCGTGCCGCCGCCGTTCCCGGGTCGAACACGGTGTCGAGATGCGCGATGCACAGCAGCTCGGGCCCGTCCGGGTCATCGCCCTCGATGACCGCCACCAGCGTGTCGCCGAGGCCGTCATCATCGCGTGGCGCGACCATCTCCGCGGGGTGCGCCTCCGGCCCGGCGGGGTAGGCAACGACCGCAGCGCCAAGGTCGCGAAGGCGTGCCGCCGTCCAGCGACCGACCTCGTCCACGCCCGTCCTGGTGTAGCTCCCGCAGTCGATGTTGACCAGGCGCTCGAGATCCGCCAGGTACGCCGGCAGCGCCGCCGACACGGTGGCGCGCAGCAGCGCGAGCTCGCCCGGCGCGTCCGGGGTGATCGGCGGGGATTCCATGCACCTGAGTCTACCCAGCCGTGCGCATCGCCCGTTGCGCGCATCACCCGTCGCGCACA
>CAWIFB010000037.1:0-48991 GCA_963835335.1 uncultured Chloroflexia bacterium | reverse complement strand
GACCGTGCCCGGCCGGCCGACCCGGTGACGGGCCACGGTCAGAGCAGCGCCGGCAGCTCGGCCAGGCCGCGCACCTCGTGCGTGGGCGCGACCCCGTCGACCCGCGTCGCCCCGCCGGGGTTGTACCAGCAGGTGTCGATGCCATAGGCAATCCCCCCGGCGATGTCCGACGCCAGGCTGTCGCCGATGAGCAGCACCTCGTCGCGCCGTGGCCGGCCCATCCGCACGAACGCCGCATCGAAGATCGCCGGGTCGGGCTTGGCCGCCCCGACCTCCTCCGAGATGACCAGCTCCGCGATGTAGTCGCGAATGGCCGATCGGGCGAGGCGTGGACGCTGGACGTCAGCCAGGCCGTTGGTGATGATCGCCAGCCGGTACGAGGCGTGGAGCGCGCGGACCACCGCCAGTGCATCCGGCATGAGGTGCCCCTGCAGCGCCAGGTTGGGCAGGTACGCGGCGCTGAACGGCCCCGCCTCGGCCGCGATGCCGAGGGCCTCGAACAGCAGCTCGAAGCGGCGCGTCCGGAGCTCCCCCGCCGAGATCTCGCCCTGCTCCAGCGCTCGCCAGACCTCGCGATTGACCCGCCGGTATTCGGGCAGGTGGCCGGGGCCGAACCCGATGCCGAGCTGCTCGAACGTCTGGCGCAGCGCCTCGGCCTCGGCGCGGTCGAAGTCGAACAGCGTGTTGTCGGCGTCGAACAGCAGCCATCGATAGCGGGGCATCGGTCCCATTGTGGCAGTCGCGGTCGTCGGCGGTCGCGGCCGCCGCAGGGACACCGCAGTCGCGGCGGGCGCGCCCGTCCATTACCATGCCCCGTGCCATGACCAAGACCGTCGCCGGGCGCCCGTTGCGCGCCTGGCTCGCCTCCATCTCGAACAAGAACGGCTGATCGGCCCCTTCCCACACCGGGCGTCAGGGGAAGGGGCGAGCGCAGACGCGGGCCACGATCCACCGCCTGGGCGGCGGTGGGCTGTCCGTGTCGCCTCGCCGGCAGCTGAGAGGAGACCGCGGTCATGCCGATGCCGCATCGCACATTCGCACAGGTCGCCAAGCGGCGGCTCATCGGGAAGGAAGGACGCGAACGGATCCGCGAGGTCCGGGCGCTGCTGGCAGAGCTTCCCGACTACCGCAACGGCCCGTACGCAGACCTGCGCAAGGCGCTCCAGGCCGAGATCGAGGACACCCGGGTCCGCTCCAGCGCGGTCCACCGCGACTCGATCGCCGTCCGTCGCGAGGGCGCGGCCCAGATCGCGCTGGTCGGCCCGCCGAACGTCGGCAAGTCGTCGGTGCTCCAGGCGCTCTCGGACATCCAGATCCGGACCGGCGACTTCGCGTTCACGACCCTGCGCCCGGTCCCGGCCCTGACCCGCATCGGCGGGGTTCTCGTCCAGCTCGTCGAGATCCCGGGGCTGATCGACGGCGCGGCGGACGATCGCGGCGGCGGTCGAGCCCTGCTGGGCGTCCTGCGGTCGGCCGACGCGATCGTGTACTGCGCACGGGCGGGGACCGATCCGGCCGAGCTCCGGACGGTGATGAACGAGGTGTCCCGGGCGGAGATCGAGAAGCCGGCGATCATCGCGGTCACGCGTGCGGACGAGGTCGACGGCGATCCGACGCTGCCGTTCGCGGCCGCCTTCGCCGAGCTGCCCGTGCTCGCCGTGTCGGTGCTCGATGACGCCGCGCTGGATGCGCTGGGCACCGCGATCTGGCAGCTCACCGGGCTGATCCGGGTGCGCCTCCGGCACGACGGCACGATCGACGAGGAGCCCACGGCCGTCGCGCCCGGCTCCACCGTCGCCGACATCGCCGATCTGGTCCACCACGAGCTGGGGGAGGCCGCGGTCGGGGCCCGGGTCTGGGGTCCGTCGGTGCGCTTCGCCGGCCAGCGCGTCGGGCGAGACCACGAGGTCGCCGACGGCGACGAGGTGGAGATCCTGGCGTAACCGCGCGGTCGCCCGTGCCGGTCAGGCCGAGTGCACGGTCGGGGATCGGGTCACCTCCGCAGAGCCGTCTCGTCCTCCGGGAATGGCTCGGGCAGTGCGACGGCATCGGCCAGGGGCGTGTCGGGCGGGCGGCGCGGCACCCGGTCGGCCGCGCCTGCGCTGTCGTCGCGGTCCGGGGGTTGCGGCCCGGCCGGACCGATGAGTGCGTCAAGCTGGCGAGGATCGGCACCGCGACGCAGCAGCAGGCTGAACCTCAGCCAGATGCGCTCCCACCAGCGCGGCGCATGGTCGAGAACCACGCCGCGTCCAAACGCAACGAACACAAACTGTCGGCGATGGATCGACCGATGGCGTTGCACGCCTTGATCCTACGTCGGTGATTTCGATCGTCCGTCGGTGTCGGCGTCCCGATGGCGGCCGGGCATGGTCGGTCCCCGAGGGTCGCAGGACCGGAGCAGGTCGGCCCGGCACACGCGTTACGGGCCGTCGGGGGCGCCGAGGGCGGCCGGGTGGCTCCCGGATTCGGGCAGTTCAGCCGTGAGGCGTGACAACGTGCCCGACCACAATGCCGACCGGGGCCTGTGGCCGCCGCGTGGCCGCGGACCGATGCGTGGGGTGATGAGGGCAATCGATGGGAGCAGTCGATGGACGCGCTTGACCTGGCGCGGTGGCAGTTCGGGATCACCACCGTCTATCACTTCCTGTTCGTGCCGCTCACGATCGGCCTGTCGTTCTGGGTGGCCGGGCTCCAGACGGCGTGGTACCGCACGGGCAACGAGAAGTACCTGCGGCTGACGCGGTTCTTCGGTGAGCTGTTCCTGATCAACTTCGCCCTCGGCATCGTCACGGGCATCGTCCAGGAGTTCCAGTTCGGCATGAATTGGAGCAGCTACAGCCGGTTCGTGGGCGACATCTTCGGTGCACCGCTCGCGATCGAGGGCCTGCTGGCGTTCTTCCTCGAGTCCACGTTCCTGGGGCTGTGGATCTTCGGGTGGGGCCGGCTGTCGCGCGGCCTGCACCTCGCGACCATCTGGATCGCTGCCTTCGGCACCGCGATCTCGGCGTACATCATCCTCGCCGCCAACGCCTGGATGCAGCACCCGGTGGGCTATGTCGTCAGTGACGCCGCGGGCCGGGCCGAGCTCAAGGACTTCCTCGCGGTGCTGCTCAACAGCACCGCCCTGATCACGTTCCCGCACACCATTGCCGCCGCGTTCATGACCGCGGGTGCGTTCATCACCGGGATCGCGATGTACCGCCTCGTGCGGACCCGCGGCGAGGACACGCCGTTCCGGGTCGCGGCCACGGCGGGCGCCACGATCGTGCTCGTATCGGGGTTGCTGGTCGCGGTGACCGGCGACATCCAGGGCAAGATCATGACCGAGCAACAGCCGATGAAGATGGCGGCCGCCGAGGCGCTGTGGCAGACCGAGGAGCCTGCCTCGTTCTCGATCTTCACGATCGGCACGCCGGACGGCACCCAGGACCTGTTCTCGATTCGCATCCCGAACGTGCTCTCGTTCCTGGCCACCGGCAACTTCAACGGCCGGGTGGAGGGGATCAACGACCTCCAGGCCGAGTACCAGCAGACCTACGGGCCCGGCGACTACACGCCCAACACGCCGGTCACCTACTGGACCTTCCGCTGGATGATCGGCGCCGGGGCGCTGGCCGCGCTTGCCGCGCTGTGGTTCCTGTGGGCGATGCGCCGTGGTCGATTGCCCGGCCGGGGTGCGATGCGGACCGCGCTGCTGCTGCCGTTCCTGCCGCTGGCCGCCAACTCGTTCGCCTGGATGTTCACCGAGATCGGGCGCCAGCCGTGGATCGTGTTCGGCCTGATGCCGACCGCCACGGCGGTCACGCCCGGCAACGGGACGCTGGAGGTCCTGATCACGATGGTCGGGTTCACCATCCTGTACGGCGCGCTTGCCGTGGTGATGGTCGGGCTGGTGGCGAGACGGGTCCGCGACGGCCTGCCGGAGGCGACGTCAGACCAGGGCTTCGAGCATGACGCCGACGACATGGCGCTCGGGTACTAGGGGACGACGATGGAGCTCACGACCGTCTGGTTCGCGCTGATCGCGATCCTCTGGATCGGCTATTTCATCCTCGAGGGCTTCGACTTCGGGGTCGGGATCCTCATCCCGATCCTCGGCCGCACCGAGCCCGAGCGGCGCGCGATCCTGCGCACGATCGGTCCCGTGTGGGACGGCAACGAGGTCTGGGTCATTGTCGCCGGGGGCGCCACGTTCGCGGCCTTCCCCGAGTGGTACGCGACCCTGTTCTCGGGGTTCTACCTCGCGCTGTTCCTGCTGCTCGTCGCGCTGATCGTGCGGGGAGTGGCGATCGAGTACCGCAACAAGCATGGCGGCGCCGCCTGGCGGCAGCGCTGGGACATCGCCATCGCCGTCGGCAGCTTCGTGCCGGCCCTGCTGTGGGGCGTCGCGTTCGCCAACATCGTGGGCGGCGTGCCGATCGACGCCGACAGGCAGTTCACGGGCAGCCTGCTCACGCTGCTCAACCCGTTCGGGCTGCTGGGCGGGCTGACCACGCTGCTCCTGTTCATCACCCACGGCCTGCTGTTCCTGGCGCTCAAGACCGAGGACGAGATCCGCGCGCGGGCGACGGCGCTGGTGCTGCCCGTCGGCCTGGTCACGGCGGTCGTGGCGGTGGCGTTCCTCGTCTGGGCCAACGCGATCCGGGGCGACGCGGTCTCGTTCGGGTTCGCGATCGTCGCGGCGCTCGCGTTCGTCGGCGCGCTGGTGGCGAGCCGGCTGCGGCGCGAGGCCTGGGCGTTCATCGGGTCCGCGCTGACGATCGGGCTGGCCGTGGTCAGCCTGTTCTGGGCGCTGTTCCCGGACGTGATGCCGTCGTCGACCGATGCCGCCTACAGCCTCACCACGACCAACGCGGCATCGACCGAGTACACGCTCCAGATCATGACCGTGGTCGCGGTCATCTTCGTGCCCCTCGTGGTGGGCTACCAGGCCTGGACGTACTGGGTGTTCCGCAAGCGGGTCACTGTTCCGCGCGCCTCGGTCGAGCCGTGACGGACCACGGCCGCGCCCCGTCATGAGCGGTCCACGCTGAACCCGGGCCGCGTCCCCGGCCGCGCATGACACCCGTGCATCGGCGGCTGCTCGCGTCGGGCCGCACGGCGACCGTCGCCCTCGTCGCGGCCGTCATCCTGGGCGCGTCCACCGCGCTGCTGGCCATCGCCCAGGCGTGGCTGATCGCACGCGCGATCGCGGGCGCGTTCGTCGACGGAGAGGGCGTCGCCCAGCTCGCGACGGTGCTCCTGCTGCTCGCAGCGGTCCTCGCGACGCGCGCCGGGCTCACCTGGGCGTCCGAGGTCGTCGCGCAGCGGATCAGCGGTGCCGTCAAGTCACAGCTGCGCGTCGCGCTCATGGCGCGCGCGGTCTCGCTGGGGCCGCGCTGGGCGGCGGGCCAGGCGAGCGGCGAGGTCGCGCTGCTGGTCACGCGCGGCCTCGACGCGCTCGACGGGTACTACGGGCGCTACCTGCCCCAGCTCGCCCTCGCGGTCATCGTGCCCGTGGCCGTCATCGCCTGCCTGCTGTCGGTCGACCTCGTCGCCGGGCTGACCGTGGCGCTCACCGTGCCCCTGATCCCGGTGTTCATGGTGCTGATCGGGAGGATGTCGGCCGACCACCGGCGGCGGCGGTGGGTCGCCCTCGCCCGGCTTGCCAACCGGTTCTCCGACGTGGTCGCCGGGCTGCCGACGCTCCGGGCGTACGGTCGCGCCGAGGCGCAGGTCGGGATCCTGCGCCGGATCACCGACGCCTACCGGACCACGACGATGGCGACGCTGCGGATCGCGTTCCTGTCGGCGCTCGCACTGGAGCTGCTGGCGACGCTGTCGGTCGCGCTGGTCGCGGTGGGGATCGGGCTTCGCCTGGCGGATGGCGACCTGTCGCTCGTGACGGGCCTGTTCGCGCTGGTGCTCGCACCGGAGGCATACCTCCCGCTTCGCCGGCTGGGCGCCGAGTTCCATGCCAGCGAGGAGGGGCTCGAGGCTGCCGCGGCGGCGTTCGCGATCCTCGACGAGCCGGTCGTGGCGGGCGTGTCGGGCGACGGGCAGCCGATGACGGGGCGCGTGACCGGCATCTCGGTCGATCGCGTGAGCGTCGTCCAGCCCGGCCGCGAGGTCGTCGCACCCGCCGACGCCTCGCTCACCGTCCGTGCCGGCGAGCTGGTCGCGATCACGGGCGAGAGCGGCGCCGGCAAGTCGACGCTGCTGGCCGCGATCCTCGGGCTGATCCCACCCACGACCGGTCGCGTGCTGGCGATGTCCGGCAACGGTGGCGACGCGGTCGACGTGCGCACGCTCGATCCCGCGGCCTGGCGGGCGCAGGTGGCGTGGGTTCCCCAGGCGCCGTGGCTGTTCGCCGGGACGGTCGCCGACAATGTCCGGCTGGGGGCGCCCGATGCCGGCGATCCCGCGATCCGCGCCGCCCTTGCCGCCGTCGGGCTGGCCGACGTTGCGCTCGATCGCGAGCTGGGGGAGCGCGGGGCGGGGCTGTCGAGCGGTCAGCGCCGCCGGATCGGCATCGCCCGCGCGCTCGTCCGCGACGCGCCGGTGCTCCTGCTCGACGAGCCGACGGCGGGCCTTGACGAGGCGGCGGAGGCGATGGTCATGGAGGCGCTGCGCCACGCCGCCGATGACGGTGCGACCGTCGTCGTGGTCGCCCATCGCCCGGGCGCCGTCGCCGGTGCGGACCGGGCGGTCGAGGTGCGCTGGGCCGCGGCCGAGGCGCCCGAAGTCGCGCCGGCCGCCGCCATCGCTACGAGGCCGGTCCATTGAGGGCCCTCATCGCGGTTCTCCGGATCGGCCGGCCCGTCACGCCCCGGCTCGCCCTCGCGATCCTCGCCGGGGTGGGCGCCGCGGCCTCGGCGATCGGCCTCGCCGCGACATCGGCATGGCTGATCTCGAAGGCCGCCCAGCAGCCGCCGATCCTCACCCTGTTCGTCGCCGTCACCTCGGTGCGCGCGTTCGGCATCGCCCGCGGGGTGCTGCGCTACGCGGAGCGGCTCGCCGCGCATGACGCCGCGTTCCGGGTGCTCAGCGAACTCCGCGCGACCGTCTATGCCCGCCTCGTGCGCCTGGCGCCGGCGGGCCTCGCCGAGCTCCGGTCGGGCGACCTGCTGGCGCGCCTGGTGGGCGACGTCGACGGCCTGGCCGACCTCTGGCTGCGGGTGCTGCTGCCCTACGGATCCGCCATGGTGGTCGCGACCGGCGCCGTCGCCATGATCGCGTGGCTGGTGCCCGCGGCCGGCCTCGCGGTCGCCGCCGGCCTCGTGGTGACGGCGATCGGGGCGCCCCTCGCCGCAGCCGCCGTCTCGCGCCGGGCCGAGCGGCTGCTGGCACCCGCGCGCGGTGACCTCGGCGACGCGGCGATCGACCTGCTCCAGGGTGCGCCCGAGATCCTTGCCGCCGGCGCCGCGGCGACAGCGGTCGATGAGGTCCGGCGCGTCGACGCGCGGCTGGCGGCGGCCGAGCGGCGCTCGGCGTTCGGGGCCGGGACCGGTGGGCTGGTGGCGGGTCTCGCAGCCGGCGCCTCGGCGTGGATCGCGCTCGTGCTCGGCATCATCGCCGTTCGCGAGGGCGACCTTGATGTCGTTGCGCTCGCGGTGGTCGCGCTCACGCCCATCGCGATCCACGAGGTCCTCGCGCCCCTGGTGCCGGCGGCCCAGAAGCTGCCGGGGCTGGCGGCCTCAGCCGGCCGCGTGCTCGACATCCTGGCGCGCCCCGACCCGGTTCCCGAACCCGAGACGCCGCTGCCGGTGCCCGACGGACCGCTCGGGATCCGCGCTCGCGGGCTCCGGCTCCGGTACCCGCGAGCCGACGTCGACGCGCTCGTCCTGCCCGCGCTCGACGTCCCGGCGGGCGCGAGGGTCGTGGTGACCGGGCCCAGCGGCGCGGGCAAGACCACCTTCGCCGCCGCCTGCCTCCGGTTCCTCGAGCCCGTCGCCGGCACCCTCGAGCTGGTCGGCTCCGACGCCGCCATCGACGTGCGCCGGCTCGACGGCGACGCGGTCCGGGCCGCGATCGGCCTGTGCGAGCAGGATCCCCACATCTTCGACGCCACGATCGCCGACAACCTCCGCCTGGCGCGGCCGGGAGCGCCCGACACCGAGCTCGATGATGCGCTTGCGTCGGCTCGCCTGGTCGACTGGGTCCGCTCGCTCCCCGACGGCCTCGCGACGCCGGTGGGCGAGCATGGGGCGCGACTTTCGGGTGGCCAGCGGCAGCGGCTTGCGCTGGCCAGGGCGCTGCTCGCGGATGTGCGGGTGCTGGTCCTCGACGAGCCGACCGAGCACCTCGACGAGCCCACCGCGCGCGCGTTCGTCGCCGACCTCGAGGCGGCCACGGCCGGTCGCACGGTGCTCGTCCTCACGCATCGCCCGGAGCTGTTCGACGGCGCCGGCGTGGGTCCGGGGGCCCGTCCTCGGCGGGTGACGCCGGTGTCCGACCGGCGCGTCCGGGAGGCGCCAGGAGTACAGAATCCGAACCGGTCGCGTCGCCCCGCGCACCTTTCTGCATGGAGGTGGCCCTTGAGCCCGTGGTGATCCAGCGCCGGGTACCGGCAGATCTCGTGGCGGCTTCGATCCGGGGTGATCGCGATGCCTTCGCGGCGCTCGTCGAGCCGTCGCTCGCCGCGGCCATGGGCGCGGCGCTGATCGTGTGCCGTTCGCACGCAGACGCCTCCGATGCCGTCCAGGATGCGCTGCTCGCCGCCTGGCAGGGGCTGGACCGCCTCCGGGACCCGCAGGCATTTCCCGCGTGGTTTCGGACGCTTGCCGTCCGGGCCGCCCTGCGTGTCGTCCGGCGGCGCGGGCACGTGGTCGAGCTGGACGTTGCCGGTGCCGACCGGGCGTCCGAGGCCGGGTCGGTCGAGCGTCTCGCCGAGCACCGGGATCTCGGTCGTGCCTTCGATCGTCTCGAGCCCGACGACCGGGCGCTGCTGACGATGCGCCACCTGTGGGATGCGCCCGTGGCCGAGGTGGCCGAGGCGCTGGGCATCCCGGCCGGGACGGTGAAATCGAGAACCCACGCAGCGATGACGCGGCTGCGCGCGGCGTACGACGCGGAGGCGCGGCGATGACCCGACAGCTGGAAGACGACCTCCACGACCTGCTGGAACGCCGTGCGGCAGTGGATTCCCGCGATCTCGATGCCCTCAGGACGCGCATGACGCGCTGCCACGCCGCCGCCCGCACCAGCGCGGGCCTCCTCGCAGCAGCTGCGGGCATCCTCCTTGTGCTGACCATGGGCGGCCTGCTGGCAACGCGGATCCCGATGGGTACGAGCGGGGCCGCGCCGCAGCCGCCCGATCCGGCGGCATTCGCGGGCGATCCGCGGCTCGCCGTGTGTGGCGTCACGCCGGACGGTGCGGACGCGATCTTCGAGATGGCCCACCTGCGCGACTACCCGCTGCACCTGCCGGCCGCATATCCGCTCAAGGGCCTCCAGGGCGATCCGGATGCCCCGACGCTCGTGATCGTCCTTCGCGGCCAGTCGTCGATCACGAGGCTGGGCGGCACGCCGGTGCCAGGAACGCAGGACCTGTGCATGGTCGTCGGGTCTGACCCGGCGACGTGGCAGCAGGTCGCCGTCGCCGGTGTGGACACGTCGGGATTGCTCGCGATCCTTCCGGAGCCGACCGGGACGCCGATCGCGGACGATCTCCTGTCCCTGGGTCGACCGTTGCGGCGGGCCGGGCGCCGGGATCTTCGCCGCCGTCGTCCTCGAGCCCGGGCAGACGCAGGCCGCCGGACTCCGGCTCGATCCCCTCCCGCCCGAGGTTGCTTCCGGCGATGCGTCGGCGGTCATCGTCTACGACACGACGCATCCGTTCGCGCCGCTCGGCACCCCGCCGGCGCCCGATACCACCATCGAGCCCCGCAGCCCGCTGGCCGACGGCCACCACGACCTGTGCGTCCTCGTGGGCAGCGATGCGGCCACGGCGTCTCGCGTCATCTTACGAGGACGTGGCCGTGGTCGACGGCGTCGCCCCGCTCGTGTTACCCCCCCTTGTGGTAGTCGAGCGCCGGGTCCGTCGCTTCCCGCGCAGATGGCGGCCGCCGACTGCGACGCGCTGTCGTTCGCCCCCGACCGGTGCCGGGCCGTCGTCGAGGCGGCGCTCGAGGACGCCGGTCTCGCTTGGGCAAACATCGAGCGTGTCACGATCGCCAAGCCGGCGCCCGATATCGCATCGGCAGGATCGTTTGCGGTCGCCGAGGTGACGTTCTCGCTGTCCGATGGCGGGACGCGCGACCAGGAGGTGCGCTGCATGATGCTCGGCAGCCAGGACAGCCTCGTGTGCACCGACCACCCGCAGATCCCGCTCTACGCGCCGTACGCGCCCAACGGCGGCTATCACGATGTGCCGTGTGGCGACAACCCGGGCGGCGAGCCCGGATCGGCCTGTGCGACGCCCCTGCCGGCGATCGATCCCGCAGCCGGAGCAGCTGCCGCCCCGCTCGAGATCGCGTCCCACGACTACCCGATCACCGCGACCGGTCAGCTCGAGATCGATGTCGGCCGCGCGATCCTGCCCAACGGGATCCTGTCCGATGCCCGGTTCTCGCTCGCCGACCCGTTCACGCGGGCATTCGCGGTCGCCTCGGGCGTCCACCTCCAGGTCCGGTCCCTCGATCCGTCGCGCCCGCCGTTCTTCAACGTCTACGAGCACGGCTGGTACCCGGGCACCGAGGCGGTCGAGGTCTTCCTCGTGCTCGATGTGACGGCGGTGACGCCGGGCGCGATGCTCGAGGTTCGCGATCTCGTCGTCCGCTGAGCCGCGTCATACTCCGGCGATGGCCGCTCCGCAGACGATCCGCGTCCTCGTCGAGACGACATCGAAGAAGGTGTTCGTGTCCGCGCTCGACTGGCCGGGCCTGTCCCGCGCCGCGAAGGACGAAGGGCTGGCGGTCGAGTCGCTGCTCGTTGCCGTCCCGCGCTACGCCGTCGTGGCACGCCGGGCGGGGATCGCGTTCGACGACCACTCCAGGATCGAGGCCGTCGAGCACGCCGAGGGCAACGCCACCACCGCGTTCGGCGCCCCCGCGATCATCGCGGAGGCGGACCGCCGGCCATCGGACGCCGCCGAGGCTGGCCGCCTGGCGGCGCTGGTCCGGGCCGCCTGGGCCGTGTTCGACGAGGTCGCGGCGTCGGCCCCTGAGGAGCTTCGCAAAGGTCCCCGCGGCGGAGGCCGGGACCGCACGAAGATCGTCGCCCACGTCACCGACGCCGAAGCCGCGTACGCCGCCCAGATCGGGGTCAAGCTCGGGTCGGGCGCGACCCGGGACGCCGTACGGGCGGCGATCATCGAGGTCCTCGGAGCACCGTCCGACGGCACCGCGATCGCCGGCCGCACATGGACCCAGCGGTACGCGGCGCGTCGGATCGCGTGGCACGTTCTCGATCACGCCTGGGAGATCGAGGACCGGACCGACCCCGGCTGAGCGGGCCCGGCTCGCCCTACGCGACGGCGAACAGCGATCCCAGGGCCTTGGCCCCGATCGGCTCGTCGGCCGGGCGCAGGCCCGCCAGCCGCGCCGCCAGCCCGAACAGCTCGGCCGGCGTGCGCCCGGCGTCGAGGAACGCGCGGACGGCCGTATCGCCCTCGGCCTTGGACAGCTTCTGCCCCGACACCCGGCGGACGAGCGGGTGGTGCAGGTACCGCGGCGGCGCCTCGCGACCGAGCAGCCGGGCCAGCCGCAGCTGCGCCGCCGTCGCATCCAGCAGGTCGCGTCCGCGGATGACGAGGTCCACGCCCTGGCGCAGGTCGTCGACGACCACGCACAACCCGTACGTCCAGTTGCCAAGCCGATCGCGGATCAGCGGGTCACCGGTCGCCGCCGGCTCGTCCGCGGTCGGGCCGACCAGCAGGTCCACCCAGGATTCCGATCCAGCCCCGACGGCGACGCGAATACCGAGGTCGTCGCTCTCCCGCAGCCGCCGAGCACGGCAGTCGCCGGGGCAGCCGATCCCGTGCCACGGCCGGCCCTGCGCCTCGGCGTACGCGGCGAACGTGGCCCGGGTGCAGTCGCACGCGTACGCACGGCCGGCATCGCGCAGGCGGGCGAGTGCCGCCGCGTACGCCTCGCCGGAATCGGACTGCCGGTAGGCCGTTGGGCCGCCGCGGAACGTGGCGATCGAGGGCTCGTCGGGTACCAGTCCCAGCCGCTCGAGGTCGTCCAGCAGCGCGGTCTCGTACGCAGCTCGCGACCGCTGCCGGTCGTGGTCCTCGACCCGCAGGGTCACCCGGCCGCCCGTCGCCGCGGCGATCCCCCACGTGTACAGCGCGTTGACCAGGTGCCCGAGGTGGAGGTCGCCCGTGGGCGCCGGGGCGAAGCGCGTGACCGGCGCCACGGGCAGCGCACGGGGATCCGGCCGTGCGCCGCCGGTGACCGCGGGGACGAACAGCTCCCCGCCGGCGATTGCCGCGTCCCACGGCTCGCCGCCGGCGTCAGCCGTCCCGGGATCGTCCGGCATGCGTCCGATCGCGCGACTCGAGGCCCCGCGTCACCGCGACGATCCTCCGGTAGATCGAGATCAGGTCCGCCTGGGGCAGCGGCCCCGGGTTGGCCATCGCGACCCGCAGCAGGACCTCTCGCTCGCGCTCCGGGTCGTGGATCGCCCGGCGACCCGCGAGCGCCTTTGCCCGGCCGGCGGCCCGGCCGAGCGTCGTCCGCTCGTTGAGCAGCTCGACGATCCGCCGATCCAGCTCGTCGATCCGATCGCGGATGCGGGCGAGCTCGAGCGCCGCGGCATCGCGCTCCGCGGGCGTCGGGCGCGCCGCCCGGGCCTGCGGGGCGTCGTCTGGTTCGCGGCTCATGACAGCCCCTCGAACTGCGGAGCAATCGCATCGAGCGCGAGCACCCGGGTCATGCGGTCGCCCCGGATCCGGACCGGGAACCGGCTCGCGACCCGGTTCGGGTCTCGGCGGCATCGCCGGCCAGGATCGCACGCACGGCGTCCGCGACCACGGCGTCCGGGACGTCGTCGCGGACCTCGACCCCATCCGCCGTCGGCAGCACCCAGCGCAGCCGGCCGCCCGCGTGCTTCTTGTCCGTCCGCGTGGCGGCGATCACCGCATCGACCGGGTAGGGAAGGGGAGCGCAACCGAGGTCGAGCCGGTCGAGCAGGGCCTCGACCCGTCGAGCGCGATCCACCGGCGTCACCCCGAGCGCGGACCCGATGCGCACCGCGGCGCGGACCCCGTACGCCACCGCCTCCCCGTGGAGGAGCGTCCCGTATCCGTCGGCGACCTCCAACGCGTGGCCGACCGTGTGCCCGAGGTTGAGCGTGATCCGGCCGCCGGTCGCGCCCTCCTCGCGGGCGTCCTCGGTCACCACCTCGACCTTGGCCCACGCCGACCGTTCGACGACCTCGGCGATGACGCCGCTCTCGAACACCGGCCCGTCACCACGGGCGATCCCCTCCGCATCGGCCTCGAGCGTGGCCAGCAACGCCGCATCGCCGAGCGCCGCCATCTTGACGATCTCGCCCAGCGCCGCCCGCAGCTGGCGTTCGGGGAGCGGCCGCAGCGCCGCAACGTCGAGCACGATCGCCGCGGGCTGGTGGAACGCCCCCAGCAGGTTCTTGCCCTCGGGGAGGTCGACGCCCGTCTTGCCGCCGATGGCCGAGTCCACCTGCGCCACGAGCGTGGTCGGGACCTGGATCCACGGGATGCCGCGCAGGTAGGTTGCCGCGAGGAAGCCCGCCGGGTCGCCCAGTGCGCCGCCGCCGATCGCGATCAGCGGCTCGTGCCGCTCGACGCGACGGCGGGCGAGGTCCCGCGCCGCTGCCTCGATGACCGACAGGCGCTTGGCCGATTCGCCGCCGGGCAGCATCACCGTCTCGACCGGCCAGCCCGCCGCGCGGAGCGAGTCGGCCACGCCCTCGCCGAACGCCGACCACGCGCCGGGCTCGCTGACGATCACGGCGCGCCGCGCGCCCAGCCCGCGGAGTGCGCCGTCGACCGCCGGCGCGGCGATCGAATCGCCGATGACGATGTCACCGATCGCCGTCGTCGCGCGGAGCGCCGTCGTCCCCGCCGCTGGGCCGTTGGCGAGCAGCCGCTCCACCGCGCCGAGGACCGACCCGATGTCGGCCACGCCGTTGACCGGATGGGCCGCGGCGTAGAAGCGCGCTCGGCCCGCCGCGAGCGCTCTGATCCTGCCCAGCGGATCGTCGCCCTGGATCAGCGGGCGCACGGTCGGCGAGCGGCGCAGCCGCTGGGCAAGGACATCGGGTCGCACGTCCAGCCACACGGGCACTCGCCCGTGGTAGAGGGTCCACCGGTTGCGTGGGTCGACGATCGCCCCGCCTCCCGGTGAGATCACGCGCCGGAGCTCGGGTGCCGGGTCGGCCGGGCCGAGGGCAGCCACCGCCGCCCGCTCGTAGGCCCGGAAGCTCGCCTCGCCGTCGGTGGCGAAGATCTCGGGGATCGACCTGCCGGTCGCCCGCTCGATCTGGTCGTCGAGGTCGATGAACGTCGCGCGGTGGCGTGCCGCGATCCGGCGCCCGACCGCGCTCTTGCCACTTCCCGGGAGTCCGACCAGGACGAGATCCACGGCGCCCTCAGTCGTCCCCGCCGGAGCCGGCCTCGCCTTCGCCGGCCTCGACCGGGGCGACGGTGCGGCCGCCGCGACGTCCGCCGGCGACGGGCGCGTCCGGCGACCGTGCGATCCGCTCGCGATACCGGCGCAGGTTGTCCTCGACCTCGACCATCGAATCGCCGCCGGTCTTGTCCAGCACGAAGCGGGCCAGCGTGAGCATGACCATCGCCTCGCCGATCACCCCCGCGGCCGGGACGACCGCGATGTCGCTGCGTTCGTAGTGCGCCGTCTCGACCGGCTCGCCGGTCACCAGGTCGGCGGTCGGGAGCGGACGGGCCAGGGTCGAGATCGGCTTGACCGCCCCGCGCACGACGATCGGCTCGCCGTTGGTCACGCCGCCGGTCAGGCCGCCCGCGTTGTTCGTCCGGTGGATCCAGGTGCCGTCGTCGCGCCGGCCCTCGATCACGTCGTGGACCGCCGACCCGAACCGCTTCGTCTGCTCGAACCCGAGCCCGACCTCCACGCCCTTGACGATGTTGATGCTCATCACGGCGGCCGCGAGCGCCGCGTCGAGTCGACGGTCCCAGTGGACGTAGCTGCCGAGCCCGATCGGCGCGCCGTGGACGACGACCTCGAACACGCCGCCGACCGTGTCCCCGTTCGAGCGCGCCTCGTCGATGCGGGCCATCATCGCCGCTTCGGCGTCGGGGTCCGGGCAGCGGAGCGGCGACGCATCGGCCTCGTCCCGCGTCCGGGTCGCCCGGGCCGGATCGAGCGCGATCCCGCCGACCTCGGCCGTGAACGACCAGACCTCGATCCCCAGCGCGCGCAGGAATGCGCGGGCCACGCCGCCCGCCGCGACCCGCGCCGTGGTCTCGCGCGCGGATGAGCGCTCGAGCACGTCGCGGACGTCGGTGAACCCGTACTTGAGGGCACCCGCGAGATCGGCATGCCCCGGACGGACCCGGGTGATCGGTTGCGCGCGCTTGATCCCGTCCGCGGCGAGCGTCGCGAGCTCGGCCGCCTCATCGTCGGACAGCGGCGCGATCTGCATCACCCGCGTCCAGTTCTCCCAGTCGCGATTGGCCACCTCGAGCAGGATCGGCGAGCCGAGCGTCAGCCCGTGGCGGACCCCGGACAGGATCCGCGCCCGATCCTTCTCGATCGCCTGGCGCGCCCCGCGCCCGTAGCCGCGCTGGCGGCGCGCGAGATCGACCGCGAGATCGTCCTCGGTCAGGGCGAGGCCGGCCGGGACGCCCTCGACCACCGCCCCGAGCATCGGCCCGTGGCTCTCGCCGGCGGTGGTGAACCGGAAGCGATCCATGGTCGGTCGTGCCGGTTCAGCCGGCGGCGTCGGCCGTGGACGAGCCATCCGCAGCAGCGGCGGTCGCCTCCGCGGCCACGGCGGCGGGCTCGCCTTCCGCCGAGCGGAGGCCGTGGGCGCGGGCATCGGCCAGGGCGACCCGCATCACCTCGAGAGGCGCCGGCTGGCCGGTCCACAGGGTGAACGACGCAGCGCCCTGGTGGAGCAGCATGATCTCGCCATCGGACGTCGCGCAGCCTGCCGCCTCGGCGTCGCGCAACAGGCGTGTCCGCATGTAGATGAGGTCCTGCACCAGGAGGTCGGGCGGGATCGCCTCAGCGGGCACGGGGCTCTCGTCTCCCTCGAGCCCGACGGAGGTCGCGTTCACCAGCACGCGCGTCTTCGCAAGCTCCGCCTCGATGATCGACTCGTGCCAGGGCATGGCCCGCAGCTCCATGTGCGAGGCGCTGCGCGCGAAGTGCTTCACCATGCTCTCGGCCCGGTGCAGGTGGCGGTTGAACACGATCACCCGCTGGAAGCCCTCCCGGATCAGGCCGTAGACCACCGCTCGCGCGCCGCCGCCCGCGCCCAGGACCACTGCCTGGCGGGGCATCTTCTGCCGCCCGACGAGCTGGTCCAGCGCCACCTTGAAGCCGGTCACATCGGTGTTGTGGCCGATGAGCTTGCGGCCGTCGCGGGTCAGCGTGTTGATGGCCCCCGTGGCGTGGGCCTCCTCGGTGAGGCGGTCCACCAGCGGGACGACCCGTTCCTTGTTCGGGATCGTGACGTTGGCGCCCAGGAATTCGTCGGTGCGCAGCTCGGCGATCGCATTGGCCAGCTCGATCGGCGCGCGATCCCACAGCTCGTACCGGGCATCGATGCCGAGATGATCGAACGCAGCCTGCTGCATCGCCCCGGACAGCGAATGGGCGACCGGGTGGCCGATGAGGACGATCCGCTTCGTCATGCTCGCACCCCTTCGAGTTGGTGGAAGAAGCCGGGGTACGAGATCGCTGCCGACGCGGGTCGGCGAACGATGGTCTCGCCCTCGGCGATGAGACCGGCGATCGCGAACGTCATCGCGAGCCGGTGGTCGTCGTAGGTCTCGGTGACGGCGCCTCGCAAGCGACGGCCGCCCTCGATCTCGATGTCGTCACCCTCGACGCGCACCCGCGCTCCGAGGGCCGTCAGCCCCTCTGCAATCCCCGCGACGCGGTCCGATTCCTTGTGTCGGAGCTCCCCGACGCCCCGGATGCGGGTCGTGCCCGCCGCGGCGGTCGCGGCGAGCGCCAGGACGGGGATCTCGTCGATGGAGGCCGCAACGTCCGCCGGGGACAGGTCGATGGCGCGCAGTCCGCTGGAGCGGACGATGAGGTCGGCGAGGGGCTCTCCCTCCGTGCCCCCCGGACCCGGATGGTCGCGCTCCTCGATGTCGGCACCCATGCGCCTGAGGATGTCGATGATGGCACGCCGGGTCGGGTTCGTGCTCACCCCTTCGAGCGACAGCTCCGCGTCGGGGTGGATCGATGCCGCAACGAGCCAGAAGGCGGCCGCGGACGGGTCTGCGGGCACGGTCTCGGCGATGGCCTCGACGCTCGCCGGGCCGGCCAGGCGGACAACGTGCCGGCCGCGATCGTCGATCGTCCCGGTGACGTCGACGCCGCGCGCCCGGAGCATGCGCTCGGTGTGGTCGCGCGTGGCGACCGTCTCGGTCACCCTCGTCTCACCGTCCGCGGCGAGCGCGGCCAGCAGGATCGCCGACTTGACCTGCGCACTGGGAACGGGCGTCTCGTAGCCGATGGGCGACAGTCGCGCCTGCCCGGTGACGGCCAGCGGCAGCAGCGTTGCGCCGCGCCGGCCGCCGAACGTGGCCCCCATCGAGCGCAGCGGCTCCACGACACGGCGCATCGGACGGCGGCGCAGCGACGCGTCACCGTCCAGGACCGCGAACATCGGCCGGCCCGCGAGCAGGCCGGCCAGCAGCCGGGTCGTCGTCCCGGAGTTGCCACAGTCGAGGATCCCGTCGGGCTCGGTCAGCGCGTCGCCGCCGGGCGATACGACGAGGTAGTCCACGCGCCCGGCAGCCTCGGCCACGCGCTCCACGCGGGCACCGAGCGCCGCGACGATCGCCGCGGTTGACCGGACGTCCTGGCCGTCTCCGGCGGCGGTGATCCGGCTCTCGCCCGTGGCGAGGAGCGCCAGGAGGAGTGCCCGATGGGAGATGGACTTGTCACCGGGCAGCGCAGGGTTCCCACGAAGGCGCGCCGCTCGTCGGACCGCTGATCTCCTCGACCGGCCCACCACCGGCCGCACCGGGCGCACCGGGCGCCGCGGGGTCGGTGGAACCGTTGTCCGCGGGCGCGACGCCCGCCGGCCTGGCAGCCATGGCGCTCAGTCCTGCCCGCTGCGGGTCGCGGCGGCGTTCAGGTCGCCATGGAGGTCGCGGACATGCTCGTGGACGCCGACGATCGCGTCCATCATCGCGCGGAAGGCGGCGAAGTCCAGCTGCTGCTCGGCGTCGGACAGCGCCTCATCGGGCCGGGGATGCACCTCGACCATCACCCCATCGGCGCCCACGGCGACCCCGCCGATCGCGAGCGGCTTGACCAGCCAGCGCTTGCCCGTCGCGTGCGATGGATCCACGATCACCGGCAGGTGGGTGAGGTGATGCAGCGCGGGCACCGCGGTGAGGTCCATCGTGTTGCGCGCAAACGTCTCGAAGGTCCTGATCCCGCGCTCGCACATGATGATCTGCGAGTTTCCCGCGGACGCGATGTACTCCGCGGCCATCAGCCACTCCTCGATGGTCGCCCCGAACCCTCGCTTGAGCATCACCGGACGGCCCGCGCGCCCGCACGCGAGCAGCAGCGAGAAGTTCTGCATGTTGCGGGTGCCGATCTGGAGGATGTCCGCGTACTCGGAGACGATGTCGACCTGGCTCGGCTCCATCACCTCGGTGATCACCGGCAGCCCGGTCCGCTCGCGTGCCTCGGCCAGGTATCGCAGCCCCTCGACGCCCAGGCCCTGGAAGCTGTACGGGCTTGTCCGGGGCTTGAATGCTCCGCCGCGGATGACCGTCGCCCCGTTTGCGGCGACGAAGTCGACCGTCTCCATCAGCTGGTCGCGGCTCTCGATCGAGCACGGGCCGGCCATCACCGTCAGCGAGCCGTCTCCGATCACCGCATCCAGCACCCGGATCACGGTGTCCTCGGGGTGGAACTCGCGCGACACGAGCTTGTACGGCTTCGAGATCGGCCTGACCGCGGTGACGCCGGGCATCGCCTCGAGGCGCGCCATCAGCTCCGGGCGGCGCCCGCCGATCTCGCCCACGACCGCGATGACGACGCGGTCTGCGCCCGCGTTGACGCGGTCCGGGCCCGCGTTCTCGAACGGCGTCAGGCCTTCGGCCAGGATGAGGCCCTTCACTCCGTTGACCTCGGCCTCAGTGGCTCCGGTTCGCATCACCACGAACATGCTGGTCAGGATTCCTCGAGGAGATCGTCGCGAGGGAACAAAAAAGCAGAGGTCCAGGACCTCTGCTCACCCGGCACGAGCCGTTGCCCGGATCGTCAGTATCCGGGATCGGTCATGCCGGGCATCTAAAGCGGTAGAAGGCGGACATCGTGCGCGCGACGGTATCTCCTGAGGCCGATGTGCGTCAACCTCGGGCGCGTCAGCCTCGGGTCACGGGCGACCCCTCACGGGCGCCCCCCGCCATGGCCGTCCACGCCGCGACCCGTTCGCGATCGGCGACCTCCCAGGGCTGAGGTCGCGGCAGACTCGACCACCCGTGCCGGGACGTCGCCGCGGATCGTCACCCCGTCGTCACCGACGAGGACCCACCGCGTCTGTCCGTCGCGGCGCTTCTTGTCCGCCTCGAGGTACGCCAGGACGTCCGCGACAGGTACGTCGAGGGCCTCGGTCGCCAGGCCGAGCCCGTCCAGCAGGCGATGCGCGCGAGACGCGATCGCGACCGGCGTCACCTGCATCGCGAGGCCGATATCGACGGCGGCCCGGAGGCCGTACGCCACCGCCTCACCGTGGCGCAGCTGGTAGGACGTCGCCGCCTCGAGTGCGTGGCTCAGGGTGTGCCCGAGGTTGAGGGCCATCCGGACTCCGGACACGTCCCGTTCGTCGAGGAGCACGCGGTGACGCTTGGCAAGGGCGCACCGCTCGACGAGCTCGAGCAGTGCCGCGCCGGTCGGCCACAGGCTGTCGGGGGCTCGTCGCGCACCTGACTCGAGCAGTGACAGGAGGCCATCGTCTCCGATCAGACCGTACTTGACGGCCTCAGCCAGCGCGGCGCGTCGCTCGGCGGCCGGCTCGTCCTCCACCAGGCCGATGTCGAGGATGGTCGCGGTCGGCTGGTGGACGACGCCGAGCAGGTTGCGACCGACACCCGGCAGGTCGATGCCGCCCTTGCCCCCGATGGCCGTGTCGATCAGCCCGAGCGTCGTCACCGGGATCGCGATGAGCGGAACCCCGCGGAGCCAGACCGCCGCCGCAAATGTCGCGGCCTCGAGCAGCGCGTCGTCGCCGAGGGCGATCAGCGGATCGCCGCGCTCCAGACGGCGGCCGGCGAATCTCCGGAACAGCTGCTCCTGGTTGTCCAGGAGCTTGGACGGCTCGCCGTCCGGAAGCACCTCGATCTCGACCGGTACGCCCGCAACGGAGCGCACCACCTCGACCGCGGCGTCCGCCACCTTCCGCCGGCGACCGGATGTGACGACGACGCAGCGGCGCACGGACAATCGCGCCAGGACGTGCCCCAGGCTCCTGCTGAGGATGTCCTCACCGAGCTCGATCAGGCCGCCGCGAACCTCGGCCCGGAGCACGAGCGTGCCGGAATCGACGGGCTGCTCGAGCAGGGTCTGGATCTGCCCGATGACCGACGAGACCGAGCCCGACGCGTCGACGCGCACCCCGGCCAGGTAGTAGGGGTGGTACTCGGCCAGATGGTCGGCGATGAATGTCCGCGCATCGCCCTCGTACCCGATGTCCTGGCGGCGTGCCGCTCGCAGGCGCTCGACCAGCTGATCGCCCGGGACATCCAGCCAGATCACGTGTCTGCCGCGATACAGCTGCGCCCGCACCGACGGGTCCGCGACGATGCGGTCGGCAGCGATGACGGTTCGCAACGCGGGGTCTCCGCCGGGCGCCACGCTCAGGCGCAGCCCCGACAGGGCGTCGGCACGGCGACCGGGCGCCCCCGTGAGATCGATGAATCGCGCCCCGTGACGCTCTGCGAGCGATCTGCCGATCGTTCTGGCACCACTGCCCGGGGCTCCGACGAGGACCGTTTCCATCGGGGGTAACTATGAAGCCCCGGATCGGGGCGCGCTGCGTCGGTCCAAATGCGCTCTTGACCTGCGGCGACTGTCCCGTAATATAGGCTGGCGTCCAGCTGTATGGGACGCCGTGTTTGCACCGCTGCAACGGCATGGCGTCCACGAGGCCCCGTGAGGTGACCGCAGCGAACCGGCTCACCGGTTCGCGATCGGAGGAGGAGGAAGCCGAAAGGGAGAGAAGCAGCAGCGCGCGAATCCGCGATCGCGTGCGGATTTGCCCGTGCTGGTTGCACGTGGCGCGTCCCACCCGCGGACGATGGCAGGCCCGTCGGTCGCCATCCGGCTCGATCAGACGGGGCCGTCAAGGCTCCCGGTCAGGCGAACTCTCGAAGCAGGAGCTGCGATGTCGGGCCTGCGCACGCGCGTCGGCCTCAGGCGTCTTTCAGACCAGCGGCCCAGGTCCGGCCGCAACATCAGAGGATGGGAGAGAACATGACGACACGATCCTGGAGGCTCCCGGTCGCGATGGTGGCGGCATTGCTGTTCGCCGCCTGCGGTGGGAGCACCGCCAGTCCCTCCGCCGCGCCGTCCGCGGCGTCCGCAGCACCCAGCGAGGCAGCGTCCGAGGCGCCGGCTTCTCAGGCGGCACAGACGCCGGTCGAGCTGACCTTCGCCCACAGCTACCAGGACGAGCAGCCGCAGGTCGCCTGCGGCGCCAAGGTGATCGCCGACGAGGCCACGGCCGCGAACGTCGGGCTGACGATCAAGCTCTTCGGCAACGGCACCCTGGGCGACGACGCAGCACGGATCCAGTCGGTCGTCTCGGGCGACATCGACATCGACATCCAGGGAGCATCGGCGCTCAGCGCGCTGTATGCACCGATGGGCACCGTCGACGGTGCGTTCGTGTTCGACAGCAGCGAGCACATGTACAAGTTCTTCACGGACCCTGCTTCGCAGCCCCTGACCCAGGGCTTCCTGGATGCAACGGGCGTGCGGATCCTGGGCGCCTGGAACACCGGCGCACGGCAGTTCACCGCCAACAAGCCGATCCGCACCCCCGATGACCTCAAGGGGCTCAGGATGCGGTTCCCGCCGTCTCCGGCGTTCTTGCTGAACGCGGCGGCGATGGGTGCAACCCCGGTCGAGGTCGCCTACAGCGAGCTCTACCTGGCGCTGCAGCAGAAGACGGTCGACGGGCAGGAGAATCCGCTCGTCAACATCAAGGCGATCAACCTCCCCGAGGTCCAGTCCTACGTCAGCCTGTCGAGCCACCAGCTGAGCTCGAACCTGGTCGTCATGAACGACGCCAAGTGGTCCTCGCTGTCCCCCGAGCAGCAGGCAGCCCTCCAGGCCGCGGTCCAGAAGGCCATGGTCGAGGAACCGAAGTGCGTCGACACCGCCGAGAAGCAGATCCTCGACGAGTTCAGGGCGGGCGGGACCATGCAGGTCATCGACGACGTCGATCGCGAGGCCTTCCGCACCAAGGCTGTGCCCTACCTTCGGGAACATTTCACGCCCGAGCAGGTCACGGTCCTCGACGCCATCCGGTCGACAGCCAACTGACAGCGATCTGGCCGGTGTCCGCCGTCGTGGCGGACACCGGCCGGGCGTGTTGGCATGAGCCGATACCCTTCACGATCATGACCCCAACCCCCTGTGATGCCTGACGAGGGATCGGTGACCGCGAGCAACCTCGAGCAGCCGGTCGGTGGCACAGTGGACGACGAGCCCGGGCAGCACGGGCTCGGCATGGTGGCGGCCCCTGAGGTCCTTCCCGCGAGAGAGCCGTTCCGCTCGGTGCTTCACTGGCTCGGGCTCGCGGAGCAGTCGGCCGGCGCCTTCCTCCTGATCGCCATCCTGGTCCTGGTCCTCGCCCAGGTTGCCCAGCGCTATCTGCCGGGCGGCGTTGCGTGGACGGGTGAGATCTCTCGTTTCGCGATGGTGTGGTTGACCTTCGTCATGTCCGGCTACCTCCTGGCGCACGACTCGCACATCGCCATCAAGGTCGTCGACTACTTCCTCCCCGTCCGCGTCCTCGGCGCGGTCAACTTCGTCGGGCACGCGCTGATCACGGTCGTGTGCGCCGTGATGCTGTACGGCGTGTTCGACTTCATGGGCCATGACCGCGGCCAGGTCACGGCCGCCGCCGAGATCCCGCTGACGTTCGTCTACACCGTCATCGCCTTCGGGTTCGCATCGACCGCGATCCGCGGTGTCCTCGTCATGTTCGTCGTGGATCTCCCCGAGATCCGAAGGGGAGTGAGGGCAATCGGGTGAGCGTCGTCCTGTTGCTCATCGTGATCCTCGTCCTCTTCCTCCTCCGCGTGCCCATGGCGTTCGCGATCCTGGGCCCCTGCCTCGCGTACCTGATTGCGGAGGGATATTCCCTCGGCCTTGCCGCCAGGCTCGCGGTGGAAGGCATCAACAGCTGGCCGCTGCTTGCCGTGCCGCTGTTCATCCTGGTCGGCATCGTCGCCACACGAACCGAGATCGCCGCCAAGCTGTACGACGCCGCGCTCCTGTGGCTGGGCCCACTCCGGGCCGGGCTCGCGTACGTGAACATCGGGGTCAGCCTCGGGTTCTCGTGGATGAGCGGCGCCGCGCTGGCCGATGCCGCGGGCACCGGAGCCATCGAGGTCGACCACATGCGCAGGCGGGGATACCCCCCTGAGTTCTCCGTCGGGCTCAGCGCGTCCTCGGCCCTGATCAGCCCGATCATGCCGCCGAGCATTCCCGCGGTCGTGTACGCCTCGGTCGCGGCAGTGTCCACCGGGGCGCTGTTCGCGGCAGCGGTCATCCCGGCGACGCTGGTCACGATCTCGCTCGCGATAACCGTCTGGATCTGGGCACGCCGCCACCCGGAGTTCACCGGCGAGCCCTTCAACTGGCACAAGGCTCGATGGGCGCTCCTCCGGGCGTTGCCGCCCATGGGCGCGCCGGCCCTCATCCTGGGCGGCATCCTCGGCGGCTGGTTCACCCCGACCGAAGCGGCGGGCATCGGCGCCCTGTACATGCTGGTGCTCGCCTACGCGTATGGCACCGTGCGCCTGCCGCAGATGATGGTCATGTTCCGTGACACGGCCGTCATCACGGCTCAGATCATGATGATCATCGGCGCTTCGTCGCTGCTCAGCTGGATCCTGGCCAGGGAACAGGTGCCGGAGGCCGTGGCCTCGGCGCTGCTGGGGCTCAGCGACAACCCGCTGGTGTTCCTGCTGGTGATCAACGTCGTGCTGATCGGCCTGGGCATGATCCTGGAGCCGACGTCGGCGCTGCTCATCATCACGCCGATCCTGCTGCCGGTGGCCGTCTCGTTCGGGATCGACCCCCTGCAGTTCGGATCGATCATCATCTTCAACCTGATGATCGGGCTGATCACCCCGCCGATGGGTGGTGTCGCCTTCGTCCTCAGCTCGGTCACCCGGATACCGGTGGACAGGGTGTTCAAAGGGGCGCTGTACTACATGCCGGCACTCCTGGTGGTGCTGGTGCTCATCTCCTACGTCCCGGCGCTTACGCTATGGCTCCCGACCGTCATCGGGCTGCGGTGACGCACGACGGGGGTGGAGGCACGGCAACAGGGCACGTACGCTCGATGGGCGCATCGGGGCTGAGGGGTTAGATGTCGGTTCTCGAGAAGGCAAGCGACCTGATCGACGCCCTCGGGCAGGCGGGGGGGCCGGTCTCGCTCGCGTACGTGCGTTCCGCCCTCGACATGCCCAAATCGTCGACGCACCGACTCCTCGGGGAGCTGGCGGCACTGGGCATCGTGCGCCGCACCGAGGATGGACGCTATTCCCTGGGGCCCCGGCTCCTGTACTGGGGCGAGGCCGCAGCCGAGACCTTTGACCTGCGTTCGATCGCGGAGCCGGCGATGCGCCAGGTTCGTGACGAGGTCGGTGAAAGCGTTCACCTGTATGTCCGCGAGCGCGACACGCGGGTGTGCATCGCCGCGGTCGAGGCGCGGTACGAGCTTCGCCCGTTCATCCAGCTCGGGCGCCCATTGCCATTGCGCGCCGGCGCCGCCGGCAAGCTTCTTCTCGCCTTCGCCGATGAGGACGTCCAGCGTCTCGAGCTGCGACGCGCACGAACCGACCCGACCGCGTTCCCGAACGCACCCGCGGAGCGCATCGCGGATCAGCTGGAGCAGATCCGGAGCGAGCGCTGGGCAACATCGGTCGGCGAGCGAGAGAACGGCGTCGCGGCGGCTGCCACGCCGATCACCGACTCGCGGGCCCGCGTCGTTGCGGCCCTGTGCATCTCCGGTCCCACATCGCGGCTGAACGAGGAACGCCTGGACACGATGCGCAAGCCGCTCGAGGCTGGCGCGGCAGAGATCAGCCGGCTGCTCGGACGGAGCTGAGCGCCGTCACACGGTCGCGTGTGGTGCCGCCGCGCGGGCGCGATCCGAGGTGATCACCGTCCACACGCCCGCGAACACGAGCACGATGCCGGCGAGCACGCCCGGCGTGATGACCTCCCCGGCGAGCAGGACCGAACTGCCCACCCCGATCGCCGGAACGGCCATGAACACGGCGCCCGACGACACGGCGGGCAGGCTCCTGCCAAGGGTCAGGATGCCCCATACGCCGAACCCGCTGGCGAGGACCACCTGGTAGCCGACGACGAGGATCTCGTCCGCGCGCAGGCTGAGCTCCGGTGGGCCGTTGACGACGAAGGCGATGGGCGTCATCAGGAGACCGGCCGCGAACAGCTGCCAGGGCATGAGCGCCAGCGGCGACGACGCCCAGCGATGACCGCGGACGTGCACGTTCGCCACGGCAGTCGCCACGGCAGCGACGAGGAGCATCCCGTAGCCGATGGGAGCGTCGCTCCCGGCCTCCAGCCCCCAGGGCTCCATCAGCAGCACGATGCCGACCATGCCGATGAGCAGCCCGGTGACCTTGCTGCCCGACAGCCGCTCGCGGAGAAACCAGGCTCCGATGGGCGCGGCCCACATGCCGCTCGTGTGGACGAGCATCGACGAGCGCCCGGGCGGCACCAGCAGCAGCGCCGAAAACACGAGGCCGTAGACGAGCGCCAGCCGGATCACGGCCACGGATGCGACAACCGGGTAGTCCTGTCGCGTCGGGACCCGAAGGCCACGCGTCACTGCCAGCACGACCGCGACCAGCGTGCCGGCGCCGAGCAGCCGGACCACCGTCAACCACAGCGGTGCGATCGACTGGATTCCCCGGGCCATGATCGGCCAGTTGAGGCCGAGCACGAGCACGGTGGCCAGCCCCACGAGGTAGATCATGGGCGGACGCACGATCGGCGCCCTGGGAACGTCCTCGCCGCTCACACCGCCTCGGGCATCGACACGATGCCGGCCGCCCTGCGCCGGCAGCTCAGTCGACCGGTGTTCCGTAGAACTCGCCGAACAGCTCCTGGTCGCTCGGTCGATCCTCGGCGATCGGACGGGCGACCCAGGTCACGTTCATGTAGTGCTTGAGGTGGATGTTCTCCGAGGTGACGTTGCCACCCCAGGTCCCGCAGCCCAGGCTCGAGGTCATCGGCATCCCGTTGTTGAACGCACCCGCATTCGCCTTGGACTGCGGCTGGCGGACCATGATCCGGCTCACCGGCGCGATCCGCGCCAGCCGGTCGATGTGATCGTCATCGAACGAGTAGATCCCGCACGAGTGGCCCTTGCCACCGACGTCGTAGATGGCCTTGACCATGTCGAGCGCCCGGTCAAACCCGGAGTACCGGAACAGCGACAGCACCACGCCCAGCTTCTCCGAGCTGAACACGTTGTGCCGGCCGATCTCGGTCTGCTCGACGACGAAGAACCGACGATCTGCAGGGATCTCGAACCCCGCCCGCGCCGCGAGCATCTGCGCCGAGATCGCGATGGTGTCCGGCGTCCGGTGACCCTCCGCATCCCAGAGCGCCGTGCGGAGGAGCTCGGTCTCGGCGGCGGATGCAAGATGGCCGCCCTCCTCGATCAGCTTCGCCCGAAGGGCGTCGTAGATCGACGCCTCGACGACCAGGTTGCCGTCGGCAGAGCAGCCGGAGCCGTAGTCGGACAGCTTGCTGATGCGCGTGTTCCTCGCGGCCTCCGCGACGTCCGCGGTCTCGTCGATGACCATCGTCGAGTTGCCGGCCCCGACACCGTACGCGGGCGTGCCCGAGCTGTACGCGGCCTTGACCATGTCCCGTCCGCCGGTCGCCTGGACGAGGTCCGCCTGAGTCATCAGATACTGGGCCGCGGGGATGCTCGGACGATCGAGGCACTGCAGCAGGTCCGCGGGCGCGCCCTCGCGCACGAGCGCGCGCCGCATGATCTCGACGGTCTCCTGCGTCGTGCGCTTGCTGCGCGGATGGGGGGAGAAGACGACGGCGTCCCGGCACTTGATCGCGAACAGCGCGACACCGGGAGGCGTGAGCTCGGGGTTGGTGGTGGGTACCAGCGACGCGATGAGGCCGGCCGGCTTTGCGTACTTGACGATGCCCTTCTCGGGCAGGTCCTCGATGACGCCCACGCTCTTCTGGCGCAGGACGTCGCGCAGGATGCCCATCACCTTGAAGCGCTTGCCCACGCGGCTCTCGGGATCACCGATCCCGCTCTCCTCGACGCCCATCAGCGCCAGGCGCTTGAAGGTGACCTCGTTGGCGACCGCCCATGCGACGGCCTGGCACAGCCGATCAACCTGCTCCTGGGTGGCACCCTCGAACGCGTCCATCGCCGCCCGGCCCCGGGCGACCAGGTCGTCCACGTGGGCGGTCTCTTCCGGACTGATCGGTCGCGCCATCTTGATCTCCCGCGTGTGGTCGCTCGCCCACCCCGGGCTCAGCGATTGTGTTCCATTATTGTGTACCGATGAACCGTATTTCGGAACGCCCGGAACGCAGACTAGGCCCGGCCCATAGGTGTGTCAAACGAATTCTCGACAGCACTTGACATCGCCGCAGGGGGCGGACTACGTTCCTTCACATCGGACGCGATCCCGCTATTCGGAACGCGCCGTCGCCGTGGCCGTTCCCTCGTCCCACGCTCGGAGAACCACATGAACCCGACGGTCGCAGACCACATCGCCACCTTCCTGGTCGATCGTGGGGTGGAGCAGGTCTTCGGCCTCTGCGGCCACACGAACATCTCGCTCCTCGCGGCCTTTGCGCGCCGCGGAGCCCCGCGGTTCATCACGACGCGCCACGAGCAGGTCGCCGCCCACGCGGCAGATGGCTTCGCGCGCGCGACGGGCCGGCCCGGCGTCGTGCTCCTCCACGTCGGGCCCGGCCTCACCAATGCCACCACCGGGGTGGCGACTGCCGCATTCGACTCGGTCCCACTGCTCGTGATCGCCGGCGACGTGCCGTCCTACTACGAGGGTCGGGGGCCGCACCAGGAGTTCAATGTCCGGCGCGACGCGGACCAGATCTCGGTCTATGAGCCGTTCGTCAAGCGAGCGTGGCGGGTTCGCCGCTCGGATCAGGTCCCCCGCATCCTGGCCCGGGCATGGGATACGGCGCTTGCCGGCCGGCCCGGACCCGTGCTCGTCTCGGTGCCCATGGACATCCTCGCCGAGGTCCTCGAGGCCGAGGTCGTGCCGCCGTCGCCGGTGTCCAGGCCGACCATCAGTGCGGCGACGGCCGCCTCGATCGCCTCGGAGCTGCGAGGGGCCGCGCGACCGCTCCTGCTCGCCGGCGGCGGGACCCGCCGAGCCGCAGGCCAGGTCCGACAGCTCGCGGAGCTGACCGGCATGCCCGTCGCCCACACGCTGATGGGCACGGGCGTCCTGCCGCCCGGCCACCCCCAGCTCCTCGGGATCATCGGGTTCTGGGGGTCGCCGACGGCCAACAGGCTGGCGTCGGAAGCCGACGTGATCCTTGCCGTCGGTACCCGGTTCCCCGAAACGGACAGCAGCAGCTGGGAGCCCGGGGTCACGTTCAGGATCCCGCCCACGCGCCTCATCCAGATCGATCTCGATCCTCATGAGCCGGGCCGGAACTATCCCACGGTGATCTCGGCGACCGCGGATGCGGCGCTCGCGCTCGAGGCCATCGCGGACGCCTATGGGAGCGCCACGCCGGATCGCGGGTACGACTGGGGCGAGCTGGCCCATGAACGCGAAGCGTTCCTGGCCCCCAGCGCCGCGAATGCGCAGTCGAGTGAGATGCCCCTGCTGCCCGAGCGGATTCTCGCCGACGTCAGACGCGCGATCCCCGATGCGATCCTGGTCACCGATGTCGGCTGGAACAAGAACGGCGTCGCCCAGCAGTATCCGGTGGACGACCCGGACTCGTTCCTGACCCCCGGCGGCTTCTCCACGATGGGCTTCGGGCCTGCGGCCGTGCTGGGCGTCGTTCAGGCAGGAACCGGCCGCCCCGCGGTCGCCCTGGTCGGGGACGGCGCCTTCGGCTCCAACCCGAGCGTGATCGCGACGGCGGTGGAGATGGGGATCGCACCCATCTGGGTCGTGATGAACAACGCCGCGTTCGGGACGATCGCAGGGCTCGAGCGGAAGCACTACGGCTCCGGTTTCGGATGTGAGTTCATGGCCGATGGGTCTCCCTATTCGCCGGACTTCGCGGCGATGGCTCGAGCCTGCGGAGCGGATGGGATCAGGATCGAGCAGGCGAGCCAGCTGGAGCCGGCATTGCGTGCCGCATGCGCGACCGGGCGACCCACGGTCATCGACGTGCCCATGCGGAACACGCCGGTCATGACCCCCGGGGAGTGGGACATCGAGCGGATCTACCAGGTCGCCCAGGGCTGAAGGATCGTGGCCCATATCACCCTGGCGACGGCCGATGCCCAACGAGTGGCGCGCCGACGCCGGCGGTCGCCATCGGAACGACGAGGACGGAGCTCGAATGATGAAGGTTCATGAAGGGACGGGCGCGGGTCAGGGCTCGCGCGCGACATCGTGGTCGACGGCGATCACGGCGACGACAGACCGGCAGGTCTTCGTGCGCGGGATCGCCCTTGACCACGCGATCGGCCGGGAGTCATTCCCGGCCATGCTGCTGAGACTGTGGCGCGGCGGGGAGGCAAGCGCCGCGGAAGCCGAGCTGATGGGCGCCGCCCTCGTGGCGGCGATCGACCACGGCCCGCTGGCCCCCTCGGCGCTCGTCGCCAGGACCATCGCGTCCACGCGCGCGGCACCGATGAGCGCCCTCGCGGGCGGGATCCTGTCGTTCGGTGAGCTGCATGGAGCCGTCGTCACGCGAGCCATGCAGATCATCGCCACGGCCCCCTCGACGGGGGACCTGGATGCGTGGGCCGACGAGGTGTTCCGGGCCGAACGCGATGCCGGGCGTCGGCTGCCGGGTGTCGGGCATCGCTGGCACGAGCATGACCTGCGGGCCGAGCGGCTCCTCGACGTGGCCTCCGAGTTCGCCGACGGCGCGCCCGCGGCGGCCGTTCGGGCGCTCGCGAACCGGCTGGCACGGTATGTCGAGCATCCGGTCGCGGTCAACATCGACGGGGGGCTCGCCGTGGCGCTCACGGCCCTGCGCCTCGACCCTGCGTACGGCGACTTCCTGTTTGCGATCGCGAGGAGCTTTGGCCTCGCCGCCCACATCGTCGAGGAGCGCGCTCGCGAGCGGCCGATGCGCCTCATCGACCCGACGGCAGCGCTCTATGACGGCGTCCCTGTACCCACAACCAACGGACAGGAGAGGGACCGATGAAGGTACGGCTGATCTCGCCATTCGAGGATTCCGAGGAGATCTGGATCGGGCTCGACGAGCCGGGGATGCGCCGCAAGGTGTTCCGGTTCGTGTCACCCGATACGGGCTCCGAGGAGTTCATGGCAGGAATCACGATCTTCGAGCCGGGCGAGTCGAGCTCATATCACGTGCATCCCGAGTCCGAGGAGATCAACCTCGTGATCGGCGGCTCCGGGCTCGTCGTGTCCGAGGGCGAGGAAGCCCCATTCGGTCCGGGCGCCGCGATGTGGGTGCCCAAGGGCGTGTACCACCAGCATCGCAACACCGGGACCGAACCACTCCAGCTGCTGTGGGTCTATACGCCACAGGCCGCCCTGCCCAAGACGTAGTCCCAGGCACGCCCGCGGCGCGATCCCGGGCGTGCAGATGCGTGGTCGGGACCGCGGGCGAGGCTGTCCCAGGACCGTGCCGGCGGTCATTGACCCGCCAATGGCCGTCCAATATAGTGGGCTCATGTCCTATCATTCGGAACCGCAGATGCCATCTGACGCGGCGCCGGGACCGCTCGCAGGCCTGCGCGTCCTCGAGCTGGGCACGCTCATCGCCGGGCCGTTTGCCGGCCGGTGGCTTGCGGATTTCGGTGCCGAGGTCATCAAGATCGAGCACCCGGCCCACGGCGATCCGATGCGCAAGTGGGGCAGGAGCTGGGACGGGACCGACTCGTTGTGGCACCTGGTGCAGTCGCGGGGGAAGCGCTCGGTCGCCGCGGATCTCCACGATCCGCGCGACCAGGACCTCGTCCGACGGTTGGCCGCCGAGAGCGACATCCTGATCGAGAACTTCCGGCCAGGCCGGCTTGAACGCTGGAACCTCGATCCCGCCGATCTCATGGCCGACAATCCGGCGCTGATCGTCGTCAGGATCTCCGGATATGGCCAGACCGGCCCCCTCCACGAGCAGCCCGGGTTCGGCGCGGTCGCGGAAGCGGCTGGAGGCCTGCGCTACATCACCGGCGAGCCGGATCGCCCGCCGACCCGGGTCGGGCTCAGCCTGGGGGACTCGATCGCCTCGATGCACGCCCTCATCGGTGCCCTCATCGCGCTGCACGAACGGCACACATCCGGCCGTGGTCAGGTCGTGGACGTCGCGCTCACGGAATCCCTGTTCAGCCTGCTGGAGGGGATCCTCCCCGAGTACGGCTACCACGGCCTGGTCCGTGAACGGACGGGCAACATCGCCCACAACTCCGCACCCACCAACGCCTATCCGTGTTCAGACGGCGCGTTCGTCTGCATCGCGGCCAACACCACGCCGCTGTTCCGGACCCTGTTCCGGGTCATTGGCCGGCCCGACCATGCAGACGACCCGGACCTGTGGAAGAACAAGGGTCGCGTCCGCCGCGCAGACGAGCTCGACGACCTGATCTCCTCGTGGACCAGGACACGGACCGCCGACGAGGTCGTGGCCGTCCTGCGCGACCGCCAGGTGCCCGTCAGCCGGATCAACAGCATCGCGGACATCGTTGCCGACGCGCAGTTCCAGGCACGCGACATGATCGTGGCCGTGGAGGACGAGCGATTGGACAGGCCATTGCTGGTTCCCGGCGTCGTGCCCAAGCTGTCCCGGACCCCGGGCCGTGTCCCGTACCTGGCCAGGCCGCTGGGTGCCGACACGGACGCGATCAGGGCGCGATTCGGCGGGTCCCCGCCGGATCAGGTCGCGGCCGTCCCAACCGCCGGGCGAGGCGGCCGTTTCGAGGGCGTCGCCCCGTCCCGCGAGTAGGTCGCGCACCGGAGGAGCGGAGGGTGAGCCGAGCAGTGGGACCCGTCCAGACGTACCGTGGGCCTCTGCCGCCGGACCAGCTCGGGACCACCCTGCTTCACGAGCACGTGTTCGTGCGGGACCTGGAGCTGGAGCTGGACCGGGCGGGTTCCGAGTGGAACGAGGCCGATGCCGTGGAGCGGGCCGTGCGGGGCCTGACCGCGCTCCATGCGCTCGGTATCCGCTCCGTCGTCGACCTCACCGTGCCCGGTCTGGGGCGCGACGTTCGCGTTGTCTCGGAGGTGGCGCGCCGCGTCCCGATCAACCTGGTCGCATCGACCGGCTTCTATGCCCCGGCGGCGCTCCCGCTCTACTACCGCTTCCACGGTCCTGGTCGCCCGATCGCCGGACCAGACCCCCTGGTCGACCTCTTCGTGCGGGACATCGAGATCGGGATCGGGGGCACCGGGATCCGGGCGGGCATGCTCAAGGTCGTGACCGACGAACCCGGTATGACCGACGACGTCACGCGGGTGATGACGGCCGCGGCGATCGCGCACCAGCAGACCGGGGTGCCGATCACGACGCACTCGCATCCGGCGACCCGGACAGGGCTCGTCCAGCAAGCCTTCCTGCGCGAGCACGGCGTGTCCCTCGATCGGGTGATCATCGGGCACTCGGGCGATACCGAGGACGTTGCCTACCTGCGTGAGCTGATGGACGGAGGGTCCACGATCGGCATGGACCGCTTCGGGATGGAGCACGTGCTGCCGGACGACCGCCGCGTGAGGACCGTGCTCGCCCTGCTGCGCCTCGGGTACGCCGATCGCATGATCCTGTCCCACGACGCCGCCTTCTTCAGCCACGTGACGCCGCCATCGTGGCGGGCTGGAGCGGCCCCGCACTGGAACATGGAGGACATCCCGCGTCGCGTGTTGCCGATGCTGCGCGAGGGCGGGGCATCCGAGGCAGATCTCCACCAGATGCTCGTGCTGAACGCGAGCCGGCTGCTCGAGCCGTCAGCGTCCCGGACGGGAATCACCCGCGATGGGATCGGCGCTGAGAACGCGTCCGGTGTCACGGAGGAATCGACGTGAGGAATCTTCTGCTCATTCCCGGGGGCGAGACGCCGGCGCGCACGGACGACGGGCCTGTCGGTCGCTGCGACCCGGAGCGTCGGTCATGAGGGCGGCACTCCTGGTCCGGCCGGGCCAGATCGAGATCGGAGACGTGGCCGAGCCGGAACCGGGACCGGACGATGTCCGGATCGCGATCGGTGGCGTCGGCCTGTGCGGCTCGGATCTGAGCGTCTTCTCCGGCAAGTGGACCGCCCCGACGTACCCATGGATCCAGGGCCACGAGGCGTTCGGGCGCATCGACGCCGTGGGAGACGGGGTCTCGACGGACCGGGTCGGCGAGGTCGTCGTGGTCGAGCCGAACGTTCCGTGCCTCGACTGTCCGCAGTGCGCGCGGGGCATCACGTCGGCGTGCATCCGGCGCCAGTCCGTTGGCATGAACCGGGCCGGTGCGCTCGCTGAGAAGCTGGTGATCCCGAGCGCCAACGCCTGGGCGTTGCCCGGGTCGAGCGAACGCGACCTCGTCTGCGTCGAGCCGCTGGCCGTCGTCGAGGCGGCGCTGCGCCGGCTCGGGCACCCCATCCCCGCGTCGGCGCTCGTGATCGGTGTCGGCTCGCAGGGCCTCCAGATGGTGCTGTCGCTGGTCGCTCGCGGCGTCCCGGTCCTCGCGTACGACGTGAGCCCCGGGCGGTTGGCACACGCGGCCACCCTCGGCGCGCGCGTCCTGTCACAGGACGCCGAGGCCTCGGTCGAGCTCGTGGTTGACACGGTCGGCACGCCAACGTCGATCGAGCTCGGTCTGCGCCACGCGGCCATCGGCGGGACGATCCTCGTCCTCAGCCTGGAGGCAGCTCCGTTCGAGCTGTCCGCGCAGACCCTCGTCCGGCGTCAGCTCGTCCTGCGTGGATCGTTGACGTACGACCATCCGGGTGACTTCCGGGCAACGGTTGCGCGTGTTCGGCACGGCACGGTCGCCCCGGGACGGGTCATCACGGACGAGTACCCGCTGGCTGAGGCGCAGCGCGCATTCGAGTCGAGCAGCCTCGCCGACGGCAAGGTCTGGATCCGCGTTGCCGGGTCAGTGCTGTGATGCCGTCCGCGATGCGCCGGCAATCGCAACCGCCGCCCGGAGGCCGAGGAGGTAGCTGTCCATCCCGAAGCCCGCGATCTGGCCCGCGGCGATCGGGGCGATGACGGAGCTGTGCCGGAATGCCTCCCGAGCATGGATATTCGAGAGATGCACCTCGACGATCGGCACCCGGAGGATGGCCAGGGCGTCCCGGATCGCCAGGCTGTAGTGCGTCCATGCGCCGGCATTGATGACGATGGCATCAACGTCGCCGTGCGCACGGTGGATGCGCTCGCACAGGGTCCCTTCCACGTTGGTCTGGAAGGACTCGACCTCTGTGCCGAGCTCGATCGCCAGGGACCGCAGCGCCTCGTCGATCTCGGGCAGGGTCACCGTGCCGTACTGCGAGGGATCGCGCTTGCCGAGCATGTCGAGGTTGACGCCGTGCAGCACGAGCACCTTCATGGTCGATCTCCGTTCGCGTGAGGGTCCGGAGCCATCAGCCCGCCGGGTTGCGCAACGTGTCGAGCGCCTTGCCCAGGTCCGCCAGGGCCTGCTCGATCCGCTCGATCGCCTCGCCGTACGTCTCGGCCGTGACGACCTTGTCGCCAAACGGGCCGAGACGGGCCCGAAGCAGCCCCACGTCGGCGGTGATGTGATTCACCACGTTGGCGATGTCTTCCTCGTGGATATACCGGATCCCGTCGCGCTCGATGCGTGCGTACCCGGACCCCTCGAGCCAGCGCCCGAAGTAGTCGAGGGCGGACTCGCCGGGAATCGCGGCGAATGGATAGTCCTCCTCGCCCGGTTCCCAGCTGATCCCGGGTGCCCGCCGGTCGCCGGCCTCCGCGGATCCGCGTCCCGCCAGCTCATTCTCGACCATGGCGGGAGTGTAGCAAGGTGCCCACGGCCGGTTCCGGATTGCGTGCGTCCGCCCGACGGTCCCCCCGCTGCCGCCGACGTCGGGAACCCGGTCGTGGCTGGGCGGCCGCCAGGGCCACCGCCATGAGCCCGAGCATGCTGACCATCGCGGTTGCCGGCGGCGGCCTCATCGGATCGCGCCACATCGATCTGATCGCCGAGAGCACGGAGTGCCGCCTCGCGTCGATCATCGACCCGGCTCCCGGCACGCGGGTCAGAGCCGCCGAGCTCGCGATTCCGTGGTACCCGTCGATCGCGGCCATGCTCGAGCATGACCGGCCCGATGGGATCATCGTGGCCACGCCCAGTCCGCTGCACCTCGAGCACGCGCTGGAATGCGTCGAGGCGTCGATACCGCTGCTTGTCGAGAAGCCGATCGCGACCACGATCGCGGACGGGCTGCGGATCGCCCATGCCGCAGCCGAGCACGGCGTGCCGCTGCTCGTCGGGCACCACCGACGTCACAGTCCGATCCTTCGTGTCGCCCGGCGCGTGATCGAAAGCGGTGTCCTCGGCAGGCTGGTGGCGGTCACCGGCGCCGCGATGCTCCGGAAGCCGGACTCGTACTTCGACGAAGCACCCTGGCGCCGCGAGCCCGGAGGCGGGCCGCTCCTGATCAACATGATCCACGAGATCGACAGCCTGCGGTACCTGTGCGGCGAGATCGAGTCGGTGCAGGCGCTCGCGTCGCGAGCCATCCGCGGCTTCGAGGTGGAGGACACAGTGGCCGTCAACCTCGCGTTCGCGAGCGGGGCACTCGGCACGTTCCTGCTGTCCGACACGGCGGCATCGGCGGTCAGCTGGGAGCTGACCTCGGGTGAGAATGCGGCGTACCCCAACGTTTCCGGCGTCGACTGCTACGTGATTGCCGGCGACGCCGGTTCCCTGGGCGTCCCAACGATGCGGCTCCGTCGGTATGCGGGCACTCCATCGTGGTTGGAGCCGCTGCAATCCGAGATCGTCGATGTCGAGCGACGCGATCCCCTCGCGGAGCAGATCGCCCATTTCTGTGCCGTGATCCGCGGCGACGCGAGCCCGCTCGTGACCGGCCTGGACGGCGTGCAGAACCTCCGTGTCGTCCAGGCAATCGCGGATGCCGGGCGAACCGGGGCCATCGTCGCCACGCCCGGCGTCCGCGCGTCGGGCCAGGACGCCTGAACGTCCGATCGACCATGGACCTCCCTGCGGACGGGGGAATCCGCCGGCCCGACCTTGGAGCATCGAGACCGACCTTGGAGCCGCCGCGGACCGAATGCTAGAATTCGCCGCGCTGCGTGGGAGAGGTCGCATAGCGGTCTAGTGCAGCGGTTTGCTAAACCGCCGAGTGGGGTAACCTGCTCCGAGGGTTCGAATCCCTCCCTCTCCGCCAGATCCCCGATCAGAGCGGCTCCCGGGATGCGTCCTCCGGGACTTCCTCGGGATCGAGCTACGACTCGCCGAGCAGCGCGTCGACGTTCGGGAGCTGCTGGAACCCCGAGAACGTCCCCTCGTCCGCGATCTCCCGTGCGGCTGCGAGGAACCCTGCCCACGCCGTACGCGCCAGCGTGCCCCCGACGCTGATCCGCCGAACCCCGAGCCCCGTAGCCTCGGCAACGGTCATGAACGGGGCGTTGATGAGCAGGTTCACCGGCTTCGGTGCCACTGCCGCGACGACCGCAGCGACGTGCTCACGCCCGATCCGGGGTGCGTACAGGCAGTCGGCACCCGCATCCGCGTAGGCCTCCAACCGCCGGATCGTCTCCTTGATATCGGGACGTCCGGCCACGAAGCCCTCGGAGCGACCGGTCAGCACGATGCCGGTGCCGCTGTCGTCGATCGCTCGTCGCGCGGCCCGGATCCGCTCCACCGCGAGATCGAACGCGAACAGGGGATCGTGCTCGTCGCCGGTTGAGTCCTCGATCGACAGCCCGGCGATCCCGGTGGCCGACGCGAGCGTCACGCTGTCCGCCACGCGCTCGGGTTCGATGGCATAGCCGCCCTCGAAGTCCGCGTTGACGGGAACGCTCACCGAGCCCGCGACCGCTCGCAGGTGCCCGAGCACCTGCTCCAGCGTGGCGCCATTGTCCGTGCGACCCAACGTCCAGGCGAAGCCCGCGCTCGTCGTCGCCAGTGCGCTGAACCCCATCTGTTCGAGCGCACGCGCGCTCCCGGCGTCCCATGGATTGGGCATGACGAAGCATCCGGAGGCGTGCAGGCGGTGGAAGGCAGCGACCCGATCGTGCAGCGTGCTCATCGAGCCAGCATAGGGTCCGATGCACGAGTTGGTCGAACGCTGCCCGGATGGCGCTCGATTGGCGGCAGTCGGGCCTGTCCACTACACTCCGGCCGAGTCACATCGTGCGCCCGTAGCTCAGTGGATAGAGCGTCAGGTTGCGGACCTGAAGGCCGTGGGTTCGAGTCCCGCCGGGCGCGCCATCTCCCCCATCGCCTGTCGGTGGCACACTCCCTTAGCCGGTCCGGTGACGACGGCCGCAGACGGGCCCGGGCGAGGCCTCGGTGCGCTGCTCACGTCCAGCTTGGAATAGATGTTGAGCATGCTGAGAGACTTCGGGCCTGACGCGACGATGACCTCCGCACGGCGATGGTTGGATCTGAGAGCCCCTCGGCGATGAGATCCTGCAGCTCGCGCTCCCGCTTGCTCAACGGTTCCACGAGGCCGGACGCATCGGGCGACCGAGCTCCGTGTGAAGCCGGGGCGCCCAGCCTGTTGCCGGTCGCGTCCCTGGAGAAGACATCCAGCAGCCGCAGGCAGTAGCCTCGATGCAGCCCAGCGGCCGCCGCCTCGCGCACCAGCCGGGCCATGGCCCCGCCTTCGTCCACGAACAGCCGCACGAAGCCCTCTGGCTCAGCGATCTCCATGACCTCGCCCAGCAGCGACAACGCCCTGCTCCGCATCGCGCCGCTGCTCGTCGGGCGAGCGCCTTCAGAGCCAGGGCCCTCAGCCAGTGGTCCGGCCAGGCCCGCGACTCGGCCTCGCGGCAAAAAGGCCCGAGCGCGGACAACGCAGCTTCGGCTTCCCCGCGCGCCAGGCTGGTTCGAGCCCGCACCAACGGCAGGTCGAATGCTTCGGCCAGCCGCATCTTTCCGGCCGATCGCCTGTGGGAGGTACAGCAACGCGCGGGCAACCTCGTCCCTGGGTGCTCGGCGCGACTCTCGCTCGCGACCGAACCTTCACCTCGTGAATGTTGCCGCTTCGGCGAGGTCGCCCTGCGCCATCCTGACCTCGGCAAGCAGCACTGCAGGCCGCCGGTACGATCGGTAGGTGTCGGGAGGCTCAGGCGCGGCTCGTCTCGTTTCGCCGCTCCGTCGTTCCATTCGTGACGATGCGGCCGCCCGGCTGGGCGCCCGGAGGCCGCGTGGGAAGATCAGCGCCGGCGCTGCTCGCCTCGATCGGTTTCGGGACGGCCGGCCGGTCCTGTTCTCGGTCGCCTGCGTTCCTGCGATCCCGATCAGGAAGCCCCCTGACCATCGGGTCGCTCCTGGCCTGGCTCATCGACAGGGCATCCGGTACGCGCCCTGGCCTCTGCCGGCCCGCCGACGATCGCATGGGCGTAACCCAACGTCCAGGAGACCAGCGCCGCGCATCCGCGTGCGGTCCGACCGCAGACCCTCGGCGCTCGCGGCGATCGGGATCGTCGCGGCCCGGTCCCCTTCCGCCAGACGCCGGTTGGGCGGCGCCGCCCTCGCGATTCACGTCGGCCGGCCTTTGACTGCCTGGGGGCTCGTCATCGGCCGCCGAACCAGCCGCCGTCTGCCAGTTTCCGAGCAGCGTGCTCGCGTAGACGATTCGCAGGTGCGCCGATCTCCGGATCTCGGGCAGCGTGACGCCGATTGCGTCCGGTCCGCTGGCGTGCACACTGGCGCGCCGGATCCTGTCCTTCCCTGTCAGGCACGATCGGTTCCGTGGCTGGCCGCGCATGGCGGAAGGCATCGAGGTAGAAGCCGTTCTCGTCGTACCACCGGCTGGCCCGACCGTGGAGCTCGTCCACGACAGCGTCAGGCTCGGACTGCCCCAGTCGCTGCCGGAGCAGGTTGCCGAAGAGGTGGTGGTAGCGATACCAGCGACGCTCATCGTCCAGCGGAACGACAATCCTGTTCGGGGGCTCGAGATGCTCCAGCACCTGCTGGCCCGGCGTGACCGGGTCCAGCGCCGGCGTCGCATAGTGGCCCGCTCGCCGACGAGGATCGAGGTGTGCAGCAGGCGCGACGACGGCCGGTGATTGCTCGCTGCAGGGCTTCTCCGACCAGGTAATCGAGCACGAAGCGATGGCTCCCCGAGATCGACCGGATGAACTGGGCGGCATCCTCGTGTCCCTGGCGATCCTCGGCGCGCTGGAGGCCGTCGTTCCGCCCTCCGTGGTCGACTCCAGGGCCTCGACACCCGCTCGCCGGGCTGCGGTCCATGACCTCGTTCAGGAAGGCGGCGCTCTCCTCGGCGGTGAAGCGCAGGTCCGAGGCGCGGACTCGCGATCGGCCGTGGCGCGTAACCGCGCCACGGCAGTCGCCCGATCCTGCGGGTTGGATGACGGTCGCGCGGCAGACCCTGCCCGAGCCCAGGACCGCGTCGCATCCCTCCTGCCGTTCACGTTGTGATAATCGTCCAGCACCAGCACGAAGTCGGCCGGGGCCGCGGCGAGCTCGTTGAGGAGCGGTGTCAGGATGGCCTCGACGGGCGGCAGCTGAGGCGACTCGAGCATGGCCAGCACGGTCTCGCCGGCGCGGTCGTCGAGGGGGTTTCCGCAGCCGGCTTCGCCCTCAACGGCGCCGGTCGGTCACCCTCGTCAGCCGTGCCCTCGACCCGGTGTGAACTCGGGTGACCTGTCACGACGCGGGTGCGTCTGCCGTGGTCCGTCGGGCACCGAGACTAGCGTCAGCCTGCGGCCGCGACCTTCATTGAGCCGCTCGTCGAGACGGGGGCGGAGGACGATCCGGGGCCGGCATGACGGCACGTAGAGCTTGGTCGCCAGGATCGGCATTGCCACCACCAGATGTTAGGTCGCGGACTGGCTCGCTCCACCGTCCGCCTGCACCTCAAACGGGCCTCAATGGCCGTTGCGAATACCCCTTCGAATACCTCCGCGGAGGTATGGGCAGCCCGCGTGCTGCCGCCCGTTGCTGGCCATCCCAAATCGCTGGGGCACCGTCACCACAGGCAGAGGCCAGGTAGGCGATGTCCGACGAGATACAGCCCGGACCGGAGACGAGCCGAACGGTGGCGTATGAGATCCGGGTCAGGGGCCACCTCGGATCCTGCATGGTCCGACTGGTTCACGGGTCTCCACATCACGCTCGAGGACAACGGCGACACGCTCCTGGCGGGTCCGCTTGACCAGGCGGCGCTGCACGGCGTGCTGCGGCGAGTCCGCGATCTCGGCATGCCGCTGATCTCCGTCACTCGTATCGAGTCGGGGCGGCAGTGGCCTCAAGCGTCAATCGATGAATGGAGCTGAACCAGTGATCACCTCTGGAAGACTTGTGATGGCCACGGCAGCGCGGCGCACCGGCACCGCTTCGAAGGGAGCACGCATGACCCCCGTGGACACGGAGGTCAGGGCGCGCCTCTCGTGGATGTGGGTCTTCGTGATGCTCAACATGATCTTCGCGGACATCTTCTCGTTCATGAATGCCGGCACCTTGCAGCAGATCATGGAAGGACGCGCGGATCAGATTGCGATCACTCCTGAGTTCCTGCTCCTCGCTGCTGTCCTGGCCGAGATCCCGATCGCGATGGTCGTGCTCTGCCGTAGGCTGGCCCAAGGAGCGAATGTGGACCAACCGTGCCGCTGTTCCGTCGCCGACGCGGGGCGGGCTCGGCTACCCCCAGCTACACTTCCATGCCGGTCGTCGACGTGCATCGGCCGGCCTCTACGATCGCCTGGCCCGCATGGAGCTGGCATGGGTCGGGCGAGCGAGTCACTGGCCCGCGACCGCGACCGGGACCGTGCCACCCAGACCATCGCTCGTGGAGGACGAGGCGTGATGGCCGGACGCCCCTACCACCCGCACGCGAATCAGGAGCTCACCATGTCAGGATCGTCGAACAAGTCATCGTTCCTGCCGCCGCGCTGGTTCATCCGTGCTGTTCTGGGCCGTGCAGCGGGCCGTCTATTCGCTCACGCGCGGGCGGCTCGGGCTCCGGAAGGCGACCCCGACCCCCAGGGGCATGATGCGCGTGCGGACAATCGGTCGGCGCAGCGGCGAACCGCGAAATGTCTATCCTCGCCTACTTCGAGGACGGTACCGACCTGATCACCATGGCGATGAACGGCTGGGCCGATCCCGAGCCCGCCTGGTGGCTGAACCTCCAGGCGCAGCCCGACGTGATGGTCGATCTGCCGGGCGGATCGGCGGGTCACGCCCACGCAGCCAACCCCGACGAGCGTCCGCGCTGTGGGCCAGGTGGGCCGAATACGACAAGGATCTCGACGCCTTCGCCGCCCGGCGATCACGCGAGACGGCGGTCGTGATCCTGTCGCCCCGACCCGCCTAGCGGGCATCGCCTGACCTTGAGGTCCTCAAGCTCATCGGCGAGCCAGTTGGGCCCGCCGCAATGATCGGAGAGAAGCGCGTGAACGCGAACCGAACCACCGCCGCAGCGACGGCGAAGCCCGGTATGAGCGCGGATCGGAGGGCCGCCGTCTCGATCGGCGTGCTGTACATCATCGGAACGGTAGGCCTCGTCCTCAGCGCACTTGTCACAGGCGGGATCCTGACGGGTCCCGGCTACCTGGCGCAGGTCGCCGACCAGGCGAACCTGCTGGTCATCGGAGCTCTGCTTGTCCTCGTGGCCGGCTTCTCGCTCGCGATGGTCCCGGTGTGTTCTGGCCGATCGGAACGGTACAACGAGACGCTCGCGATGGGGTACATCGTGTTTCGTGGCGCGCAGGAGATGATCATGTACGTCGCGACAGCCCTCCGCTGGCTGATGCTGGTCGCGCTCAGCAGGGAGCCGGATGCGGCGCCGCTCGCCGGCTTCGTGCGCACCATCGAGGCGGTGGCCTGGGACCAGCTCCTGGCCATCCCATTCGTTCTCGGCGCGCTCATGTTCTACGTCGTGCTCTACCAGTCGCGGCTTGTGCCCCGGTGGCTGTCCGCCTGGGGGCTGGTGGGGGCCGCGCTCTACATCATCGCGCCGCTCGGCAGCATGTTCGAGCTCTCGCTGGGCTTCTTCATGGGCCCGCTCGCCCTGCAGGAGATGGTCATGGCGGTGTGGCTGACCGCCGGGCCTCGACCGTCCGCCCGCTCCGGCCCTAGCCATCGGATCTCGGGCGGCTCCCGCGGTGACTGCGAGTCGTGACGGCTCCCGCTCGGGCGCCCGGTGTACGGCCACGCCCGCTCCCCCTCTACCAGCCCCGTGCCTTCGCGCGTCGAACCGTCCGGCGATGCAGCGTGCCAAGCAGGGTCTCGATCGAGCTCGCCGTCCGCGGATCGAGCTCGGACAGGTACTCCGCCGGTGCGCCCATCCACTCCGCGTAGGCCGCTGATCGCCTGACCCGGCGGTCGAGGTTCTCGAACAGCTTGTCCGCCTCGCGCCATGACAGCAGCGGGACGATGCGGAGGGCGAGGAAGTCGCCCGCCGGCGAGATCGTGGGTCGTCCGTCCTTGATGTCGGTGCTGATCTGATCGCGCGGCCTGCCGTTCATGGCGGACCCAGTCTGCATCATCGTCGCGCCGGCGTCCCGAGGCCTTCCCTCCATCACCGGCGGCGCCCGGTCACGCCCGACCACTCGCACGGGTACCCTCGATGGATCGCAGGAGGTTGACGCCGTGGAACGAGTCGGGTTCGTGGGGTTGGGGACGATGGGCGCGGCGATGGCCGCGAACCTCCGCCGGGCGGAGTTCGCGGTCACCGTGTGGAACCGGACCCCGGGCCGGGCCGTGGATCTCATCGCACTGGGCGCGGTCGAGGCACCGACACCCGCGGCGGTGGCCGGAGCCGCGGATGTCGTCGTCACCTGCGTCTCCGATACCCCGGACGTGGACGCGGTGCTGTTCGGCGCGGACGGCGTCGCGTCGGGCCTCGCGCGCGGTGGCCTGGTGATCGACTGCTCGACGATCTCGCCATCGGCAACGAAGGAGTTCGCGGCCAGGCTGGCCCAACAGGGCATCGGCTTCGTGGATGCGCCCGTCTCCGGCGGATCGGAGGGGGCGAAGAACGCGACCCTGACGATCTTCGTGGGCGGGCAGCCGGCAGACGTCGAGCGCGCCCAGCCGATCCTGGCCGCGATGGGCAGGACCATCACGCACTTCGGCCCTGCCGGCAGCGGGCAGGCCGTCAAGGCGATCAACCAGGTCGTCCTGGCGGGGGCATACCTGGGCGTTGCCGAGGGGATGGTCCTTGCGCTCAAGGCCGGCCTCGACCCGGTCGCGGTCGCAGGCGCGCTCAACGGCGGGGCCGCGCGGAGCTGGGTGCTCGAGAACCGGAGCGGGCGGATGATCGACAATGCCTACCCGCTGGGTTTCCGGACCTCGCTCCACCTCAAGGACCTGGCGATCGCGCTGGACCTGGCCCGGAACCTTGGCGCCTCGCTCCCCGTGTCGGCGCTCGCCGCACAGCTCGAGGCGGGCCTCGTGGCCAGGGGGCACGGCGACGAGGACATGTCCAACCTCGCGCGCGCGATCCGTTCCCTGTCCGGCCTCGACGGGTAGGGCGGGGGTCGTCCGCCGAGAAGCGAGCGCTGCCGCGACGAATCAGCCCGTCGCCGCGACGATCAGCCGGTCACGGGCCCCAGCGATGGCGTCAGCAGCAGCGGGTCGCCGAGGCGATCCGAGTACTTCGGCCGGAAGCGCTCCGTGTCGTACGCCTCGAGCTGGACCCGGCGCGGGGGCTTGGCCGTCTCGGCCAGCGGCACGTGGGCGTACTTTCCATCGTGGATGCCCACCATTCGGCCGCTGATCCCGTCACGGATGAGGTCCATCGCGACGTTCGCGAACGTCGATGCGACCATCGAGTCGAGCATGTCGGGCTCGCCCGACCGGAGGTCGTAGGTCAGCTCCGACGCCACCGCCTCGATCCCCGTGCGTGCCTTGAGCTCGCTGGCCAGCGCCTCGCCGACGTTCACCTTGTGGCGATGCCCGAACGCATCCGCCTCGCCCACGTCGGCCAGCTGGGCTCCGTTCCAGATCGCACCCTCGGCCGTGATCACCATCGCGTACCGGCTGGGGTTGTTGTCGTGGTCCAGGCGGAGCAGCCCGGCAAGCGCGTCGATGTCGTACGGGAACTCCGGGATCAGGCACCGGGTCGAGGTCACGTAGGCCGTGTACAGCGCGGTGAACCCGGCGTCCCGTCCGAAGATCCGGAACACGCCGATCCGCTCGTGGCTGCCCAGCGTCGTGCGCTGGCGATTGATCAGCTCCTTCGCGCGCGTGATCGCGGACGAGAAGCCGATGCAGTACTCGGTCCCCTGGACGTCGTTGTCCATCGTCTTGGGGATCGCCACCACCGGAAAGCCGCGGCTGTCCAGCACCGCGGCGAACGACAGCGTGTCGTCACCGCCGATCGCCACGAGGTGGGTCAGGCCGAGGTGCTCGATGGTCTTCAGCACGTGGTCCGTCAGGTCGTAGACCCCGTCGCCTGTCTGCTTGTCGGCGATGGTCGAGACGTCGAGCCACTCCGGCAGCGACTCCACCCGCATCTTCCGTGGATTGGTGCGCGAGCTGTGGAGGATCGTCCCGCCGGTGCGATCGATGGTCCGCGTGTTGGTGCGATCGAGCACCCGCACGTACTCGGGATCGAGCTCGGGGCCGCGACGCTGGTGGGTCAGGCCCTCCCAGCCCCGGCGGATCCCGATGACCTCGTAGCCAAGCTCGGTCGCGCGGTACACGACGCTCTTGATGACGGCGTTGAGACCGGGGACATCGCCGCCGCCGGTGAGGATGCCGATACGTCGGGGTGCAGCCATGAGCAGGGCTCCGTTGGGTCGTCGGCCGGGGCCGGCTGGATCGGGTCGGGCGGCGCTCGCCAGTGGATCACACGTGGCACGCCGGGGACGCCGCACGGGTCTGGGCCATCCTACCGCGGGTGCCGGTCGTTATGATCATCGGCATGAACTACGAGCTGTTCATGGGCGAGGCGCTCGCGGAGGCCCGACAGGCCGCCGCGCGGGGTGCGCCGGCCGTCGGCGCGATCGCCGTGGTCGACCAGGCGATGGTCGCCCGCGGCTCGAACCGCGTGGACGAGACCAACGACCCGACCGCGCACGCCGTCATCGCGGCGCTCCGCGAGGCGGCCCGCAAGCTCGGCACGCCGCACCTGTCCGACGTGACCATCTTCACCACGGTCGAGCCGTGCGCGATGTGCGTCGGGGCGATGCTCGAATGCGATGCGGTCGCGCTCGTGTACGCAGTCCCGAACCCTGTCGACGGCGCGGCCGGCACGGTCGTGCAGCTCGCGCAGCACCCACGGCTGGAGCGCCGCCTCCAGGTCGTGTCGGGGATCCGCCGCGAGGAGGCCGAGGAGCTCGCGGGCGTGCTCGACATGGTGCCGACCGGCGCCTGAGCGGCACCCGTGCCATCGATCCGCCCGCCGATCCGCCCGCGACCCGCGGTCGGCCCGGTCGACGGCCTTTGTTATCCTTGCGGCGGAGAGGTGTCCGAGTGGTTGATGGTGCCGCTCTCGAAAAGCGGTGTGCGAAAGCACCGCGGGTTCGAATCCCGCCCTCTCCGCCACCCGCAGACCAGGCACGGCCCGGCGGTCATCGCCGGGTCGTTCGCTGTCCGGCCCGCGCTGTTGAGGGTCCTCGCGCGGCGGCACCGGTCCGGGTGCGACGTCGCCGGTATCCTGTCCGGCGGAGAGGTCGCCTAGAGGCCTAGGGCGCCGCACTGGAAATGCGGTATGGGGCAACCCATCGCGGGTTCGAATCCCGCCCTCTCCGCCACCGCCCTCGCCGCCAGCCCGTGTCCCCGATTCCGGTGCCGTCACCAGCTCGATGCCGCATCCCTGCCGGAGACCGCCCTGGGCACGAAGATGGGCGCCGCCGTGCCCGGCTCGTGCCCGATCTCCGCGGCTCGATCGGGCCGACGGGCCAATGGTGTGTCCATCTTGACCGTGGTAATACTCTTACCAGTAAGAAGGAGGACGGCCAGTGCGGATTACCTCGAAGGGGCAGGTGACGATCCCCCAGGCGGTTCGAGAGCAGGCCGGCCTGCTGCCCGAGACCGAGGTGGAATTCGTCGTGGAGGGTAACGGGGTCCGGATCGTCAAGGCGCGCGGAGCGCACCGACCGACCCGCGGCATTCGGGCGGTCGCGCGCCTGCGTCGAGGTGCCGGGCACGTGTCGATGACCACCGACGAGATCATGGCCCTGACCCGAGGGGAGGCGTGACTCCGGTCATCGTGGACAGCAACGTCCTGCTCGACATCGTCACCGGCGACCCGACCTGGGGAGCATGGTCGAGCGGGTCGCTCGAACGGGCGGCGGACGAGGCGACCCTGGTCATCAACGCACTCATCTACGCCGAGGTGTCCATCGGCTTCGCCTCGATCGAGGCGCTGGAGGAGGCGCTGCCGCCCGACCTGTATCGTCGTGAGCACCTGCCCTACGAGGCCGCGTTCCTGGCCGGGAAGGCCTTCATGCGCTATCGGAAGGCCGGCGGCATTCGGCGCTCGCCACTCCCCGACTTCTACATCGGCGCCCATGCCGCAGTCGCTGGCTATCGAGTCCTGACCCGCGATCAGGGGCACTACCGGACGTACTACCCGACGGTCGAGCTGATCGCCCCGGACGCCTGAGCCGAACCGGCCACGGAAGGACCCCCTGCTATTATCCCCGTGCCGTGCTAGGCGGGGAACTAGCGGTGCCCTGTACCTGCAATCCGCTCCAGCAGGGCTGAATTCCCCCCCGAGGTCGGTGCTCTCGAGAGCCGACGACATTCGCGACGTTGAGGACCGGGTCCCGCGCAGCGGCGACTCGTGAACCGTGTCAGGTCCGGAAGGAAGCAGCACTCAGCGGTGATCGCCGGGTGCCGCGGAACGGCCTGGTCCGAGCCGCGGATGCCGGTGGGCGCGGGAGTGGCCTGATCGACGGGGGGTGCACGGCATTACTCTCGTCTTGCCCACGCCTGCCGCAGGAGCGTCGTTGACCGCAGGAACACCGCACCAGGCGCTGTACCGCCGCTGGCGATCTCAGACGTTCTCCGAGATCGTCGGCCAGGAAGCGGTGGTCGCCACGCTGCGCAACGCGGTCACGACCGGACAGGTCGCGCACGCGATCCTGTTCACCGGGCCGCGCGGCACCGGCAAGACGTCGCTCGCGCGGATCCTGGCCAAGGCCCTCAACTGCCTCGACCTGCGCCCCAACGGCGATCCGTGCGACGCGTGCGGCCCGTGCGTCGCGATCCGCGAGGGCAACACCCTCGACCTGATCGAGATCGACGCCGCCTCCAACCGCGGCATCGAGGCCATCCGGGACCTCCGTGAGCGCCTCAACTACCCGCCGGGCGAGCTGCGCCGCAAGGTGTACATCCTCGACGAGGCCCACCAGATCACCCGCGACGCCTGGAACGCGCTGCTCAAGTCGCTCGAGGAGCCGCCGGACTTCGTCGCGTTCATGTTCGCGTCAACGCATCCCCAGGAGTTCCCACCCGCCATCCTCTCGCGCCTCCAGCGGTTCGACGTCCGGCGGCTCAACGTCGACGAGATCAGCGGCAAGCTGGAGCGGATCCTGGCAGCCGACGGCCGCGATGCCGAGCCTGAGGCGATTGCCCTGGTGGCCCGGCTGGCCGCGGGTGGCATGCGCGACGCGGAGTCGATCCTCGACCAGCTGCTCGGATCAACCGCCGGCCGGATCGAGGCGGATGCTGTTCGCGATCTGCTTGGGCTCGCAGACGCCGACCTGGTCGATGGCTTCATCGATGCCCTGGCGAACGGTGACGCGCGAGCAGGCGTGGCGCTCCTCGACCGGCTCGAGGAACGTGGCCGGGACCTTCGCGTGTACCTGGACCAGGTGGTCGACGCGCTCCGCGAACGCCTGCTCGGCGGGCTTGCCGACGGCCGGGCAATGGATCCGGCGATCACCTCGGCCGCCCGCCGGCTGGCATCGATCGACCCCACGCGCATGGGTCCGGGCGGCCTCCGGCTCCAGCTCGAGCTCACGCTGCTCGAGACGCCGGCAGGTGGTCCGGCGATCCCTGCCGCTCGCCAGGTCGCCGGAACGGCGGCGGCCGCGGGCGCAGCGCCAGACGTCTCTGCACCGACGAGCACATCGGATACCGCAGGCGCGCTTCCCGCGTCCCCGAATGCCGAGGCTCGTCCACCTGCGGCGACGCCTCGGCCGGACGCCGCTGCCACTCGTCCGCCCGCGATGTCTGCGGCGGCCACGGGCACGGCCACGGTGGCGCCCTCCGCCTCGGCAGCTCCACCGCCCGCCTCCGGCCGCGCGCCTGCCGCTGACGGCGCGCCTGCCGCTGACGGCGCGCCTGCC
>CAWIFB010000036.1:0-19000 GCA_963835335.1 uncultured Chloroflexia bacterium | reverse complement strand
GGACGAGCCACGGCGTGCCGGATGCGGCCTGCCGCTGGACCACGAGCGCGCCGGTCGTCGCGTCGACGCCGATCGCCATCAGCGCCACGCCCGCATCCGGCCCGTACCCCTCGAGCACGACCAGGCGGTCCGTCGTCGCCTGCCGCTCCGTCCAGGTCGCGATGTCGAAGTAGCCCGCGCGAAGCGCATCGATCCGCCCCTCGAGGCGATCCACGAACCCGTCGAGCAAGGCGTGCCGGTGGATCGGCCGTCCGCCCGACGCCGCGCGCAGGCTGGTCATCGTCGCCGCGAGGTCCGACGGGAAGTCGACCGGATCCCAGTCGGCATTGATCCCGATCCCGACGACGACCCGGACATCGGGCGTTCCAAGCCCGTCGCTCTCACCCAGCACCCCGGCCAGCTTGCGCAGCTCGAGCGGTCCGGCGAGCCGCGCCGCGGCGTCGGCGGCGTCGACGGTGCCGGTGAGGAGCGCGTGCGGGCCGCGCACCTCGATCACGAGGTCGTTGGGCCACTTGAGCCGGATCGAGCCCACGGGCAGCCCGGCGACATCCTCGGCCGCGTCGCACATCGCCAGCGCGACCGTCGCGGCCAGCCGCCAGGTCCGGTCGGGCGCGAGCCAGTCCGGACGGAACCCGAGCGAGGCAAGCAGGGCCGCCCCGGGTGGTGCCTGCCACGTCCGGTCATGGCGTCCGCGTCCCGCCGTCTGCTCATCGGCCGTCGCGAGGCAGACCTCGGGGGTCCCGGACGTCAGCCAGCCGCGGACGACGTCGTTGGTCGAGCCGACGGTCGCGATGTGCTCGACGCGGCTGAGCAGGGTGGTGGCGGGACGAGCGTCGGTCACGCGGGCGTCAGCCGGCGGCCGCGCCGGCCGCCTCGATCGTCTCGGGCTGCTGGAGCTCGAATGCGGCGTGGAGGGCGCGGACGGCGTCCTCGATGCGGTCCTCGGCGATGATCGTGGTGATCCGGATCTCGGACGTGGAGATCATCTCGATGTTGATCCCGGCATCGGCCAGGGTGCCGAACATGCGGGCCGCATAGCCCGGCGCGTTCTGGATCCCGGCGCCCACGATCGACACCTTGGCCACGGACGAGTCAGTGGTCATGTCGCGGAAGCCGAGGTCATGGATCAGCGGCTCGAGGAGTCGCTTGGCCTTGGCCAGCTCGACCCGCGGGATCGTGAACGACAGGTCGGTCGCACCGCCGTGGCCGACGTTCTGGACGATCATGTCGACGTTGATGCCGGCATCCGCGAGGGGGCCGAACACGCTGCGCGCGACCCCCGGCTTGTCCGGGACCTCGACCAGCGTGATCTTGGCGACGTTGCGGTCATGGGCGAGCCCCCGCACCTTGTTGCGCTGCTCCACGAGCGGGTCCTCCCTGATCTGCGTCCCGGGCGCGTCCTCGAACGAGCTGAGGACCTCGATGATCACGTCGTTGACCCAGCCCAGCTCGACCGCGCGGGTCTGCATGACCTGGGCGCCCTGGTGGGCGAGCTCCATCATCTCCTCGTAGCCGATGACGGACAGCTGGCGAGCGTCCGGCTCGATCCGCGGGTCCGCCGTGTAGATGCCCGTGACGTCGGTGAAGATCTGGCATCGATCGGCGCCCAGCTGCGCGGCCAGCGCGACCGCGGTGGTATCGGAGCCGCCGCGGCCCAGGGTCGTGATCTCGGCCGCGTGGACGTCGCTGGCGGTGGGGCTCGCGTCGAGGCCCTGGAGCGCCGCCGCGCTCATGCCCTGGAAGCCGGCCACGATCACGACCTTGCCGGCTGCCAGCTCCGCGCGCACGCGCCGGGGGTCGATCCCCGCGATCCGGGCCCTGCCGTAGCGGCCGTCGGTCGTGATCCCGGCCTGGGGGCCGGTGAGGCTGATCGCCGGGACGCCGAGCGAGTGGAGGGCCATCGAGACGAGCGTGGCGCTCTGGTGCTCGCCGGTCGAGAGGAGCACGTCCAGCTCGCGCGGGTCGGGGTCGTCGGTGATGGCGGCCGCGAGGCCGAGCAGCTCGTCGGTGGTGTCGCCCATCGCGGACACGACCACGACCAGCTGCGATCCGCTCGCGCGCTCGCGCACGATCCGGCGCGCCACGCGCCGGATCCGCTCCGCACCGGCGACGGACGAGCCGCCGAACTTCATCACGACGAGGGGGCCGGACATCGCGCGCATTCTAGCGGAGGGTCGCCGCAGGACCCGTGGTGGGCGAGGGTGCTCGCCTGGTCGCGCGCCGTGGGGGGCGGCACGGCGCCCCGGGAGCCGGCCAGGCGCGGATGTCGGACCGGCGCGCGGGAGCCTGTTCGGCGCGGATGCCGGCCCGGCGCGCGGATGCCGGACCGGCGCGGATGCAGGCAGGCCCGTCGCCCGGGAGCCGGCCCATCGCGCATGCCATATGTCCGCCTGGCGAACACACGGTCAGTCGTCACGTGGCGAATCACCGGCACTCCGCACGCCGGGTGCACGCGCCGGCATGGCCCGCATGCCAGACGCGCGCCAGGCGGGCACTCGCCAGGATGCTCCCGGCGAACGCTCGTGAGGTGGGCATCTGTCAGGCGATGGACGGTCCCGTGCGACGGTGCGCGCGGGGCTGGGGGGCGAGCAGCGACGCAGCGGCCGCCGTGCGGGACATAGCGCCCGGCGAGCGGTCATCCGTCAGGGGTTGCCTTTCGATGGCAGGGGCGAGAACCCGATGGCAGGGGCGAGAACCCGATGGCAGGGGTGGCCACGCGAGAACCCGAGAACAGGAGACGCGGGCCCGGCAACGGGCGACTCGGCAGCTCAGCCGCTCGGTTCCCGGCTGGCGCAGGCGCATCGTCGCGACGGATCGCGCGGATCGCGCGACAATCAGCTCCTCGAACCGGGCGACCGTCCGCAACCGCACGACCAGAGGCGTCCCGCATGTGCTTCGACCACGACTCCCGCCCGCCGATCACGCCGATCGCCGGTGGCGCGCTTGACGCGCGGGCCATCGAGCTCGAGGCAGCGGACGGCAATCGGTTCGCCGCGTTCCTGGCTCGCGCCGCCGAGCCGACGGGTGCCGGCATCGTGATCCTGCCCGACGTTCGCGGGCTCCACACCTACTACACCGAGCTGGCGATGCGCTTCGCGGAGCACGGGGTCGACGCGATCGCCCTTGACTACTTCGGGCGAACCGCCGGCATCGGCGACCGTGGCCCGGATTTCGGCTACCGGGAGCATGTGCAGCAGACGCGGCTCCCCGGGCTGCGCGCCGACATCACGGCCGCCGTCGGTCACATCCGCGCCGAGGCGAGCCCGACGTCACTGTTCACCGTCGGGTTCTGCATGGGTGGCCGGCTTGCCTACGTCACGGCCACCTTCGGGCTCGGGCTTGCCGGGGTCATCGGCTTCTACGGGTGGCCGATCGGCGAGTCGTACAACGGCACGCCGGCGCCGGCCGAGGTCGCGGATCGCTTCCAGAGCCCGGTCCTGGGCCTGTTCGGCGGGGCGGACGAAGGGATCGGGCCCGATGCGGTTGCTGCGTTCGAGGGCGCGCTCGCGTCGGCCGGGGTTGAGCATCGGATCATCACGTACCCGGACGCGCCGCACAGCTTCTTCGATCGCAAGGCCGATGCCTTCGCGTCCGCCTCCGCGCAGGCATGGGACGAGGTGCTCGGCTTCGTGCGCGGGCACACGCAGGGCTGAGATGGGCTTCCTGCGACGGCTGGTCGGCGGCGGGCCGGAGCCCGATTCGGGGACGGGCGCTGCCGCATCCGATGAGCCGGGCGAGGCGCCGGCTCCGGACGAGGACGAGATCGCCCGGAACCGCGAGCTGTTCCGCGAGGAGGCCGATCGGCTGGACGACGAGCTCCTCCAGCGCCAGCTTCGATACGCCGATCGGTCGTGGGTTCCCCCGTCGCAGGGAGGCAGCCAGCGTTCGGGTGACAGGGGTGCGCCCGAGAGCTGAGCGCCCGACCCGGGCTGAGCGAGGACGCCGGCGCCGCAGACCCGAGGTCGCCGGCGGCGCAGACCCGGTACGCCCTACCGCCGGAGGATCATCCAGGCGAGCACGAGGACGGCCGCGACACCGATGACCGGCAGCGCCCCGGGTGGCAGCGCGGCGCCGAGCGCCGACACCATCCCGTCGAGCGCGTCGCCGATCGCCGCGAGCGACCCGCCCACGAGGCCCGTGATCCCGTCGCCGACCGCGCGAACCAGTCCGTCCATCGGCCCGAAGTGTGGGACACGCCGTCAACGACCGCACAATCGATGGGGCCGACCACGGCCCGCGCGACGGCCGGAAACGTGCGCCGGTCGGATTCGCGCCTCATGCGCGCCCCGGGGCGCGTACGCTGGGACGAAATCCGATCGACGGAGAGGGACCATGAAGGAACGGCTCATCGGCGAGGACCAGCTGCTGGTCACGGCGGATACGACCATCGGCGACGCGCTCTGGGACTGGGTCGCCGCCGACGCCGCGCGGCGAGCGCCGGATGGGTGGCGGATCGCCAACATCGGCGCGGTCGGGACGCAGGCGGCGGCACCGGTCGGCATGGCGTATGGCGGCGGTGCCGCGATGACCGGCGTCGCCATGTGGATCCTGTACCGACGGTGACCGCACCCGAGCCGGCGGCCGATCGCGCCGCGCCGCCCAGCGACCGGACGCGCGCGCGGCGCCTGCCCGACCGCGGCCGCTATGACCGGGCCACGATCGACGCCATCATCGACGCAGCGATCGTCGGACACGTGGGCTGGGTGGTCGACGGCCAGCCGTTCGTGACCCCGACCTCCGTCTGGCGCCAGGGCGACCGCCTGTACTGGCACGGCTCGAGGGCCAGCCGGATGCTGCGGCAGACCGACGGCCAGGTCGTGTGCGTCACCGTCACCCACCTCGACGGCCTCGTCCTGGCGCGGTCCGGCTTCAACCACTCGGTCAACTACCGCTCGGTCATGGCGCTGGGAACGGCACACCTGGTGACCGACGACGCGGAGGCCGATGCGGCGCTGGAGACGTTCATCGAGCACCTCTACCCGGGCCGCTGGGCCGAGCTGCGCCCGATCACGCCCAAGGAGCGCAAGGCGACCTCGGTGATGTGGATGGACCTGTCCGAGGCATCGGCCAAGGTCCGCGCGGACATCAACCACGACGACCCGGATGACGAGACCTGGCCGGCCTGGGCCGGCGTGATCCCGATGCGCACCGTGGCCGGCGAGGCGGTTCCCGACCCGCACGTGCCACCCGGGACCCCGGCTCCGGAGGCGCGCATCCCCGGCTGACCTGCGCGAGGGTCGCGCCGGCTGCCGGCGCCGGCGCCTGATCGGCGCTCGCCGGCTCAGCCGGCCACGACCTGCGGCCCGTGGTTGCGGGGCGCGACGATCGCGGTGCGCCCGGCGAGCCCGCAGGCGGCCGCCTCGACACGGAACGCCGCCTCCACCGGCTCGCTGTCCGCGCCGGGTGCGACGAACGCGAGGACGGTCGACCCGGCACCCGACAGGAATGCGCCGAGCGCGCCGGCCTCGCGCGCGGCGCCGGTCAGCCGTGGCAGCTCCGGATAGGACACGGATCGATACGGCTCGTGGAGCCGGTCCACGGTGAGGTCCGCGAGCAGGTCGAACCGGCCGCTGGCGATCCCCGCGACCCCGATCGCGACCCGGCCCAGGTTCTCGACGGCGTGGCGCAACGGGACGTCCGTCGGGAGCACCCCACGCATGACCTCCGTGGACAGCCGCCGTTCGGGGATGAACAGCACGCAGCGAAGCCCGGCCGGCGCGTCGAAGCGCACGGCTGCCACGCGGTCCACGAGGTGCGCCGACACCACGAACCCGCCGAGCAGCACGGCTGCGGCGTTGTCGGGGTGCGTCTCGATCATGGTGGCGATCTGGAGCAGGGCATCCGGCGCCAGCGCATCGCCGACCAGCGCGTTGCCCGTGGCCACGCCGCCGACCGTCGCCGCCGCGGACGAGCCGAGCCCGCGCGACAGGGGGATGTCGTTGTACATCGCCACCCGCCAGCCGATGGCCGGCGGCCGCTGGCCGAGGGCTGTCTCGAGCACGCGCTCTAGGCCGGCGATGAACCGGTTGTCGCGAGTCGCGGGCAATTCGCCGGCGCCCTCGCCCGTCACCTCGAGCTCGATCGCGCCGGGCCCGCGCGTTTCTTCCAAGGCTTCGACGGTCACCCGATTGGTCAGCTCGAGCGCGAGCCCCAGGCAGTCATAGCCGGCCCCGAGGTTGGCGGACGACGCGGGGACGTCGATCGTGAGGCGGCGACCGACCAGCGCCTCCCAGGATCCGGCGGCCGGCATCGGTGCCACCTCAGAGCCAGCCCAGCGCGCGGCCCACGCCGATGACGGTCGGCTCCGCCTCGACGACCTCGACCGTCAGCCCCGCCTCGGCGGTCGTCGGATCCTTGAGCCCGTTGCCGGTCAGCACGCACACGATGGTCGCGTCCGGGTCGAGCTCACCCTGCCGCGCGGCCTTCGTGACGCCGGCGACCGAGGCGGCCGATGACGGCTCGCAGAACACGCCCTCGAGCCGGGCCAGCTCCCGGTGGGCGGCCAGGATCTCGTCGTCGGACACGGCGTCGATCCGGCCACCGGAGGCGTCGCGGGCGTCGGTCGCGAGCGTCCACGACGCCGGGTTGCCGATCCGGATCGCGGTGGCGACCGTCTCCGGGTGCTCGATCGGATGCCCGGCGACGAGCGGCGCGGCGCCCGCGGCCTGGAACCCCCACATCTGCGGCACGGACGTCGCCAGCCCCGCATCGCGGTACTCGCGGAACCCCCGCCAGTAGGCGCTGATGTTGCCCGCGTTGCCCACCGGGATCGCGAGGATGTCGGGCGCGCGGCCCAGGTCGTCGACGACCTCGAACGCCGCGGTCTTCTGGCCCTCGAGCCGGAACGGGTTCACGGAGTTGACGAGCGTGACCGGGTGGTCGTCCTGCTCGGACAGCGCCCGGACAACCCGCAGCGCCTCGTCGAAGTTGCCGCTGACCGAGATCACGCGGGCGCCGAACACCATGGCCTGGAGGAGCTTGCCGACGGCGATCTTGCCGGCGGGCAGCACGACCACGCACTCGATGCCCGCGGCGGCGGCGTAGGCGGCAGCCGATGCCGAGGTGTTCCCGGTCGAGGCGCAGATCACGCTCCGCGCCCCCGCCTCGAGCGCCTTGGCGACCGCCAGGACCATGCCCCGGTCCTTGAAGCTGCCGGTCGGGTTCTGGCCCTCGATCTTGAGGTGGAGGTTGCGCAGCCCGAGCGCGGCGCCAAGGCGACGGGCGTGGACCAGCGGCGTCGCACCCTCGCCCAGCGACACCACCGGCGTGGCGTCGGTGACCGGCAGGAACGACCGGTAGCGGCCGATGAGTCGCGGGCGGGCGTCGGTCGGCGTCGGCATGTCCATCGGCCTCAATCTGACACGGGGTAGCAGGCGCCCGACGGCGCGGCGACGCATTCTCCGGCCAATGGTCGCACGGGGATCCCGGTCCACTCGGTCGCCGGGGGCAACCCGGCCCAGGTCGATCCGAGCCCGCGCGCGATCGCGACCAGGTCGCCCAGCACCGCGGACGCGGTCGCCGGGCCGCCGGCGCCGGGACCCTCGAACGCGACCCGGCCAACGGGCGCCGCATCGACCTCGATCCGGTTGAGCACGCCGTCGCAGCGCCCGAACGACGAGTCAGAAGGCACCGCGCTGGGCACGACCGATGCCTCGAGCGCACCGTCCTCGGCTAGGCGCACGGTCGCGACCAGGCGGACGATCCGGCCCTCGACGGCCAGCGCCGCGACGTCGTCCGCGGTGACGCCGGTGATCCCCGGCCTGCCCGCGGATCCGGTCACGGTTCCCGGCCGGCTGTCGATCGCGTCGGGCGCGATCCATGCGCCAAAGGCAAGGCGGGCGAGGATGACGAGCTTGTTGACGGCGTCGAGGCCTTCGACATCGGCCGTGGGGTCGGCCTCGGCATAGCCACGCGCCTGGGCGTCGGCGAGCACGGCTTCGTAGTCGAGACCCTCGCGCGCCATCGCCGTGAGGATGAAGTTGGTGGTCCCGTTGACGATCCCGCGGATACGGGCGACGCGGTTCGCGGCCAGGTCCAGGGCGAGGGGTCCGAGCACGGGGATGCCGCCCCCGACGGCCGCCTCGAAGCGGAACGGCGCACCCGACGCGCGCGATGCCTGCTCCAGCTCCGGACCGTGGTGCGCGACCAGGTGCTTGTTGGCGGTGACCACGGGCCGCCCGTTCGCGAGTGCGGCGCGGACGAGCGTCCGGGCAGGCTCGGCGCCGCCCATCAGCTCCACCAGGACGTCCACCTCCGGGCTCGCCACGAGGTGGGCCGGCGCGTCGGTCAGCAGCGCCTCCGGGATGCCCGCGGCGACCGCCCTGGGGACATCGCGCACGGCCACGCCCGCGAGCACGAGCGGGGCACCATCGAAGGGCGCCAGCCGCAGCGATGGCTCGAGCAGGGCCCGGATGACCTCGCGGCCGACCGTCCCGGCGCCGAGCACGCCGACGCGGAGGGGGGCGACGTTCACCAGCGCACGCGCGCCGGCGGCGGCTGGCCGGCCTGCGTCGATGGCGGCGCGAACGGGGCGAACAGCAGGGTGGGCATCGGGGCGCATCGTATCGTCCCGGGCGCGGTCCGGGCGACGCATCCGTCCGGACCGGGGTGCAACAGGAGGGCCGCGCGAGCAAACCGCCCGTTGGTGGCCCGACGGGCATCGGGGCTCCGCTACACTCGCCCGCAATGACCATCGAGCTCGCTCCATCGCCCGCCCCGTCGGCTGACCGCGCCGCGCGCCCGCGCATCTTCTCGGGCATCCAGCCGTCCGGCATCGTCCACCTGGGCAACGACCTGGGGGCGATCCGCAACTACGTGAAGCTCCAGCACGAGTACGAGGCGATCTACTGCATCGTCGACTACCACGCGCTCACCAGCACCCACGATGCGGATCTCATGCGCCAGCGCACGCGCGAGATGGCCGCGAGCCTGCTCGCCCTCGGGGTGGACCCGGACCGCTGCACGTTGTTCATCCAGAGCCATCGGCCCGAGGTCACCGAGCTCGCCTGGCTGCTCATGACCGTCACGCCGGTGAGCTGGCTGGAGCGAACCCCGACCTACAAGGAGAAGCGGCAGAACCAGCCCGACGACGTCAACCACGGGCTGCTCACGTATCCGGCCCTGATGGCGGCCGACATCGTCCTCTACAAGGCGACGGTCGTCCCCGTCGGCAAGGATCAGGCCGCCCACCTCGAGCTCACCCGCGAGATCGTCCGGGCCTTCAACGCCCGCTTCGGGAAGACGTTTTCGGAGCCGCAGGCCGTCCACACCGAGGCGCCCATCGTCCTCGGCACGGACGGGGTGAAGAAGATGAGCAAGTCGGTCGGGAACACGATCGACATCTTTGCGGACGAGGCGACGGTCCGGCGCCAGGTCATGTCGATGGTCACCGACACGCAGCGGATCCTGCGCACCGATCCCGGCCGGCCCGAGGTGTGCAACGTATGCCAGCTCCACCGGTTCTTCGGCGACGACTACGAGGAGATCTGGGACGGCGAGCGGACCGCGCGGACCGGCTGCGTCGATACCAAGAAGCTGCTCGCCGAGCGGATCGTCCGCCGCTACGCGGGTGCTCGCGAGCGCTACCTCGAGCTGATGGCCAGTCCCGCCGAGGTCGACGGGATCCTCGAGAGCGGCGCTGACCGGCTGCGCCCGCTGGCCGAGGCCACGATGGCCGAGGTCCGCGAGAGAATGGGGCTTCGCTGACATGGCGGGTCGGGTCGAGGCCATCCGGATCGCAGCCGCGGCCGGTGCTCCGATGGAGACCGTGTGGCGCGTCGCCGCGCATGCCGGCGGCGGCCTTGACGGCGATCGATACCACCTCGGCACCGGCGACGGGTCCGCGCGCGGTGGCGAGGGCCGCGGCCTGACGCTGGTGTCGGCCGATTCGATCGAGAAGGCCAACAAGGAGAACCCGGGCCTCGACATGACGCCCGCGCTCACCCGGCGCAACGTCACCGTTCGCGGCGTCGACCTCGACAGCCTCATCGGCCGTGAGTTCCGCATCGGGCGCGTGCGCTGCCGAGGGGTGCGGCTCGCCGAACCCTGCACCTACCTCGAGGGGCTGGTCGGGCGCCCGATCCTGGCGGTGCTCGCGCATCGGGCCGGGCTCCGAGCCGACATCCTCGAGGACGGCGAGATCGCCGTCGGCGACGAGATCACCCTGGCCTGAGGTCCCTGCGCGTCGCTGCCGACCCCGGACATCGCCAGCCCGCGCCCCGGCCGCGGCCGCGCCAATGGCCGCGTTGGCCGACGGGCGTGGCGCGTGAGCCCACGGAATCGCCCCGCCGGGGTCCGGTTGGTCCGCCTGGCCGACGTGCGTGGCGCGTGAGCCCACGGAATCGCCGCGGCGGCGGTGTCGTTGGCCAATATTGCGTCCCGCGTGGCGATTCCGTGGCCTGACGGGCAGCGATTCCGCAGAAATGTGGGGTCGGCCCGCCCGTCGCGGCGATTTCGTGGCGTCACAGACAACGGGGCCGAAGCCGGGAGCGGGGCCGAAGCCGGGAGCGGGGCCGAAGCCGGGAGCGGTGCCGGCAGGGAGCGGCGCCGGCCGGGCGCCGTGGTACTCCGTGGGTCCGGTTTCGGAGGCCGGGGCCGATCGCGAGGATTGCGACTCCGGGCTTCCGGCGGAGAGCCGAGCGTCGTAGGCTGACGTCATGCCCATCGAGCTGACGGAGCGCCAGCAGCGCCTCGTCAACGCCGTCCTGATCCTTGCGGTGATCACGCTCGCGTTCGTCGTGCTCGGCTTCGTGGCCAGCGTGATCTACGCGTTCGGCGACATCGTCCTGCTGTTCTTCCTCGCCTGGCTGCTCTCGTTCGCGCTGACACCCCTGTACACCGGGATCGCAAAGCTGATGCCGGGACTCCCGCCGGCCATCGCGGTGATCGTCGTCTACGTCACGATCGTGGGCGTGTTCCTGGCCGTGATCGTCCAGGCCTCGGCCAGCCTGGCCGCATCGATCGGCCAGTTCATCCGCGACGCACCCCAGCTCCAGGACCAGCTGCGCAACGTCCTGGCCGGGCTCCAGGATCGGCTGGCCGGGTTCGGCTTCCAGGTGGATCTCGTGGGCCAGGCGCCGATCATCGTGGCCAATCTCCAGCAATGGGCCGGCGAGCTTGTCGGGCCGTTGCAGTCACTTGCGTTCGCGAGCATCGGCGTGCTGGGCAACATCCTGATCCTGGTGATCCTGTCGGTGTACATCGCGATCGACCGCGAGGCGATTCTCGCGTTCCTGTTCCGTCTCGCTCCCCCGAGCCTCGCCCCGGAGGCGCACCTGCTCCAGGTCAGCGTCTCGCGGTCCTTCGGCGGGTTCCTGCGGGGCCAGGTGATCATGGGCCTGGTCTTCGGCGTGTTCACCGCGTTCGTCAACATCGCGTTCGGGTTGCAGTACGCGGCGGCGACCACGGTCATCGCGGGTGTGCTGCAGATGATCCCGTTCTTCGGCCCGTTCGTGTCCTGGACACCGCCGGTCGCCGTCGCACTGCTGCTGAGCCCCGACGCCGCGCTGCCGGTGCTGGTGCTGATGGGCATCGCGTGGTTCGTGACGATGAACATCATCCAGCCGCGCATGATGTCCGATTCCGTCGGCATTCACCCGGTCGTCGTCCTGGGCTCGGTCGTCATCGGCTCCAAGGTCGCCGGGATCGTCGGGGCCATCTTCGGCATCCCGATCGCCGCGGTCCTGTCCGCGTTCTTCTTCCACTGGTTCGGTCGGACGCGCGAGGGCGGCACGGTCGCCGATCGGGCTGCCCGCCGGCTCGAAGCGCGGGAGGGACGCGAGGTCCGTCGACCGCGCGAGCCGGTCCCGGGCGTTGACGCCGACATGGCGGAGGTCACGCCGGAGCAACCGGTCGCGGACGCGGACCTGCAGCCATGAGCGAGGAGACCGCGCACGACGCCGCCGCCAGGGAAGACACCACGCCTGACGCCGCGCCGCCGGACATGACCCGGGAACGCGCGCGAACCGAGCGCCGCAACCTGGACATGGAGCGCGGCGAGCCCGTCGCCGGCACCCGCGGCGGTCGCCGGACGCTCAAGCGCGTCGGGCGGCCGCTGGGGGACTGGACGACCCGTCCGAGGATCCTGGTCACCAACGATGACGGCATCGAGTCGCGGGGCCTGCTCGCACTCAAGCGGGCGCTCGATCCCATCGGCGACGTGACCGTCGTCGCCCCGGACACGAACCAGTCGGCGGTCGGGCACCAGAAGACGCTGATGCGCCCGCTCCGCGTCCGGGAGCGGACCCTCGCCGATGGATCGTCCGGCTACTCGCTGGACGGCTCCCCCACCGACTGCGTCAGCCTCGCCTTCCTCGGCTTCTTCGACGAGCGCTTCGACCTCGTCGCATCGGGGATCAACTACGGCGCCAACCTGGGTGACGACATCACCTACTCCGGCACCGTGTCGGCGGCGATGGAAGGCGTCATCAACCGCTGCCCGTCGTTCGCGATCTCGCAGGAGTACTACGAGGACGTCGACTTCGCGCTGGCGGCCGTGGCCGCGGCCGTGGTTGCGCGCAACATCCTCGAGCACGGGCTCAAGCGGGGCGAGCTGCTCAGCGTCAACGTGCCGGCGACCACGATCGAGGATTGCGAGGGGCTCGAGATCACGCGGGTCGGCCGCCGCGTCTACCAGGACGAGCTGATCCGGCGGGTCGATCCGCGCGGCATCCCGTACTACTGGATCGGCGGCCCGCCACCGTCCGGGATCAGCGTCCCCGGCACGGACTTCAATGCCGTCGTGAACCGCAGGATCTCGGTCACGCCGGTCCACCTCGACCTCACCGGACGGCGGCTGATGCGCCAGCTCCAGACCTGGGACTGGTCGCTCGAGGAGCGCGTGTCGGCCCTGCCCGTGTCACCGGCCGGTGCGATCGAGGAGGCACGGCTCGCGGAGGAGACCCGGATCGAGCGCCGGTAGCGCGACGACGTGGCGGCCGGGTCACCCCGGACCGCCACGCACGGAACGCTGCGACGCTTGGTTGGCTACCCGAACTGGATCGAGTCGACGATCTGCTGGATCTCGTCGGCGTATCCGGGATCGGTGCCCTTGTAGGTCTCGGCCTCGATGAACACGCGGCCGCCGTCCGCATCGACGATCCAGATGCTGATTGTCTCGCCTGGCTCGCTGGCGTAGCGCCAGCATGGGCCTGTGCCGACACCGCATGCCGGGGCCGGGTCCGCGGACCACAGATTGAATGATTCCGGGGCGCAGCCGAGGTCATTGGGGAGAGCGAGCACGAGGTGCTTGGCTGGGCGACCGCCCACCGTGACGTCGGACGGGCCCGTCACGACCTGGGTATGAGGGATCGACGCCACCGCGGCCGCGAGATCGGCCGCCGACGGCCCGGGCGCCGGCGCGAGCGCGGTCTCCGTGCAGGACGTGGCATTCACGTTGTCGACATCCCAGATCAGGAACCAGGAGCCCTTGAGGGGGCGGCCGGCGCCCGCGTCGTCGCCCTTGCTCATCGTCGACGCAGGAGCCCGGTCGTGGACCAGCCGGTGGCCGGCACCGCCAGCGAGAGCGGAACACCGTTGACTACCCACGAGTACCTGGTCTCGACGGCCAGGTCGGTATTGCGCGGATAGTCGAACGCCGCGGGCGTCGGACTCGGCGAGGGCGAGGGTGTGGGCGAGGGCGATGGCGAGGGTGTGGGCGAGGGCGAGGGTGTCGCGACGCCACCCCCGACGCCGCCCTTGGCCGGCAACAGGTTGAAGCCGACGACCGCGACGACCACCACGGCGGCGATCGCGATCGCGAGCTTGGCGTAGGCATTCATGTCGGCGATCCTCCGCGCCGGCCACCAGGCACGGCGCTGTGGGGTCGCGTCCAGCAGCGCGAGGACGGTGTCCAGGACCCGGTCCGCAGACTCGTGCTCGTCGGTGCGCAGCCACGACCGCACGATGCGGGTGATGTCCCGTTCGGCGCTCATCACATGACCTCCCGGGACACCGGGCGTCGGTCGGCATCGAGCGCCGCCCGTAGCGCACGCATCGCGTGATGCAATCGAGAGTGGGCCGTCCCGGTCGGGATGCCGACGATCTCGGCAACCCGCTCGAGCGGCAGGTCGAGGTAGTGGTGCAGCACCACCACCGTTCGGTGGTCGATGGACAGGCGGCGGAAGCCGCGCTCGAGCTGGTCGCGATCGACGACCGAGCTCAGGTCGTCGTCCGCGGCGAGCTCGTCCCCTGGCAGCAGCCGGAGGTTGGGCGCCCAGCGGCGATCCTTCCGGCCCTCGGCGTAGCAGGCGCGCACGAGGAGCCGGTACGACCAGGCCTCGAAGCGGGCCGGGTCGCGGAGCTGCGGAAGGTCCTGCCAGATGGCGAGCAGCGCCTGCTGCGTCGCGTCCTCGGCGAGGTCGATGTCGCGCAGGATCCTGCGCGCCACGGCAAGGAGCCGGTCGGCGACCTCGGCGGCAAGCAGGCCGTAGGCCCCCTTGTCACCCCGCTGGGCACGGATCACGAGATCGGCATCCATCACTCTTCCGCCTGATGGTGTCGGGTTCTCCCGACGCCAGTCACACGGTATGGGTGACCGCCACCGCCGCAGTTGTCAATGTTTGGGTCGCGATCCCAGACCCGACCCGGTGCCCCATCGCCTGCGGGTCAGCGGCTATCGTCGGCGGCGCTTCCGGTCCGCCAGCACCTCTCGCGCGGCGTTGCGACCGGGTGCACCGGTCACGCCGCCACCCGGATGCGCCCCGGACCCGGCCAGGTACAGCCCGTCGACGGGCATCCGGTAGCGCGCCCAGCCGAGCAGCGGCCGCCACAGGAAGAACGAATCGAGGGCAGGCTCGGCGTGGAGCGGGTGGCCGCCGCTGAGTCCGTACTCGGATACGAGGTCCTCCGGTGTCAGGACGCGGCGGGCGGTGACGCGGCTGCCGATGCCGGGGGCGACCGTCTCGAGCGCCCCGATCGCGAGGTCCCCGATCCCATTCCGCCACGCCGCGGCGTCCGCGCCGTCGGGCATCGGCGGGATCCACTGGACGAGCACGCTCATGACCTGCGTGCCATCGGGCGCATCGGCGACGAGCGACGGATCGACCAGCGACGGGATCGTCGCCTCGAGCACCGGCGACGCCGGCAGCTGTCCGTACTTCGACGGGTCGAACGCGCGCTCCATATCGTCGATCGAGGTCGTGCCGACCTGGATCCGGCCGCGGAGCAGCCGCGCATCGCCGCCGGCCGCGGGAACGTCCGGCAGGCCGTCGAGCACGAGGTTGACCTTGGCCAGCCGGCCGGGGGTCCGGATGTTCGCCGCCCGCCAGCGGAGCGCCGGACCCAGAGTCACCGGGTCCACCAGCTTCGTGAGCAGCTGCTTCGGGTCCAGCCCGGACACGACCGCCGGTGCCGTGATCTCCTCGCCTGAGGCAAGGGCGACCCCGGTGACCGCGCCGTCGTCGGTGGTCACGGCGACGACCCGCTCGTCCGTCCGGATCTCCGCGCCCGCCTCGCGGGCGGCCGCGGCCAGCGCCTCGGCAAGCGCGGAGGGGCCGCCGCGCGCGAACACCGTCTCACCGGCGGCACCGCCGTCGTTGCCCGCGGCGTCCGCGAGCAGCACCTGCGTGGTGCCGGCGGACCACGGGCCCATCGCGGTGTAGCGGACGCCGCGCCAGGCGAGCGTTGCGCGGATCGGCTCCGACGCGAACGATTCGGCGACGAAGTCCGCGGCAGCCATCGCGAGCACCCGCAGGATGGTCCGCCCATCGACCTTGCCCAGACCGCGGAAGGTGCGCCCCAGCCGCAACCCGAGCAGCGCGTCGCCCAGGCCGGGCGCGCGGACATCCGGCGGTGCCTCGTCGCCCAGGTCGGCAAGGAATCGGGACAGGGTTCGGACGCGGCGGTCGAACTCCACGAACGCCGCCGCATCGTCCTCGGACCAAGTCCGCAGCGAATCCACGGTCCTCGCCAGGTCCGCCCACAGCGTCACCGCGCGACCGTCGGGCTGCGGCGCGAACACCCGCACCTCGGGCGCCACGAGCGACAGGCCGTGCCGCGACAGCTCGAGCTCCTTGGCGACCGTCGGCCGAAGTCGGCCCACGGTGTGGGCCAACGCCGGCACGCGGACACCGGGCGACAGTTCCTCGGTCACCGTCGCGCCGCCAACGCGGTCGCGCGCCTCGAGCACGAGGATCCGCAGGCCGCCGCGGGCGAGATAGGCCGCGGCCGTCAGGCCGTTGTGGCCGGCCCCGACGACGATAGCGTCGTAGTCAGACGTCGTCGCCATCTCAGGCCACCTTCCGGCCGCGGGACTTGAGGACCTCGATCGCGGCAAGACGCCCGTTGGCGCCCATGAGCCCGCCGCCCGGGTGGGTCGACGAGCCGGACAGCCACAGGTTCTGGATGGGGGTCCGGAACCGCGCGTAGCCGGGCACCGGCCGGTTGAAGAACAGCTGCTCCAGGCTCAGCTCACCCTGGAAGATGTTGCCCTCGGTGAGCCCCATCGTCCGCTCGATGTCGAGCGGGGTGAGCACCTGGCGGCCGACGATGATGTCCCGGATGTTGGGCGCGAACTCCGCGATCCGGTCGATCACCGCATCGCCGAACGCCTCGCGGTTGTCGTCCCAGGTGCCCAGGCCCGGGTCCAGCTTGTACGGCGCGTACTGGACGAAGCAGCTGATCACGTGCTTGCCGGGCGGCGCCATCTGGGGATCGACCAGGGTGGGGATGATCATGTCGATGTACGGCTTGGTGCTCCAGTGCCCGTACTTCGCGTCGTCGTAGGCGCGCTCCATGTCGTCCATCGACGGGCTGAAGCTGATCGCGCCGCGCAGGTGCTCGCCCTCGCCGGGCAGGCAGGTGAAGTCGGGCAGCCGGTCCACTGCGAGGTTGACCTTGCCCGAGCTGCCGCGGAACTTGAACCGGCGGACCTCCTGCTCGAACTCGGGGTCGAGCGAGCCGGGCTCGAGCAGGTCGAGGAAGGTGACCTTGGCATCGGCCGACGACAGGACCGCGGCGGCCTCGATCTCCTCGCCGCTCTCGAGCGCCACCCCGGTCGCTCGTCCGTTCTTGACGGTAATCCGGGCGACCGCGGCCTCGGTGCGGATCTCGGCGCCCAGCGCCTCGGCCGCCCGCGCGATCGAGTAGGACACGCCACCCGTGCCGCCCTTGGGGATGCCCCAGGCCCGGAAGGCACCGTCGATCTCGCCCATGTAGTGGTGGAGCAGGACATAGGCGGTGCCCGGCGAGCGGATGCCCTGGTAGGTGCCGATGATCCCCGAGGCCGACATCGTGGCCTTCAGCGGGTCCGTCTCGAACCACTGCTCGAGGAAGTCGGCGGCGGACATCGTCATCAGCTGGACGAACACCGCCTGCTGGCGCTCCGGCAGCTGGCCGAACCGGCGGGCGAGGCCCGCCAGCGGCAGCAGCGGCCGGGGATCGATGTCGGTCGGGTCCGGCGGCACGATGCCCAGGATCGGCTTGATGAAGCGGGCCATCTCGACCATGAGCTGGCCGTACTCCTCGTACGCCTCCGCATCGCTCTTCGACCAGCGGCGCAGCTCACGGACCGTGCGGCCGTGGTCGTTGACCCGCCACAGGTAGTCGCCGCCGCCGGCCTTGGGGCCCTCTCCCTCGTGGCGGGGCGTGAACGTCCCGTCGAGCGGCAGGATGTCGAGGCCGTGCTTCGGGAGCTCGAGGTCGCGGATGATCTCGGGGCGCAGCAGGCTGACGACGTAGCTGGCGACCGAGAACCGGAACCCCGGCACGATCTCCTCGGTCACGGCCGCGCCGCCGAGGACGTGGCGGCGCTCCAGGACAACGACCTTGAGACCGGCCCGCGCGAGGTACGCGGCGGACACGAGCCCGTTGTGGCCGCCGCCGATGATCACCGCGTCGTAGCGCTGGGGCACCCGATCCTCCTGGTTCGCCCTGCGACCGGCGGCGCCGCCCGTGGCGCGTGGCCGGCCGTTATCCAGCCTGCATAGTGCCCATGCAGTCTACGGGAGGTGATGCGCCGGGCGCGCGGACCGCCGGCGTGCGTGTGCTACGCTGTATGTCAACAGATGCACACTGGAAGGCACACGATGGCGCTGGTACGAACCAACATCACGCTCCCCGAGGACGTCCTGGCGCTGGTCGACGCCGTTGCCGGGCCGCGCGGCCGGAGCGCCTACATCGCGGACGTGGTCGCTCGCCAGGTCCGGCGGGACAACGCACGCAAGGTGTTCGCGGAGCTCGCGGGCGCGCTCAGGGGCTCGAAGACCTGGGGCGAGACCCCCGAGGAGACGGATCGGATCCTGCGCGAGGTCCGGGACAGCTGGGATCGCGACGACAAGCTCTGGCCCGAGTGACGCAGAACGATGCGCTACATGCTGGACACGACGCTCCTGATCGACCACGCGCTCGATCGGTACGCGGCTCCCGAGCTCCTGATGCGGCTGTTCAGCGAACCCAATGACCTCTACGTGTGCGATGCGGTCGTCGCCGAGGCGTGCTCCAAGGGTGGCGACGATGAGCTCGCGACGATCACGAGCCTGATCGACGCGCTGGAGTACGTGGCGACGACACCGGCGGCGGCACGGTGGGCTGGGGATTCGCGGCGTCGGCTGGGTCGTGGCTCCCCGCGCCGGCTCGCGGACTCGCTGGTCGCAGGCGTCGCGTGGGACCTCGGGGCGACCGTGGTGACGCGCAACCCGCGCGACTTCGAGGCCCAGGGCGTGCCGGTGCTCGCCTACGGAGAGCCGCCGGCCTGACCGCCGCCACCAGCCCTTCCGCCCCGCTACCAGCCCTCGGCCAGCGTCCGGTCGAGCGCCGCCACCACCACGTCCGCGCTGTCTCGCGTGATGCACAGCGGCGGCTTGACCTTGAGCACGTTGTTCCCGTCGCCGGTCGGCTGGATGATCACGCCCAGCTCGAGCATCCGCTCGCAGATCGCGAGCGCCTCGTCGGAGGCGGGCTCGAGCGTCTCGTGGTCCCGGACCAGCTCCACGCCCAGGTAGAGGCCCATGCCGTGGACGGCGCCGATGATCGGATGGCGCCCGGCGATACCTTCGAGACCCGC
>CAWIFB010000035.1:0-59608 GCA_963835335.1 uncultured Chloroflexia bacterium | reverse complement strand
GGCTCGGCGGTTGCATTCGGCGCCTCCGGTTCGATGCTGATCGCGACCGTAGTCTGACCGATCCCGGGCGTGGCCGCCGCCGGCCTCGCTCGCACGGCGACACCCGCCGTCATCCGATCGGTGTCCCGCGATACGGCATCCTGTGCGCTGGTCGCCCGGGCGGCTGCCGGCACGCCCACGCCCACCGGGACCGCGATCGCCGCGGCGTCAATCTCGACGGGGGATGAAACACGCGTTCGAGTGGACCGGCTGCTGCCGTCGCCGCTCGTGCCCCGTCCGCTGTCGCCGGTGAGGCCGGCAAGGCGGCGCTCGAGCCAGTCGTCGTCTCCTGGTGAGCCGGGGATCAGGATCCGCCCCGCGGCAGGGTCAGCGGACGCCAGGGTCGTCGCGCGACGTGGGACGATCGAGTTCGGGGAAACGGTGAGCCGGACCTCCCGGCGACGGGCCGGTTGGTTGCGTCGGACCCCGAACAGCGCGGCGCCGAACATGGCGCCGACCGCGAGGCCCAGGGCGAGAAACGCGATCTCCGGGGGGCTCACGTGCCTCCTTGGGGCCCCCGGACGGGAGCCTGTCGAACGCGGCCAGCGTAGCTGCGGCCCCGCGCGTCGTCAACCTGACCACGCGCGCGCTGGGGGATGCCCAGCCCGGCCGGATCGCGGCCGTGCCGCACCCGGGACCACCCGCCTGGGCCGACCGGCGGCCATGGTGGCCCTTCGAAACAGGCCGGTTGGCCTGCACCGCCGTGCAGGTGCGGCCGTGGCTTGGTAGATTCCGGCGCACGGGCGGCGGCTGCGCCGCCTTCGTTTCCCGTCGCCCTGCCGAGCAATCGCTGGAAAGGCACGTCCGCTTCGTGGCCATCGACCAGTCCCAGGAATTCCTCGTTCAACCGGTCGACGCGTCCTGGCTTCAATGCAACATCGAATGCCAGGAGGCATGCCCCGTCGGCACCAACTGCCGGGGCTACCTCAACCTCGCCGCCGAGGGACGCTTCGAGGAGGGGTACATCCTGTCGCGCGAGCCGAACCCGGTCGCGGCGATGTGCTCGTACGTCTGCTCCGCGCCGTGTGAGCGTGCGTGCCGCCGCGGCGACATCGATCGACCTCTCGCCATCCGGGCGATGAAGCGGTTCCTGGTCGAATGGCACGAGGCGTCCGGGATCCCGGACGTGATGCCCCAGATCACGCCTCGTGACGAGCGTGTCGCGGTCGTCGGCGCCGGCCCCGCGGGACTTGCCGTCGCCCGCGAGCTGGCCACCCGCGGGTACCGGGTGACGGTGTACGACAGCCTGCCGTTCGCAGGCGGGACGATGCTGGTCGGGGTGCCGGCGTTCCGGCTGCCGCGCGAGGCGATCGAGATGGACGTCCGCCTGGTCGAACGGCTGGGCGTGCGGTTCGTGTTCGATACCAGCATCGGCATCGACATCCCGTTCGAGGATCTCCAGCGCGACCACGATGCGATCGCGATCACGGCCGGCGCGATGAACCCCGTCTATCTCGACGTGCCCGGTGCGGACCTCGACGGCGTCCAGTACGGCGTCGATTTCATGAAGAAGGCGAACCTCGGCCAGGACCTGACCGTCGGTCGCAACGTGGTGGTCATCGGCGGCGGCTACACAGCGATGGACTGCTCGCGAACCAGCCTTCGCTACGGCGCCGAGAACGTGACCATCGCCTATCGCCGCACCCGGTCCGAGCTCGTCGTGGACGAGGAGGAGCTGGGCGAGACCGAGCGCGAGGGCGTCAACCTCGAGTTCCTGGTCAGCCCGATCGAGCTCACCGGCGAGGACGGCAGGCTCACCGGGGTGCGCTTCATCCGCAACCGGCTGGGCGAGCCCGATGCCTCCGGTCGCCGGTCGCCCATCCCCATTCCGGGATCCGAGTTCGTGGTTCCCGCGGACACGGTGATCCCGGCGGTGTCCCAGGCCGCGGACCTGAGCTTCCTCCCGGTCGAGGCGAACTTCGAGGTCAACCGGGGACGCCTCAAGGTCGATCCCGCCACGTACGCCACCAACATCCGGGGCGTGTTCGCATGCGGCGACTTCGTGACCGGACCCACGACCCTGATCGAGGCCGCCGGCCACGGCAAGAAGGCTGCCTACGCAGTCGATCGGTACCTCGCCGGCCGGACCGACGTCACGGTCAGCCCGAACGTGAAGATCACCAGCTCCTGGCGCCACGACATGCCGGAGCTGTACGACGTCCTGCCTCGCCAGCACATCCCGATGGTGGAGCTGCCCGCGCGGATGCCGTCGACCGATCCGACGGTCAACTTCACGACCCCGGTCGAGCTGGGCTACGACGGGACCGCGGCGGTGGCCGAGTCCACCCGCTGCCTGATGTGCAACTACAACATCTGGTTCGACCCGTTCCGGTGCGTGCTGTGCGGCGCGTGCGCCGACGTCTGCCCGGAGGGTGTCATCCACATGGTGGACGTGAACCAGCTCAAGACCGAGGGGCTGCAGCCCGAGATCGAGGAGTCCTACGGCTGGTCCCAGGGGGCCGCCATGATCCTCGACGAGGAGCGGTGCATCCGTTGTGCGCTGTGCGTCAAGCGCTGTCCCTTCGATGCCATCACCATGGAGCGGTTCGAGCTCCAGGAGATCTCGAGCGACGGGCGGCTCTACAAGGAGTCGTACCGTGACGCCCAACTCGCCGGAACCGCCGGCGTGGCAGGAGGAGCCAGGTGAGTTTCCTGGAGCGGGTCGATCAGAGCATCCGCCGCAGCCCGGTCTGGCGATCGCTGTTCCGCAACCCGTACCCCAACGACGAGCGGTCGCGGGCGTACGCGGTGATGAACAACGTGTTCCTGCACCTGCACCCGGTGCGGGTGCGGCAGCACGCGGTCAAGTTCGCCTACACGTTCTGCCTGGGCGGCCTGAGCTTCTTCCTGTTCCTCGTGCTGACCGTCACCGGCGTGTACCTGATGTTCTTCTACATCCCGTCCGAGACGCAGGCGTACTCGAACATCCTGGACATCCAGAGCCGGGTGGCGTTCGGCCTGCTCACCCGCAACATCCACCGGTGGGCCGCCCACCTGATGGTGTTCTTCGTGTTCCTGCACATGATGCGGGTCTTCTACCACGGGGCCTACAAGCCGCCGCGCGAGTTCAACTGGGTGGTCGGCGTCGTGCTCCTGTACCTGACCATCCTGCTCAGCTTCACCGGCTACCTGCTGCCGTGGGACCAGATCGCCTACTGGGCGATCACGATCGGCACCAACATGGCCGGCTATGCGCCGCTGTTCAACACCCCGACCAAGCTGCTGCTGCTGGGCGGGATCGAGGTCGGCCAGAACACGCTGCTGCGGTTCTACGTGCTCCACATCATGGTGTTCCCGCTGGTTGCGGCGATCTTCCTCGCCGTCCACTTCTGGCGCATCCGCAAAGACGGCGGGATCAGTGGTCCGCTATGACGGCCGATCGCTGCGTTGCCCCGTGCGCTCCTCGCTCACGCACCCTCGAGTGCGCTCGCTCCGGTGCTCCGGGGCGCCTTGCGCTCGACGCGTCCTACCGGCCCACTGGAGCTGAGGCATGACCGAGACGAAGAAGCCGCCGGAGGGCAGGGTCGTTCTGCCGGTCGACCCGGCTCGAAGGACGGAGATCGACAAGCAGCGGGTGCCGATGTCGGCGCGCCCGTACCGCCTGCTGGCCCTGGTCAAGCAGGACGCCGTGGTGCGGGTCCAGAAGGAGCCGGACGACACGGTCATGACCTGGCCGCACCTGCTCAGCATCGAGTTCCTCGCGGCCGCCATGATGAGCATCCTCCTGCTGCTGATGGGCCTGTTCATCAACGCCCCGCTCGAGGACCTGGCCAACGGCAACGTCACGCCGGCAGTGGCCAAGGCCCCCTGGTACTTCCTGGGGCTGCAGGAGCTGCTGGCCTACTTCCACCCGACCGTGGCGGGCGTGATGGTGCCCACGTTCGTGGCCCTCGGCGGGATCGCTCTCCCGTTCGTCGACCGGGGCAACATCAACGCCCACCGTCCCTCGGACCGGAAGACCGCCGTCGTGCTGTTCTCGCTGCTGTGCACGCTGGGGCTGTTCCTGACCTTCGTCGCGATCTTCTTCCGGGGCCCCGGCTACTCGTTCGTCATCCCGTACCTCGAGTTCTTCTCGATCGGTACACCGGGCCTTCACTTCGCCCTCTGATCCGAAGGAACCGCGCATGAGCAACTACCACGTCGAGCCCGTCCACAAGTCGCAAGCCCTCACGACCGAGGCGATCAAGGCCCTGCGCCACGAGCAGGTCCAGGGCGTCTCCCGGCGCGAGCTGCTCCGCGGCTCGCTGGCCGCCGGTATGGGCCTGTGGCTGCTGGAGGTCACCGCGGGGACGATCGGGTTCCTGTGGCCGAACCTCGAGGGCAAGTTCGGCGGCGAGGTCAAGATCGGCACCTTCAACGACGTGAAGCTCGCCAACGCCTCGCTTCCCGTCGACCAGGGGTTCCCCGCGTACTACTCGGAGGCCAAGGCCTTCGTGGTCCTGATCGACCCGTCGCAGCAGCGGTTCATCCCCGGCAGCGACACGACCGGCGACGGCACCGCGGAGAACGTCCGTGCGCTCTACCAGCGATGTCCGCACCTGGGCTGCAAGCCCAATCCGTGCATCAAGAACTTCTGGCTCGAATGCCCCTGCCACGGTTCCCGGTACGACCGGCTGGGCATCAAGGCGCTCGGGCCCCAGTACGGACCCGCGCCGCGGAGCATGGATCGCTTCGCGACCCGCGTGGATCCCGACGGCACGTTGATCATCAACACCGGCAAGATCACGCTCGGTCCGCTGCCGGTCGCGGTCGGCCAGCCGGGGATCATCCCCCCGCGCACCCCGACCGGCTGCATCTGAGCCGCCCGTGACCCCGCCCGCCCACCGAGGAGACCGATGACCGACCAGCCCGGCCGCCCGCCCGAGGAGCGCCTGCCCGCCCCACGGCCGTCGTCCGCACCGGTCCCGGCCGAGCGCTTCTCCGCGCCGCCGTCGGCCCACCGCAACGACCTGACGCCCGACCGCGCCGCGAAGATCGTCCGCCAGTCCGCCAACGCGCGCTGGGTCGGCTTCCTCGCCGTCACGGTCGTCGCGCTGTTCGTCATCGCGTACTACTTCTACGAGCTCGGCCTGCCCGGCGGGCTGTCGGAGGCGCGCCTTCAGCAGCAGGCGGACGCCCAGCAGGTGACCTCGATCCAGCGCGGCTACAACATCTACCAGGCCAACTGCGCGCAGTGCCACGGCGTCAACGGCGAGGGAGGCAAGGGCCCGACCCTCAATCGGCAGGACAAGCTGTTCGCGCACCTGAACCCGGCCTACATCCATACGATGCTCCAGGTCGGCGGCCGGTACGCCTGCGGCAACCCGGACAGCATCATGCCCATCTGGTCCAACACCGGGAGCCCGCCCGGACCGCTCAACTACAAGCAGATCGAGGACCTGATCAACTTCATCAGGGCCACCAAGGGCCCGGAGTACACCGTCCTCGATTCGTCGCTGTTCGAGCCCGTGATCGACCCGGCCACCGGCAAGGAGAAGACGTTCACGGGCTGGGTGGATCCCAACTACAAGCCCGATCCCGGCGCCACGCCGTTCCCGGCCTGCTGGTCAGACGAGTTCAGCCAGCCCGCCGCGTCGGCGTCGCCCGGGACGTCCAGCGCACCGGGAGCATCCGAAGCGCCGTCGGGGACGGTGGTCAAGGAGAGCGCGCTCAACATCGCGTTCGAGAACGGCTCGCTGAGCGCGCCGGCGGACGCCGCGTTCCAGATCGAGTTCGAGAACAAGGACGCGGGGATCCCGCACAACATCGCGATCAAGGACCCCTCGGGCACGGAGGTGTTCAAGGGCGACATCGTTACCGGTCCGACGACCGTCACCTACGACGTCCCCGCGCTACCGGCCGGCACGTACACCTTCATCTGTACCGTGCACCCGAACATGACCGGCACGCTCACGGTGGGGGGCTGACCGATGGCACAGACGCTGCTTCCGGCTCCGCGCCCCGCCGCCGCACCCCGCCGCCGCGCATTCTTCGGCGTGTTCGACGCCGACGGCTGGGGCTGGGCCTCGGTCAAGGCCTTCTTCTGGTTCATCCTGCTCATCGTCCTGCTGGGCTACATCCCGGACCGCGCCTATTACTTCACGGTGCAGCGGACGGTCGACGTCGGCCTGCTGGGCTGGTCGCCGATCAACTTCTGCCCGCCAGCGAACGAGACCCTTCCCTGCCCGGCTCCGGTCGGGGCCACCCTCCCGTGGCATCCGTCGCCCGCTGAGATCCAGCTTCCTGCCGGCCGGACCGACGGGGCGGCCGCGGCGCTGGGCAAGACGTACCTCTACGTCGGCGGCAGCGACGGGACGGCGGCAACGGACACCGTGTTCGTGTCGCACCCGGTCGGCGACGGCAACCTCGACACGTGGACGGCCGGCCCGAGCCTGCCGGCGCCACGCACCGATGCGGCGTCCGTGGTCGTCGGCAGCACGCTGTACGTGATCGGCGGCGCTGATGCCACCGGCGCGCCAACGTCGACCGTGTTCAGCATCACGGTCGACAATGACGGCGCGCTCGGCGACTGGACGTCGGAGGACGCCATCGCGCTCCCCGCGCCGCGTGCCGGCGCATCGGCGGTGGCCGTGTCCGACGGGATCGTCGTGATGGGCGGCGCCGATGCCAGCGGGCCGACCACGAGCGTGTGGAAGTCACAACAGGACAAGAGCGGCGCGCTCCAGGCCTGGACCGACCAGTCGTCGCTGTTCGAGGAGAACGTCGACGGCACCGCGACCCACGTGGGCGACGTGATCTTCCTGATCGGCGGACGGAGCGCGGCAGGACCGGTGGCCACCGTCCAGCAGGGCCTGGTCGGCGGACCCAAGGCCACCACCGAGGATCCGAACGCGATCACTGCCGCATGGCGTGCGAGCGATCAGACCAACCTGCCGGCGGCCCGGACCAACGCGACCTCGTTCACCGCGAATGGCGCGATCTATGTCCAGGGCGGCAGCGATTCCGGCGGGGCGCGCACCGAGACGTGGTGGGCGATCCCCGACGCCGACGGCGTGATCCCGGAGTGGCACCACCTCTCGCAGCTCGACCTGGGACAGGGGATCGACGGCGGTGCTGCGTTCACGGCCGGACCGTACGCGTTCATCGTGGGCGGTCGGACGGCATCCGGGTTGACCGGTGCCGCAGCCCGGGCGTACCTCGCGCCGGAGGAGCCGTTCTTCCAGCTGGGCGTGCTCGGCGCGACGATCCCGGCGCTCAAGCTGAGTGGCGAGATCGGCCAGCAGCTCGGCTACCTGAGCGCCGCGGGTGTGGGGACAGTGAACTTCGTCGCGCTGCTGCTCATCGGCTGGGCGTTCGCGCACAAGGAGCGCGTCCGGGAGATGATCGGCAACCGCCGGCGCCGCCGGGGCTGATCTCGGGCCGCCGGACTGGCCCTCCGTCCGAGCCGGTGCGCGGGGGCTGATCCGGGGTGCCGTGGCTGATCCGGCCCGGTCACATCGCCGCGGCGTGTCGCGACATTGCGTCCGCTGCCGGCGCGCTATCCGCCCGCGGGCTGCACCGGGCCGCGGGCCACGGGCAGGCCCATGCGCTCCCAGGTGCTGATGCCGCCGGCGATGTTGGCAACGTCCGTCCAGCCGGACGCGAGCAGGTGACCGGTGACGTTCGCCGACCGGTTGCCGGTCGCGCAGATCACCAGCACGGGCCGGTCCTTGGGCACCTCGTCGAGACGGGCGCCGAGCTGCGACATCGGGATGAACAGCGATCCGTCGATCCGCACCTGGAGGTACTCGTCGCGCTCGCGGACGTCGAGGACGACGGCCGGTCGGACGGGGTCGCTGCGGCGGATGTCGGCATACAGCGGGTCGAGGGCGGGGATCCCCTGGGGACGGTTCATTCGGCTGCGGTCCTCCGGATGGCGGGTGGCGTTTCGGCGAGCTGCGGATCCGCGAGGCGTGCGTCCACGTCGGCAAGGAGGCGGGTGACGTCGACGCCCCAGGCGTCCGCCGCGTCGACGGCCAGGGCGAGGTGGCGACGGGCGCCCGCGAGATTCCTGGCGACGCCCGCGGGATTGCCACGAACGGCGTGCACATAGGCCGCGGCGATCTTGATCAGGCCCTGGTGGAGCGCGCGCTCCGCAAGGTCGTCACTGCCCATCCAGGCAGGCTCGAGGATCTCGTGCGCCGCAAAGAAGTCACCGCGGGCATACGCCGCGAGGCCAGCCGCGAGGGCATCCCGTCGCGTGCCCTCCGGCAGCGGGCGGTACGCCTTGTCGCGGTCCCCCTGCCGGATCGTGACCTGGCGGCTGGAACGAGGCGCGGTCGGCATGCGCGCGAGTGTAACGGCGTGGGTCCCCGAGGACCGACGAGCGCGCCGGACGCGCTCAGGCGCGGGCGGCCTCGTCGGGCAGGTGCGCGAGCGGTCGGCGACCCGCGAACCCCTCGTCGTGCCGGTGCCAGAACCCGATGCTCGCCTCGCCGATGCGCCAGCACAGCCAGACCTGGCGGCCGCTCGCGAGGGCGGGGAAGTCGAGCAGCCCGGTGGAGATGTCCCGCAGCACGATCGATCGCTCGTCAAGCCACGCGACGTCGGCCTGCATCTGGTCGACGATGCCGCGCATCCGCAGGCGCAGCCGCCGCAGCTCGGCGTCGTCAGCCCCGGCCTCCGGTGTCTCTGCGATCGTCTCCCCGACGACGATGCTCTCGCGCTCGCGATAGGCATCGCGCAATCCGACGAGCTCGTCACGCTGGTCCCGCAGGCGCTCGACGACCACCGCGAGCTCGGGAACCAGGGCGTTGGCATCGTCGAGCGAGAAGAACCGTGACACCCGGAGATTGTACCGGCGCTCGCCCGTGCGCCCGGTTGCCCGCACCATGACCGATTGCCGCAGTGGAATGACCGGATCGGGGGAGTCGCGAACGCGGAGAGGTCTGGCACACTGGGAACCCCAGGGAGAGGCCGTGTTCGTCCACCTTCGACAGCCGTTCCTCGTGCGCCTCGCCGTCCTCGTTGCCGTCCTCATGGCGGTCACGTCGATCCAGGCGATGGCGCCGGCACCAGCGCTCGCAGCCTCGACGATGACGACGGCGTGCTCCGGGGTCAATCTCCGGACGCGGCCGACGACCGCATCCACGACGAAGGTCCGGCTGGCCGCCGGGACGCGGGTCGTCGTGGTCGCCAAGGTCACCGGTGGCTCGTGGCGGACGAGCTGCGGCGGCCGAACCGCGTCGGGCAGGACGTGGTACCGGGTGTCATCGATCAACGGCCGCAGCGTGCGCTCACGCTACGGCGTCTCGTATCTGTATGTGGCGACGAGCCTGCTCAAGTCGGTGACGACAACCACCTCGACGACCAAGACCACCCTGGCGGCGCGATGCGACGCCGTGAACCTGCGGACCAGCGCCACCACGGCTGCGACGTCGAAGGCGAAGATCGCGTCCGGCACGATCGTCGTCGCCACGGCCAAGGTCAGCGGCGGCTCCTGGAAGACCTCGTGCACGGGCTCGACGGTCACCGCGAGCACCTGGTACCGGATCACGTCGGTCAATGGCCGGTCGGTCTCATCCCTGTACGGCGTGAGCTATGTCTACGCCGCGACGAGCCTGTTCAAGACCGCGACCGTCGCGCCCGACGCCCACGCCCACGCCGACGCCCACGCCAACGCCGACCCCAACGCCGACGCCCACCCCGACGCCCGCGCCGACGCCCACCCCGACGCCCACGCCGACGCCCACCCCGACGCCCACGCCGACCCCCACCCCGTCGCCCGCGCCGACCCCCACCCCGTCGCCCAGCCCGACCTACATCGAGGGCATCGACGTCAGCCACTGGCAGGGCACCGTCGACTGGGCCGCGGTCGCCGGATCCGGGCGCGCGTTCGCGTTCCTCAAGGCAACCGAATCGACCGACCTCTCGGACGCGACCTATGCCGCCAACCGCAGCCAGGCGAACGCGGCGGGTCTCGTGATCGGCGCCTACCACTTCGCCCAGCCCGACGCCACGCCGGACGATGCCATCGCCGAGGCCGACCACTTCGTCGATACCGCCCTGCCCGCGAGCGGCGACCTGCCGCCGGTCCTCGACCTCGAGGTGTCGGGCGGGCTGTCGGTCACGGACCTGACCGCGTGGGTCCAGGCGTATCTCGACCGGGTCTACGAGCGGACCGGCGTGCGCGCGATGCTGTACTTCTCGCCGGCGTTCTGGACCAAGTACCTGGGCGGCACCACGGTGTTCGCAACCGGCGGCTACAAGACGCTGTGGATCGCGCACTGGACGTCCGGGTCCGCGCCCGCCGTGCCGGCCGACAACTGGGGCGGCAACGGGTGGACGTTCTGGCAGTACACCTCGAGCGGGACCGTGCCCGGGATCTCGGGCAACGTCGACCTCGACCGCTACCGCTTCGACGACCTGGCGAAGGTCCGGATCCCGTAGCGGGGGTCGAGCGGGCGCCGGGTCGCGCCCGACGCGACCCCGGTGGCCGGCACTGCGCGGCAGCCAGGTGCGGCCCGCTGCCGCCCATCCAATAGACTGCTCCGCACATGGAGACGCCCGTCGACGCCGCACCCGCGGACCGCGCCCAGCCGGGACCGACCGAGCCGCGCCAGAACCCGCTGATCGACCTGGTCCGGGCGTCCATGATCGGCGACGATGAGGCGGTGGCCGGCCCGTACGGGATCCGCCGGGTCACGTACGCGGACTACACGGCGTCGGGCCGGAGTCTGTCGTTCATCGAGGACTACATCCGCGACGCGGTCCTGCCGCTGTACGCGAACACCCACACCGAGTCATCGGGCACCGGTCTCCAGACCACGCGGTTCCGCGAGGAGGCGCGCCGGCTCGTGCTCGACGGGGTCGGTGGGAACCCCACGCGACACGCCGTGATCTTCTGCGGATCGGGATCGACGGGTGCGATCAACCGCCTGGTCGACGTGCTCCAGCTGCGTATCCCGGCAGACCTCGATGACCGCTGGGACCTCCGGTCGCGCATCCCTCCCGAACAGCGACCGGTCGTGTTCATCGGGCCCTACGAGCACCACAGCAACGAGCTGCCGTGGCGCGAGTCGATCGCGGACGTGGTGACGATCCGCGAGGATCGCGACGGGCTAATCGACTTGGGGCAGCTGTCGGACGAGCTCGCCCGGTACGCGGACCGGCCGCTGCGGATCGGCAGCTTCTCGGCCGCCTCCAACGTGACCGGAATCGTCTCTGACACGTACGCGATCTCGCGGCTCCTCCACGAGCATGGAGCGCTGTCGCTGTTCGACTTCGCCGCCGCGGCGCCGTACGTGTCGATCGAGATGGACCCGCCGCACGACCCGCTCGCATACAAGGACGCGCTGTTCATCAGCCCCCACAAGTTCATCGGTGGCCCGGGCACCCCGGGCGTCCTCGTCGCACGCCGGGAGCTGTTCACCAACCGGGTGCCGAGCGTCCCCGGCGGCGGCACCGTCCAGTACGTCAACGCGACCGAGCACGTATACCTCGCCGACATCGAGCACCGCGAGGAAGGGGGCACACCGGCGATCGTGGAATCCATCCGCGCCGGGCTCGTGTTCGGGCTCAAGGCGGCGGTCGGGGTGGACGCGATCCGCGAGCGCGAGCAGGCGTTCATCCACCGCGCGATGGAACGGTGGGAGGCGAACTCCGCGATCGAGATCCTGGGCAGCCACCAGGCGGAGCGGCTGTCGATCGTGTCGTTCGTCGTCCGCCCCGGGGGCCGCCCGGGGCGCAACCTCGACGGCCGGTACCTGCACCACAACTTCGTAGTCGCGCTGCTCAACGACCTGTTCGGGATCCAGTCCCGGGGTGGCTGCTCGTGCGCCGGACCCTACGGCCACCGGCTGCTGGGGATCGATGTCGAGACCTCGCACGAGTTCGAGCGCGAGATCGAGCGCGGATGCGAGGGCATCAAGCCCGGCTGGGTCCGGGTCAACTTCAACTACTTCATCAGCGACGTCGTGTTCGAGTTCATCCTCGATGCCGTCGACCTGGTTGCCCGGGAGGGCTGGCGACTGCTGCCCGAGTACCGGTTCGAGCCCTCGACCGGGATGTGGCGGCACCGTTCCGGCCAGCCGGAGCCGCCGCTGAGCCTGCGCGACGTGTCGTACGCGGACGGGCGGATGGCCTACTCGGCCCATCGCCACCGGGAGCCCGAGGCGAGGCTGGCGGACTATCTCGACGAGGCTCGGGCGCTCCTGGCCGAGCCGCCGCGTCCGCTGGTCGAGCCGTCGATCGTCGAGGGCGAGGTCGGGCCGGACTTCGAGGCGCTGCGGTGGTTCCTGCTGCCGGAGGACGTCGCGGCCGATGCCTGAGCGCATCCCGGCCGTCCTGGGCCTGGACCTCGGGACGACCGAGGCGAAGGCTGCGCTCGTCGGGCTCGACGGCAGGCTCATCGGGCTTGGCCGCGCCGCGTGCCGCGTGGATGTGGCGCCCGACGGCCGCGCGGAGCAGGATCCCCGCGACTGGTATGCCGCGATCACGGCCGCGGTCCGGGCGATCGACGTCTCCGGCGTCGACGTGCTGGCCGTGTGCGGGGTGGGGCAGGGTCCGACCCTCGCGCTCGTCGATGCGGCCGGGGAGCCGGTCCGCCCGGCGATCACGTGGCAGGATCGCCGGGTCCGGGGAACCGGGTTCGGGCTGCTGCCGAAAATCGAATGGGTCGCGCACCAGGATCCGGTGGCCGCGGCGCGGGCGACCTGGATGCTCACCGCGTGGGACGCGCTCGGCCTGTGGCTGACCGGCGTGGCTGCGACGTCGCTCCAGGCACACGAGTCCGCCATCGCGCGCGAGGACCTGGAGGCGGCGGGCGTGCGAGGGGACCAGGTCCCGCCGCCGCGGCCGTTCGGGTCCCTGCTCGGGCACCTCCGACCGGCGGCGGCCTCGGCGCTCGGGCTGGCCGCGGGCGTTCCTGTCATCGCCGGCGTGAACGACGGCGCCGCCAGCATGCTGGGGGCCGGGTTGCGCGTCGCCGGCGATGCGGTGGACACGGCCGGGACCTCAGGCGGGATCGGGATCTACGCGGACACCGCCATCGAGCTGCCGGTCGCCGGGTTGTACCGGGCGCCCGCACCGCTGCCCGGGCGCTGGGTCGTGGGCGGGGCGATGGCAGCGCTCGGGGCGTCGGTCGGCTGGCTCCGGGGTCCGGTCCTGGGCGACCGCTGGTCGGCGGACCAGCTGTTTGCCGAGGCGGCCACCGTGCCGGCCGGATCGGACGGGCTGCTGTTCCTGCCGTACCTGGCGGGCGAGCGCGCCCCGATCTTCGACGAGGGGGCGCGCGGGGCGTTCGTCGGGCTCACGCTGGCCCACGGGCCTGCGCACCTGTTCCGCGCGGTGCTCGAGGGGGCGGCGTTCGCGATGCGTCACGTGGCCGAGCCGCTCGCTGCGGCCGGGGCAGCGGCGCGCGAGCTCCGGCTCGCCGGCCGCGCCAGCCCGGGTGACCTGTGGGCCAGGATCAAGGCGGACGTGCTGGGGGTCCCGGCGATCATCCCGGTCGTCGCCGAGACGGCCGTGCTCGGCGCCGCGATCCTCGCGGCGGCAGGCGTGGGCGCGGTGCACGACCTCGAGGATGGCGTGATCGCGATGACCGCGGTGACCCGCAGGATCGAGCCGGACGGTTCGACGCGGGTCAGGTACGACGACCTGTTCGGGGTGTACCGGGACCTCTACCCGGCGCTCAAGCCGTCCTTCGACACCCTGGGCCGGTCGCCGCTGCGTCGGTGAGCCGGTCCGGGCCTCCGTCGCCCGACGAGCGTCCCCGACGAGTGCCCCGCCGGCCAGCCGCGGCCGCTTTGCGAGCCCCCGTCGTGCTGGTGGTAGGATCGCGGGCAGAGCCTTCGGGGCAGGGTGCGAATCCCGACCGGTGGTAGGGTCCCGCGACGCGGGACGAGCCCACGAGCGGCTCCACGGGCGCGAGCCCGGGGAGTGCAGCAGATCCGAGGCGAGGGTCACCTCGCCCGCCGGAGCCGACGGTACAGTCCGGATGAGAGAAGGCCAGGGCCGGTACGTCCCGCCCGGGATCGTGCTTGAGCGCTTCCTGCCCCGTTGCGACTCGCATCGTGACGGAGGTGGTGAATGGCGACAGCGAAGACGGCGGCGCCGGCCGCGTCCCGCGACGCGCACGCGCCCCTCCCCGGTGCCGGCATCCGCGTCGACGACGTCTCCCTCACGTTCCGTGGCAGCCGCACGGTCCACGTCCTGGACCACATCAGCCTCGAGGTCCGGCCGCGCGAGGTCGTCGCCCTGATCGGGCCCAACGGCTGCGGCAAGAGCACCCTGCTCAGGGTCCTCGCCGGTCTCATCGCGCCAGACGGCGGCCGGGTCACGCTCGATGGCGATCCGGTGACAGGCCCGGATCCGCGCGTCGGTCTCGTGTTCCAGGAGCCCCGCCTGCTCGCCTGGCGCACGACCGAAGCCAACGTGCGGTTCCCGATGGACCTCGCGGGCTGGCCTCGCGACCGCCAGGCGGCCCGCGCAAGCGACCTCCTGGGCCTGGTCGGCCTGCGCGAGTTCGCCACGGCGCGGCCGACGACGCTCTCGGGCGGCACCCGCCAGCGGGTGTCGATCGCGCGGGCGCTCGCGCTCGAACCAGGCGTGCTCCTGCTCGACGAGCCGTTCAACGCGCTCGACGCGCTCACCCGCGAGCGGTTCAACGCCGAGCTGCTCCGCCTGTGGGAGCGAACCGGGACGACGATCGTGCTGGTCACGCACAGCATCCCCGAGGCCGTGTTCCTCGCCGATCGCGTCCTCGTGATGTCGCCCCGGCCGGGTCGCGTCGTGGCCGAGATCCGCGTCGGCCTGCCGCGTCCACGGCGCGTCGCTGATCTCGATTCTGCGTTCGTGTCGTCCGTTGCGGCCGACGTCCGCGCGCACCTGGTCGATACCACCGACGACCGGATCGCGATGGCCGAGGCGAGGGCCATGCCCGCCGGCGCCCGGCCGGGTGCGTCCGATCGCCATGCCGATACCGAGCCTGGGACCCCGGCCTGGTTCGATCCGTTCCGCCCCGAGGACGGCGGGCGATGAGCGATGCCCGCCGGGCCGTGACGAGCGCCGCCACGCCGGCTGTCGAGCCCGCGCCGTCGGTTGACGCATCGGCGCGGCGGGAGGCGCCGTCCGCGGGCGTTCGCTTCATCACGCGCGCGTGGCCGGTCGCCCTGAGCGCGAGCGTGTTCCTCGTCGCCTGGCAGCTCGTGGTCCTCGTCTCGGGCTTCAAGTCGTTCGTGCTGCCGGGGCCGTGGACCGTCGCCGAACGGTTCGTCCGCGCCTGGGCGGAGGGCACGATGCTGCCCCACGTCGAGACGACCCTGGTCGAGATCCTGCTCGGCTTTGCCATCGGCGCCACCATCGCCCTCGCCGTCGGCGTCCTGCTGGCTCGCTCCCATCTCGCTGAGCGGCTCCTGAGCCCCTACCTCGTGGCCGCCCAGGCCACGCCGGTGCTCGCGCTTGCGCCGCTGATCGTGCTGTGGTTCGGCAACGGGCTGATGTCGAAGCTCGTGATCACGACCCTGATCGTGTTCTTCCCGGTCGCCGTGGCCACCATGGTCGGCATCCGCTCGGTGGACCCGCGGCTGCTGGAGATGGCGCGCGGGTTCAGGGCGACCGGCTGGCAGGTCATCGCCCGGGTCGAGATCCCGGCCGCGCTGCCCGCGATCCTGGGCGGGATGCGGGTCGGCGTGACGCTTGCCGTGATCGGTGCCATCGTGGGCGAGTGGGCGGGCGGCGAGAAGGGCCTGGGCGTCCTGATCAACATCGCGCGCGGCTCGCTGTTCGACACGCCGTTGATGTTCGCCGCGCTCGCCATGCTCGCGATGATCGGCGTGACCCTCTACCTCGTCATGGTGCTCGTCGAACGACGGCTGGTCGGCGATCGATGAGCCTCGACCCAAGGCAACCAGACCCCCAGGAGGATTGCTCGCCCGTGCCCGCGCTTCATCGCCGCTCCAGGCGGTCCCTGGCCGCCATCGCTGCCGCCCTTGCTCTGATCGTCGTCGGCTGCGGTTCGGCGACGCCGACGCCGACGCCCACATCGGCGCCGGTCGCGCTGACCGTCGGCCTTGGCTACATCCCGAGCGTCCAGTTCGCCCAGTTCTACCTGGCCGACCAGGCCGGCTCTTACCGGGACGCGGGTCTCGATGTCACGCTCCAGAACCAGATCGACCCCGACCTGATCACCCTCCTGGGGCAGGGTGCCGTCGACATCGGCAGCGGCGACGGGACGTCCGTCATCCCGGCGGTCAGCCAGGGCATCCCAGTCGTCTACACGTCCACGATCTACGGCCAGTTCCCGTCCATCGTGATTGCTCGGGCGGGGTCGGGGATCACGACTGCGGCAGACCTGCGCGGGAAGAAGATCGGGATCCCCGGCAAGTACGGGTCCTCGTGGATCATGCTCCAGGCGCTGCTCCAGTCTGCCGGGATGACGCCCGGCGACGTGGACATCGTCGAATACCCGGACTTCGCGCAGGCGACGGCGCTCCAGCAGGGCGCGGTGGATGCCGCCACCGGCTTCGCCAACAACGAGCCCATCCAGCTCAAGCAGGCGGGCATCGACACGGTCGTGCTCACGGTCGACAGCATCGTGCCGCTGCCCGGCCCGGGCCTGGTCACCGGCACGGCGACCCTGGCCTCGAAGGCGGACGCCCTCCGGGCATTCACCGCCGCCACGCTGCGGGCGATGGACGAGATCGCCGCGGATCCCCAGAAGGGCCTGGACGCGACGTTCGCCGCGGTCCCCGACCTCGCGACAGATCCCGCGCTCCAGCGCCAGGTCCTGGACGCGACGATCGCGACCTGGAAGAACACCCGGACCGGCGCGCCGTACGGCGCCATCGACACGGCCGGCTGGCAGCAGTCGCTCGACTTCATGACGTCGCTGGGCCTGGTGCCGAACCCGGTCACGGTGGAACAGCTGGTGGACGGCTCGCTGCTGCCGTAGCCGTCGCCCGTCCGCGGTGGTCGTCCTGGTGTCGCGCGGGAATCCACCGTCCGTCGCGATGAGCGTCCGCGCATCGGGGTCCTGCTCGAGATTGCCGTCGTGTTGCGGCGACGCACCGCTGTCCATGCCCTCCGTCGGAGATCAGGCAGCACCGACTGACCGGCACGCGGACATCGCGAGGTATCCTCCGGCTGGAGGGTTCGCTACTCGTGGCTGCAGAAACCGCGCTGGTCATCATCGTCGCGCTCCTCTGGGGCCCGACCGCCATCTGGCTGATCTATCGCTCTTCACGTGGAGGCGAGGAGCGGCACTTCGAGTCAGATGATCAAGGCCACGCGCCCTCGGCCACCTGGAGGCTCCCGCAGCGGGATCTCACGACGCTGGTCATCGACGGCGGCGAGCATTGGGTGTGCGGAAGCTGCCGGTCGCTCAACCGCCTGGACGCGAAGCGCTGCTACAGCTGTCGAGGGTCGAGGGATGGCGCTGAGATCCCCGTCGAGGTGGCACGACCGCAGCGGCCGTTGGTCCCGGTCATGGCGAAAGGGTCCGAGCCCTCCTCTGTCGCGCTGCCGCCTCCGCTCGGCGTTGCGCCGCAGGTCTCGGGCGGCGGCCCCTCGTTCTCGGGTTCCCTCGGCCCCGACCGTCGACCAAAAGAGGTTCCAGGCGGAGCGCATACCCGTCATGGGCGGCGTGCCCACGGCCCAACCTGAGGCACCGGATGGGCTGACCGTCTGCCCGTTCCTGGGCCTCGACCGGGACCCCACGACGTGGTTCGACTTTCCGGCGCCGGGCAACGTCTGCCACGCGAAATCCGGTCAGCAGGCGGGCATGATCCGTGCGATCGGGCGGCGCGTCCCCGGCAGCCGCCGAAGACAGTCGATCAGCATTGCCCACCAGGGGGCCACATGCCTCGCCGCCGCTCACGTCGACTGCCAGCGCTACGCGGCGGCTGAGGGCGCCTCCCGGACGGCGATCCAGGCGCGCGCGGCCGCGATCCAGCCGGCGGTACCGCCGTCTCTCTCTGTCGTGACCCCCGATCCCGGCGAGGAACGGTCGATGCCGGCCATGGCGACCGTCGCCGCGCGACCGGAATGGCCGTTCGCCCTGGCCGACCAGCCTTGGGTGGAGGCGCCGAAGACGCGGCGGGCAAAGCGGCCGCGCTGATCCGCCTCGCCGGACGCCCCAGCGGACAACCGGGGTTGTCGGAACCGGCGCCGGTGATCGGGAATCGCCGCACTGGACGTGATACGGTCGCGGCCGGGCCCGTAGCTCAGTGGTAGAGCAGGGGACTTTTAATCCTCCGGTCCTGGGTTCGAATCCCAGCGGGCTCACCAGCGCTCAGGCAGGTGGGAGTCACTCCTCAAGCATCTCGTTCCGCCGCGCCGACGCTCTGTCTCGACACTGACCTTCTCCGGGCCGCGTCGCCCTGTCGCGCGTCTATCAGGGACTGCGAGGGCGAGTTCGAAGGGACTGGGAGGGCGAGGACGAGCGGCCGCTGGTCGTCGTGAGATGAGCGTCGCCCTACGGCGCCACGACCGTGAGGGCGACCTCCGAGGTCGCAGGACTCGTGTTCAGGGGCCCACCGGGGTCCATTGCCCAGTTCAACGTGGCCGGACCCGGCGCGAGGTTGGCAGGGACCGGCAGGTGCATCTCCAGGACGACGCTTGCGCCGGAGGCCAGTGCCGGTCCGATGGCGGCGCAGTTCAGCAGCAGACGCTGGACGGTGGGCAGCTTCAGCGCCACGCCGCCGACGACCAGGTTCTCGGAGTAGGTGGGGCAGGGGTTGAGCGAGGCGGCCTGGGTCCCGAGGTTCGTGAGCGTCACGTAGTAGACGAGGTCGGCGCCGGCGGGGGCCGACGAGGGCACTGATAGCGCCGCCGATGCTGGCTGCGGCGCAGACGCGGGCTCCTCCGGCGCGACCGGGGTGAAGGCGTAGGCGGTGAAGGTGGACGCGGCGGATGGCACGTCGCAACGCGGGAGCCCGCTCATCACGGTTCCCGGCGTCGCCGGCCCCGCTTCGATCGGACCTCCTCCGGACGGCAGGGTGACGACGAGGGATGTCACCTCTAGGGTCGTCGTGCCGCACCAATTCGACCACCACAGGAGGGCCCCTGCCGCCCCGCCTGGCTTGAGGAGGACCGGGCCGGCAATGACACTCGGGTCGCTGCTGCCGTCGCTGGGCTCGCCCTGGTAGGTGATCGGCTCGACGATCGTATTGGCGGAGCGCAGCTCGACGAGTCGCGGGCTGCCCTCGAGGACGCATGGGTGCCGACCGACGTTCGTCACAGCGAGCCACCCGAGCATCTGTCCACCGCCTCCCTGCCACCCGGCGGACGCGGTGAGATCGCTGGGAAGACAGGTCGGCGTCCCCGACGGGATCACGACAGGCGTCGGCGACGGGGCAGTGAAGGTCGTCTGATGGAGCCACGGAACGATCGACCCGGAGGGCTTGGGGTTCTCTGTCGCGAGGGCGGGCGAAGGAGTCGATGAGGTCGCGGACTCGCCGGGCGTCTCGTCGGTCGATTCCGACGTCGCCCCGGGCGACACTCCAAGCCGTAGCCCGCTGCCCCACCCGAGGACTGCGACGATCACGACCGCAACGGCCAGCATCGGGACGGCCCGGAGTACGCCACGCCATCTCGGGTGCGGATGCCTCGGCTGCTCAGCCTCAAGTCGGTCCATTACGTCGTGGAGGGTGAGTGGCGCGGACGGCAGCGTCAGGTCACCGAGGCTCTCGCGCAACCTCCGGTCGAGGTCGTCGCTCATCGGGAGGCCTCCGCGGCGGCCGCGGCCCCATCAAGGGTCGCCCTCATGCGCCGAAGCGCGTGATGGAGTCGCGACTTCACCGTCCCGACGGGCCAGCCAAGCCGGTCCGCGATGCCCTCAAGCGTCAGCCCACCCCAGTAGTGCAGGACCACGACGATCCGCTGGTCTGCGTCGAGCTCGCGCATCGCTCGGACGACCTCGTCCCGATCGAGCACCACCTGGAATTGGTCTCGGGCAGGGCCACCTGCGCCATCGGCCAGGGAGATGAACCGAACGACCTTGCGGCGCCGCAGCCGATCCCGGCAGACATTGACGAGGATTCCGTCGAGCCATGCGTCCACTCTCGACGGATCGCGAAGGGATGCGGCAGAGTGCCAGGCGCGGACCATCGCCTCCTGGACGGCGTCTTCGGCTTCGGATGCGTTGCCCAACAGGAGACCGGCCAGCCGGAAGCGCCGGTCGACCCCCACGCGACCGGACGCCAGGATATGTCGCTCTGCATCTGTGCGCGACCCGGCCAGATCGACCCCCCCAGCTCCACGCGTCATGACGTACGCGAATGCTCCCATGGTGCCCGTAACGACGAACGGCAGCGCGATACGGTTCTCAGATCCTCGATCAGGGCGCTGACCGCGAACCCATGGGCAACGGACCGTTCGCCACTCCGCTCCGACTCAGAGCCTGCCTTGGTCGCCGGGCCGGCCCGCCGGCGATATCCGTCCCGACGTGATCGGGTCAGCGCTGGAACCAGCCGTGCGATGCGCCTCGGGGTGACCGTGCATCGACCTGCGGTCGCAGCAGCTCGGCAGCCCGGGCTCGCGCGGCGAGGGCTGCGTCGACCTCGCGCTTGAACGAGCGGCCGATCGAGGTCCGCGTCAGCCACTCGAGGTAATCCGGGTCGCTGGTCGCAAGGCTCCCGATCGACCAACCCGCATAGCGCCCGAAATCGAGCACGGTGCCGGTGCCCGGTGGCGCCTGGTGTGCGCTCGTCGGGCGGGCGGGACCCTGGGCGCCCGGCGTGGGCTGGCCATCATGCCGATGCGCGGCTGCTCGCGCCCGGGCGCGTTCGAGGTCGTATGCGTACCGGAGCTCCGGCTGGCCCAGGATGTGCCAGGCCGCGTTCAGGGTGGCCATGACCCGCCCGTCACCGCCCGCATCGGGATGGTGCTTCCGGGCGAGCGCCCGGAAGGCGGCGCGGACCACCTCGGGCTCGGCGGACGGAACCACCTGCAGCACGCCGTAGAGGCTGGTCCCTGGCATCCAATCGTCCTCAGGACTTGTCCATGGTCACGCGGAAGCGGCAGCGACGGGCCGGGCCGGCTCTGCGCGCAACGGGGACCTCTCGTCCGAACGGGTCGCGCCACGGGGCGACGCTCACGATGGCACCCCGGCGGCGCCATGGCGATACGTCAAAGGTCCCCTCCCGGTCGGCGATTGCAGGCCCGCCGTCGGTCGCGAGCAATGGAAATGCCCCTGATCACTCGGGGGGATGAGCGACCAGGGGCGACGCGCAATGTACACGGTGGACGGGGCCGTGACCAGTCGCGTTCCGGCAGGACGTCACGCCGGACGCCGCGAGGATCAGCGCGCCTCGAACGACCGCTTGGAGAGGCCGATGAAGAAGCCGTCGATGGCCGTTCGCGGCGGAGCATCAGGTTGGACCGCCGCGCCCAGCGTCACGAACAGCGGCGCGAAGTGCTCGACCGTGGGGTGTGCGAACGGCATCCCGGGCGCCTTCTCGCGGAACGCGAACAGCGTGTCGATGTCGCCGCGCTCCAGCGCCTCCGCTGCCCAGCGATCGAACTCGACCGACCACTGGGGAGCGCCGGCCTTGCCCGCGAAGTACTCGCCGATGAACGGCAGGCCGTGGGTCATGAACCCGCTGCCGACGATCAGGACACCCTCGTCGCGCAGCGGCGCGAGCCGCCGGCCGACCTCGAACAGGTGGCGCGGGTCAAGGTCTGGCATGGACATCTGGAGGACGGGAATGTCGGCATCGGGGTACATCGCCATCAGCGGCACCCAGGCGCCGTGGTCGAGGCCGCGGGTCGGGCGATCGAGGATCGGCTCGGTCGATGGCATCAGCGACCGCACCGAGGCCGCGAGCTCCGGCGCGCCCGGTGCGCGGTACTGGAGGTCGTAATAGCGCTGCGGGAAGCCGTAGAAGTCGTACACCAGCGGCACGGTGGTGGTCGCGCCGATCGCCATCGGCGCGGTCTGCCAGTGGGCGCTCACGATCAGCACCGACGTCGGCCGCGGCAGATCGCGGGCCCAGCCGGCGAGCTGGGCCATCCACACCGGGTCGTCCAGCAGCGGCGGCGCGCCATGACCGAGATAGAGGGCGGGCAGCGACGCGGGCGGCGGGGTGGGGGTGGCGGGACGCGGGTCGGACATGGGGCGCGGGAGCTCTCCGGCAGCGGACGTGATGCTCAACGGTAGGACCGGGGACCGGACGGCGCAACGGCGTCGCCCGGCCCTCGGCGCAGGAGGCCTAGGCGACGGCGGCGGCCGGGGCGCCGACGAGCACGTAGGACGATTGCCAGTCGCCCGAGGCGATCATGTTGAGGCGGATGTTGAGCCAGGCCAGGGCCTCGAGCTCGCGGGCGGCCGCCAGCGGCCCGACGTGAACCGGACGGAGGCCGATCGAGGCGATCAGCTCCATCGCGGTGTCGCGGGCCGAGTCGTCGTCGGTGGCGAACAGCCCGTCCACGGTGGTGCCATGTGCCTCGGGGTTCGCCTGGACCGATGCGAACAGCGTGTTGAACGCCTTGACGACGCGCGCACCCGGCAGGAGCGCGGCCAGCTGCTCGGCACCGTTGTCCGTCGCGAGGCCCGTGTAGTCGGCCGCGATGGGATTGGTTGCGTCGATGACGACCTTGCCGCCGGCGACCGACGCGATCTCTCGTGCGACGCCCTCGGCCGGACCCCACGGGACGGCGATCACGACCACGTCCGCAGCCGCCACGGCCCCGGTGAGCGTGTTCGCTGCGGCTGCCCCGATGGTCTCGGCGACCGTGGCGGTCTTGCCGGCGTCCTGTGCGGCGAGGGTGACCGCGTGTCCTGCCCGGACAAATGAGGTTCCCAGGGCCTGGCCGACGTTGCCGGTCCCGATGATGGCGATGTTCACGTTGAGCTCCTTTGCGCTGGCGCCGGTCGATCGGACGCCTTGGCTTGACGGTTTGTGCTCAGCAAATCAGTATTGCTGTCAGGCATACTTTGCCACGGGTATTGACAGAGGTCAAGTAGGTTGGCTGCAGGAAAACACGGCGACGCGGGGGCTGGTCTCAACGTGGGGCGCGAGGTGCGGCGTTGGCGGACGTCGCGCGGCCTGACGCTCGCCCAGGTCAGCGAGGACAGCGGGCTGAACGTCGGGTACCTGTCGCAGATCGAGAACGAGAAGGCCGTGCCCTCGCTCGAGGCGCTGGCGGCGATCGCCGATGCGCTCGATGTGCCGGCCGCCTGGCTGTTGCTCAACTCGACCGCGCCGCCGCGCGTCGTCGTGAAGCGCGACCGACCGCTCACGCCCGGACCGGGTGGCGCCGTGCTCGAGGAGGTCGACGCGGGCACGTCGCGCGACGTGTGCATCCTCGAGGTCTCGGCGCCGCCCGGACACTCCACCGGCGTGCACGCGCACCAGGGCGACGAGCACCACGTCGTCCTCGAGGGCCGCTGGCGGCTGACGCAGGGCGACCACACGGTCGAGCTCGGACCGGGCGACTACCTCGCGTGGGACCCGACAGTTCCGCACGACGTCGAGAACATCGGCGATGGGCCGGGCCGCATGCTGATCATCTACCCGCGCCGTGGGCGGCGCTCGACGGCCGAGGCGCGCTGACCCGGTTGCCCGCCGTCACCCGCGCCGGATTCGGCCCAGCAGCGAGCGCGGCGACGACGGTGTCCTGAGCCGGCCCACGAGCGCTTCGGCCAGGGCGGCATACTCGTCCGGCTGGTTGTAGCGCTGGGCGGAGATGCGCAGGATGATCGATGCCGGCGCGGCGCCCGGCTCGAGCGCGGCGGGGACGGGGAAGGCGAACAGGGGCACCTCGATCCGGTCCTCGTCGAACAGCGTCGACTGCAGCCGGCGTGCGGCCGCGATGCTGGGAGCGATCCCCGGCAGCGGGATCGCGGCCATCGATCCGAGCATCACGTCGGGCGCAGGCGCCGGAACCCCCAGGGTGGCGCAGATCACGTCGCGGCCGCGCCTGGCGAGCGTTGCGTTCGCCGCCATCAGGCCGCTCCAGCCCTCCTCGTGGAGGCCTCCGACATACCGGATGGCTGCCGGCAGGGCGAGGATCGCGGACGGGTCGAGCGTGCCCATCCAGTCGAACAGCAACCGGAACCGCGTCCGGTCCCGCCGTTCGTCGTTGAGCCCGTGGGAGATGACCAGCGGCCGGATCCCGGTCCGCAGGTCGGCCCGCACGAACAGCATCGCGGCACCCTTCGGAGCGCACATCCACTTGTGCCCGTTCCCGGTCCAGTAGGCGGCCCCGATGGCGTTGACGTCGAGCGGCACCATGCCGGGCGCATGGGCGCCGTCGACCATGGTGTCCACGCCACGCCGATCCAGCTCACGGACGATCGCGGCGACCGGCAGCACCAGCGCCGTGGGCGAGGTGACCTGGCTCACGAGCGCGAACCGCGTGCGGGGAGTCGCGGCATCGACGTAGGCCTCGACGACCTGCGAGGGATCGTGGGTCGGGAAGGGGATCCTCGCGATCACGAGGCGCGCACCGTCGCGCTCGGCCGCCGCTCGCATCGCGTTGAGGGTCGCGTTGTACTCGTGATCGCCGGCGAGCAGCTCGTCGCCCGGCTCGAACCGCCGCGATGCGAGGACGGTCGACACGCCCGTCGTCGCGTTGGGCACGAAGGCGATGCCCTCCGGATCCGCCCCGATGAAGGCGCCGACAAGCCGGCGCACCTCGTCCAGGTGACCCTCGAGCTCGCGGGCAAGGAAGCGCTCCGGCTCCGCCTCCATTCGCTCGCGCCACACGCGCTGCGCTTCCAGCACCGGGGCGGGGCAGGCGCCAAAGCTGCCGTGGTTCAGGTACGACACGGTGGGGTCGAGGTGCCACGGTGCGCGATCGAAGGTGGGATGCGTCACCCGCCGACGATAGCGAGTTGGCGGGGCGCCGTGCGGCCTGGCGAGCGCGAACGCTCAGCGCGTCGGCGGCTCCTCGTCGCGATCGGCCGGCGGTTCGGGCAGCCCCGGTGCCGGTCTGGGCGTCACGTCGATGACGACCCCGCGCGGACGCGGCCGGCCGTTGAGGACCCGCGACAGCCGCTCGGGACCGGCCACGAACGGCGCCACGTAGGCGAGCACGATCACCGGGATCAGGACGCGGACCGGTCCGGGGAAGCGGATCGCGACGAGGATGCCGACGGCGTACAGGATCCAGGCCGTGAACAGCGATCGCGGCGGCCAGCCGGCGACGTGGAGCCGCCACACCGGGATCAGCGCCACCAGGCCGGCGACAAGGAAGGTGAGCAGCAGGGCAGGTGACATCGCCACCGCATCATAGGGCCGGCCGGGGTCCCGGGCCGTGGGTCGCGAGCGGACGGCGGCCGTTGCTCGGATACGATGACCGCCTCCCCGAGATGGAGCGCCCGTGACCGACCGCGTCCGCACCTGGCTGGCCGCCTGGGGCCCGATCCTTCCCCTGCTCCTCGCCGAGGGGACGATCTGGGTCGGCTTTGGCGCGCTGCTCCCGATCCTGCCCATCTACTTCACGACGCACGGCGTCGACCTGCCGACCCTGGGGATCGTGGTTGCCGGCTGGCCGGCCGCCCGCCTGGTCGGCGAGCCGGTGTTCGGATGGCTCGCGGATCGTGTGTCACGGAAGGCGCTGATGATGACCGGCCTGGTGCTCGCCGCCGCGTTTGCGGTCGCCCCGCTGTTCGTCGTGGGGCCGGTTGCGTTCATCGTCGTGCGGGCGCTGTCCGGCATGGCGGCCTCGATCTACGACCCGGCGGCCCGCGGCTACCTGGTGGATGCCAATGCGCCCGAGCGCCAGGGCGAGACGTTCGGGTTGTACGGCGCAGCCCAGATGGGCGGCCTGATGATCGGGCCTGCGATCGGCGGGCTCGCGGCCGCAGCGACCAACGAGCCGACGGTGGTGTTCTGGGTCGCCGGGATCGCGCTGGTGGTGTCGGCGATCCTCGTGGGCGCGCGCGTCCCGGACCTGGAGCGAGGCGTCCACACGGCCGCGGAGGCTGCGAGGGAGCCGGATGCCGCGACGAGGCCGCCGAGCATCCTCAACCTGCTGCTCGTGGCGGCGATCGCGTTCAACGTCGGCAGCTTCTTTGCCGGCGGCTCGTACGAGGTGGTGTGGAGCCTGTACCTCACGTCGCTGGGCGCCGGGATGGCCGCAATCGGCCTCACCTTCTTCACGTTCGCGCTGCCCATCCTCGTGCTGTCGCCGGTCACGGGCCGGTTCATCGACCAGCAGGGCGGGTTCGTCGCGCTCGTGGTCGGGATGGCCGGCGTCGCTGCGTGCGGTTTCCTCTACCCGCTCGTGCCCGAGGTGTGGTGGATGGTCGTGCTGGGACTGGTCGAGGGCACGGCGTTTGCGTTTGCCTCACCGGCCCTGTACCTGCTCGTGGCACGTGCGTCGCCACCCGGCCGGAGCTCCACGGCGCAGGGACTGTTCGGTGCCGCGGGCACGATCGGGACGATCGTGGCGTCGCTGCTGGCCGGCGTTCTTGCCGAGGCGGACCTCCGCTACCCATTCCTCGCCGCCGGGATCGGGACCGGCGTGGCGCTGCTGCTCGGCCTGCTGCTCGGCCGGCGAGCGCTCTATGCCGCGATGCAGCCTCGTCGCGCGAGCGCCCCGGGGGCGGCGAACGAGCCGGGCGCGGCGGTCGTCCACGAGGCCTGAGCGGGCTCGCGCCAACAGCGGGGCACCTTGCCAGCTCGAGCCGATTTTGACGGAATCCTCGATCGCCGGTAGAGTGTTAAGCCTTCGCGGGGTGGAGCAGCGGCAGCTCGTCGGGCTCATAACCCGAAGGTCGGAGGTTCGAATCCTTCCCCCGCAACCAATCCGATTCACCTGAACCCCGGGACCCGACCACCCCGGGGTTCTTCCTTTTCGTCCCGTTCGCCCGACGGACGATCGCGGCATTGACCAGCAGCGGGCTGGGCCCCACCCTATGAACATGGCTTCCGGCGTCCCGCCTCGCCAGCTCCTCCGTTGAGCCCGGCTGCGCCCCACGACGCGCCGCCTTCGGGTCGTCGTCCGGGACGCCTCGTGCGCTGGCTGGCTCCGCTGCTCGCGCTGGCGTTCGTCCCGATGGGCAGCCAGGTGGCCGCCGCTGTGACCCCGCCCGCAACGGTCTCGATCGAGCGGGTGGCCGGACCGGACCGCTACGCGACCGCCGTTGCCGTATCCACGCGGCTGTTCCCGGATGGTGGCGCTCCGATGGTGGCCCTCGCCTCGGGCGCCGTGTTCCCGGACGCCCTCGCCGTCGGCCCGGTCGCGGGCCGGGACGGCGGCGCGGTCCTGCTCACCCGCCCCGACGGCCTGCCGCCGGTCGTGGAGGACGAGCTGGTCCGGCTGCACCCCGGGCGGGTCGTGGTCGCCGGCGGACCGGGTGCGGTGAGCGAGGGCGTCATCGGCCAGGTCCGGGCGCTGCTGGGGCCCGACGTTCCGATCGATCGCCTGTCGGGTCCCGATCGCTATGCGACCGCGGCTGCGATCTCGGCCGCCTCGTTCTCGCCGGGCGTTCCCATCGCGTTCGTCGCCCTGGGCGGCAACTTCCCCGACGCCCTTGCGGCGGGCGGCGTCGCCGGGACGCTTGGCGCCCCGATCCTCCTCACGCGGACCACCAGCCTGCCTGCGCCGACCCGCGATGAGCTGGTGCGGCTCAAGCCGGACCGTGTCGTGATCGTCGGCAGCACGGGCGTGGTCAGCGCGAGCGTCGCGACCGCGATCGCCGCGCTCGGGCCGGCGGTCGAGCGCGTCTCCGGCCCCGACCGGTTCGCGACCGCGGCGGCGGTGGCCGCCCGGTTCGCCCCCGACGCGGCAGGGTTGATCCTGGCCACCGGCATCGAGTTCCCGGACGCGCTTGCCGCGGCACCGCTGGCGGCGGTCGACGGGCGACCGATCCTCCTGGTGCGGCCGGACCTCCTGCCCGTGCCCACGCGGGATGCGATCATCAGCGCCCGGCCATCCAGCATCATCGCGGTCGGCGGTCCAAGCCGGGTGCCCGACGCGCTCGCCCTCGAGGCAGCGGCCTGGTCGGACGGCCGGCTCACGCTCCCACCCCCGGGGCCGACGTACCCGGCCTACGACTCGCGCTACCACGATCCGGGCGAGATGCTCCTGGCGCTCCAGACGGCGGAGGTCTCGTACCCCGGGTTCGTCCACGTGTTCTCGATCGGGCAGAGTGACCAGGGGCGCGAGATCTGGGCCGCCAAGATCTCGGACAACGTCGACGTCGACGAAGATGAGCCCGAGGTGCTGGTCGATGCCCTCCACCATGCGCGGGAGCACCTGACCATCGAACAGGCTCTCTACCTGCTCCACACCCTGACCGCGGACTACGCCTCCGACGCGACCGTTCGCCGCCTCGTGGACACGCGCGAGATCTACATCATCTTCGCGGTCAATCCCGATGGCTGGGCCTACGACCTGCTGCCGACCGGCTACCGCGGCTGGCGCAAGAACCGGCAGCCGACGCCCGGCTCGAGCGCGATCGGCACGGACGTCAACCGCAACTACGACTACCGGTGGGGCTGCTGCGGCGGCTCATCGGGCAACCCGTCCGCGTGGAACTACCGGGGCCCGTCCGCATTCAGCACGCCGGAGGCCCGCGCGGTGCGGGACTTCGTGCTGAGCCGCGTGGTCGACGGCACACAGCAGATCCGGACCCACGTGACGCTCCATACCAACGGCGAGCTGATCCTGTGGCCGTACGGGTACACGTACACCAACATTCCATCGGACATGACCGCGGACGACCACGCGACGTTCGTGGCCATGGGCCGCGCCATGGCGCGGACGAACGGCTATACGGCCCAGCAGTCGAGCGACCTGTACCCGACCGACGGCGACGAGATCGACTGGATGTACGGGCGCCAGCACATCTTCTCGTTCACCTTCGAGCTGTATCCGACCGAGCAGGTGAGCTCCCACGCCGACCATGAGCCCCCCGACGAGAAGATCGCCTCGCAGACGGCGCGCAACCGGGCGGCGCTGCTGTACCTGATCGACATGGCGGACTGCCCGTACCGGGCGATCGGCAAGCAGGCGCAGCACTGCCCGGGCTAGGACGGGACGCTCAGGAGCGATCCCCGATGCCGACGTAGGCCGCGAGGTGCTCGCCGGTGAGCGTGGACCGGGCGGCGACGAGATCGGCCGGGGTGCCCTCGAACACGATCCGGCCGCCATCGTGACCGGCCCCGGGCCCGAGGTCGATGATCCAGTCGGCGTGCGCCATGACCGCCTGGTGGTGCGAGATGACGATGACCGACTTGCCGGACTCGACCAGCCGGTCGAGCAGGCCGAGCAGGTGGTCGATGTCGGCGAGGTGGAGCCCGCTCGTCGGCTCGTCCAGGACGTAGACGCCGCCCTTCTCGGCCATCCGGGTGGCCAGCTTGAGCCGTTGCCGCTCGCCGCCGGACAGGGTCGGGAGCTGCTGGCCGAGCTTGAGGTAGCCGAGCCCGACGTCCTCGAGGCGTGCCAGGATCGCCGCCGCCGCGGGCGTCTTCGCGTTGCCCTCGGCGAAGAAGGCGTGCGCCTCGGCGACCGGCAGGTCGAGCACCTCGGCGATGTTGAGCCCGCCGAACCGCAGCTCCAGCACCGAGGCCTGGAACCGCTTGCCCCCGCAGTCCTCGCACGGCGTCGCGACGGTCTCCATGAACGACAGCTCGGTGTAGATCATCCCGTTGCCGTTGCAGGTGGGGCAGGCGCCCTCCGAATTCGAGGAGAACAGGGCCGGCTTGACGCCGTTGGCCTTCGCGAACGCGGTCCGGATCGGGTCCAGCAGGCCGGTGTACGTCGCCGGGTTGCTCCGGCGCGAGCCCTGGATCGCCCCCTGGTCGATCGACACCACGCCCGCGCCGGGGGAGATCGACCCGTGCACGAGCGAGGACTTGCCGGACCCGGCCACCCCGGTCACGACGCACAGCACGCCGAGCGGCACATCGACGTCGACGTCCTGCAGGTTGTGCGTGTCCGCGCCGCGGATCTCGAGCCTGCCGGTCGGCGTCCGGACCGTCTCCTTGAGCGCCGTGCGGTGGTCGAGGTGGCGGCCGGTGAGGGTGCCGGACGCCTTCAGGCCGTCGATGGTCCCCTCGAAGCAGACGGTGCCTCCGCCGCTGCCGGCACCGGGACCGAGGTCGACGACACGGTCGGCGATCGCGATCGTCTCCGGCTTGTGCTCGACGACGAGGACGGTGTTGCCCTTGTCCCGTAGCTCGAGGAGCTGGCGGTTCATCCGCTGGATGTCGTGCGGGTGCAGCCCGATCGTCGGCTCGTCGAACACGTAGGTGACATCGGTCAGCGCAGACCCGAGGTGGCGGACCATCTTCGTCCGCTGCGCCTCTCCCCCGGACAGCGTGCCCGAGGGGCGGTCGAGCGAGAGATAGCCCAGCCCGATCTCGACGAACGAGTCGAACAGGTGGAGGAGGTTGGCGACCAGCGGCGCCACGCCTTTGTCGTCGACGCTGCGCAGCCACTCGGCCGCGTCGGTGACCTGCATGGCGCAGACGTCGGCGATGCCGAGGCCGTTGATCTTCGAGGAGCGCGCCGCCTCGTTGAGCCGGCTGCCGTCACACGCCGGACAGGTCTTGAACACCGCGGCCCGCTCGACGAACGCCCGGATGTGGGGCTGCAGGGAGTCGATGTCCTTGCTGAACATCGACTTGCGGATCTTCGGGATCAGCCCGTCGTAGGTGACATTGATGCCCCTGGCCTTCACCTTCGTCGTCTGCCGGTACAGGAGGTCGTGGCGCTCCTTCTCCGTGTAGTCCTTGATCGGCTTGTGCGGGTCGAAGAAGCCGGACTCGACGAATTGGGTCACCATCCAGCCGTCCGCGGTGTAGCCCGGGACCAGGATGGCGCCATCGGCGAGCGACTTCGACTCGTCGAGGATCACGGACAGGTCGAGGTCGGACACGGTGCCCCGCCCCTCGCACTCGGCGCACATCCCGCCGAGGTACACGGCGTCCTGGACGATCTTCTTCTCGCCCTTGGGGCCGGTCATGACGCCGCTCGCCCGCGTGGTCGGGATGTTGAAGGAGAAGGCCGTCGGTCCGCCGATGTGCGGTGTGCCGAGACGGCTGAACAGGCTGCGCAGCATCGCGTTGGCATCGGTCACGGTGCCCAGCGTCGAGCGCGGGTTCGCGCCGAGTCGCTCCTGGTCGACGATGATCGCGGTCGTCAGACCGTCGAGCGCGTCGACGTCCGGCCGTGCCAGCGTCGGCATGAAGACCTGGACGAACGTCGAGTAGGTCTCGTCGATCAGCCGTCGCGACTCGGCGGCGATCGTGTCGAACACCAGCGAGCTCTTGCCCGAGCCGGAGACGCCGGTGAACACCGTCAGGCGGCGCTTCGGGATCTCGATGCTGACGTTCCTGAGGTTGTTCTCGCGCGCGCCGTGGACGCGGATCACGTCGTGGCTGTCGGCTGCATCCATGCGATGACTCCAGCTGTGCTGGGCGTGAGCCGTGGCGGGTCCAGACTCAATCCCAGCGGAACTTGCGTGCGGCGAGCACGACCAGCAGCACGGCCCATCCGGCGAGGATGACCAGCGGCTCGGTGGCATCTCCGGTTACCGAGCCCAGCCCGATTCCCAGGGTGCGGGTGAGCGCGGCCGCGGGCAGCACCTCGGAGACCGAGGCCACCGCCCCGGGCAGCCGTTCGAGCGGGAGGACGATGCCGCCGAGGACGAGCGCGACCAGGAACAGGAGGTTCGCGAGCGCGAGGGTCGCCTCCGCGCGGAGCGTGCCGGCCATCAGCAGCCCGAGACCCGCGAACGCCATGGTTCCCAGCACGAGCGCCGACGCGGTGAGCGCGACCGACGCCCCGGGACCGGCCGTCCAGCCCAGCGTCGCGACCGCGATGCTGACCAGCAGGATCATCTGGACGACCTCGACCACGATGACCGATGCGGTCTTGGCCGCGACGACGACGCCCGCCCCGGCGGGGCTGCCGCCCAGCCGCTTGATCACGCCGTACTGCCGTTCGAAGCCGGTCGAGATGGCGAGCGAGACCAGCGATGCGGCGATGATCGCGAGTGCGATGGAGCCCGGCAGCAGCCGGTCGACCGGCCGCCCGGCATCGACCCCGCCGCTGGTGTCGAACGCGCTGAACACGAGCAGCACGCCGGCCGGGATGACGAACGTGATCAGCAGGCCCTCGCCGCGGCGCAGCACGAGCCGGAGCTCGTAGGCGGCGAGGGCCGACGCCATCCGGAGCCACGACGCCGGACGCGCCGGCACACCGGCGCCGACGACCGACGGGGCGGGTGCGCCGCGCATCCCGCGCACGTCGCTCATTCGCCGTCCCTGGTCGCGCCGTCCGCAGACGCGCCGTCCGCAGACGCGCCGTCCACGGTTGCGACATCAGCGCCGACGAGCTCGAGGTAGCGCTCCTCCAGGCTCGCGGCCCCGAGGCGGAGCTCGGTGATCAGCAGCCCGTGCTCCGCACACCATGCGGCGAGCGCCACGACCAGCTCCGGACGGGGCGGGCCGTCCAGGCCAACCAGCTCGTAGGCGCCGCCGGGCCCGGCCGTGACGACCCGCGGCGAACCGCCATCGGGAAGCGCACCGTCGTGCGAGGCGCGGCCGCCGGTCGCGCCACCGTGAGGCGCGGTCGCCGCGGCCAGGGCTGCCGCGTCGCCGTCGCGCAGCGCGGCCGACAACCGGAATCTCACCCGCGGCGCGCCGGCGCCGGTCAGCTCGGCGGGCGTCCCATAGGCGACGAGGCGCCCGCGGTCCAGGACGGCCACGTGATCCGCGAGGCGTTCGACATCGCCCAGCTCGTGGGTCGTGAGCAGGATGGTCGTGCCGGCTTCACGCAGCGCCGCGATTCGCTCCCGGGTCGTCTGCTTCGCGGCCGGATCCATCCCGGCGGTCGGCTCATCGAGGACGAGCAGCTCCGGACGCCCGAGCAGCGCGAGGGCCAGGCCCAGCCGCTGCTTCTCGCCGCCGGACAGCCGGCGGTACCGGGTGGTCGCGGCCTGGCCGAGGTCCACCAGCTCGAGCAGCCGGTCGGGGCTCTCCGGGTCCCGGTAGAACCGCGCATACAGGCGGAGGGCCTCGCGCGGGGTGGTCCGGGGATCGATCCCGCCGTTCTGGAGCATCAGCCCGATCCGGGGCCGGAGCCGTGCGCCGTCCCGGACGGGATCCAGGCCAAGCACCTCGACGGAGCCAGTGTCGATCCGCCGGTAGCCCTCGAGGATCTCGACCGTGGTGGTCTTGCCGGCCCCGTTGGGACCGAGCAGCGCGAACAGCTCGCCCCGGTGCACCTGGAACGACACCCCGGTCAGCACGTCCCGGCGACCGTAGGCCTTGCTGACGTCGACGGCGCGGACCGCGATGTCGGGGGCGGCGGGCTCGCGCGCGGCGATGTCGCGGTCCGCCGGCATGGGGTTCGCGCCGGCCCCGTGGACGGCGTTCACGGCCGGATCTTCGCGTACTGCGTGTCGAAGTCCGATGCGAGGACCTGGCCGACCTGCAGGCCGCGCAGGACGCCGTCGGAATCGATGAAGTACGTCTGCGGCGGCGCCACCACGTGGTACTCCGCCGCCAGCTTGCCGTCCGGGTCGGGGACCGTCGGCCAGGTCGCGCCGAAGTCATCGAGGAACTGCTGGGCGAGGTCTGCCTGGTCCTTGTACATCACCCCGATGATCTCAAGCCCGTCCCTCGGGCCGAGGGCGTCGAGGCGCTCCTTGAACAGCGGGAACTCCTCGCGGCAGGGGGTGCACCAGGATGCCCAGAAGTTCACGATCACCGGGTGGCCCCGGTACGAGGCCAGGTCGACCTGCGTGCCGTCGAGCGCCGTGCCGGCGACCTGCGGGGCCGGGTCGCCCGTCGCCGCCCCGCCGGAGGCACCGCCGCACGCCGCGACGACGAGCAGCATGACCGCGAGACCGGCGGTGAGGGTTCGTGAGGTGGGTGCCCGGGACGTGGTGGGCCTACTGGGCCGTGACGGTCCCGGTCATGTTCGGGTGCACCGAGCAGACGAACGTGTACGTGCCCGCCGGCAGGGCGGGGACCTGGTACACGATGGCCTTGGGACCGGTGATGATCTCGCCCTTGAACAGCTCTGCGCCCGAGCTGTCGTGGATCGCGACGTTGTGCGGGATCCCCGCGTCGCGGTTGTCGAAGGCGAGCGTGAACGGCTTGCCGGCCGGGACCGTCAGCGTGCTCGCGTCATAGGCGATGCCCTCCGCCCCGATGGACACGTCCGCCGCGGGCAGGCTCGGGCCCGCAGGTGCACCGGCCGACGCGCCCGCGCCGCCTCCACCCCCGCCGGCCGGCGGCGCTCCGCTGGCGGCGGCGCCCGGGTTCGAGTTGGGGAGCACGCCGGAGCTCAGCAGCAGCCCGCCGGCGACGATCAGCGCGAGGGCGGAGAACGTTGCCTTGGGCCACGTGGGTGCCCCACCGAGGTCGAGGTGGCCCGTCCGGTCGGCCGCCTCGACGGCGACGTACTCGCGGCGCGCGTCGCGCAGCCAGCCGAGCAGGGTCAGCGCCAGCGCGACGATCCCGGCCAGGAGCGCCCACCCGCCGACGACCATGCCGCCGACCAGGATCGTCATGGAGATCGCGAGCAGCAGCGGCCGGAAGGACGGCGGCGGCATGTGGACCCCGGCCGGAGGCACGCCACCCGAGGGCACCGGAAGGGCGCCGATCGCGGCGTTCGCGCTCGACGCCGATGCGACGTGGTCGTAGTCGCGGAGCGCCTCACGACCCCAGTAGAGGAGCGTGATCGCCAGGATCAGCACGCCGACGGCGAGCCAGATCCCGCCTGCGAACAGCCCGAACATGAGCATGAACACGCCGAACGCCGCCAGCGGGGGTGCGAACGTCGGGCCCGGCATGTGGACGCCCTCGGGCGCGACCGGCGCGATGCGCCGGATGCCGCGGTGGGTCGGCGCCGCCGTGGCGAAGCGGTAGGCGGTCCAGGTGAGGTACAGGGCCACGAAGGCGGCGAGGAACACCGGCAGCAGCTGGATCAGCGAGCCCCAGTCGGGGACCACGAACGGCTGCGTGAATCCGATCAGGCCGTTCCAGAGTTCCTCGAGCATCGGTTGTGCGTCAGCTCCGCTTCAACCCGGCGAACAGGACGTACGCCATGATCGACATCGCGGCGCCCAGGGCGATCAGCATCGTGAGCCCCGCATAGTCCACGCGATCGGGCTCGACGATCGTCGGGAATACCCAGTAGAAGGCCGCGATCGCCAGGAACAGGATACCGACGGCGGCGGCACGGCGCGGTTTCATGAGCGTCCTCCTCCGTCGCGGCTACAGCAGGTACAGGGTCGAGAACAGCAGGATCCAGACGACGTCGACGAAGTGCCAGTAGATCGACGTCGCCTCGACCATGTCGTGGTGGCGGGCCGAGAACTGCCCGGCCATGCCCCGGTAGAGCACCACCGACAGCATCAGCACGCCGCCGAACACGTGGGCGCCGTGGAAGCCCGTGAGCGTGAAGTAGGTGGTGCCGAACGTGCCCGAGCCCATCGTCATGCCTTCGTGGAACAGGACGCCGTAGTCGTAGGCCTGGAGCAGCAGGAAGGTCGTGCCCAGGATCACCGTGGCGGCGAAGTTGCGGATGAACCCCCGGCGATCATCGCGCGCGATCGCCCACAGGCCCATCTGGCAGGTGAACGAGGACAGGATGAGGATCAGGGTCGCCGGCAGGATCAGGTTGAGATCGCCGTGCTCCGTGGTCAGGCGGAACGGGTTGAGGATCCCGGCGAACTCGCTCGGCGGCCAGCGGTGGATCCCGTCGGTGTCGATGAAGCTGGCCCGGATGCTGAAGTAGGCGGCGAACAGCCCGGCGAAGAACATCACCTCGGAGGTGATGAACAGCAGCATCCCGAGGACCGGGATGCCGATCCCGCCGGACCCGTGGGCGTCGGCCGGGGCGTGGTCCGAGGTGGTGATCACCTGCGCGTCTGCGGTCATCGTCTCGCCCTCCTCAGTGATCCGCGACCCGGCCGTGCCGGGCATCGAACACCGGGCGCTCCGAGCGGATCTCCGGCAGGTGGTCGAAGTTGTACGGGGGCGGCGGCGACGAGGTCGCCCACTCGAGGGTGTTGGCGCCCCACGGGTCGTCGCCGGCGATCTTGCCGCTGCGCAGCGACACCAGCACGTTCCAGAAGAACGGCAGCATGCTGGTGGCGATCACGAACCCACCGATGGTCGCCGCGAGGTTGAGCTCGCTCCAGCCCGCGTTGGCCGCGTAGTCGGCGATCCGCCGGGGCATCCCCGCCAGGCCCAGCTGGTGCATCGGGAAGAAGGTGAGGTTGAAGCCGATGAACATGAGCACGAACTGGATCTTGCCCAGCGTCTCGTCGAGCATCCGGCCGGTCATCTTGGGGAACCAGTAGTAGATCCCGGCGAACACGCCGAACACCGAGCCGCCGAACAGGACGTAGTGCAGGTGCGCGACCACCCAGTAGGTGTCGTGGAGCGCAAAGTCCACCGGTACCGCGGCCGAGAACGCCCCGTTCAGGCCGCCGATCAGGAACAGCGTCAGGAAGCCGATGGCGAACAGGAGCGGGGTCGCGAAGGTGAGCTTGCCCCGCCACAGGGTCGCGATCCAGTTGAACATCTTGACGCCCGTGGGGACGGCGATCAGGAACGTCATCAGGCTGAAGAACGGCAGGAACACCGACCCGGTCGTGAACATGTGGTGGGCCCACACCGAGAAGCCGAGGGCGCCGATGCCGACGGTCGCGAACACGAACGCCTTGTAGCCGAACAGCGGCTTGCGTGAGAAGACCGGCAGCACCTCGGACACGATGCCCATGGCGGGCAGGATCATGATGTAGACCGCCGGGTGCGAGTAGAACCAGAACACGTTCTGGTACAGGACCGCCTGGCCGCCGTTCGACGGATCGAAGAAGTTGCCGCCGTAGTTGCGGTCGATGAACAGCATGATCAGCGCGCTGGTGAGCACCGGCGTCGCCATCAGGACGAGCACGCTGGTGACGAGCACCGTCCACACCAGGATCGGCATCCGGAACAGGGTCATGCCCGGCGCCCGCATCTTGAAGATCGTGACCAGGAAGTTGACCGCGCCCAGGATCGAGCTGGTCCCGATCAGGGTCAGCCCCACGATCCACAGGTCCGTGCCCGCGCCGTTGAACTTCGCACCTGCCAGCGGCGGGTACTCGGTCCAGCCGGATGCCGCCGCGCCGCCCGAGGCCAGGAAGCCCGAGGCCATCAGGGCGCCGCCCAGCGGCAGCAGCCAGAACGACAGCGCGTTGATCCGCGGGAACGCCATGTCCGGCGCCCCGATCTGGAGCGGGACGGCGTAGTTCCCGAACCCCGCCAGGATCGGGATGATGAACAGGAACAGCATGAACGAGGCGTGCATCGTGAACGCCTGGTTGTAGAACGACTCGCTCACGAGCTGCATCCCGGGCTGGGCAAGCTCGAGCCGGACGACCAGGGCGAGGATCCCGCCTGCCAGGAAGAACAGGATCGAGTTGACGAGGTACATGATCCCGATCTTCTTGTGATCGGTCGTCGTCAGCCATGCGTACAGGCCGCTTCGATAGGCGGGCGCGGCGGGGTTGAGGGTCGTCGTAGCCATCCCTGTTCCCTTACTGGACCGTGAGCGTGCCGGTCATGTTCGGATGAACCGTGCACGCGAAGGTGTAGGTGCCGGCCGTGAGCGCCGGCACGGCGTAGTTGGTCTCGGCCGGGCCGGTGATGATGTCGCCCTTGAATGCCACCGTGCCGCTGCCGTCCTTGATCTCGACGTCATGCGGGACGCTGGTGTCGTCGTTCTTGAAATGGATGGTGAACGGCTGGCCGGCCGGTGCCTGGAGGTTGCCTGTCGAGAACGCGATGTTCTGCGCGCCAAGCTCGATGACCGGTCCCTCGGCAGCACCGGACGCGGCCGGTGCCGGAGTCGCGCTCGCCGTCTCGATCTGCTTCTGGAGCCAGCTGTCGAAGTCCGCCTTCGGGATCGCGTGGACGTCGAACACCATCGAGCCGTGGAACGGGCCGCACAGCTCCGCGCACTGGCCTCGGTACGTGCCCGCCTCGTCCACGGTGAAGTCGAACGTGTTCGTCTTGCCCGGGATCACGTCCCGCTTGAACAGGAACTTGGGGACGTAGAACGCGTGGATCACGTCGAGGCTGCGGAGGCTCACCTGGACGGGCTCGCCGACGGGCAGGAACAGGCCACCGGTGTCGCCCACCGGAAGCGCCTGCGAGAACAGCACCTTGGCATCGGGGCCGTCGGGCCTGTCGAGGTAGTCGAACGACCACTGGAACCGCGCCGCGACCGCGCGGACGTAGATGTCGCTGGGGGTCTTCGCGTCGACCGTGTTGAGGGTCTGCCACGACATCACGAACAGGAACGCGACGATGACCGTCGGGATCGCGGTCCAGATGATCTCGACCAGGTTGTTGCCGTGGATCTGCGGCGGCAGCTCGTCGTCGCCCGGCTTCCGTCGATAGCGGAAGAGCGTGAACACGATCACGCCTTCGACCAGGATGAAGATCGCTGCCGCGATGTAGAACACGATGTCGTACAGCGACTTGGTGCTGTGGGATCGATCGGTGACCCCATCCCCGCCGGCCACCGGGAAGAAGCTGTCCCAGATCCCGGACAGCGTCGCGCCCGAGGCATACAGGACGATCGCGGCGACCGCGACGGCCGCAAGGATGAGCAGCCCGGCAACAAGGGCGCCGGACCCGGTCCTCGACCGGGGGGGCATCGACATCGGGTTCCTCGTATGTTCTTGCCGCGATCAACGTTTGACCGCGGTCAAGCAGCTGGAGGTCGCCGTCCGGGGACGCGCGCCGCCCCGAAGGGGGCGCCGGACGCGCGCATCATACAAGAGGATCGAGGCGTGGGGGGTCCGGATGGACCATCAACCCCTGCCGAATGGCACGTGGGGCCCGCGCGACCGGGTCGTGTCGCGAATCGCGGGACAATACGGGCGTGAATCCTCACCTGGACCGACAGCCCGACCCCCGCGCCGCCGCCGCTCCCTCCGCCGTCGCGATGCCCGCCGTCGCGACGTCCGTCGCCGCGCGACTGGCCGTCGCCGCGCGACTGGCCCGGGCCGGCGTCCGGTCGGCCAGGGCTGGCGGTGCGCTCGTCATCGGCCTGCTCCTCGCCATCCCGATCGGCCTGCTCCTCGCTGTTCCCGTCGCGCTCGCCCACGGGGGCCAGCTGCTGGGCGAGCCGACACTGCTGTCGTTCCTGCTCGACTGGTCGTTCGATCCCACCGTCTGGCTGCCGGCTCTGGCCGCCATCCTGCTCTGGCGCGCCGGCGTCACCCGTGTCAACCGGGCGCATCCCGGCAACCCGGTGCCCCGCGCCCGCACCGCTGCCTGGCTCGCGGGGATCGGCACCATCCTGTTCGCGCTCGATTCCGGGATCGGGCTCTACGACACCACGCTGTTCTCGGATCACATGGTCCAGCACCTGCTGCTGACCCTGATCGCCCCGCCGTTGCTCCTGTACGCAGGGCCGATCACGCTGATCCTGCGCGCGTCGTCAGCCGAGACGCGGCATCGCTGGATCCTGCCGGTTCTCCACTCGCGCATCCTGCGCGTGCTGTCGTTCCCGGTCGTCGCCGCGGTCCTGTTCGCGGCGGCCATGTGGGGTACCCACTTCTCGCCGCTGTTCGACCTGGCGCTCGAGAACGTGCCCATGCACATGCTCGAGCATGCCCTGTTCCTGGCCTCGGCGCTGCTGTTCTGGTGGCCGATCGTCGGTCCCGACCCGTCCCCGTGGCGGATGAGCTCCGCGGTCCGGATCATGTACGCCGGCATCCAGATGCCGCAGATGACGTTCCTCGCCGTCGCGGTCTACATGGCGTCGACCCCGCTCTACCACCACTACGCGACGATCGCACGCTCGTGGGGCCCGACCCCGCTCGAGGACCAGCAGCTGGCGGGCGCGATCATGTGGCTGGGCGGGGACTTCGTGTTCCTCGTCACCGTGCTCCTGCTGGTCGCCGTCTGGATGCGCGACGAGGAGCGTCGGACGGTCGGCGAAGAGCGCCGGCTGGAGCCGCAGCGGGCCGCGATCCGGGAGCGCGAGGTCGCTCTGGCGGCGCGCCGTGCCTCGGAAGCCGGGGAGCAGGGCGGGTCCTGACCGGTGCGCGGGATCGGCCGCGCCGAGCAGCGCTGAGCGGCGGCCGCGACCGGTCTGGGCCGGGTCCGGGGTCGTCGCCGCGCCGGAGCTGTCCCATTCGGCCACTCAGCGACCAGGTGCGTCGTAAGCCGAGTCCTGCCATGGCCGCCGAGCCACCCCTCCCGGCAATCGGTGCTCGCCGTGCACGCCGTTCGCCGGGCGCCACTGCGCGGGGGTTCGGCACGTGGCCATACAACGATGAGCCGCGCCTTTGGCCAGGAGCTCCTGGCCGAGTACGCACCCGATCGTTGCCTGGCATGACCCGCCCGACGCAACGCCCTATAGCAACGATCCGGCCGTTCGGTGGCCAGGTCGTGGCCGGGTGGCGACGGTGACGACGCACGACATCGTTCGCTGGCAGGAAGCCGGCCGGCGCCGGCCGGCGGCGGTGGCGGCGGTGGCGGCGGCGAAGGCGATCGCGAGTCGCCTGCCCCTAGGCGCTCGGCGGGATCGGCGCCTCGAGGTAGGCGAGGTACCGGTCGGGATCCACGTTGCCGCCGGACACGACGCCGACGACCGGTCCCTCGAGCGTCCTCAGGCCGGCCTCCTCCGCGTGGAACCGCATCGCGGCGATCGAGAGCGCGCCGGAGGGCTCGACCACGAGCCGCGCCTCCTCGGCGGCCAGCCGCACGGCGGCGGCGATCTCCTCCTCGCTGACGACCACGATGGCATCGAGCTGCGCGCGCAGGTGGGCGAAGTTGAGGCGGCCGATCGATTGCGTCCGGGTGCCGTCGGCGATCGTGCGGCTCACCATCTCCGCCGGCCAGGCGACGATCCGGTCCTGCGCGAGCGAGTCCCGGGCGTCGGCGGCGAACGCCGGCTCAACGCCGATCAACCGGGCACCCGGGGCGAGCGCCGTGATCGCCGCGCACACCCCGGCGGCAAGGCCGCCGCCGCCGACCGGCACCAGCACCGCCGCCACATCGGGCATGTCCTCCGCGATCTCGAGGCCGACGGTGCCCTGGCCGGCCACGATGCGGGGATCGTCGTAGGGCGGGATGATCGCGAGGCCCCGCGCCGCGGCGATCTCCTCCGCGATGCGCCGACGCTCATCGCTCGCCGTACCGACGACGACGATCTCGGCGCCGTCCGCCTCCACCCGGGCGCGCTTGAGCGCGGGGGCGTCCGACGGCATCACGATCACCGCCGGGACGCCGAACAGCCGCGCGGCACGGGCAACGCCCTGCGCATGGTTGCCCGATGAGTAGGTGATCAGGCCGTTCGCCCGCTCCTCGGAGGACAGCGCGGCAGCAGCCGTATATGCGCCCCGCAGCTTGAACGCGCCGATCGGCTGGAGGGACTCGGCCTTGAGCCACTGCCGCAGCTCCGGGCGCCCGAACGGCACCAGCGGAGTCCGGACGGCGACGCACCGCAGCGTCTCGGCGGCGGCGCGGATGGCGGGCAGCTCGACGAGGTCCGGCAGGGGACGCTCGTCGGTCATCGATGTGGGGCGGCGCGCTGGCAGTCGATGCACAGGGCGGCCCAGGGCAGCGCGTCGAGGCGCTCTTCACCGACCGCCCGGTGGCACGAGGTGCACCGTCCGAAGGCCCCGGCATCGAGGCGCTCGAGCGCGGCCTCGACGGCCGCCAGGTGCTGCTCGTTGCGATCGCGCAGGGCGAGATCGCGCTGCTGGTCGACAACGTGGCTGGCCGCGGCGGCCTGCGAGCCGTACGTCATCGGCCCCGGCGCCTCGATCCGGAGCTCCTTGAGCTCGCCGATCACCCGGATCCGCTCGGCCAGGAGCGCGGCGCGGCGGTCGGCGGTGGGGGTCGGGTCGTCCATGGTGGCCGATGCTACAACCCGGCCGTCCGTGCGGTAGAGGGCCGTTCGGCCGATCCATTCGGGCTGCGGTAGCCTCGATGTCAGCATCGACCACCGGCTGAAACCACTGGAGATCGCGATGGCCATCGTCAAGGATCCCGTTTGCGGCATGGACGTCGACACCGAGACGTCGCAGCTGTCGCTCGAGCACGACGGCAAGACCTACTGGTTCTGCGGCAAGGGCTGCCTGCTCGAGTTCAAGGACGACCCGGACAAGTACCTCGATCCGGAGTACGAACCCGAGGGGATGTGATCGCGTCCGCCTCGGGCCCAACGGCGGGCTCCACCACGGCGGGCTCCACCACGGCGGGCTCCACCACGCGCTCCGCCCGATCCAGGTAAGCAGCAGATAAGCGGCATCGGCGATGCTGCATGCCCGCGTCGCTCGATCGGGCACTCCTCGGAGGGATCGACCCGCGGACGTTGCACCCGGCTTGCCGGGTGGAGGTTGTGCCGATGGACGCCCTTGTACGCCGTGTCGCGGCGGCCCGGACGGCAGCCCCGGTGATCGCGCTGGCGCTGGCCGTGCTCATAGAAGGAGCCAAGCGGTGGTGATCTTGGAACCGGGATCGGGCGCCTGCGAGCACGGCCGCCGCTGGTAGGTCCGGCGACGTCGACCGGGCCGGTCATGCCGTTTGGTCAGCCGCGGCCGCCCGCGATCGCACCGCCCTCGGACGCACGCTACAGGCCCCCGCCGCGCAGCATCAAGGGCGATCCCGCTGCAAGGGCATTGGCGCGACCTGCCGCATCATGGCGCGATGCGTCCGTCACCCGCCAGGTTCCCGCTGCTGCTCCTGCTGGCCGTCACTGCTGCGCTCGGGGTCGCGTCCTGCGACGCGGCGGCACCGCCCGGCACGCCGCCCATCACGCCCGGGACGAGCGCGTCGCCACGCGAGATCAACATCGTCGCCCACGACTACGCGTTCGTGCCGTCGGTGGTCGATCTCGTGCCCGGCGAGACCGTCCTGCTCCACGTCGTCAATGGAGGCCTCGAGACACACGAGGCGATCATCGGGAACCTCGGCGACCAGCTTGCCTGGGAGGCCGCGGAGGGTGCTACCGTGGGCAGCCCGCCGGGCCCGACGCCGTTCGTCGCGGCGCCGCCGGGGTTCCGCGGGGTACGCGTGGTGGTGGGCTCGGGCCAGCGGGTGGACGTGACCTGGACGGTCCCGGCCGACGCCGCCTCCGCGACCGCCGGCTGGTTCGTCGGCTGCCACATCCCCGGCCATTGGCAGAAGGGGATGGTCGTCGCCGTCCGCTTCGTCGACGCGGCCGGGGTGCCGCTCGGGAGCCCGCCCGCCCTGCCTGTGCCCAGCCCCGGCGGCTGAGGACCGCACGCGGTTCGCGGCGGCTGACCGCTGACGCCGGCGACCGGTCTGGCCCTCGACTGCCCGTGCGCCGTCGCGACGCCCGTTCCCACGTGCGCGGTGTACCCTCATGGGCGGTGCGTGGTCGCTCCCGCGCCCCAAGACCTCGATCTTCTTCCAGGAGAGCTTCTGACATGACGTACGTCATCGCCGAGCCCTGTGTCGACGTGATGGACACCGGGTGCGTTTCGGTCTGCCCCGTCGACTGCATCCACTACGACGAGGGCGTGGACCGGAAGCTCTACATCGATCCCAACGAGTGCATCGACTGCGGCGCCTGCGAGCCCGAGTGCCCCGTGAACGCGATCTTCCCGGAGGAAAGCCTCCCGGCCGAGTGGGCGCAATACACCGCGATCGACGCCACCTGGTTCACGGACAAGGCCGCCGCCCGCGCCATGATGGACGCCCTCAAACCGGCCTGACCGCGCCGGGCGCCTGCCGTCGCCCGCTCCCCGCCCGCCACAGCGCACCCGACAGCGGTTTCGTCGTGCGCCCCTAGACTGATCGCGTGCGAATCGTCTCCCTCCTGCCGTCGGCGACCGAGACCGTGTTTGCCCTTGGGCTCGGAGGCGAGCTCGTCGGCGTCAGCCACGACTGCGATTACCCGCCGGCGGTGCGTGACATCCGCGTCGTGACGGCCGCCGCCCATGACCTGTCGACCGCGTCATCGCATGCGATCGACCGGCTGGTCGACGGATCGCTCCGGGCCGGCACCTCGCTCCATGTGCTCGATACGGCGGCCCTCGAGGAGCTCCGGCCGGACCTGATCCTGACCCAGGACCTGTGTCGGGTCTGCGCCGTCGGCTACCGCGAGGTCAGCGAGGTCGCGAGGAAGCTCGAGGGCGAGGTGAGCGTCGTGAGCCTGGAACCGACCTCGATCGAAGGCGTCCTCAACTCGATCCAGACGGTCGGCGCGATGACCGAGGCCGAGGATGAGGCGGTGGCACTGGTCGAGGAGCTGCGCGAGCGCCTCCGGGCGGTCGAGGAGATCGTGGCCTCGCGGCGGCAGGGTGGCTTCGCTCCGCCCCGCGTCGTGGCGGTCGAATGGCTCGACCCGCCCTTCGCGGTGGGTCACTGGGTCCCCGAGCAGGTGCGGCGGGCCGGCGGCTGGGAGCTTCTGGGCCACGAGGGCGAGCACTCGGTCGAGACCAGCTGGGACGCCGTGCGCGAGGTCGACCCCGAGATCATCGTGCTGATGCCGTGCGGGTTCGATCTCGAACGCACCGTCCGCGCGTGGGCCGAGCAGCCACGCCCCGCCGCCTGGGATGACCTGCGCGCGGTGCAGGACGGCCGGGTTTACGCGGTGGACGGGTCGGCCTACTTCTCGCGCCCGGGTCCGCGCGTCGTGGACGGGATCGAGGTCCTGGCCGAGGTGATCGACCCGCTCGCATTCGACGGGATGGCGCCGCCCGACAGCTGGGTCAAGGTCGGCTGAGCCGGCGCCCCGCGAGGTCTCCCGGCATGCCCTATCGCCCCCGGTTCGACTGCCTGTGGTGTGGCATGACGTGGGCCGCGCGCGGCTCCGACGATCTCGAGGGCTGGGCCCAGCTGTGCCCGGATTGCCTCGGCAAGGCGGGCACGAACACCTTCCTCCGTGGACGCCTCCGGACGGCGATCGCGCAGCGCGCGGCGGCCGGTGTCGCGGCTCCCGGCCGTTCGTCGCCCGTGTCGTCGGTGCCGTCGTCGGCGGCTCCTGACGCTGCCCCGTCGTCGGCATCGGCAGGGCTGCCCGCTCCGCGTCGCCCGATGCGCCCGCCGGCGATGGCGCTGCCCGACGACTGGTTCCTGCGGCGGGGCGCATTCGAGCGGGGCGCGATCCACGATGCCGCCTGGAACGCGGAGCTTGATGTCGTCACCCGCTGGCTGGACGAAGAGCGACTCTCGGGGCGGATCCAGGAGCCCGCGGCCGGCGTCGGCTTCTTCTCGCCGCTCCTCGCCGGCAAGGGCGAGCTGCACGCCTCGGACGCCGATGGCGATGCCCTCGATCACGCGCGTGAGCGGCTCGTCGCGCATCACCTGCTCGCCCACCTCCATGTCGCGGATCCGTGGGCGCCAGCGGATGGCCCGCCGGCAGACGCGGTTGTTGCGGACGCCGTCGTCGCCGCGTTCCTGCTGGGGCGCGTGCGCGGTGCCGGCCTCGATGCCGCGGCCCGGTCGCTCCGGTCCCGCCTGCGTCGAGGAGGGAGGCTCGCGGTCATCGACCTCCGACCGGAGCCGGCTGCCGGCCTCCCCGCGGGTATCGACTGGACCTGGCACGACCCGGCGGTGCTGGAGGCGGCGCTGGGCAGGGCCGGGTTCGCGGGCATCGAGCTCACCACGACCGGTCGGTTCTTCGTGCTCGTCGGCGCCGACGCCGCCTGAGCGGGGACATCGCCGCCTGAGCGGCGGGAGCGCGGTGCTATCCTCCGGCGCGATGTCACCCCTCGCGAATCGGACGATCGCCACCGTCGGCTCGGGCGTCATGGCCGAGGCGATGATCATCGGGCTGCTCCGCGGCAAGCTGGTGACGGCGGACCAGGTGATCGCCAGCCACCCGCGCGCCGAGCGCCGGGACGCGCTGTCCGGCACGCACGGCATCCGGACCGTTGCCTCGAACGTCGAGGCGGTGTCCGGCGCGGACGTGATCATCCTGGCGGTCAAGCCGCAGATGCTCGCCCGCGTGGGACGCGAGATCGGGCCGCATCTCAAGGCGGGCCAGCTCGTCCTGTCCGTGCTTGCGGGGCCCACGACCCGGGCGCTGACAGCGACGCTGGCACACGACCAGGTGGTCCGGGCGATGCCCAACACGCCGGCCCGGATCGGCAACGGCATGACCGTGTGGTATGCGACGCCCGCCACCACCGCCGACCAGCGGGCCCAGGCGAAGGCGCTGCTGGGCGCGCTCGGCGCCGAGCTCGAGGTCGACGACGAGCGCTGGGTCGCGATGGCCACCGCGGTCTCGGGCACCGGGCCCGCGTACGTGTTCCTGGTCATGGAGGCGCTGATCGACGCGGCCGTCCATCTCGGTTTCCCGCGTCACATCGCCCACGACCTCGTGATCGAGACGCTCGAGGGCAGCACCCGGTTCGCGAAGCAGTCGGGCGATCACCCGGCCGTGCTCCGCAACATGGTCACCTCGCCCGCCGGGACCAGCGCGGCCGCGATCCACGAGCTGGAGTCGGGCCGGTTGCGCACCGTCCTGAGCGAGGCGGTCTGGGCGGCATACCGGCGCACGGTCGAGCTGGGGGACCAGATCGAGGCGCAGGTCGCGGACCCGCCCGAAAAGCACCGCGATCGGCGGTCAACCGGCTAACCGGACGGGGGCGTGCCGTCGCTCTTCGGGATCACGCTGATCGCGCCATTCGTCTCGAGCACCGCGAGCGCCGCCTGGTTGATCCGGAGCAACCCGTGCTGGCGGAGGGCCGACAGAAGCTCGGCTTCGGTGATCCCTTCCTCGCGCATCGCACGCTGCAGGGCCACGCCGTCACGGATGAGCAGCCGTGGCTCGCCCTCCACGGTCTTCCGGAACCAGGTCGAGCGATTGCGCAGCTCGCCCAGCCCGCGGTCGATGACGACCAGCGTTGCCGCAGCCGCCAGGCCGCCGATGAGGGTCACGTTGGACCCGACCATCGCGTTCTGGACGCCGTTCGCGATGAGCAGCAGGAGCACGAAGTCGAGCAGCGACAGCTGTGCCACCTCGTGCTTGCCGGCGATGCGGAGCAGGATGACGATCGCCAGGTAGACGAACGCGGTCCGCGCCACCACGTCGAGGACGCCGGAGCCGAGGTCGGGGATCGTCATGGCGGGCGGGATCGAGAGGACCGCATGGCCCGGAATCTAGCGTCCATGCTCCCTTTCGGCGCGCCGACTCCGCGATATCCTCGCCCGAATGGACATCAGCGGACAGTGAGCGACCTCGCCGAGCGCGTGATGCGCTCCACGTTGCTCAGCCTCTCCCATCGCCGTTCCCTTGGCCGGCTCGCGACACGCATTCCGATCACGCGCCCGATGGTCCGTCGGTTCGTCGCCGGCGAGACGCTGGACGAGGTCCTGCCCGCGATCGAGCGCCTGCACGCGCAGGGGATGCGGACGACGGTCGACGTGCTCGGCGAATCCGTCACTCACGCGGAGGACGCGCGCGCGGCCGCCGGACGATACCTGGACACGCTCGACGCGCTCGCGGCGCGCGACCTCGACCGCAACGTGTCGCTCAAGCCCAGCCAGATGGGTCTCGCGATCGACCCCGCCCTGGCCCGCGAGAACATCGGCGCCATCGTTGCCAGGGCCGTCGAGACCGGTGCCTTCGTGCGGATCGACATGGAGGACCACACGACCACCGACGACACGCTCGCGCTGTGGCGAGATGTCCGGCCGGCGGACCCGGGCGGTGGCGGTGCGGGTTCCTCGGGCGCCGACGTCGGGCTGGTGCTCCAGTCGGCGCTCCGGCGCACGGCCGGCGACGTGGAGGCGGTCATCGCGGCCGGTGGCCGGGTCCGTCTGTGCAAGGGCGCGTACAAGGAGCCCGCCGGCGTGGCATTCCAGGACAAGGCCGAGGTCGACGCCTCGTACGAGGCGCTGATGCTCCGCCTGATGCGCGCCGGGCGGTACCCGGCCATCGCCACCCACGACGTGCGGCTGATCAAGCGGGCGATCGAGGTTGCGACGGCCGAGGGGATCGCGCGCGACGCATTCGAGTTCCAGATGCTGTACGGCGTGCGGCGCGACCTGCAGGAGGAGCTGGTGGCCGCCGGCTGGACGGTGCGGGTCTACGTGCCGTTCGGGGACAAGTGGTACCCGTATTTCATGCGCCGCCTGGCGGAGCGCCCGGCAAACGTGTCGTTCCTGATCCGGAACCTGTGGCGGGAGCGCGGCCGGGGCTGACCGAGCGCCGGGCGGCTGACCGAGCCCGTCGCGGCTGAACGAGCGTCGCGGCGGGCGCCACGCGCCGGGAATCCAAGAGCCGCCGGGTGGGCCCCCGGCGGCTCAGGCCTCGGCGGTGAGACGGATGCCTACCAGCGCTTGGCGCCGTCGATCACGAAGGCGAAGGCCGCGAGGCTGCCGAGGAAGATCGTGGCGCGGTGCGCGTACCACTTGAGCGTGGGCTTCATGATGATTCCCTTTTCGCACGGGAGCGAGGTGGGCCCCTCGCGATGAGGATCCGAACGTACGCGCTGCGCGGTACCACGAGGAATGACCCGTTGGTACTGGTACCTGCCCGCCTTAAGGTGGAGTTGCCCCGCCGCACCACCGCTTGGCGGCGTCAGCCGGACGACCATGGCGCCGCTCCAGGGCGACCGACGGCGGCTCAGGCCGGTGCGTCCACCCCGTGCGCGACAGGGATGCGGAACCAGAACGTGCTGCCGGTGCCCACGACCGACCAGACGCCCATGGTCCCGCCGTGGGCCTCGACGATCTGCTTCGAGATCGGCAGGCCAAGACCGGTGCCCTTCGGGCCGTCGGCGAGGGTGTCCGACGCCTGGCGGAACGGCTCGAAGATCCGCTCCCGATCGGCGTCCGGGATCCCGCGACCCGAGTCCGTCACCTCGACCCGGACCTGATCGCCATCGGGCGCGACCTGCACCCGGATCGTGCCGGCCGGCGTGAACTTGACCGCGTTGGATACGAGGTTGATGAGCACCTGGACCAGCCGGTCGCGATCGCCGTCGATGGGCGGCAGGCCGTCCGCGATCACGACCTCGGGCGTCAGCCCGCTGACCTCGAACAAGGAGGCCGTTGCGGCGAGACCCTGGCGCACGACGTCCTCCAGCTGGATCCGCGCCATCCGCCACTCGAGCCGCCCGGCCTCGATCTTGGCGAGGTCGAGCAGGTCGTTGATCAGCACCGTGAGCCGGTCCCCCTCGGCGGCGATGATCCCGAGGTTCTCCCGGACCTGCCGCAGCGCACGCTCGACCTTCGGCTCGCCCACCGGGACCACGGGAGCCACCACCTCCTCGAGGCGCCTGCGGCTGAGCTTCGCAAAGCCGACGACGGACGTGAGCGGGGTCCGCAGCTCGTGCGAGATGTTGGCGAGGAACCGGCTCTTGGCATCGTTCGCCGACTCCGCCGCCGCGCGCGCCTCCTGCGCCTCGGCCATCGCTGCGACGAGGTTCCGGGTCCGCTCGGCGACCCGGCTCTCGAGGGCGCGGTTCTGCGCTTCGAGCTCTGCGTACAGCCGGGCGGACTCGATCGCGCCGGCGAACAGCGAGCCGACCGTGTACAGCAGCGGCCCGTCCGTCGGCTCCAGGGCCCGGCCCTCGCGGCGGTCGTCGACGAGCAGGACCCCCACGACCCGCCCCTGGGTGACCATCGGCGTGCCCATGAAGCCCGTCGCGCCGAGCACCGCCGCGAGCCGCCGGGTCGTCTCGCCGGCGTCGCGGTCCGCGTCATGGAACAGGAGTGGCCCGTCGGCCCGCGCCAGGCGTGCCAGCGCGGCGTCCTGGTCATCGATGGCGACCCGCAGGTCCGCGACCAGCACCCCGACGCCCGGCGGGCCGCCCGCGACGCGGCAATCTCCCACGGTGCCGGCGGCCGGGTCCACCAACGCCATCAGCCCGCGCGAGAAGCCGAGGCGCCCGACGATCTCGGCCAGCCCGCGATCGACCAGCGTTGCGAGGTCCAGTGTCGATCCGAGCGCGATCCCGATGGCATTGATGGCGGACAGCTCGGCGAGACGCCGCCGCAGGTCCTCCTGCACCGGCAGGGCTGCCTCGCCGCCACCGGGCGTGCGGCGCCCCCGCGGGATGGGAGCCGACCGCTCGGCGCGGAAGCTCAGCGGTTGGCTCCGCGCGCCGTCCCCGCGCCGGCTGCCAGCGCGCGGCCGATCGCCGGTCCGGCGAGGGCCGCGATGGCCGTCACCACCTTGAGGTCCGCGGCCCGGAACGCGCCGCCGGTCCCGGTGGCGCCGACGACCCCGATCGTCCGGTCGTCGGCCCGCAGCGCTGCCGCGACCACCGTCTCCGCCCGACGCTCGGCGCCGTTCGCCCGCGGATCCGACGCGACGTCCTCGACCACCTCGGCAGACCCCGCGGCCGCGACCGCGCCGACGATCCCCTCGCCGAGCCGGCCGGCCAGCACGGGTCCGTCGCCGGCCTCGACGCCTTCCGGGGGCCGAAGCGCGCCGTCCGCATCGACCAGCAGCAGGAACCCGCGCGCGTCGCAGGGCAGCCGCGACAGCTCGGCGACCGCCGTGTCCACGACCGGCTCGAGATCGGTGTGGCCGCCGATGATGGCCGCGAGGTCGTAGATCAGCGACAGCTCGCGGTACCGTTCCAGCGCCTCGGTCGCGAGCGACCGCTTGTCACGCTCCCGCGCCGCTGCGTACGCCAGCACCGCCGCGACGCCGCGGGCGGATCGGCCGCCCTCGACCCAGCCCAGCGTCTCGCCGTCGACGGTCACCGCGTGCCGGGCCTCGCCGGCTCCCGCGCCAGGCACGCTCGAGGACAACCTCGCCCTCCGCGTCGAGGATCCGGACCCCGGCGTCCATCCCGGCGAGCAGCGCCGACACCATGGGCGCGACGTGCCGGTGCCGGACGATGAGGCGGCGCAGCTCGGTCACGCCTCGCCGAGGACCTCGCGCGCGATCGTCATGAGCTCATCCGGGTCGAACGGCTTGGTCAGGTAGCGATTGGCGCCCGCGGCGAGGCCGGCCTCCTGATCGTCGGCCTGGCCCTTCGCGGTGAGCAGCACGATGTGCAGGTCACGCATGCCGAGCTCGCCCCGGACGGCGCGGCACACGTCGAGGCCGTTGCGGCGCGGCATCATCACGTCCAGGAACACGAGGTCGGGGCGCTGCGCCTCGATGACGGCGAGCGCCTCGTCGCCGTCGGCCGCCGTGTACAGCTCGACGCCGTCGTCCGACAGGTCCTCGAGCGCCTGCTCGATCAGCAGCCGGATGTGCTGCTCGTCGTCGACGATGAGGACGCTCCGGGACATGGACCCTCCGGGATGTGGCTGGACCCCGTCACCTTGCCCGAAGCGCAGACCGGGCGCAAGGCGGCGGCGCACGACGCGTATCCTGCCCGCGTGCCCAACGTGCGCCCGCCCGAGCCGATCCCGCTGCCCGACCTGCCGCCGGGGCTCGACACCCCGGCCCTGGTGGTGTTCGTGGATCGGGTGCAGGCGAACATCGAGCGGCTCCAGGCGACGCTCGACGCCCGCGGCGTTCGGCTGCGGCCGCACGCCAAGACCCACAAGAGCGTCCGCATCGCGCGGATGCAGGTCGAGGCCGGGGCCTCGGGGCTGACGGTCGGGACGCTGGGCGAGGCCGAGGTGTTCGCGCTGGCCGGCCTGCGGGACCTGTTCATCGCCTACCCGGTCTGGGCCGACGGCCCCAAGGTTGCCCGGCTGCGTGCGCTCCACGATTTGTCGGACGTGCGTGTCGGCGTCGACTCGCCGGCGGGCGCGGAGCGGCTGGCGGCCGCGGTCCGCGGATCGCGCCGCCGGCTGCGCGTGTGCGTCGAGCTCGACTCGGGCGGTCACCGGACGGGCGTCGCGACGCCCGGTGACGCCGTCCAGGTGGCGATCGCCGCCAGCCGGGCAGGCCTCGAGATCGAGGGCGTGTTCACGCACGGCGGGCACGGCTACCGTCCCGGTGCCGCGGGTGCGGCCGCGCTCGACGAGTCGACCACGCTCGAGGCCGGAGCGCGGGCGCTGGAGGCCGCCGGGTTCGAGGTCCGGACGATCAGCGCGGGATCGACCCCGACCCGGACGCTCGCGGCGCAGGGACGGGTCAACGAGATCCGCGCCGGGACGTACGTGCTCGGCGATCGCCAGCAGTGGGCCCTCGACGCGATCGATGCCGAGGGCATCGCGGCCGTGGTCGCGACGACGGTCGTTTCGGCCGGCCGGGAGCGGGTCGTGCTCGACGCCGGGGCCAAGGCGCTGACCAAGGACCTGCCCCCGTTCGTGGAGGGCTACGGGCTCCTCGCCCGGTGGCCGGGCGCCGTGATCGAGCGCGTCAACGACTATCACGGCATCGTGTCCCTGCCGGCAGCAACCGCCGGTCCGGCGCTGGGTGACGTGATCGCGATCGTTCCGAACCACATCTGCCCCGTGGTCGACCTCGTGGCCTCGTTCGTCGCGGTCCAGCCGGACGGACGTGCGGAGCACTGGGCGGTCGACGCGCGAGGCCGCAACGGCTGACCTGCGGGTGGGGCATCATCAGGCCATGTCCGATCCGACCGGTCTCGAGCTCATCCCGCCCCGCGCCGCGCTGCGGCATCGCGTGCTCGCCGGCGAGGCCACCATCGGCGTGTTCGCGTCGCTCGGGTCCACCGTCGCCGCGGAGCTGCTGGGTCGCGGCGGGTTCGACTGGATCATCGTCGACCTCGAGCACGGCATGGGCTCCGAGGCGGAGCTCCACGGGCAGCTGCTCGCCGTCCAGGCCACGCCGACCGCCGCGCTGGTGCGCGTCGCCTCGGCCGAGCGGCTGCGGGTCGGCCGGGCGCTGGACCTGGGTGCCGACGGGCTGATGATCCCGCGGCTGGAGCGCGTGACCGACGTGTCCGAGACCGTCGCCTGGATGCGCTATCCGCCCGACGGGATCCGGGGCGTCGCACCCGCGACCCGCGGTGCCGGCTACAGCCAGCGGCCCCACCCGAACCTGAGCGAGGTCAATGGCCAGGTGCTCGGCGTGTTCCAGGTCGAGTCGATGGTCGCGGTCGACGCGGCCGGCGACCTCGCGTCGATCGACGGGGTGGACGTGCTGTTCGTGGGCCCGGCGGACCTGTCGCACTCGATGGGCATCCCGGGCGAGATCGAGGATCCGGCGTTCGTGGCTGCGCTCGACCGTGTCGTCGCCGCCTGCCGAACGCACGGCAAGGCAGCGGGGATCCTGCTGCGCGACCCGGATGCGGTCCCGGCGGCGCTCGCCCAGGGGTTCAGATTCCTGGGCGTCGCGTCTGACTCGGGGATGCTCATCTCCGGCGTCCGGGCGGCTGCCGCCGCCTCCCGCGCCGCGCTCGGCTGAGCGCCGGAGCCCGGCTACTCCTCGGACAGCCGCACGATCGGCTGCGGCAACGGCGGCCGCCGATCGCGCCCGGCGCGGCTCCCGCGGGCGTGTGTCTGGGACAGGATCACGCCGGCCAGGATCAGCGCCCCGCCGACCAGCTGCACCGGTTCCAGGCGCTCGCCATACAGGACGGCCGCCGCCGCGATCGTCCACAACGGCTCGACCGTGGACACCAGGCTTGCCTGGGCGGCACCCAGCCGCTGCGCGCCGGCATAGAACGCCTGGACCGGCACGAACCCGGCGATGACGGCCACTGCGATGATGCCCGGCCAGGCGTCGCCGGGGATCGTCGCCGGCAGCACAGGGTGCCCGATCGAGAGCGTGACCACCCAGTACACGGTCGCCGTCGACGTCAGCATCACGGCACCGATCGCCGAGGCGGCCGCTCCGTCATCGGCCTGCGTGCCGACGCGATCGCGCCGCTCGCCGGAGTGGCGGGCGGCGAGGATGATCCAGACCGCGTAGATCAATGGGGAGAGGAGGATCTCGATCATGCCGTCGACCGGCGGCATCGTGCCGCTGTCGATGCCGCCGACCGCGAGCAGGACACCCACGACCGCGACGCCCAGCGCCGCCCATGCGCGCCGCCCCTCGAGCCGCCGGCCCAGCCGCAGTGCGAGGACGGCGACGACCGGCGGGTAGAGGTAGACGATCAGCGCCGACAGCCCGAGCGGCACGGTCTGGATGCCGGCGTAGTACGTCGCGGTGTTGCCGACGTACAGCACCCCCAACCCGATCGTCGCGAGGATCGTCCGGCGCGGCAACCGGGCGAGCGCCCGCCGTGCGGCCGGCCGCGCGAGGAGCACGATCCACGCGAGGCCGCCCGCGATCGCGAACCGCCACGCCATCAGGGTCAGCCAGTCCACCCCGGTGGCATACACGGGCTTCGCGAACAGGCCGCCCGAGCCGAACGCGATGGCGCTGACCACGACCAACGCGATGCCGGTGAGGCGGGTTCGGTCCACGGGCCGAGGGTACCCAAGCGGTGATCTTGATGCCGCCCGTCGCGGCGCTGACGGCCGCCGCGAGGTATCGGCACTCCGCGTACACTGGGACCGTGGCTGAGCTGATCAAGCGCGCCGGACCGGCGCGCGTTCCCGCCCTCGCGGCAGAGCCCCTCATGGTCGTCGGACGCCGGGAGCCCGTGACCGTCGGGCCCGGCACCACGCTGGCCGTCTGCCTGCTCGCGATCCAGCGCACCGGCACCGGCGATTCCGTGTTCATCACGGACGCGGACGGGCGCCTGGTCGGCGTCCTGACGGAGCGCGACGTGTTCGGTCGCCTGGTCGGCCCCGACGTCGCGGCCGGCGTCGACGTCGACGCACCGGTCGAGGACTACATGACCACCAATCCGCACACGCTCCACGTCGATGGCACGGTGCGCGATGCGCTGGAGCTGATGCAGCAGGGCCGCTATCGGAACGTCCCGGTCGTGGACGACGACGGGAGGCTCACCGGCGTGGTGCGCCAGATCGACATCCTCAAGTACCTGGCCGAGTCGTTCCCCGAGGAGATGCTCAACCTGCCGCCACGACCGCACCAGCAGATCGAACAGGCCGAGGGCGGATGACGACACCAGCACAGCCGATCGAGCACGACGTCCAGGAGCTCGACCGGGTCACCATCCGGTTCGCCGGCGACTCCGGCGACGGGATGCAGCTCACCGGGACCCAGTTCACCAGGACGGCTGCGGTCTTCGGAAACGACATCAGCACCTTCCCGGACTACCCGGCCGAGATCCGCGCCCCCGCGGGCTCGCTGCCCGGCGTGTCGGGCTTCCAGATCAGCTTCTCGGCCTCTGACATCCACACTCCGGGTGATGCCCCGGACGTCCTGGTCGCGATGAACCCGGCCGCGCTCAAGACGAACATCGGCGACCTGCCCGCGGGCGGCGCGCTGATCGTCAACCGCGACGCCTTCTCGGCCCACAACCTGAGCAAGGCCGCGTACGCCGAGAACCCGCTCACCGACGGCTCGCTCAAGCAGTACACGCTGTTCGAGGTCCCGATCAGCACCCTCAACGCGCTGGCGCTCGACGGGCTCGAGATGTCGAGCAAGCAGGTCGACCTGACCAAGAACTTCTTCGCGCTTGGCCTGATGTTCTGGCTGTACGAGCGGAGCATGGATCCCACGCTGCGCTGGATCGAGGAGAAGTTCGGGGCTCGCCCGGTCATCGCCGAGGCGAACCGCAGGGCGCTCAAGGCCGGCTATGCCTACGGCGAGACGACCGAGATGTTCCACACGACGTACCGGGTGCCGAAGGCAAAGCTTCCCCCCGGCACGTACCGCAACATCACCGGCAACGAGGCGACGGCGCTCGGCTTCCTGGCGGCCGCGCAGGCCGCGAAGCGCCCGCTGTTCTACGGCTCGTACCCGATCACGCCGGCCTCGGACATCCTCCATCAGCTCTCGGGCTACAAGGCGTTCGGGGTCAAGACGTTCCAGGCCGAGGACGAGATCGCCGCCATGGGCGCGACGATCGGCGCGGCGTACGGCGGGGCGCTGGCGCTGACCGGCACCTCCGGGCCCGGGCTCGCGCTCAAGACGGAGGCCATGGGCCTGGCCGTGATGACCGAGCTGCCCATGGTCATCGTCAACGTCCAGAGGGCGGGTCCGTCGACCGGCCTGCCGACCAAGGTCGAGCAGGCGGACCTGATGCAGGTCATGTTCGGGCGCAACGGCGAGTCGCCGATGCCGATCGTGGCGCCCGCCACCCCGGGCGAATGCTTCTCGATGGCGATCGAGGCATCGCGCCTGGCGCTCAAGTACATGACGCCGGTTGCGTATCTCTCGGACGCATCGGTCGCCAACGGGGCGGAGCCGTGGCGCATCCCGGCCGTGGCCGACCTGCCGGACATCTCGGTCGCCAACGCCGTCCGCGGCGAGGGGACGTTCCTGCCCTATTCCCGTGACCCCAAGACCCTCGCCCGGCCGTGGGCCGTGCCCGGGACTGCAGGGCTGGAGCACCGGATCGGCGGGCTCGAGAAGGCGGACGGCCTGGGCAACGTGTCCTACGACCCGGACAACCACCACCGGATGTCGCTGCTGCGGGCCGAGAAGGTGGCCCGGATCGCCGGCGACATCCCGCCGCTCGACGTGTTCGGACCCGACCACGGCGACCTGCTGATCATCGGCTGGGGGTCGACCTACGGGGCGCTGCGGAGCGCCGCCGAGCGGCTCCAGGCGAGCGGGCGCTCGGTGGCCCACGCGCACCTGCGATACCTCAACCCGTTCCCCTCCAACACCGGTGACGTGCTGCGCGCCTACCGGCAGGTGCTGGTGCCCGAGATCAACCTCGGCCAGCTGTGGTTCCTGCTGCGGGGCCGGTACCTGGTCGACGCCATCAGCTACGGCAGGGTGCGCGGCAAGCCGTTCCGGATCCTGGAGATCGTGGACGAGGCACAGCGCGTGCTCGACGAGCCGGAGGCTGCCCGATGACCGACAAGGCGACCGGTCACTCCGCAATCCCCGGGCTGCTCGACACGCAGCCGGTGGCGCTGACGCGGAAGGACTTCGTGTCCGACCAGGAGGTCCGCTGGTGCCCGGGCTGTGGCGACTACTCGATCCTCGCCCAGACCCAGAAGGTCATGCCGGACTTCGGCGTGCCGCGAGAGAACATCGTGTTCATCTCCGGCATCGGCTGCTCGGGCCGGCTGCCCTACTACATGAACACGTTCGGGTTCCATTCGATCCACGGGCGCGCCGCCACGCTTGCCACCGGGCTGCGGATCGTGCGGCCGGACCTCATGGTCTGGGTGATCACCGGTGACGGCGACGCGCTGTCGATCGGCGGCAACCACTTCCTGCACTCGATGCGCCGGAACGTCGACTTCACGATGGTGATGCACAACAACCGGATCTACGGCCTGACCAAGGGCCAGACGTCGCCCACGTCGGAGTTCGGCAAGCGCACCAAGTCCACGCCGCTGGGCTCGATCGACCGCCCGATCATGCCGCTCACGATCGCGCTGGCCGCCGAGGCCACGTTCGTGGCGCGCACCGTGGACAACCACACCGAGCACCTTCAGCACACGCTCGAGGGTGCCGGCCGCCACCGGGGTGCCTCGTTCGTGGAGGTGCTCCAGAACTGCAACATCTTCAACGACGGCGCGTGGCGCGAGTTCACCGACCGCGAGGTGCGCGACGATCGGATGCTCGTGCTGGAGCACGGCAAGCCCCTGGTCTTCGGCAAGGACCGTGACAAGGGGATCCGGCTCAACGGCCTGCATCCCGAGGTGGTCACCCTCGGGGAGAACGGCGTCACCGAGGACGACCTCGTCGTCCACGATGCGCACGCCGAGGATCCCTATCTCGCGCTGATCCTGTCGCGGATGTTCTGGCCGGAGTTCCCCGTTCCGGTCGGCGTGCTCCGCGACGTCGATCGCCCCATCCTCTCGGACCTGCTCGAGGCACAGATGCGCACCGCCATCGAGAAGTCCGGCGAGGGAGACCTCGAACAGGTCCTGCTTGCGGGCGAGACCTGGACCGTGGAGTAGCCAGATGCTCTGCCCCGTCTGCCGATACGACAACTTCGAGGGCGAGGCCCTGTGCGCGAACTGCGGCGCCGACCTAGCCAGCAGCGATATCCGGCCGCCCCTGGCCGAGGATGACGGCAACGTCCTGGGCGAGCGCATCGACGCCCTCCCGATCGGCGACCCGCAGATCGTCGAGCCGGGCTTCCCGGTGGCCGACGCCATTCGCAGGATGCACGGGTCGGACTCGGACTGCCTGCTCGTGTGCGAGGACGGTCGCCTGATCGGCATCTTCACGGACCGCGATGCCTCGGTGAAGGCGGTCGACAAGCGTCTCGGCCTGTTCAAGGTCAGGGACTTCATGACCGCCGATCCCGTCGTGCTCCGTCACGAGGACACGGTCGCGGTCGCCATCAACAAGATGGCGGTCGGTGGGTTCCGGCACCTGCCCATCGTCGACGGCGACCGCCCCACCGGCGTCCTGACGGCTGCCGACGTCTTCCGCCACATCGTCTCGCTCCTGGGGTGAGCGGCGCCGCCGGTGACCGGCGGCCGCGGATCGCGGTCGTCGCGGACGACCTGATCTGGTCGACCCGGCTGGCAGACGGCCTGCGCCGGGCGGGTGCAGAGCCCGTGGCCGTTCGAGCGGCCGCCGCGGTCGCGGCGGGACTGTCCGATGTCGACGGCGTCATCGTCGATACGTCCGCACGTGCCTACGATCCGCTCGAGGTGCTGCGCACCGCAGCCGCGGGCGGCGTGCCCGCGATCGCCCTGGCCCCGCACGAGGCAGCCGGGCTCCGACGGGCGGCCCTCGCCGCCGGCGCGTCGCGCGTGCATCCGTACCGGGTCCTGTTCGAGCGTGGCGATCAGGTGCTGGCGGCGTGGCTGGCGAACCTTGCACCGGAGGACACACGGGCATGAGCGTTCGCGACGGCATTCCCGCTCCGCGCTATGTGGCCCGCCTGGCGGCCGCCCGGCAGGCCGCCGCCGCGGCCGGTCTCGACGGCCTGCTGATCGGCGTCGGTGCCGACCTGCGATACCTGACCGGCTACGACGCGATGGCGCTCGAGCGGCTGACCCTGCTCGTCCTGCCCAGCTCCGACGAGGCGCCCGCGACCCTGATCGCGCCTCGGCTCGAGGCGACCCCGGCACGCACCTGCCCGGCGACGGTCGGCGGCGCCGTGACTGTCGTGACCTGGGAGGAGACCGAGGATCCGCTGGACCTGGTCGCGGCACACCTCGGCGACGCGCTCCGTGTCGAGCCGGCCGGTGTGCGCGCCGTCGCGGTGTCCGACGGGCTGCGCGCGGCGTTCGTGCTCGGTCTCCAGCGCGTCCTTCCCGGGGCGGCCTTCTCGCTGGCCTCGGCGGTGCTGGCGGGGCTCCGGATGCGCAAGGATGCCGACGAGATCGAGCTCCTTCGGCGCGCGGCCCACGCGGCCGATCGCGTGGTTGCGGCGATCGCGGCCGGGCGCCTCGTCGGGCGGACCGAGGCCGATGTCGCGCGCGAGGTCCGCGAACGCCTCGTCGCCGAGGGGCACGAGCAGGCCGAGTTCTGGATCGTGGCTTCGGGGCCCAACAGCGCCTCTCCGCACCACGATCCGGGCGACCGGGTGATCGCCCCCGGCGACGCGATCGTGCTCGACATCGGCGGCACCGTCGCGGGCTACGGCAGCGACATCACGCGGACCCTGTGGGTGACGGGCGGCGATCCCGCGATGGGTCCCGACGAGCCGTTCCGGCACCTGTACGAGGTGCTCCGCGGGGCGCAGGAAGCCGCGACCGCGGCGGTCCGTCCGGGTGTGGCGGCCGGGCGGATCGACGCCGTCGCGCGCGGGATCATCACGGACGCCGGCTACGGGCCGAGCTTCTTCCATCGGACCGGGCATGGGATCGGGCTCGAGGGGCACGAGGAGCCGTACATCGTCGACGGCAGCGCCCATGCGCTCGAACCC
>CAWIFB010000034.1:0-11058 GCA_963835335.1 uncultured Chloroflexia bacterium | reverse complement strand
TCCCTATACTCGCTGCGTGGATACCATCGACGCCCCCTCCGACGCCCTCGATCTCGCGGCCCTCGCCGGCCCCAACCTGTCGCCGGTGCTGGGCCGGTACATGGACAAGAGCTGGTCGCACGGGATCGGCCACCGGCTGTACGACACCGCCGGCCGCGCCTACCTCGACTTCGCCAACGGCATCGCCGTCACCGCGCTCGGCCATGCCCATCCGCGGGTCACGGCTGCCATTCATGCCCAGGTGGACCGGCTGATCGGGCCCGTGCATGCGATCGGTTTCGCGGAGTCGACCGTTCGCCTGGGCGAGCTCCTGGCCGGCACGTTTCCCGCGCCGCTGGACTCGGTGCTGTTCCTCAACTCCGGCTCGGAGGCGATCGACGGGGCGATCAAGCTCGCCCGGCGCGTGACCGGCCGGCCCGCGATCCTCGCGTTCCGGGGCGCGTTCCACGGCCGGACGATCGGCGCCACCAGCATCACCAGCTCCAACCTCAACTACCGCACGGGGTACGAGCCGCTCCTGCCGTCCGTCTACCAGCTGCCCTACCCGGCGATCTACCGCGACTTCGACGGCGACGCGGGGCGGGCCACCAAGGTCTGCCTAGAGGCGATCGACGACCTGCTCGAGACGACGGTCTCTCCCACCCAGGTTGCGGCCGTGGTCATCGAGTGCGTCCAGGGCGAGGGCGGCTACTACCCGGCACCGCCGGCGTTCGTCACGGCCCTCCGTGCGCTGTGCGACCGGCACGGGATCCTGCTGATCGCCGACGAGGTGCAGTCCGGGTTCGGGCGGACCGGCGAGATGTGGTCGTTCGAGGCGGCGGGCATCGTGCCCGATGTCGTGTGCGTGGCCAAGGCGATCGCCAACGGCCTGCCGCTGTCCGCGATCGTGACCAGCCGGGAGCTCCAGGAGCGCTGGGGCAGGGGGGCGCACGGCACGACGTACGGCGGCAATCCCGTGGCGTGTGCGGCGGGCGTGGCCGTGCTCGAGACGATCCGCGACGAGGACCTCGTGGCCAACGCACGTGCCCGTGGCGCCGAGCTGACGGGCGGCCTGCGCGAGCTGATGGCCGACTACCCGGCGATCGGCGACGTGCGCGGACCGGGCCTGATGATCGGCGTGGAGTTCGTCACGGACCGCGCCACGCGCGAGCCGGACGGCGCGACCGCGGAGGCGGTGGCTGCCCGGGCGGCGGATGCGGGGCTGCTGCTCCTCAACTGCGGGCTCCACCACGAGGTGATCCGGTGGATCCCGCCGCTGGACGTGACCGTCCCCGAGATCGAGGAGGCATTGGGCCTGTTCGAGGTCGCGCTCAAGGGCTGACGCCCGAGCACGGATCCCGGCCGGCGGCGGAGGGTGCCCGCCGGGCCGGCCCGCAGCGATCTGGCGTTGCGGGCCAGGGATCTAGCGGTTGCGGGCCAGGAAGGCCATCACGTCGTCCAGCCGGAACCGGCGGTCGCCGCGCTTGCACACACGGTAGAAGGGAAGCTCGCCGCGGTCGCCGAGCCGCTTCACGGTGTTGACGTGAAGGTGAAGCATGTCGGCGACCTCACTCGCGGTGAGCATCGGGCCGAGGTCGTTGATTGCCATTGACGCCATGGGGTGTCGCCTCTTTGCGAACGCTGGGAGCCGTCCGGTCCGACGTGGGCACTATGGTGCGGTCCGGCTCGCTTCTGAGAGGAGTGTCCGGGTCCGGGGGGCGCGCGCCAAGCCGTACTCTCGACTACCCGGTGGTACCAGACCGCACGGATCGGTGACGAACGGCTCCGGAACGTGCGCGGGAACGATGCGGCGCCGGCTCCGTCGCCCGGTCAGGCGGGCCGAGGCCGACAGGGGCCACGCGGTGCACGGGGGCACATCCATGCGTCATGCGGCGACGCCTGTCGGCCCCCGGACCGTCGGTCGCCCGGGAGGGATCCCGAACCGCCGATGGCGGCATTGTGGCGCGGTCGAAGCCACCGTGCACGCGCGGCGATTTGCGAACCGATCCGGCGCGATCGCCGCGCCGCGGGATACCCGGCTCAGGAACCCGCCAGCGTCTCCAGCTCGGGGCGCAGGGCCGCGATATCGCCATCCTCGCGCGCCCACTCGAGCAGCTCCGGCCGGCGCTTGAACACATCCCTGAGCAGCCGCCGTGCATCGTCCAGCCGCCCGCCGAGGGCATCGAAGCAGGCCACGTTGTAGAGCATCACCGCGGTGTCCCGATCCGGCAGCCGGCCGCGCAGCAGGATCGCCTCGATCAGGTCCGTGAACGTCCGGAACCGGTCCACGGCCTGGTCGCCGGCCAGCGCCGCGACCTCGCCAAGGTGCGCGATGGCATGGTTGGCGCCGTTGGCGCCGATCCCGGCCACCAGCTGGTCCGCGCGGTTCAGGTCTTCGACGGACGTGGTCCTCACCTGGGATTCGAGGGCATCGATGCTCGCGTCGGCCTCGGCGGCGACCTGCTCCCACGACCAGGCGCCGCGCCTGGCCTGGATCCGCGCGTTCGCCTCGTCGTCCGACTCGGCCGGGGCATCTCCCTCGGCCATGTCCGGCTGGAGGTCGCGGATACCCGTCCGGAGGCGCTCCGCCTCGACCCCGCGCCACGCGGCCAGGTGCGCCCGCAGATCCTTCGCCGACCAGTCCCCGATCCGGCCGGGTGCGTCGCGCACCGAGGGCTCGAGCAAGGCGAAGATGTCGCGCTCCGCCGCCCGGGTCGCCTCGAGCATCTCGATCAGGTCGTCGTGGACAGAGGATCCGTCGGCTGCATCGTTCGTCATGGTCCGTGATGGTAACGGCGGCGGCGACGCTGGCAAGGGGGTCGACCGGGCTGGCACGGGCGCACGGCTCGAGAATTGGCACCCGATCGGTCTTGACGGCGCACGTCGTCTCGCGAACCATCGCGCCATCGGTGCGATCAGCCAGGGGAGCGCGATGAAGGCCGTCACGATGTTCATCGTCATGCTGGCCGTCGCCGGCTGTTCCACCGTGCAACCCACACCAGACCCGGCCCAGGTCATCCACCTGGTCAACAACTCGGGTCGCGCGGTCGTACTCGAGGCAGGCGGCATCCTCGATGACCAGCCCACCACCGCGGCTCGACCCTGCGGCGGCGAGGCGTCTGTCGCGGTGACGCCGGCGAGCTACGAGGAGGACGGACGGCTCATCGCCGGGCTTGCCATCGATCCCAGCGGGAGCTTCGATGTCACGCTGAGCGACTATGTCGGAGATCCGATCGACATGCCCGGGACGTTCACCGCGTCGCCCATCTGGTCGGACGGGACGCTCGCCGGACGGCTGCCCATCTACCTCACGGTCGCGTCGGACCTGACGGTCACGTCGTCCTCCGAGCCAAGCCCTTCGTCAACTGACGGCTGCGTGCCTGCGTACCCATGAGCCACGCCTACCGGTCGCGCCGCTCACCAGCCCTGCCTCGTTCGGGATCGCCACCCCTCAGATGTCCACTTTGAGCGCGAGGATCCGATCGTAGGACGCCGTGAGGGCGGTCCTGGAGATCCTGCCTTCGCCGGCGGCGGTCATCAAGGACGCGTAGACCGTGAGCGTCGAGGACTCTGACCCGGTCACCAGGATCATGTCGACGCCGGCGTCCGCGGCGCTCACGGCGAGCTGGCTCGGCGACATTCCGCGGGCGGAGGCCGTGCCCGTGAGGGAGTCCGTGATCGTGACACCGGCGAAGCCCAGCTGCTGCCGAAGCAATGTCGTCGCGATCGCACGGGACCAGCCGGCCGCGGCGAGCGGGTCGAAGGCCGCGTAGGTGGCGTTCGACAGCATGATCATCGGGATCCGCTCCGCGATCGCCTGCTCATAGGGGCGCAGGCCGGGGGCGAGATCGGCGGTTGACTCCGTGAGCGTCACGGCGTGCGTGTCGGTGTTGAGCGTCGCGAACCCGAGACCCGGGAAGTGCTTCATCACGGGCGTGACCCCCTCGGATTCGAGCCCCTGGGCAAAGGCGTTTGCAAGGCCCGAGGTCGTGGACGCACTGAACGACCACGTCCGATCCTCGAGATACATGAACGAGGCCTCCGACGCCGGCACATCGGCAACGGGCGCGAGGTCGACGTCGATCCCCAGGTCGCGCAGCGCGATCCCGGTGGCAGCTCCCTGGGATCGTGCGGCTGACTCACTTTCCTCATCGCCCATCTGGATCGTCGACAACGTCGGCGGTGCCCAGGGAACCCGCTTGACCTCGCCGCCCTCCTGGTCGAGCGCAATCAGCAGCGGCGGCTGGCCACCCGCCGCGGCCGCCTCGCGAAGCGTTCGCGTCAGCTCCGTCAATGCCTCGGGCGTCGTGATGTTGAAGCCGAACAGGATGATCCCGCCGACCTCACCGCGACGGATCCGCCCGAGAAGGCTCGCGGTCGGCTGGGTCCCATCCATCCGCACCATCAACTTCTGTCCGATCAGCTGAGCGAGGGACGGGCCGGCTGGCGCCGTGGGCGTGTCTCTCGGTGCAGCCGTGGGCGCGGTTGTGGGTGTGGCGCTCGGCGCAGCCGTGGGCGACGGCGTCGGCAACGCCGGCGTCGGCGCTTCCTCCGTGGGAGCCGGCACCGTCGACGGCGCGGTTGGCGTCGGCGTCGGCGGCAACGCTCCGATCGAGCTCGCGGGCAGCGTCGCCTGCGCCGAGGCGGGCGCGGAAGTCTGCCTTGGCGGTGCCTGGGTTGCGGGAATCTGTCCCGCGGAGGCCGGGGGCCTGCAGGCCACGACGAGCATGGCGGCCAGGACGATGCTGACGGGTCTCATGCACGTCTGACGACCCGCGGACGGTGTTCCGTTCAACCGCTCCGCCGTTGCCCTGCCAGGAGCTCGGGCGTGAGAGCGTGTGGGCGCCGTCGAACCGGACCCGCGACCTATCGCCTGGAAGGCGATGGCTCTGAACGCCTTGTCATTCGCTCGGAGTGTCGTCGCTCGGGACAAGCTCGTCGTTGTTGTGCGGGTCGACGATCCCCAGCGCGAACGTCCACGGCCCGACGATCCCTTCAGGCGGACCGGACAGCTCGTGGCCTGGTGGGAGCCGGAACTCGCGGAACCGCTCGACCACGATGGTCAGCTGACTGGCGTCATCGGGCGGTCGCGGCGCGAAACTGAACTCCGCGTCGCCTCCCTCTTGCGAGCCGCTCCATCCCCCGAGGCCGGACTCGTAGCGTGTGCCGACGTCGTCCGTGACCGCGACTTCTGGCTCACCCACCATCGCGAGCTGGCCGCCGATGTGCCCACCCTGCGAGCGGAAGCGGAGCAGGCCCCTGCCGCCCGCATCCCGGATCTCGATCGCGATCAGCTCCACGGTGAGATCACCGGCGACCGCCGAGGCTCCGACGCCGACGACACCGCGAAGCGGGGAACCCGGAATCGCGCTCATGAGGGTCGCGCGGCGCCGCCATCGCTCAGTCTGCTCCGGGGACGGCTGCACCCGCGAGCGACGGAGCGGCGCAATCGAAGATCTGCTCCACCCGAAGTGGTAATCGCGGCCCGACCCACCGAGGATCACTCGGCGATCCAGGAGGTACAGGGCGGCTGCGCCGACCACGAACCCGATCACGGCGCCAAGAACGGCATCCACGTTCGGTCTCCCCTCCCGACGACCTGGCCCACGTATCGGAACTGAATGGCGCCCCCGGCAGGAATCGAACCTGCGACCTACCGCTTAGAAGGCGGCTGCTCTATCCGCTGAGCTACGGGGGCCGGCCGGAGGCCAGTCTACGCACGATCCGGCGGGTCCGGCGCCGATCGACGTGCCGGCGGCCGGGCGCGCGAGCAGCCGCTATCGTCGGGAGATGCGCGAGGCTGCTCCGAAATCGCCACCCGCCCGGGGGTCTTCGCTGGTGCACCTCGCCCTCCTGGCGCAGCTCGCCGACGTGGCGACGTTCCTCGTCGCGGTCCTGATCGAGCCCGCGCTCGTGTCGTTCGAGGTCGGGCCGATCGGGATGATCTACGCGCTGGGTGGCCCGGTCGCGGCGACGGCGTTCAAGATGGCCGGGCTCGCCGTCGTGTTCGCCGCGCTCGCGATCTACCGGGGACGGCTGACCACGCCGATCCTGATCGCGGTCGTCGTACTCGGCTTCGTGGGTGCCACGGCCAACGTCCACGCGCTGCTCGTCGCGCGCCATCTCATCTGAATGCGGCGCTGCACCGTTCTCAGGCTTTCCGCGCAATTCCACGACAAGACGAGATCGGGTGGCGTGAAACCTTTCCCGCCATCGCTGCCTCAGGAGAGGCAGCAAACTCCTCCCGGGGGAGCCCCGGTCGCCGAATTCCCCGTCGGTGGCCGGGGCCCTTCCGTGTGCGCCGGCGATTGGCGATTGCGCTCGGCCCCACGAGCCGATGACCACCGTCCGGGTGGTACCGATGGGGCATTCGACCCACTGCGCGCAGGGATTCGCCGGTGCTATGCTCCGCCCCCCTCGTCCGGGATGCCCAGTCGCCGGACGACCTCGTCGAGCCCGGGAATGCCCGACCACACATCGACATCGAACCCTGCACAGCTCGCGCTCGAGCTTCCGAGCGCCCTGCCGACCCTCGGCATCGAGCCCGAGTGGAAGACCCAGGCACGCTTGTGGGGCCCGACCCTCCACCCGATGTGCTCGTACCTGGCGAGCTTCCCGGCCGCGCTCGCGCACGCGTTCATCGCCCGCTACAGCCGTCCCGGCGACGTGGTCATCGACCCGTTCTCGGGCCGCGGGACCACGCCCCTCCAGGCCGATGCGGAGGGCCGGATCGGGGTCGGCAACGACCTCAACCCGTTTGCCCACCTGCTCACGGCGGCCAAGGTTGACCCCGCGCTCGCCGCCGAGACCCGCACCCGCCTTGCCGCGCTCCGGCTGGCCTGGTCGGCCGACACGCCCGAATGGCTGGCCCTGGGCGAGCGCGTGGTCGCCCATCCCGCACCACCCGGCATCGAGGGTCCCGGCGGCCGGCAGCGGCGACGGTCCGACGTCGCGAACGGAGCCCGTCCCCGACGAGGTCGCGATCGCGTTCCATCCCCGGACCCTGGGCCAGCTGCTGCTGGTCCGCTCGCAGCTCCGCCTCGACGACCGGGTGGACCGGTTCCTGGCCGCGGCGCTGTCGGGGATCCTCCACGGCAAGACGCCGTCGTACCTGTCCACGGTCATGCCCAACACGTTCAGCATGGCCCCGCGCTACGTGCGCGACTTCGCGCAACGGACGGACTTCCACGCCCCGGAGCGCGACGTGTTCGATGCCCTGTCGGTCAAGCTCGACCGGCTGTACCGCCAACCGGTTCCCGATGTGCGGGGACTCGCGCTCCACGGCGATGCGCGGACGGCGGGGCGGCGGGCTCGCGCCGCGCTGCGCGCCCGTGGCCTTCCGGATCGTGCCCGCCTCGCGGTCACCTCACCGCCCTACCTCCGCGTGCTCAAGTACGGCTACTACAACTGGCTCCGGACGTGGCTGCTGGGGTTCGACGCCCACGCGATCGACGCGGAGCTCGACGACGCCCACCAGCGCGCGCCGTATCTCGTGTTCATGCGCGAGGTGCTCGCCGACCTGCGACCCGCGATGACCGACGACGGGATCGTGGTTCTGGTCATCGGGGAGGTCGAGATGGACCGGGGCAAGCGATCGAGTACGGGGCTGGGCCTCGCGGAGCGGGTGTGGGAGGAGGCCGCCTATCCGGCCGGCTACCGGCTCGCCGGCGCCGTGCGCGACGAGATCGCCTCCAACCGCAAGATGACCCGGCTGTGGGGCGACCAGGCGGGACAGGCGACGAAGACGGACCGGATCCTTGTGCTGGGCGCGACGGAGGCGGGCCGGCGCCGGGCGCTCGCCTCGGCCGACCTGCCCGTGGACTGGACCTGGCCGCCGACGCGGCTCCGCGCGCTGTAGGCCACGGGCGCCCGCGCCGGCTCCGGGGTCGGCGGCATGCGGAGCGTCCGCGGCCTGCTGGCCCGGGGTACGATTCGGGCGAGACCCGATGACCCGATCACAGACGGCTGACCACGGCCGCCGCCCATCACCCTCCCGTCCCACTCGTGCTCCATCGCGCCCGATGCCAGGTGCTCGTGCGCTGATCGCCGTCCTGTTCGGCCTGCTCGTCGTGGCCGCGCCGGCAACGATCCTGGCCCAGGGCGAGCCGCAGCTGCGCGACACCGTGACCGACACGGCCGGCGTGCTGTCGGCCGCCGACGAGAGCCGGATCGCCGACGCGCTGCAGGCGTTCCGCGACGCGCACAACGTCCAGGTGTTCGTCGCCTTCGTGCCCACGACCGGCTCGTCGACCGTGACCGAGTTCGCGACCGCGACAGCCCATCAGAGCTCGCTGGGCGGCAACGATGCGCTGCTCCTGGTCGCGATGGAGGACCGCTCCGATGCCCTGTGGGTCGGCCCGTCGCTGACATCGGTCACGGACAGCGAGATCGACGACATCCTGTCAACCGCCGTTGAGCCGCGGCTCGCGGACGGCGACCTCTCCGGAGCCGTGATCGACGGCCTCGATGCGCTCGCGAACGCGCTTGCCGTCGACGCACCGCCCACCGCGGTGCCCACGCCGGCGGCGTCGACCCCGGCACCCACCGCGGTGCCGCCCGCCGGAGGCACGACCAGCGGCGGCGGCCTCGACCTGATGCCCGTCCTCGCGGTCGTGCTCATCGGCGGCGGGCTGCTGCTCGTCGGCCGGACGATCCTGGTGCGTCGCGCCGCGGCGAGAGCCGACGCCTCGGAACGTGACCGGCTGTCGCGCGAGGCGAGCCGGGCGCTGCTGGCCGCCGACGAGGCCGTGCGCGACGCGGACCAGGAGGTCGGCTTCGCAGAGGCCCAGTGGGGCGATGCCGAGGCTGCGCCGTACCGGGAGGCCGTCGCGAAGGCGCGCGACGAGCTGCGCGCCGCGTTCGCCATCCGCCAGAAGCTGGACGACGCGGAACCCGAGACGCCGGACCAGCGGCGCACGATGCTCCAGGAGATCATCGATCGAACGACCACGGCCTCTCAGCTGCTCCAGGCGCAGGCCGCGCGCCTCGCGGCCCTCCGCGACCTCGAGAAGACCGCGCCGGCCGAGCTCGACGCGCTGCAGCCCGTGATCGCCGCGCTGGAAGTCCGGCAGTCGGCCGCCGCTGAGACCCTCAAGCGCCTCGGCTCGCGCTACGTGCCTGCGACGATTGCATCGGTCAACGGCAACCTGGTCGAGTCCGCGAAGGCGCTGGCATCGGCATCGACCGAGACGGGGCGCGGGCTCGCCCTCCCCGACGCCAGGCGATCCGAGGCCGTGGTCGCGCTGCGCCACGCCCAGGACGGGGTGGCGTCCGCGACCCGCCTGATCGAGGCGGTCGAGCGCCTGGCCACGAGCCTCGACGAGGCCGCCGCCCGTCTGCCCGACGAGCTGGCGGCCGCCGCCGCCGACATCGAGACGGCCCGGGCCGCCATCGGGCGAATGGCGTCCACCGTCCCCGGCTCAGGCGCCGAAACCGGGCCCCCGACTGCGCCGGATCCCAGCGCCGCCCTTGCGGCGGCGGAGCGCACGCTCGACGAGGCGAGGCGGCTCGCCGCAACGACGCCGCTCGACCCGCTCGGCGCAGTGGAACGCGCGCTCCAGGCCAACCACGCGGCGGACGCGATCGTCGCCGGCATTGCGCAGGCCCAGGCGCAGCAGCAGCGCCGGCTCCAGGTCGCCGCCACCGCCGTCGCGACGGCGCGCAGCCACGTCAGCCGGACCCTCGACTACATCACGACGCGCCGGCACGGCGTGGGTCGCGAGGCACGCACCCGCGCCGCCGAGGCCGAGGCGAGGCTCGCGGACGCCGAACGGCTGGCACCGACGGATCCCGATGGCGCGGCGACCGCGGCCCAGCGAGCGGTCCAGCTCGCCGACGAGGCCTACCGGCTCGCCGCGAGCGAGTTCGACGCCTGGGATGCCGGCAACGGCCCGGTGGCGGGGCCGTCGGCACGGACGGGCGCGTCGCCCGAGGCACAGGTGATCGGCGCGGTGCTGGGCGGCGTGCTGGGCGGGATCCTGTCGGGCGGCGGGCGTGGCAGCGGCTGGGGCGGGTCGCCCTGGGGCGGACCGGGAGGCGGCCGGCGTGGCGGCGGGTTCGGGATGCCGGGGCCGTTCGGTGGCGGGGGCGGCGGGCGTGTCGGAGGTGGATCGTTCGGCGGTGGAGGTGGTGGCGGCCGCGCCCGAGGCGGCCGCTGGTAGCGGAACAGACGGATCGCGGGTCGACGGCAGCGCCGGGTGGCCCGACAATCAGTGGACGTACACAGACCGGAGGCAACGACATGGCGCAGACCTCGATCCTTGGGCGCATCGGCCAGCTCATGCGGGCGAATATCAACTCCATCCTCGACGAGGCCGAGGACCCCGAGAAGATGCTGGATCAGCTGATCCGGGACTTCACCAACAACATCGCGGAGGCCGAGGAGGCCGTCGCGCAGACCATCGGGAACCTGCGGCTGCTCGAGGACGACGAGCGCGAGGCGCGCGAGGCGTCGGGCGAGTGGCTGTCGAAGGCCAAGGCGGCGTCCGACCGCGCAGAGGCGCTCCGCGGCCAGGGCAACGCCACCGAGGCAGACCGGTTCGACGGTCTCGCCAAGATCGCCCTCGGCCGGCAGCTCTCGTTCGAGAAGCAGGTCTCGACGTTCGCGCCCCAGATCGAGCAGCAGCGCGCCTTCACCGACCAGCTCAAGGACGGCCTCAACCGGCTCCGGGTCCGGCGCGAGGAGCTGGTCCAGAAGCGCGACGAGCTGGTCGCCCGCGCGAAGATGGCCCAGGCCTCGCTGCAGGTCACCCAGAGCCTCAAGGACGTCTCGGTCCTCGATCCCACCTCGGAGCTCAACCGCTTCGAGGAGCGGATCCGGCGCCAGGAGGCCCAGGCGCGCGGGATGGCCGAGGTGGCGTCATCGTCGCTGGACGACCAGTTCGCGGAGCTCCAGAGCGGCGAGGACGAGCTGGAGGTCGAGGCCCGGCTGGCCGAGCTCAAGACGAAGAGCTCGTAGCCGGCAGAGCTCTGGGCGGCGGGCTCGTCGCTCGCGCATCGAAGCCAGGGCTCGGGCGCCCGCATCCGCGTGGCGCCCGCATCCGCGCGGCGCCCGACACCCCGCCGTTGGGCTAGCATGAC
>CAWIFB010000033.1:0-41429 GCA_963835335.1 uncultured Chloroflexia bacterium | reverse complement strand
CACCCGCTCGTCGCGACGGCGCCGCCGCCGCTGAGCTCGCGCCGCGATGCCCATTGACATCCGGCGGTTCGGTGTCGGGCACCGGCGCCCGGATGGACCGCCGGGGACCACCGGGATCGAGGCGCAGGTTATCCAGGGCGCGAGCTCGGGGACGATCGCCGAGCTCGCCTTCGGCCGCCAGGCGCGGATCACGCCGCACACGAACCCCAACACCACCTACTTCCTGGTGATCGAGGGCGGCGGCTGGGTGCTGGTGGGTGACGAGCGGACGCGGATCCAGGCCGGCGAGGCCGCCGTGTGGCCGCCGGACGTCATCCACGCGGCCTGGACCGATGGCGCACCGATGCGTGCGATCGTGGTCGAGCTCCCGCCGCCGCAGCTGGCGCTCCCCTCGGTCATCGACAGCCACGCCGTCGCGCAGGACCCGCAATCACCTCCATCGAGCAGGCCCGCACGCGGCGAGGGACGTCTCGCGCCGCGCCCGATCAACTCGGGTGCCAGCGGGCCCGTCCCGGACAGTGGCGAGGGCGAGCCCGTCTAGCTTCGCCTGGAACGGCTGCGCAGGCGTTCACCCATTCGGCCCTTCCTCGCCCTCTGTATCTGTATGACCCTGCATGGGCCATCGCTCGCGAGGCGGCAACCGCGCTGGAACAGTCAAGCTCGGTCGGTTACATCGGCCCTTAACCGCACGGTGTCGGCGAGCCTGAAATGACCAGGCAAGGGGGATCCGGTCCAAGTGGGGAAATCTTGCAGATCCTGACCAGGCTCTGGTCGGCGGTCGTCGGTCCGATGCGAGTGGGCTGGCGAATCCTGGTCAGCAACCGGGCGCGGGCGATCATCCTCGCGGCCGGATCCGTGTCGATCGCCCTCGCTGCATCGTCGCTGGCGACTGCCGCGGTCACCAGCCACACGATCGTCCAGCAGACCGTGGCTGCCGGCTGGCGCGGCGCCTATGACCTGCTCATCCGGCCGGCTGACGCGACGACGCTGAGCGTCCACGGCAAGGCGGTCGTGCCCGGCGACTTCCTGGCCGTCCGATCTGCGGGGATCACTCGCGCTCAGTGGCAGACGATCCAGGAGATTCCCGGCGTCGAAGTCGCCGCCCCGCTCGCGACCCTCGGCTGGCTCCGTCCGGACGACCCGGCACTCGGGGCCGAGTTCGCGCTGCCCGCACGCGGTGAGCTGATCCGGATCGACGCCTCCATCGAGACCGGCGATGGCACCGTCCAGCACGATGTCGCCTACTTCGGCATCGACTACGACCATGAGCGCATACCCGGCCACCCGCGGGACGTCAGCACCTACACGATCACCGATGCCGCGTGGGGCGGTGAGACCGCCACTGTTGGGCTATCGACGCTCTTGCCCATGGCCTGGGGCGACATCGTGGGCGTCGATCCAGTGGAGGAGGATCGCCTGGTCGGCCTCGACGGCGTCGTCGCCGGCGTGAAGCTCCAGCGGGGACTCACCACCACGTTCGACCCGACCTACGGGGTGACTGCGGTGCGTGTTCCGGTGATCACGCCGTCTCGCGTTGATCTCCCGGGGCAGGTGTCGATGACCATGTCCCGGCTCAGTGGAGTCGACGTCGCCGCCGTGGTCGCCGCGCTCGACGCAGATCGCTCCGCGCACCACGACTACGACCCCGCGCGGGAGCTGGCGGTGATCGAATCGATCGTCGGCGCGACGCCGTCGCAGGTGGTCGAGTCCGACACCAGGCCGCTGGCCGATCTGCTCCAGCCGCTGCGCAGCGCGTCCGTGTCGTTTGTCGACGGCAAGCTCCAGAGCACCGAGAGTGGAGGTGGGTTGTCGAGCGGTCGCAACGTACTCCTTCGCCAGTCCGAGGTCCCATACGACGTCAATCAGACCGGGCAACCGGTCTTGGGGAAGATCGGTACGTGGGGCGAGCTGGTCCAGCCCGCGATTGATGCGGCGCAGCCAGAAGGATGGCGCACCTCTCCGTCGCTCGACTCAAGCCCGCTGTATCGCCCCCTGACCGTGACGGTACCCGAGCCCTTCCTCGTCGACGCGCTCGGGTCGTACGATCTCGACGCGATCGCAGACCGGTTCGCCGGGGCCGCCAACTACGTCCCGCTCGGCATCTTCGGCGAACCAGCTCGGCGGCTGGTCGCGGACGCCTCGGGCCAACAAGTAGACGAGGCGCTCCCGATCTCGCTCAATCCCGGCGGGCTCAACCCGCTGCCACCGATCGGTCTCACGAACCTTGAGACCGTCGAGGCGCTCCGCGGCGAGCGGTTCATCGACGCCATCCGGGTCCGCGTCGCCGACATCACCGGATACGGCCCCGACGCGATCGGTCGGATCGAGCAGGTTGCGCAGGCCATCAGCGAGCGGACGGGCCTCCACGTCGATGTCGTGGCCGGCTCGTCGCCCGTCGACGTCGACGTCGTTGTCGCCGGCGTCGGGACGGTCCGGGAGCGCTGGACGACGCTCGGCGAGGCGCCCCTGATCGCATCCGGCGCGGAAGGCCTGTCGGGCCTGCTGCTGGCGGCGGCCGGACTCGTCGTGGTGCTATACCTTGCGAGCTTCGGGGTGTTCCTGGTCGATGACCAGCGCCGTGGCCTCGAGATCCTTGGCCAGATCGGCTGGCGGCGGCGCGACCGGGTCTGGCTTCTCGTCAGTCAGGCGCTGCTCCTCGGCCTCGCCGCGGCGCTCCTCTCGGTCGGGCTCCTTGCGGTCTTCGACGCGACGACCGAGGTTGACCTGCCCCCCGCCGCCTACCCAGTCGCCGCGCTCGTGGTGATCGCCGCCCACATGGCGGCGGCCGGCCTGGCCGCGCTGCGGGGTCGGGCTGGTCGCGAGCGAACCGTCGGGGAGCCGGCACGTTGGCTGTCGCTCGGCGTCGTCCGGCTGGGCCTCCGTGGCAGCCTCGAGACGCCCCGTCGGACGATCGCGGTCGCGCTGGCCCTGAGCCTCGCGATCCTCGTTGCGGGGACGATCGCCGCGGTCGAGGCCGCCTACGGCGGCGAACTCCGAGCGACCGTCCTCGGCGACCTGGTCTGGCTCCAGGTCGGCCGGTACCACCTCCTGGCCGCCGCGGCGGCCCTGTTCGCCGCGGCCTCGATCGCCCTCGATGGCGGGGTCCTCGCGGTCGAGCGGCGGGTTGGGCTCATCGCGCTCCTCCGAGCGACGGGCTGGCGAGCGCGCCAGATCGCCACGGTGGTAGCGGTCGAGGCTGGCCTGCCGGCCCTCGCCGGCGGGGTGCTCGCAGTCGTCCCGATCACCGCGATCGGGCTGTGGGTCGACCTGGCCCTGCCGGTCCTGGCGGTGCTGGCGGCGGCCTCGGTGGCGCTCGGGGCCGCGGTCGCGCTCGCGGTCGCGGTGCTGCCAGCCCGGCTCGCCCTAGCCGTCGACCCCGCTCGCGGGCTCGCCGCGGAGGGGATGACTTCGTCGCTGCCCGGCTTCGCGTCGCGGGCCGCTCTCGCCACGATCGTCGTCCTCGCCCTGTTCGTCACCGGCGCTGGCGTTGGCTACGGTGTTCTCGCGCCCGCGGCAATCCCTACTGAGGCGTTCGTGCCGGTCCCGACCGCGGCGCCGCCTAGCCCCGAAGCGCTGGCGCTGGCTGCCCACGTTCAGGCGATTGCCGGCTTCCCCGACCGCTCGCCCCGCTCGCCAGGCGAGGCCGCGGCCTTCCGCTATATCGCGGACTTCCTGGCCGCCCACGGGGGCCAGACGAACGAGGAGGACTTCGTCTCGCCTGACGCCGAGTGGCTCGATGCGGACGGCGGGCACGTCGAGCGCGGCGGGCTTTTCCCCATCGCCCTTGCGGTCACGGCGACCTTCGATCCAGCCAGCTCCCAGTCGTTCACAACGGCCACTGGCAAGCGCCCCGGCTGCGCGCCAGGTCTCGTGATGCTCCGGGTCGCCGGCTACGAGGAGGAGGCTGCGGCGTACGAATACCTCGCCTCCTGCGCCGCGTCGGGCACGACGGCCGCCATCGCGGTGAAGGCGGTCGAGGACGCGACCTGGCGGGTCGTGAGCAGCGCCGCGTCGGTCCGCCTGTCGACCGGCCGGATCCTGTGGGCCACCGTCGGCACCGCCACCGAGACGACACCGCTCCTCGTGGTGCCGATCGAGTCGACCGGTCCCGGGGCGGCCGAGAGCGCCGCCCCGATCGCCGTCGCGCTCGAGCTCGTTGTCCAGGCGTCCGCTGCCGGTCAGCCGCTGCGGCTCGCGTTCGCCGACGTCACGCAGCGCGGGCTGATCGCGGTCCTCCTGCGCCGGGTCGCCGAGATGATGCCCGGATCGCCGCTGATCGAGCTTGGGCCGCTCGGGGGACGGCTTGCCGCGATCCTCGGGAGCCGACCGCCCGGGTCGACCGATCCCGTCGCGGTGCGAGCCGGGCTCCTCAGCTCGGTCGTTCTCGACAAGGGGGCCGCAGCGTGGGTGGCCCGGACGCGGGACATCTCCGACGCCGATGCCCAGAGCGGGACGAGTGACGAGCTCCTCGCCGCCCTCGCCGGCGGTTCGCTCCCGACCGACATCCGGTACGAAGGCCAGATCGACACCTCGGCGCTCCCGCTTGGCCTCGACGCCGCCTACCTTGGCGAGCCGATCGGCCACCAAACAGAGACCGGGAGCCCGGCCGACACCGCAGACCAGGTCGACGTCTCGGCCCTCGAGGTTGCTCTCGCACGCCTCAGCCAGACTCTGGAGGATCTCGATGGACGCTGACGCCGCCCCGCTCCTCCAGCTCGCGGCCGCGAGTCGACTCTACGGCTCCGGCCCCATGGCCGTTCTTGCTCTCGACCTTGTCGACCTCGTGGTGAACCGCCGCGAGCAGGTCGCCATCATCGGGCCGTCGGGTGCGGGCAAGACGACGCTCCTCGCGATCATGGGATTGCTCGACCGACCGACGGATGGGGCAGTCCGGTTGGACGGCCAGGATGTCGGGGCGCTTGACGATGACGCTCGCGCCGACCTGCGTCGCGAGCGGATCGGACTCGTCTTCCAGCTCTTCCACCTCGTGCCCGCCCTCTCCGCGCTCGAGAACGTGATCCTTCCGCTGGTCCCATACCGACCACGGCGCCCCATCGAGGTAGACGCCCACGAGCTCCTGGGCCGCCTGGGCCTTGGTGACCGGCTGCATCACCGACCAGGCGAACTCTCGGGCGGGGAGCAGCAGCGGGTCGCGATCGCGCGAGCGCTGATTGCGCGACCAGACCTTGTCCTCGCCGACGAGCCGACCGGCAACCTCGACTCGCAGACATCGCACCAGGTCGTCGAGCTCCTCGTGGCCCTTCAGGCCGAACAGGGCTTCGCGCTCGTGGTGGCGACCCACGATAGCGAGATCGCCGACCGCTTCATGCGACGCCTCGCGGTCCGCGATGGTCGCGTCGACCCACGCGTGACGTAATGTTGAGCGAAGCGTCGCTCGTGCGGGGCGAGGCGCCGGGATGGAGCATCGAGGGGGCCGGCCTGCGCATGGCGGCGGACACGGAGGTCATCGGTGACCGCGAGATCGTGGCGCTGGCGCCGACGCTGCTGGCGACGGCGCGCTACCTGATGCGCTCCGAGGCGGACGCGGAGGATCTCGTCCAGGCGACGCTCGAGATCGCGGTCCGCCGGCGGAGCCAGCTTCGGGATCCCGAACGGCTCCGTCCGTGGCTGCTGACCATCGAGATGCGGGAGGCGTTCCGGCTCCGCCGCCGCCTGCGATCGCTCGTCTCGCTCGATGGTCACGTGCTCGAGGCTCCCGCGGGAGGCCCGTCCGATGACGACCTGGTGGTCCGGATGGCGGTCGCGAAGCTGCCGGCGCGGATGCGGGCCGCGGTCGTGCTCCACCACCTCGTGTCGCTGTCGGTGGCGGAGACCGCCGGCGCGATGGGCGTGAGCGAGAACACGGTCAAGACGCTGCTGCGCCTGGGTCTGGCAAAGCTGCGGGAGGTGCTGGCATGACGTCCCCGAAGCGCCCGGACGACGACCGGGAGATCGAGCAGCGGCTGCAGGCGTCATGGTCCAGGGCCGTGTCCCGGGCCGAGCAGGACCTCGCCGGCCGCGACCTCGTGTCGGCGGCGCAGATCGCGGGGAGCGGACCAGCCCGACGCCGCGGGACCGGCCTCGTCCTGGGTCTCGCGGTCCTGGCGGTGGCGGTCGTTGCGCTCGTCGCCGGGTTGAACGGGCTGCGGCTGCCGAACACCACAGCGGCGTCTCCGCTCCCGGTCTCGACGCAGCCGATGTCGGCCGGGTCGCCCGCGCCGTCCGCGAGCGTCAACCCAGACGAGGTCGGAATCCCCGTCCTCGATCGCGACCAGGCCTTCCCGGCGTCGGTCGACGGCGAACCCGTGGTCCAGGTCGGGCCCGACGCGGACGCCCGGATCGCCGCGGCAACGGACGACTCGCCGATCTACCTCAGCGGCTGGCTGGTGTCAGGTGACTGGAACTGGATCGACTGCGCCGAGAAGAATGGCGGCGTGCCGGCTCCAGATGGCACGCTCGGACCGGATTGCATCGGGACGCTCCTGAGGGCTGCGGCCGACGGCGGTCCCGGGCTTCGCATCTTCTCGACGGTCGCCGCGCGTCCGTACCTGGTCCTGGTTCGGCCCGGCCCGGCGCGGGTGCAACCGGTGCTGGTCCAGGTTCATGTCCGCGAGCCGCAGTGCGAGGGAGCGGATTGCGCCCGGATGCCGGTGCTCGACCGCGTGCTGATGTACGGGGCTCTGCGCGTTGCGCCGGGAGTGCTGGCCGCGGCGATGCCGCCCGGTGGGATCACGGCCGAGCAGGCAATCGAGATCGCACGCCAGCATGTCGTGCACTACCCGCCAGCGCAGCCGGGACAGGTCCCGCTGCTCCGGGTGGCGGTCGGCTCGGGCGAGTGGCTTGGTGAAACGGGCAGCGACCGGACCGATCGCTGGGAATGGGACGTGCACCTGATGTCGGCTGACGGCTACACCCAGCGCGACGTGTACCTGGACTACGTCGACGGAACGATGTTCGGGTCGGGCAGCGGACCGGTTGCGGGTGGTGGTTCCCCCGTCCTCGACCCGGGCCAGACGTTCCCGCCCTCGGTCGACAATGTGTCCGTCGTCCAGGCTGGACCCGAGGCCGACGCCCGGATCGCTGCGGCGACCGACGACTCGCCGATCTACGTCAGCGGCTGGCTGCTGGGCAGCGATCAGCTCGGTTGCGGCTTCGATTTCGATTCAGGGACGCCGGCTCCCAACGGCGTGTTGTTCAAGGACTGCACGGCCATCCTGCTCCGGGCAACCAGCGACGGGGGTGCGTCCCTCCCGATCTTCTCGAGCTGGACACGGGCCGGCCTGCCGTCGCCCGATCGGACACAGCAACGGCCGGTCCTGCTCCAGGTGCACGTCCATGACCGGGGCTGCGCCACAGCGGATTGCGCCTCGAAGGCGGTGCTCGACCGCGTGGTGACGTATGGGGCGGCCCGCGTCGCTCCGACGTACGTCGCGACCCAGCCGCCCCGTGGGATCTCGCTTGACGAGGCGATCGTCGCTGCCCGGCAGTACCTCGCTGGAAGTTCCATGGTGTCGGGCGTCGACCTCGTCCTCCTGTCCGCCGAGGCAGGTCCGGCCGCGGTGGTCGACGAACCAGGAGGCGCCGACGACACGACCTGGATCTGGGCGGTGACCTTCGCCACCGCCGACGGCTTCGAAACGTATACCGCTGACGTCGACTATCGGGACGGGACGACCACACGCGCGCACGGTGGATCGGTCACGTCAACCCCGTAGCGGTCGTCAGCCTCGCGTCAGCCACGCCCCCAGCCCACCCAGCACGCGCGCGGTCATCCCCCAGACCGCGAGCCCGTCGACCGGGTACGCGGCATAGCGGATCCGGACCCCGCGGATCTCGCGCTCCACCATCTGCAGCGGGGCGCCGGGCAGGAACGAGGACAGCGGTGGCTCGAGGATCGCGGCGACCTCGGACGGCTGGGCGATCAGCGCCGGCCGCCGGTCCGCGACCGCGATCACCGGCGTCACCGCGAAGTTGCTGACCGGGATCCAGTGCACGGGAAGGCTTCCGAGCACGTGCACGCCCGCCGCGGCGGCGTCGAGTCCGACCTCCTCGGCTGCCTCGCGGAGCGCGGTGGCGGCGGCATCGGCATCGCCGGGCTCCTCGCGGCCACCCGGGAACGAGACCTCCCCGGAATGGTGTCCGCCCCGGTCCGCACGCTCGGTCAGCACGATCCGCGCCAGGCCGCCGGCGTCGCCGTAGAGCAGCACCAGAACGGCGGCGGGTCGGGACGACGATGCCGCGACCTCGTCCCACGGGGGCCGGACGCGCGCCTCGCCGGTCTCGACAACCACGGGCATCAACGTCGCGGGGCCGTCCGGCAGCACCCCGGGCAGCGACTCGAGGCGCCGGACGGCCTCCTCGAACCGCATCGGCCGCCCGCCTCCGCGCGGCGCTAGTTGACCAGCCCGCCGTCGTTCGAGTCGTCGGACTCCTCGAGCGGCGGCAGGTCGAACGCGGATCGCTTGCGCCCGGCGCTCACCGGCGCTGCCGGAGTGCCGCCACGCGCATCGCGGCGATCCGCAGCGTCGGTGACCACGGTCTGCGTGTCGGTCGAGAACACGAGGGTCCCCGACACCGGGTCCGCGTCGGCGACCACGCGGTCGCCGGGCTTGAACGTCCCCGACAGCAGGGCCCGGGCGAACGGGTTCTCGACCAGCCGCTGGATCGTCCGCTTGAGCGGCCGGGCGCCGAACGCGGGATCGGTCCCCTCGCGGACGATCAGCTGCCGGGCGGCCGGCGTGAGGTCCAGCGTGAGGTCGGTCGCCGCGATCCGGGCCTGGAGCTCGGCCACGAGCAGACCCACGATCGCGGCCAGGTCCGCCTCGGTCAGCGCGTGGAACACGATGACCTCGTCGATCCGGTTGAGGAACTCGGGCCGGAAGTGCTGGCCGAGCTGGTTGGTGACCTGCGCCTTCATCGCCTCGTACGTCTCGCCCTCGGGGCGGCCGGCGAACGCCTGGATCTGCTGGCTGCCGACGTTGCTGGTCATGATCACGACCGCGTTCTTGAAGTCGACCGTCCGGCCCTGCGAATCGGTCAGCCGGCCGTCGTCGAGCACCTGGAGCAGGACGTTGAACACGTCCGGGTGCGCCTTCTCGATCTCGTCCAGCAGCACCACCTGGTACGGGCGTCGCCGGACCGCTTCGGTCAGCTGGCCGCCCTCCTCGTAGCCGACGTAGCCCGGAGGGGCGCCGACCAGCCGCGACACGGCGAACTTCTCCATGTACTCGCTCATGTCGATGCGCACCATCGCCTGCTCGTCGTCGAACAGGAACTGGGCCAGCGCGCGCGCCAGCTCGGTCTTGCCGACGCCCGTCGGTCCGAGGAACAGGAACGACCCGATCGGCCGGCGCGGGTCCTTCAGCCCGGCCCGTGCCCGCCGGACCGCGTCGGACACGGCGGCGATCGCCTCGTCCTGGCCGACCACGCGGTCGTGGAGGCGCTCCTCCATTTGGACCAGCTTCTGCAGCTCGCCCTCCATCAGGCGGGTGACCGGAATGCCGGTCCACGCGGACACGATCTCCGCGATGTCGTCGGCCGTGACCTCCTCCTTGAGCAGCGAGCCGGGGCCCTGGAGCGCCGCCAGCGCGGCCTCCTGCTCGGTCATCCGCTCCGTGAGCTCGCGGGTCTTGCCGTACTTGAGCTCGGCGGCGCGACCGTAGTCGGCCTCGCGCTCGGCCTGCTCGATCCGGACCTGGAGCTGCTCCAGCTCCGACTTGGTCGCCCGCATCGCCGCGATGGCGGACTTCTCCGCCTCCCAGCGCTGCTTCATGGCGCCGGCCTCCTCCGCGATCTCGGCCAGCTCCTTCTCGAGCGCCTCGAGGCGGGCCTTCGACGCGTCGTCGGTCTCCTTGCGCAGCGCCTCGCGCTCGATCTCGAGCTGGATCCGCCGCCGCTCGAGCTCGTCGAGCTCGATCGGCATGGAGTCGATCTCCATCCGCAGCCGGGACGCCGCCTCGTCGACCAGGTCGATCGCCTTGTCGGGCAGGAAGCGCTCCGTGATGTAGCGGTCGGACAGCGTCGCGGCCGCGACCAGGGCAGAGTCCGTGATCCGGACGCCGTGGTGGACCTCGTACCGCTCGCGCAGGCCGCGCAGGATCGAGATCGTCTCCTCGACGGTCGGCTGGTCGACCACGACCGGCTGGAACCGCCGCTCGAGCGCGGCGTCCTTCTCGATGTGCTTGCGGTACTCGTCCAGCGTGGTGGCGCCGATCGTGTGGAGCTCGCCCCGCGCGAGCATCGGCTTGAGCAGGTTCGAGGCGTCCATCGCACCTTCGGCCGCCCCGGCCCCGACGACCGTGTGCAGCTCGTCGATGAACAGGATCACGCGACCTTCGCTGTCCTTGATCTCCTTGAGCACGGCCTTGAGCCGCTCCTCGAACTCGCCGCGGAACTTGGACCCGGCGATGATCGCGCCCAGGTCGAGCGCGATCACGCGCTTGTCCTTGAGCGTCTCCGGGACGTCGCCGCGCACGATCCGCTGGGCGAGCCCCTCGGCGATCGCGGTCTTGCCCACGCCCGGCTCGCCGATCAGCACGGGGTTGTTCTTGGTTCGCCGGCTGAGAACCTGGATGACGCGCCGGATCTCCTCGTCGCGGCCGATCACCGGGTCGAGCTTGCCGGCGCGCGCCTCGGCGGTGAGGTCGCGGCCGTACTTCTCGAGCGCCTGGTACGTCCCCTCGGGGTTGGGGTTGGTCACCCGCTGGCCGCCGCGGACGGTCTGGAGCGCGCCCAGGATCGCCTCGCGACCCGCCCCGTGGCGCTCCAGCAGCTGCTGGCCCTCGCCGCCGGCCTCGGCCACGCCGAGCAGCAGGTGCTCGGTCGAGGTGTACTCGTCGCCCAGCCGCCGGGCCTCGGCCTGGGCTCGCTCCACGAGGCGCTTCGCGCGCGCGTCGAGCGTGAGCTGGCCGCCCTCGATGTGCGCCCGTCGGGCGAGCTGGGCTGCCAGCTCACCACGAAACGCCGCGAGGTCGACGCCCAGCCGGCGCAGCGTCTCCGCCGGGATGCCGTCATCGGGCTCGACGAGGGCGGACAGGATGTGCTCTGCGTCGATCACGGGGCTCTGGAGCCGCTCGGCGAGCTGCTGGGCGGCGATGATGGCCTCCTGGGCCTTCTCGGTGAATCGGTCAAGCTGCATGTGTCGGTCTCTGCGTGGGTTCGGGCCGAATGGGGGTCAGCCGGCTGCCCGGGGGTCCGGCTGGTCGACGAGGTCGAGGAAGCGGGCCGCAGCGGTCCGGGCCTCGTCGCCGAGGCTGGCCGGAAGCACGACGCGGATCTTGATGTACAGGTCGCCCATGCCATCCCCCTTGAGCCGGGGCATGCCCTGCCCGGTGAGGCGGAAGGTCCGCCCATTCTGCGTCCCGGCGGGGATCGTGAGCAGGATCCGGCCCTTGAGCGTGGACACCGGCAGCTCGCCGCCGAGCAGCGCCTCGCGGAGCGTGACCGGCAGCTCGCGCTCGAGGTCGGCGCCCCGTCGCGTGTAGACCTCGTGCGGACGCACCCGCACCGTGACGATCAGGTCACGGCCGTCGGGTCCCTTGCCGCTGAGGCGGATCCGGCTGCCCGTGTCCGCACCGCGCGGGATCCGGACCTCGTACCGCTTGCCCTCCACCTCCACCAGGCGCGTGGTGCCGTGATAGGTCTCCTCGAGGCTCAGCTCCGCCGGCGCCTCGACCTCGGGGGGGCGCACCTTCGTCCGCGCCCCGCCTCCGGAACGGGTGGCGCGCCCGGGCGCCGTGCCGTCGATGCCCATCCCGGCCAGGATGTCCTCGAACCCCGGCCCTCCTCCGCTGCCCCGCCTGGCGGCCCGGTCGGCGGCGGCATCGCGGCGGCCGCCACCCGACGAGGCCGACCCGGCGCCCGAGAAGAACATGCGGAAGAAGTCGGAGAAGCCCGCATCCGTGTCGCTGGACGTCCGGAACTCGTAGCGGACGTTGCCCGTCTGGCCGGCCCCGCCGCGGCTGTTGAAGCCGCTGAAGCCCGCGAACGGACCGCCCGGACCGAACGGATCGGCGCCCCGGCTCCCGCCGGCATGCTGGAACTGCTCCCAGTCGGCGCCCAGCGTGTCGTACTGCTTGCGCTTGTCGGGATCGGACAGGACCGCGTTGGCCTCGTTGACGTCCTTGAACCGCTTCTCGGCCGACGCGTCACCGGGGTTGCGATCCGGATGGTGCTGGCGGGCGAGCTTGCGAAACGCCTTCTTGACCTCGGCCTGGGACGCGGTCCGCGGGATGCCGAGGATCTGGTAGTAGTCCCGATACTCCACGGCTCAACCCCCTGCGGGCGCGCCGCAGCGCAGCCGCGCCGTGCAGCCCCGGCGGGGCGGCACGGCGCGAACGCCGGCGGGAACGGGTGCGGACGACAGGCGCATCGGGCGACCCAGCGGTTCTCCTACCGGCCCCCGACGACGACCTGCGGCTGGTCGGCGGGCGGGAAGGGGGCCCGCCGCACGCGGGTCCCGGACTCGGACTCGGGCGTTGACGTGCCGCCCTCGGTCACGACCGGTGTCGTGGCCGTGAGCGGCTTCGGGCGGCGCCGGAGCGCCGCCTCCAGCACCTGGTCCATGTTGTCGGCCATCACCAGCTTGAGCTGCTTCCGGACGTCCTCGGGGATGTCACGAAGATCCTTCTCGTTCTTGCGGGGAAGGATCACCATGCCGGCACCCGACAGGTGGGCGGCGAGGATCTTGCTCTTGAGGCCGCCGATGGGCAGGACGCGCCCGCGGAGCGTGATCTCGCCCGTCATCGCGACGTCCTTGCGAACGGGGATGCCGGCCAGTGCCGAGACCATCGCGGTGGCCATCGTGACGCCCGCGGACGGCCCGTCCTTGGGGATCGCGCCGGCCGGGACGTGGATGTGCAGCGTGTTCTTCTCGAACGTCTCGCGCGGAATGCCCAGGTCGGAGGCATTGGACCGGATCCACGAGAGCGCGGCTCGTGCCGACTCCCGCATCACGTCACCGAGCTGGCCGGTGAGGATGAAGTCCTCCTTGCCCTCCATCTTGGTGACCTCGACGGCCACGACATCGCCACCGACCTCGGTCACGACCAGGCCGGTCGCGCTGCCCGTCTGGTCCTCGGCCTCGAGCTCGCCGTACTCGAACCGCGGCGGCCCGAGGTACTCGTTGAGCTTCCTGAGGTCCACGACCACCTTGCGCTTGCGGCCCTCGGCCACGGCGCGGGCAACCTTGCGCATGATGTTGGCGATCTCACGCTCCAGGTTCCGGACGCCGGCCTCGTGCGTGTACGCCTGCACCAGCTCCACCAGCGAGGCGTCGGTGAGCTCGATGCGCTTCGCGGTCAGGCCGTGGTTCTCCATCTGCTTGGGAACCAGGAACCGCTTGGCGATCTCCACCTTCTCGCGCTGGGTGTAGCCGGGCAGCTGGATGACCTCCATCCGGTCGCGCAGGGCGGCCGGGATCGGGTCCAGCAGGTTGGCGGTGGCGATGAACAGCACCTTGCGCAGGTCGAACGGCACCTCGAGGTAGTTGTCCTGGAAGCTGAAGTTCTGCTCCGGGTCGAGGACCTCGAGCAGCGCCGACGACGGGTCGCCGCGGAAGTCCATGCCGATCTTGTCGACCTCGTCGAGCATGAACACCGGGTTGTTCGTGCCCGCCGTCTTGATGCTCTGGACGATCCGGCCCGGGAGCGCCCCGATGTAGGTGCGCCGATGGCCGCGGATCTCCGCTTCGTCGTGGATGCCGCCCAGGCTCATCCGGGTGAACTTGCGGCCCATCGCCTTGGCGATGCTCTTGCCCAGGCTCGTCTTGCCCACGCCGGGCGGGCCGACGAACAACAGGATCGGGCTGCGGATCGTGTCCGCGAGGGTCCGCACCGCGAGGTACTCGAGGATGCGCTCCTTGACCTTCTCCAGCCCGTAGTGATCCTCCTCGAGGATCTGGGCGGCCTCCTTGATGTCGAGGCGGTCGTCGGTGGAGACGTTCCACGGCAGCGCGACCAGCCAGTCGACGTAGGTGCGGATCACGCCGACCTCGGGCGAGGCGGACGGGATCCGGCTCATCCGGTCGATCTCCTTGATCGCGCGGGTCCGGACCTCCTCGGGCATGCCCGCGGCCTCGACCTTCTCGCGAAGCTCGTTGATCTCGGCCTGCTGCGGATCGTCCTCCCCCAGCTCGCGCTGGATGGCCTTGAGCTGCTCGCGGAGGATGTACTCGCGCTGGGTCTTGTCCATCTCGGACTTGACCTCGCTCTGGATCTTCCCCTTGAGCTCGAGGATCTCGATCTGGCGGGCGAGGAAGGTCGAGACCAGCTTGAGCCGCTCCTCGACGTCGATCGTCTCGAGCAGCTCCTGGCGCTGCTCGGTGGACATGTCCGGGCTGTACGCCACCATGTCGGCGAGCAGGCCCGGCTCGGTGATGTTGCGGGCGGCGACGGCCGCCTCGGGCGGCACCGGGGCCCCGTTGGCGACGTACTGCTCGATCTGGGCCTGGACGCTGCGCATCAGGGCCTGGATCTCGAGGCCACCCGGGCTCGCGTCGGCCAGCTCCTCCACCCGCGCCGCGAGATACGGCGACGTGTGGACGAAACCGTTGACACGGATCCGGCCCTGGCCCTGCACGATCGCACGGACGGTGCCGTCCTGGAGCTGGACCACCTGGGCGATCTTGGCCAGGGTGCCGATCGGGTAGAGCTCGGACGGGTCGCCGATCTCCTCCTGCTCCGGGTGACGCTGGGTCACCAGCGCGATGGGGCCGCCGCTCTCGACGGCGGCATTGAGCGCCGCGACGCTCTTCTCGCGCCCCACCTGGAGCGGAACGATCATCTCCGGGAAGATGACCGTCTCCCGGAGGGCGACGAGGGGCAGCTCGCGCGGCGCGGAGGCTGTCTGCTGCTCCTCCGGGTTCGACGGTCGCTTGGCCATCAGGTTCTCCTTGCGTTGTCGCCCGGCTGGCCCGGCGCGACGGTTCGATCACGGTGTCGATGTTGGCTGGGGTGTGTCATCAGGTCTGAGCTCCCGAACCGTTGCCCGGTCCGGTCCCCGCGGAGCTCCCGGTGCGTCCCGCCGTGGCATCGGCGGTTCCGTCCCCGGGCTTGTCGCGGGTTCCTTCGTCGTAGAGCGCCTCGAGGATCCGCTGGCCGAGGCGCTCCTCGAGCTCGAACAGCGTCCGGACCCCGGCGAGGTTGACGCCGCGATCCTGCGTGAGGTGCCGGATCCACAGGATCCGGCGGATGTCCTCTTCGGAGTAGAGGCGGATGTTCGTCGGCGTGCGCGCCGGGCAGATCAGGCCCTCGCCCTCGTAGATCCGCAGCGTCCTCGGGTGCGCGGACACGAGGGTCGCGGCCACGCTGATGACGTAGACGGGTCTGGTGGGGTCCCGGTCCGGCCGGCGCGCCGCCGCCATCCGTCAGGCCTCGGACTTCCCGGTGCCGCCGGCGTGACCGTCCTCGACCGCGCGGGCCTCGCCCGCGGTGACCGGGCGGATCTGGATCTGGCGCGGCTTCACCTGCTCGGCGCGCGGGATCCGCAGCTTGAGCACGCCGTGCTCGAAGGTTGCTTCCGCCTTGTCGGCCTCGAGACCGGTGGGCAGCGTCACCGTCCGCATCAGGCTGCCGCGGGAGATCTCCCGGACCAGCCAGTCCCCCTGCTCCTCGGTCCGCTCGGTGCGATCCTCGGCGTGGATGGTGAGCGTGCCGTTCTCGACCGTGATCGAGACGTCCTCGGGCTTCATGCCGGGAAGCTCGGCTTCCACCAGCAGGGCGTCCGGCGTCGTTCGGACGTCGAGCGGAAGCCGCGCGATGTCCCCGTTGGCCGAGTAGGCCGTGAACGGCCGGAAGACGGTGTCATCGAAAAGGCGGTCCATCGCCTGGCGAAGCGTCAACAGCTCGCTGAAGGGCGACGACCGGCGTACGAGCGTCATGGGTCGAGCCTCCTGCCAATCCACCGGCGGCGATGCGCCGACGGTGCTGTGGTGAGTGGTTGCCGGGGCGGCCGGATGGGTCGTCGCCGGACAACGAACAGGCTAAAACCTTGACAATGGCGTTGTCAAGAGTTCTAGCCAACAATTCCGCAGAATGCCTGCGGAGAAGGCACCGGCGGCCAGGACGACGAGGCCCGCCGCCGAAGCGGGCGACGGAGCCGCCGAGCGTTGTCGCCGGGCTGGGCGGGCTCCCGGTCTGGGCGGGCTCCAGGGCTGGGCGGGCGCCCGGGCTGGGCGGGCGCCCGGGGCTACGCCTCGACGGCGTCCCCGATCAGCTGCTCGCGCAGCAGCGGCTCGCAATCCGGCCGGCCGATCGCGATCACCTTGTCGCCCTCCGCGAGGACCGTGTCGCCCCGGAGCGGTGTCGGCACGCCGTCGCGGATCACGCCGAACAGCGAGCAGCCCTTGGGCACCGACAGGTCGAGGGCGATCCGGCCGATCGCCGGCGAGCCCGTCTCGAGCCGCGCCTCGATGATCTCCAGCTCGCCCACGCCCAGGGCGGCGAGATGGAGCAGCTCGTGGACCGGGATGTCCTGCTCGATCGAGCCCAGGATCATCCGGGTGGGGCTGATGATCTCGTCCACGCCAAGGTGCCGGAACAGCTGCTCGTTCTTGGGGTTGTTGACCCGGGCGATCGTCCGCGGCACGTCGAAGTGATGCTTGGCCATCTGGCAGATCACGAGGTTGTCCTCGTCGTCGCCGGTGACGGCCGCCACGATGTCCGCCCGATTGGCCCCCGCCTGGTAGAGGTACTTGCCCTCGCAGCCGTCCTGCGCGATGACGACCGACCCGATCTCGTCGGCGACCTGCGCCGCGCGGTGCAGATCCCGCTCCATCAGGACGACCTCGTGCCCCGACTCGATGAGCTCCTTGGTCAGGTAGTAGCCGACCTTGCCGCCGCCCACGACCAGCACGAACATTGATCAGGCCTCCGTCGCGGGCCGATCGCCCGGAGCTGCGCCGCCACCCGGGGCCGCCGGCACGGTGCCGCCCGGTGCCCCGCCGGGCATCATGCCGCTCTCGGCGGGGGCCGGCACGCCACCGGTCGGGGGCGCCGCGACCGGCAACCCCGGTGCAGCTGTCGCGTCGGATCCGGGCTGGTGCGGATGCGGCGGTGCCGGCGCGTAGATCCCGGGCTGCTCGGGCACGGCCTGCCCGATGTGCCGGAGCACGGCCGAGGTCATCAGGTTGGTCCTGCACAACGTCGCGATCCCCAGGTGTGCGTACGCCTCGGCCCGAACCGGATCGTTGATCTTGGCGATTGTCTGCTGCGCCCCGAGGACCTCGACGCCCAGCTGGGCCGCCATCACGTTGCGGTTGTCGCCCTCGGTCAGGGCCAGGAACAGGTCGGCATCCACGGCGCCGGCGCGGCGCAGGACGTCCTCGTCGGTGCCGTCGCCACGCAGCGCCGTACCGCCGAACCCGGACGGGAGGCGGTCGAAGGCGGTCGACGTGAGGTCCATGATCAGGACCTGCCAGCCGGCGCGGTCCAGCTCGTCGGCGATGCCGGCGCCGACGCGGCCGCACCCGACGATCACGGCTTTCATGCTTTCTGCTCCTCGGGGATGGCTTCTCGGATCACCCACACGGCGCACGGTGCGTTCCGCAGGATGTAGGGAATGGTCCGGCCGATCGCGAAGTCGCCACCGAAGCGCCGCCGGAACGGCAGGCCGCAGATGACCAGGTCGGCTTCGCGTTCCGTCGCCTCGTCGACGATCGCGGCGCCGACGTCACGAGCCTGGAGGAGGACCGTCTCGAGCTTGTCGTGGTGTGCCTCGGCCGTCGCCTCGGCGATGTCGAGGACGCGCTGCGCCTCCTCGGAGCGGCCGGCCACGTCCGCGTCAAGCGGCAGCGTCCAGTCGATCTCCACGACGTGGACGCCGACGAGGTCCGCGTGTCCGGTCCGGGCGAGCTCTGCGGCCAGCGCGACGATCGGGCGATCGGTTCTGGCGCCGGACAGCGCGATGACGGCGCGCCGGAATTGGGGAGCCGACGAGTCGGCCACAGGCTTGGAGCCTCCGCGTAGTCGGCGACGATGGACAGGGTGCTGGGCAGTGCCCGGGACGGTCGCCGCGCTGGGTCACGATACCACCGCACCGTGCCGCCTACTGCCGGGACGGCCCTCCCGGCTTCGCGGCCGCCTGCCCGTCGGTCGGCGGTCCGGTCTCGGCCTCGCCGATCCCGAACTTGCCGGGCTCATCGCGGCGGTACGGTACGTCCACCACCACCGTGTGCGGGCGGCCGAGCAGGATCGAGCGCAGGCGGCGGGCGGACTGGTTGTACAGGATCCGCTCCCACCAGTGCCGGGCCACGTACTCCGGGATCACGACGAACGTGATCGGCGGTGGCTTGTCCGGCGGCCATGCCCGATCGAGCACGTCGAGGTACGCCATGAGCGGTCCGACGAGCGCACGATACGGCGACTCCACGATCACCAGCGGCACCCCAGGAACCTGCCGCTCCCAGCGCTCGCGCATCGCCGCGGACGACGCCGGGTCATCGCTGACGTACACGGCGAGGACGTCGGTCGCGATCGACCGGGCGACGTTGACGGCTCGCACCACGGACCGGTTGATCGACGGGACCGGGACGATCGCGCGTTCCTCGCGGATCGGCGACGGGACGACGAAGTCCTCGTGGACCGCCAGCTGGCGGCGGGATGCGGCGTACTGGCGGTTGATGAACAGCATCACCAGCACCAGGACCGGGATCAGGATCACCACCAGATAGGCGCCGGCGAAGAACTTCACCGATGCGACCACGACCAGGACGACCCCGGTGAGCAGGGCGCCGAACGCATTGATGGCCAGCCGCCACCACCAGCCGGGCTCCTTGTGACGCAGCCAGTGGAGCACCATGCCGCCCTGGCTCAGCGTGAAGCACACGAACACCCCGACCGAGTACAGCGGGATCAGCAGGGTGGTCACGCCGCCGAAGTAGACGAGCAGCAGCGCGGCCACGACGGACAGCAGCGCGATCCCCCAGCTGAAGGCCAGGCGATCGCCGCGGAATGCGAACTGGCGGGGCATGTAGCCGTCCTCGGCGAGCAGGGCAGCGAGCCGGGGAAATGCGTTGTAGCTGGTGTTGGCCGCCAGGAACAGGATCAGGGCCGTGGACAGCTGGAACACGTAGTACAGCGGGTTGTTCGCGCCGAATGCCGTCTGGGCGACCAGCGCGATGACGGTGGGGCCGCCCGATCCCTCCTCGGACGGGACGATCTGATACGCGTCCGCGATCACGGTGATCCCGATGAACAGGATGGCCAGCAGGATCACCATGGCCACCAGCGTGTTCGCCGCGTTCTTCGCCTCGGGTGGCTTGAAGGCGGGAACGCCATTGGCGATCGCCTCGGTCCCGGTCAGGGCCACGGACCCGCTCGCGAACGCCTTGAGGATCAGGAACAGGCCGAGCGGCTCGGTGCCGAGGGTCATCGCCTCGTCGTGCGCGGGACCGCCGGCAACGCCGCCGGTCGCGATCCGGACGAGCCCGATGGCGACGATCAGCAGTGCCAGCCCGACGAATAGGTACGTCGGGACGGCGAAGATGTTTCCCGACTCCCGGAGCCCGCGCAGGTTGGCGATCGTGATCAACGTGATCGACGCCAGGGCGAACGCAATGCGGAAGTCATTGAGGTCGGGCGCGACCGAGATCAGCTGCTCGACGGCGGACGAGGTGGACACGGCCACCGTCATCACGTAGTCGATCAGCAGCGCTGCAGCGGCCACCAGCCCCAGCAGTGGCGTCAGCTCCTGGCGAGCGACCGCGTAGGCGCCGCCGCCGTTGGGAAACGCCCGGCACAGCTGGCGGTAGGAGAGGGCGACCACCGCGAGCAGGATCGCGATCGCGATCGCGATCTCGATGCTGAACAGGAACGCGAGCGCGCCGCCCACGACGAGGACCCGCAGGATCTCCTCGGTCGCGTAGGCGGACGAGGAGATCGCATCCGAGCTGAAGATCGCGAGCGCCTTGCGCTTGGACAGCCGCTCGCCGATCTCCTCCTCGTTGGCCAGCGGTCGGCCGATCAGCCAGCCCTTCCAGAACGCCAGGCTCCGCCCCAGCCCCGACCGGGGCACCGAGGCGGTGGGCTTGGCGACCAGCTGGCCGGGCCCGGTGTAGCGGAAGAACGCGGAGTGGGGCCGGTCCACCCGGACGCGGCGATCCGCGGGTTTGCGGCCCTTCATGGGCCGGCGTCCACCGATCATGGGCTTGTTCGGGACGACCTCGTGCGAGCGGGCGGGTCAGTCCGTCGCGAGAGGGCTGATCCTCATGGTGTGCGGACCGACGATACGGCACGTCCGCGATCACCGTGTGCTCCCGCCCGACGAGGGCGGCCTTGAGGCGCTTGGCGGTCTGGTTGTACAGGACGCGGTCCCACAGGTGGCGCGCCACGTACTCGGGGAGCACCACGATCGTGGTCGGCGTCTCTCGGTCGGGCGGCCACGCCCGGTCGAGCACCTCGAGATAGGTGACCACCGGCCCGACCAGCGCCCGGTACGGCGATTCGACGATCACCAGCGGCACGCCGGGCAGCTGGCGCTCCCAGCGCTCGCGAAGGAGCTCCGCCTCCTGGGCGTCGGTCGTGACGTACACCGCCTGGAGCATCGACGGGTCGGTCGCCAGCGACCGGCCGAAGATCACGGCCTGGACGACCGAGCGATTGATCCCGTTGACCGGGATCACCACCCGCTGATCGCGGCGCGCCCGGTCGAACACGAGGTCGTCGCGGACGTTGAGCTCCTTCGCCTGGCCGTCGTACTGCCGGCGGACGAACAGCATCAGCATGACCAGGGTCGGGATCAGGAGCACGACCAGGTAGGCGCCGGCCGTGAACTTGATCGACGTCACGACGATCGCGATGATCCCGGTCAGCACCCCGCCCACGGCGTTGATCGCGAGCCGGTACCGCCAGCCCTGGGGCTTGGTCGCGATCCAGTGCCGGACCATGCCCGTCTGCGAGATCGTGAAGTCGATGAACACCCCCACCGCGTACAGCGGGATCAGCGCGTGGGTCGAGCCGCCGCCCGCGGTGACCACCAGCGCGGCGACCACGCCGAGCAGCAGGATGCCGGTCGAGAACGCGAGCCGATCGCCGCGGAACGCGAACTGGCGCGGGATGAACCCGTCCTCGGCGAGGACGGCCGCCAGCCGGGGGAACGCGGCGAACGAGGTGTTGGCGGCCAGGAACAGGAGCAGCGCGGTGAACGCCTGGAACAGGTAGAAGCCGATCGTGTCGCCGTAGACGTGCTTTGCGATCTGGGCGATCACCGTCTCCCTGGGCTCCTCGATCGGCAGGATGTGGAAGTTCGTCGCCAGGAACGTGATCCCGATGAACAGGATGCCCAGGATGACCGCCATCGTCATCAGGGTCCGGGCGGCGTTGCGCGATTCGGGCGGCTGGAAGGCAGGCACCCCGGTCGCGATGGCCTCGGTTCCGGTCAGCGCAACGGCGCCGGATGCAAACGCGCGCAGCAGGATCAGGATCCCCACGCTCTCGGCGGTCTGCTTCGTGGCGGCGATCACCTCCGGCGTGGGTGGCGGACCGGAGTCCCCCTGGACGACGATCCGGAACACGCCCATCGCGATCATCAGGAATGCGCTGCCCAGGAACAGGTAGGTCGGGATCGCGAAGATGTTGCCCGCCTCGCGGATGCCGCGCAGGTTGCCCAGGGTGATCAATCCGATGGCGAGGATCCCGATCTCGACGCGCACGGGATCGAGGTCCGGGACGGCCGACGCGATCTGCTCGACGGCGGACGAGGTGGACACCGCGACGGTCAGCGTGTAGTCGATCAGCAGCGCCGACGCCGCGACCAGCGACGCGAGCCGCCCGATGTTGGCCTTGGACACGGAGTACGAGCCGCCGCCGTTCGGGTAGGCGATGCACACCTGGCGGTAGCTGAAGGCCACGATCCCCAGCAGCACCGCGATCGCGATGCTGATCTCGATCGACAGGCTGAACGCGGCGCCGCCGACACCGGCGAGGACGAATGCGAGGACGATCTCCTCGGTCGCGTAGGCGGACGACGAGATCGCGTCCGAGCTGAAGATCGCGAGCGCCTTCTTCTTGGACAGCCGCTCGCCGATCTCCTCCTCGTTCGCCAGCGGCCGCCCGATGAACGTGCCCTTGATCCGTGCCAGCAGCCGGCCCATGGCCGTCGTCGGCGCGCTCGCGGCCGCCTTCGCCGTCAGCTGGCCGGGACCGGTGTACCGGAAGTACGGAGAGTGGTGGCGCTCGACGCGGATCCGCTTGTCGCCCGGCTTCCGGCCCTTGAGCGGCCGCCGCCCGCCGATCATCGGGGCGCCTCGCTACAGGCCATGCGCCAGCCGGGCGACCAGGCGGTCCGGGAGGTCGACGGCCACCATCGCGGCCTGCACCGTGGCGACGTCGTACGCGGTCCGGCGCCACGTCGCGCTGCCGGCGTCGGTGTCCAGCAGCAGCCACGAGGATGCCGGGATCCCGTCGCGTGGCTGGCCGACGCTGCCCGGGTTGAGCAGGACGCGACGGCCATCGAAGGTGAGCGTCGAGCCGTTGCCGGGGCTCATGGTGTCGAGGCGGCCGTCCTGCTCGACGTAGGCGATCGGCACGTGCGTGTGGCCGTGCAGCCCGAACTGCGTCGACATCGTGGTCATGCCGGCACGCGCCACCGGGGCCGATGTCACGTACTCCCAGGTGGGATCGCGCGGGCTGCCATGGACCAACGTGAACCCGGCCCGTTCGAGGCGCTCCGGCAGCGCCCGCAGCCACGCCCGCGTCTCCTCGCCGATCACCGAGCGCGTCCACTCCATCGCGGTCCGTGCGTCAACGTTGAACGCCTCGATCTCGAGCCCGCCGACCGCGGCCGCGTCGTGGTTGCCGCGCACCCCGATGGCACCGGCCTCGCGCAACCGGGCCACGACCGCGTCGGGATGGGGCCCGTAGCCGACCACGTCGCCGAGGTGCCACAGCTCATCGACGGATGGGACGGCGGCCAGGACGGCGTCGAGAGCCGTGACATTCGCGTGGATGTCCGAGAGCACGGCGACACGCATCCACGGCAGGGTAGCGCAGGGCGCGGGGCCCGAATGCGCGCAACGCGCCGGTCACAGCGACGCACGCCGCCGCAGGGCGGGGTCCCGAGGGAAGCGGGCGTCGATCGGTCCGGACCGTGGCACGATCACGAGCCGGTGCGTCGCCAGGCCCGGCACGCCGGTGTCGACCACCTCGACCGGACCGGCGCGCAGCGCGGCGAGGGCGGGCGCCGCGGCCTTCAGCTCGTCGTCCAGCGGCAGCCGCTTCCACGCCACCAACCTGCCGCCCGGCGCGACCAGGGGCAGGGCCAGCTCGACCAGCTCCGCGAGCGAGGACACGGCACGCGCCGTCACCAGCGGCCACGCCTCGCGGTCACGCGGGTCGTGGGCCAGCGCCTCGGCGCGCACCGCTTCTGCGGCAACGCGCCCGCCCAGCCCGGTGGCCTCGATCACGGTCCGCAGGAACCGGACCTTCTTGCCGACCGCATCGACGAGCAGCGCCCGGTCCGCGGCGATGGCGATCGCGATCGGCAGCCCCGGGTACCCGCCACCGCTGCCCAGGTCGAGCACCCTTCGAGCACCGAACCGGCGCAGGTGGGGCACCGCCGCCAGGCTGTCGAGGACGTGGAGCCTGGCGACCTCGGCCGGATCGCGGATCGCCGTCAGGTTCACGGCCGTGGTCCACGAGAGCAGCAGGCGGACGTGGCCGTCGATCGCGTCGCGCGCCGGATCGTCGAGCACGAGGCCGAGTGCGCGCAGGCCGTCGTCGAGGACGTCGCGGTATTCGGACGGCAGCGGCGGGAGGTCCTGAACGCGCGTCGGGAGCGGTTCTCTCGGATGGACCAGGGCACTCTCCTGTGCTTGTGCACCAGGCCATCCGGAAGCCGCTCCCGGCGTCGTTCGAGCGCCGCGGCACGCGCGCTGTGCCCGGTCTGGCGCAACCCCCTCGGCTCAGGCCCGGGTCTCCCCGTGGCCCCTCATGGATCGCGCTCCCCGGTGCGCGCACGCTGCGTGCGGAGTGCGGACGTTAGGACGGCGCCCGGGCACCGTCAACCCCCTTATCAACGAAACGCCGGGCCGGCGCGCGAGTTGTGGATAACCCGGGCGCTCGTCCACCGCCGGTCGTGCGGCGGCAGGCCGGATGACGCGCTCCTTCCGTCCGAAGGAACCCCGGCGGTCAGGGCTGGACGGTGCGACCACCCGCCCGCACCGGCCGCCCGAGCGTGCGGCGGACGACGTCGATGACCTCGTCGACGTACCGGTCGGCATCGCCGCGCTCCGCGGCTGTTCGGACGCAACCCTGGACGTGGTCCTCGAGGATGAGGATCGAGACGGCATCGACCGCCGCCCGCAGTGCTGCGGTCTGCTGGAGGATGTCGACGCAGTACTCCTCGCGCTCGATCATCCTGGCGATCCCGCGAACCTGACCCTCGAGCCGGCTGAGACGCCGGACCAGCTGGGCCTTGTCCTTGCTGTAGCTGTGGCGGAACGTGTCGTGACCGGCACCCTGGCTGGGCGTGGTCCTCGGGCTTGGCTGCGGCATGGCCGCATGATACCCCATGGGAGTATCCGGTCCGGGACGAACCGCGCCAGTGCCCGCGATCGCCGCCTTCGGTAGACTTCACAATCGATGGACCCTCGCGGACTCCGGACGCGCCTCACCGGGGCCGGCTGCACCTCGTGCGGTGCGGCCATCCCTGCCGACCGGATTGCCGTCCTCGCCGATCGCGGGGACCTCGCGTTCGTCGAGCTCACCTGCCCCGCATGCGGCAGCCAGACGCTGAGCGTGCTGCTGGGCCCGGATCACGGCTCCTCCGCCCCATTCCTCGACACTGCCGCGCATCCGGAGCTCGATCCCCGCGCCGAAGCGCGCCTGGCCGGGCGACCACCGATCGGCGCGGCCGATGTGGCATCGATGCGCCGCTTCCTGGCGACGTGGGACGGCGACCTGCGCACCCTGCTGCAGGGGCCCGACGGAACCGCGAGCCTCGGGACCTCCCGATGACGGGGTCAGGACCGGCGCCGCGCCGGGCGGGCAGCCGCCGGGCCGACGGCGCCGCTCCGGCAGACGAGACGCCGGTGACCTCCCCCCGGCCGTCCTCGCATGGGTTTGCGCACGCGAGCGAGGCGGAGCTGGCGCGCATCCTCGACTTCTACGACGTCGCCTGGCGGTACGAGCCCGACACCTTCCCGATCGGCTGGAACCTCGACGGCGAGGTCGTCGAGAGCTTCTCGCCCGACTTCTACCTGCCGGACCTGGACCTGTACGTGGAGCTGACGACGCTCAAGCAGAAGCTCGTGCGCAAGAAGAATCGCAAGCTCCGCCGCCTGCGGGAGCTCTACCCGGACGTCCGGATCAAGCTGTTCTACGCGCGGGACTTCCGGATGCTGCTGCTCAAGTTCGGCCGGATGGCCCTCGTCGACGAGCTGACCGGCACCACCGGTCAGGCGACGCCTCCGCGATCCGCCGCGGATCGCCGCGAGGCAGGCGTCCGGCAGCACGGTCCGTCCGTGCCGGTCCAGGCACCCGCCGTCGTGGAGGCACAGCCCCGTGGGGGCGACACCGTGGTCCCGGGTGGAGGTGCCACCCTGGCACCCGTCGTGCCGCACCCGGTGCCGCTCGCCGAACAGCGCGGCCGGCGTCGTGGCCGGCGACGCAGGCGCATGTCCGATCCGGTTCATGCGCAGGCTGCGTCGGCCGCCGAACCGGCGATCGACGCCACCTGACCCGCCGCCCGGGCGTGCGCCGATCCGCCGGACGCGCCATGATCGACCCCCATCCATCGACACCCGTACCGAGGCCGAGCCGAGCAATCGATGACCCGTCTCGCTGATCTCCAGAACGACATCGGGGACGTGCTCCTGACCGAGGAGCAGATCGCCGCCAAGGTGGCCGACCTCGGCCGCGCCATCGCCGCCGACTACGCGGGTCGGAACCTCACCCTGGTGAGCGTGCTCAAGGGCTCGCTGCCGTTCATGGCAGACCTGATGCGCCAGATCCCGCTGCCCCTCCGGATCGACCTCATGGAGGTCAGCTCCTACGGCGGCATCGCCACCGAGTCGTCCGGCCTCGTGCGGATCATCAAGGACCTGTCGGCAAGCATCGCCGATGAGGACGTGCTGCTGGTCGAGGACATCATCGACACCGGCCTGACGCTCAACTACCTCGTGCGCTATCTGCGCGGCAAGAGCCCGGCGTCGCTGCGGATCTGCACGCTGCTCGACAAGCCGGCCCGACGCCTCGTCGACATCCCCGTCGACTACGTCGGCTTCGAGATCCCGGACCAGTTCGTGGTCGGCTACGGGCTCGACTACGCCGAGCGATACCGCAACCTGCGCTTCGTGGGCGTCCTGCGCCCCGAGGTCTACACGCCGGCCGACTGATGCATCGACGTCCTCTCGGCGCGGGCCGCCGCCTCGCACTGCTCGGCGCGATCGTCGTCGTGATCGGGTCGGTGCTCCCGTGGTACACGCTGGGCGGCGACGCGGGGCAGTTGACCGCCATCAGGATGACGGCGTTCGACGGTGCGGGGATCCTGACCTTCCTGGCGGCGCTGGCCACCATGGCCCTTGTGGCGCTTCCCTACGCCGCCGGCGAGCGCCCACTGGCCATTGACCGCGGGCTGGCGTTCGGGCTGCTCGCGATCCTGGGCCTCGTCGGGCTGATCCTGTTCATCCCGGCCTCGGACGCCCTGGTGGCACCCGCGGGCATGCTGCCGGACCGGGCGTACGGCTACTGGATCACGCTGGTCGGGACGATCATGCTCGGCCGGGCGGCCTACACCATCTCGCTCGAGCCGCCCCACCGCTGAGGTTGGCCAGCCGTCATCGGGCCTTTCCGTCGGTCGCGAGACGATCCCGGCGTGGGTGCGCCCGATGCGCCCGATGCGGCCGAGGCGACGGGCGCGGGCTCACTCGCTGACGGGGCCGCGCTCGCTGCAGGCGACCCGGCCGGCTCGCCGTCGAGCCGGTTGCCGAGGTCCTCGATCTCGATGCCGAGCCACCGATCGAAGGTCCCCGCTGTCGCCCGGACCTCGAGGACGTACCGTCCGGGCGGCCAGGCGACGAACCCGTCGATCACGGCGGCCACGTCGGGTGCGGGGCGCCACAGGCCGCCGAGGGCGTTCGGCGTGGTCGGCTCGAGCGGGTCCGCCGCAAGGGGACGTGCGACGTCCTCGTTGACCGCCCACACCGCGGCTCGGGCGCCCTCCGGGGGTCGCTCGGCGTCGGTCAGCGGCGAGCAGTAGCCGAGGGCCGTGACCACGTCCGTCGCCACCGGCGCGAACGGAATCGCCGGATCCAGCGGCCCGGTCGCCTCGACCGGCTCGATGGCGATCCACGACCTGATCGGAGCCGACCGTCCTGCCCACTGCTGGACGGTCGCAGCTCGCCACCCGCTGGGGGACCCGCAGGTGATCCACAGCCCGGCGTACGGATCCCCGGTCGGCGTCGGTACAGGTGTGGTGGCGGGCTCTCCGGGGCTCACCACGGCGGCGGGCTGTGACGCCGCGGCCGGCGAAGGGCTCGCCGCGCCGTGCCCGGTGAGCCCCAGGTCCCACGGCTTGACGATCGCGATCAGCAGGACGCCGAGGATGAGGACCAGCGGAACCAGGCCGCGCGAGTGCGTCGAGTCCGGGGCGACCGGCACCGCCGAGGGCTGCAGGTCGCGGTGCTCATGCTCGTCCATCACGAGCTCCCGCAGTGGGCGGGGCTAGTCCTCGCCGAGGTAGGCCTTGCGGACCGTCTCGTTCCGGCTCAGCTCCGCGGACGTTCCGGACAGCACGACGCGGCCGGTCTGCAGCACGTACCCACGATGCGCGATCGCGAGCGCCTGCAGCGCGTTCTGCTCGACCAGCAGGATCGTCATCCCGCGGGAGTTGATCTCCTGGATGATCTGGAAGATCTGCTGGACGAGGATCGGTGACAGCCCGAGCGACGGTTCGTCGAGCAGCAGGACCCGCGGGCGCGTCATGAGGGCGCGCCCGATGGCAAGCATCTGCTGCTCGCCGCCGGACAGCGTTCCGCCGCGCTGGTCGGCACGCTCCTTGAGGCGGGGGAACAGCTCGAACACGTGGGCGAGGTCCTCCCGGATCTCCTTCGCGTTGCGCGTGTAGCCGCCCATCTGGAGGTTCTCGAGGACGGTCAGCCGCGAGAAGATTCGCCGCCCCTCCGGCGCCTGGGCGATGCCCGACTGGACGAGGCGGTGGCAGGCCTCGTGGGAAACGTCACGTCCCTCGAAGTGCACGCTGCCCTGGCGCGGATGCAGGAGACCGTTGATCGTCTTGAGCGTGGTGGTCTTGCCCGCGCCGTTGGTGCCCAGGAGCGTCACGATCTCGCCGGCGCGAACCTCGAGATCGATGCCCTGCAGGGCGTGGATGTGCCCGTAGTAGGTATGGACGTTCTGCAGCTGCAGCATGGTGGCAGCGGCTTCGGCCTGGACGGGGAGCGTCGTGTCGATCATTCGGCGGGTCTCCCCAGGTAGGCCTCGATGACCCGTGTATCGCGACGGACCTCGTCGGGCGTCCCCTCCGCGATGCGCTCGCCGTGGTCGAGGACCGTGATCCGGTCGCTGATGCCCATGACGACGCGCATGTCGTGCTCGATCAGCAGCACCGAGATGCCGAGCTCGCTGCGCAGGCGAGCGATCAGAGCGGTCATGTCCGCGGTTTCGCGGGGGTTCATCCCGGCCGTCGGCTCGTCGAGCAGCAGCAGGGCCGGGTCGTTGCCCAGGGCCCGGGCCACCTCCAGCCTGCGCTGGTCGCCGTAGGGCAGGTTCTTCGCCAGCTCGTCGTCCCTGCCACGCAGGCCGACCAGCTGGAGCAATTCGCGAGCCCGCTTGACGGCAGCGGCCTCTTCCCTTGCCTGCCGACGCGACGAGACGAGGTGGTCGAGGAGGTTGGATCGGAGCTTGAGGTGCATCCCGACCAGGACGTTCTCCAGCACCGTCATGTTCTGGAACAGCCGGATGTTCTGGAAGGTCCGTCCGATGCCCGCGGCGACGACGTCATTCGGGCGTGCGCTCCGGATGATCCCGAACCTGCTGAGCAGCCGCTGATACCAGAGCGGGCGCGCGATCGCGGTCACCAGCGTCGTGACCAGGAGAGCGATGGCGACCGCCGTGGTGATCGCGATCCCCAGCTCGCCATCGCCGCCGGCACCGAGCAGGAAGCCGATTGCGACCGCGATCAGCGACGGCAGGATCCAGAGCAGGCTCTCGAGCCAGACGCGGTAGGGGCGCGTGATCAGCAGGTTGCCGGCGAACGAGACGGTCCCAGCGGTCGGGTCGATGATGCCCGCGATGACGTTGAAGAATGTCGTCTTGCCGGCGCCATTGGGTCCGATGATGCTGACGATCGCGCCGCGAGGGATCTCCAGCTCCACGTCCTTGACGGCGAGCAGACCGCCGAAGCGTTTCGAGACCTGGCGGGCTTCGAGCAGCACGTCGGTGCCGGCGGCTCCGATCGCCTCGGCGCTCATTCGGGCGACGCTCCCATCGAGTCGCCTTGCTCGGCAAAGACCTGGTCCTCGTCCTCGTGGAGCTCCTGTCGCCGTCTGCGACTGGGGAACAGCCCCTCCGGTCGCAGCAGCATCATCGCGACCAGCGCGATGCCGTAGAGCAGGAACTGGTACTGCAGGAAGTCGACGTTGCTCAGGATCGGCACCTGGACGTTGTCGAAGAACACGTTGAGCTGCTTGAGGATGACCGTCTGGATCTCGAACACGATGAACGCCCCGATGGCCACGCCCCAGATGTTGCCCATGCCGCCCAGCACGACCATGGCGAGGACGGTGAACGACACGTCGAACCGGAACAGGTTCGGGCTGACCACGCTGAGCTTGGACGACGCGAACACGCCCGCGAGCCCGGCCGTCGACGCGCCCAGCGCGAACGCCAGCAGCTTGGTGGTGACGGTGTTCACGCCGTTCGAGGCAGCTGCCAGCTCGTCCTCGCGGATCGCCATCCAGGCCCGTCCGAGACGAGAGTCCTGGAGCCGGTAGATGAGGACCATCGACAGCGTGATCAGGCCCAGCATCGTGAGGTAGAACGGCCACGGGTTGCCCGTCGCCGGGAAGGCGTAGCCGAGCAGGTTCGGTGCCGAGATGGCGCCGATCCCGTTGGGACCCTCGGTATAGGTCGACGAGTTGAGGAACACGATCGGCACGATCTCGCCGAAGCCGAGGGTCACGATGGCCAGGTAGTCGCCGCGCAGACGGAGCGTCGGTGCGCCGAGCAGGATCCCGAACACAGCGGCAATGACCGCACCCACGAGGAGCATCGGCCAGAACGGGATGTCGAAGCCCGTGAATGGCGACGCCGCGAACGCGAACGCGTAGGACCCGATCGCGAAGAACGCCGCGTAGCCGAGGTCGAGCAGACCCGACAGGCCGACGACGATGTTCAGCCCCAGCGCCAGGAGCACGTAGATCCCGGCGATCGTGAAGCCGTCGATCCAGACGTTCGTCCCGCTGAAGCCGTTGAACGGCGGCAGCTGGGAGATGAGCGGCAGCAGGACCGTGACCAGGGCCATCGATGCCACGACCGTCGTCGAGCGGTGACGGACCGAGAATGCCTGGAGGCGCGCCCTCCCGGCGCTCCAGGATCCGGGTGTACCAGGCAATCGGCGAGTCGTGCCTGCTGACCCGCTCATGCGCGCTCTCCCAGCTGCTGGCCGAGGAGGCCGGACGGCCTGAACACCAGGGTGATGATGAGCACGGCGAACACCAGCGCCTGGCCCCACATGAACATGCCGTATGCAGCGGCCGTCGTCTCCACGAAGCCGATGATGAACCCGCCCAGCGCGGCGCCGGTGATGTTGCCGATGCCGCCCAGCACGGCGGCCGTGAACGCCTTGAGACCGGCCTGGAAGCCGAGGTTGAACGCGATGTTGCCGAAATAGAACCCCTGGACGACACCGGCTGCGCCCGCCAGCGCGGAACCGATGAAGAACGTCAGCGCGATGGTCCGGTTGATGTCCACGCCCATGAGCTGCGCGGCCTCGCGGTCCTGTGCCGTGGACCGCATGGCCCGGCCCAGCCGGGTCCTGCTCACGAACAGCTGGAGCACGATGATGAGCGTGATCGAGAACGCGATCACGAACACGTTGATGACGTTGATCCCGAACATGCCGACCTCGGCGCGGGCCGTCGGTGGGATGACCTGCGGCGTGTTGATCGGCGACGGTCCGTACACGATCTGGATGAAGTTCTGGAGGATGAACGACACGCCGATCGCCGTGATCAGCGGGGCGAGCCGCGGCGCGTTCCGAAGCGGCCGGTAGGCGAACCGCTCGATCGCCACGCCGAGCAGGCCCATCACGGTCATCGTGATCAGGAACGTCGCCACGATCAGGAACACGGCCTCGCCCGGGCCGGTCGCCGAGCCGGTCTGGCCGAGCAGGTTCGTGAGCACGAACATCGAGGTGAACGCGCCGACCATGAACACGTCGCCGTGGGCGAAGTTGATGAGCTCGATGATGCCGTAGACCATCGTGTAGCCGATGGCGATGAGGGCGTAGATCGCTCCGATCGTGAGCGCGTTCACGAACTGCTGCGTCCCGATCGCAGCGAACACCACGAGCGCGAGGGCCAGCACGAACAGGTAGGGGCCCGCACGCAGCCGGCGAAGGTCCTCGATCCGTCCCGACGCGGTTGGCATCGTCGTCGTGGTCATGTGGCCTCCGGGCTCAAGGTCGCGAAAGGTGCGAAACAGGCCGGGGGGCGGTCACCCCCCGGCCTGTCGGTGCGGATCGGCTTACTGGGCAGTGCCGAAGTTCTGCTGCTCCTTGAACACCCAGTCCCCGCCACCGGCGGCGTTGGGGTCGACGGTGTAGAAGCTGATGAACGGCTGGGTGGTGTCACCGTTGGCATCGAACGCCGTGGTGCCGAGCACCGTGTCGAAGCTATGGCTGGTGTCCGTTGCCCAGGCACGGACGCCCTCGCGGATGGCCGCCATGTCGGCGCCGGAATTGGCCTTCAGGAACTCCGTGAGGGAGTCGAGGATGACCGTGGCGCACGCGTAGGCCGGGCCGCTGTAGGCACCCGGGGTGTTGAACTCCTTGTCGGCCTTGAAGTGCTCGGTGAAGTCGGCATCGAACTTGGCCTTGGCCGGGAAGTCGCCGATGGCGGCGACGGTGCCGTAGGAGCCGGCGGCGGCATCCTTGCCGGCGATCTTGATCAGCGAGCCTTCGGCTTCGCCGTTGCCGTTGACGATGCCGTCGGGGCCGAGGAACGGAATGGTCATGCCCTGCTGGCGCATCTGCTTGAGCAGCAGACCCGCACCCGAGGTGACCACGCCGCCGTAGTACACGCCGTCAGGGTTCTTGGCCTTGGCGGCCGTGATGATCGCGTTGAAGTCGGTCGTGTCGGCGCCGGCGCCAACGCGGTCCGCGGTCTTCCCGCCGAGCTCCTCGAACTTCGCCTGGAACGTATCGGCCACGCCCTTGCCGAAGGTCGTGACGTCGTCGATGACGAGCACGTTCTTGAGCCCGAGGGTGTTGTACGCGTAGACAGCCATGGCGGGACCCTGGATGTCGTCCGTCGCCGCGACGCGGATGTACGCGATCTTGGTGGGATTGGCTTTGCGCAGATCGAGGCCGCCGAACTCGGGCTTGGTCAGGCCCTGGTTCGTGTTGGCCGGGCTGCACTGCAGCAGGCCCGCGGAGTTGCCGATCGGGATCTGGACCTTGCCGACGGCCGAGTTGTACGGGCCGACGATCCCGATCACGGCCGAATCGTTGACGAAGGTCTGCATGTCCTGAGCAGCCTGCTGCTCGTTGTACTTGCCGTTGACCGCATGGTCGAGCGGGAACAGCTGGATCTTGTAGCCGCTGATCCCACCCTTGTCGTTGATCTCGTCGACGGCGAGCTGCGCACCCTTGAGGGTGGGCTGGCCGTCGGCTGCCGCTCCGCCGGAGAGCGGGAGCGTCACGCCAAGCTTGAGCGTCTTGTCTCCGCCCGAGCTTCCGCCGCATGCTGCGACAACGATGGCCGCCACCGCGACGGCGGCGCCCATACGCGCGAACTTCATAGATGCCTCCTCCATTTTCCCTCACCCGATGCCCGGAAGCAGCCAATGCTTCCCGGCCGAGCTGCCGTCCCTGGGTGGCCACGGTAGGTCCGGGCCGGCGGTGACGGGGAGCGCGGGGGCAAGGGACCCATTCGCCACGCAACAGTCCGCCGCGCGGCGATGCCGTATCATAGGCATCGGCGCCGTGGATGCAAGGTGGCGCCGTTCGCACCGGGATTGGCTTCTTCGAGCGTCGTGTCGCTCGCCTCCCGGGCCCTTCAACCGGCGGCAGGCGTGGCCGCCCCCTCCGACAACGGTCGTGGTGGGAGCGTAACCGCACTGACCGCACACTCAAATGAGGTCCGTCCTTCGGCGTGGAGTACCTGATCCGGCAGGCTCGCATCACCGACATCGACCGTCTCGCCGCCCTTGGCGGCACGTCGATCCGGGGATCCGGCCGGGGCGCGCTCGACGCCGCCGACCTCCTCCGCCAGCTCGTCTACCTCCCGCACGCGAGCGTGCTCGTCGCCGAGGCGCGGCGCGAGATCGCGGGTGGGGCGCTGCTCGTGCTGCGCCCGTCGGTCGTCGCCGGCGGCTACATCGGGACCATCGACCTGCTGGTCATCGCTCCGGACCACGACGCAGATCGCGTGACGGAGGCCCTTCTCGAGGAGATCCTCCGGTCAGCGAGCAACAAGGGCTGCTCGACAGTCGAGGCGGCCCAACCTTCGGATCCCCTGGACCTCGCCCGCCTCGAGCGCGCCGGGTTCATCGCCGCCGGGCCGACGCTCCGGCGATCCGTCGCGGCGGCCGGTTCGACCGCCCGCCGCAGCTAGCGCCCCCAGGACTGGCCGGACACGCTCCGGACCGCCCAACCACAGTAGGAGTCAACGTGGGCAAGAACGTCGCCGTCTTCGTGGACGTGGCGAACATCTTCTACGCGGCCAAGGCGGCCGGCGTGGACATCGACTACGTCACGCTGTTGAAGTCGGCAACGGCCGGACGCGATTTCGTCCGGGCGTACGCCTACACCGGGCTTGACCCGGACAACGAGAACCAGCGCAACTTCCACCAGTTCCTGGCGCGCCACAGCTACAAGGTGGTGAGCAAGGACATCCGCAAGTACGGCGACGGCAAGGTCAAGGCGAACCTCGATATCGAGCTCGTCGTGGACATGATGAAGACGGCCCGCAACCTTGATGTCGCGGTGATCGTGTCGGGCGATGGCGACTTCGCGTCCGCGATTCGCGCGGTCCAGGAGATGGGCGTCCGCGTCGAGGTCATCAGCTTCCGCGGTAACACGTCCTCGGACCTGATCGAGGCGGCGGACCTGTTCATGGACATCACCCAGATCGCGAAGGTCGACAAGAGCTCCACGCGTTCCGGTCGCCGGGTCGCGGATGACGAGGAAGACCTGTCGATGACCGAGGTCCCGGACAAGATCACCGAGGGCACGGGTCGTGGCCGCGGACGCGGTCGTGGCCGCGGACGCCCGGAGCGCGACGAAGCGCCCGTCGCAGCCTCGCGCTCGGGACGCGGCATCTCCCGCACGGCTGCTCCGGCCCCCGCCGCCGCCTCCGTGCCGGCCGCTGCCGGCGCGCCAGGCCTGGTCGCCCTGCCGGGCGAGCGGCTGTCGCGAGCCGTCGCGGTCGCCACCCCGGTGGAGGGTGCGGACGAGGACGTCGAGGAGCAGGAATCGCTCGAGACGGTCGATGGCGACGTGCCGGCCGAGACCGGTGACGGGCACCGTCGTCGCCGCCGCCGTGGCGGCCGCGGCCGTGGTCGCGGACGACGCGACGGCCTCGAGGTCGAGGCGGCTGATGGCGGCATCGACGCGGAAGGCCCGGAGGCCGCTGACGCGTCCGATGATGACGCGCCTGAGGCGGCGCCGGCCCCTGCGGCGCCGGTCCCGGCGGAGCGCCCGACGCGGACGCCGCGTCCGGTGCGCAGGACCGCCGAGGGCGAGCTGCCGACGCCGTTCGATGACATCGAGTCACTGGCGCCCTCGCGCCCGGCGCCCAGGTCCACGCCGTTCGGCTCGGTCTGGGATCGCCAGCTCGGGACCCCGACGTCACGACCCGCGGCGAGCGGTCTCACGCCGCTCCCCGATGAGGACGAGGACTTCGAGGAGCCGGAGATCCCGGAGTACCTGATCGCGGAGCAGCGTCGAAGCAGCCAGGGACGCGGCGGCCAGGGGCGCGGTGGCCAGGGGCGCGGCGGCGCACGGGGCGCCTATGCGGCGGCCATCGAGCGCGAACGCTACGGTGGCGGCCGGGGCGCCGGCGTCAACCGTTTCACGGAGCAGCCGGCGCGCCGCAGCGGCGGCAGTGGCGGCGGCGGCCGGTCTCCGCAGCCCTCGCGCGGACCCCGGCCCGAACGCCAGGAGCGTCCCGACCGGTTCGAGCGCGCGCCGAGGAGCGGTGGCGGTTCCGAGCCGTGGAGCGAGGTTCCCCCGGAGGTCGAGGAGCTCCTCCGCGCGCAGCTCGCGCAGAGCCGCCCGCAGGCAGCCCCCACGGCGCAGGCGACGGCGCCCGAGGCGGCACCCGCTGCCGAGGCACCCAAGCGACGGACGACCCGCAAGGCGGCAGCGACCGCCGAGCCGGCGACCGACGCATCCGCCGAGGCTCCCAAGCGACGGACGACCCGGCGTGCGGCAGCCCCCACGGCGGAGGCGACGGACGCCCGAGGCGGCGCCCGCCGCCGAGGCACCCAAGCGACGGACGACCCGCAAGGCGGCAGCGACCGCCGAGCCGGCGACCGACGCATCCGCCGAGGCTCCCAAGCGACGGACGACCCGGCGTGCGGCAGCCCCCACGGCGGAGGCGACGGCGCCCGAGGCGGCACCCGCTGCCGAGGCACCCAAGCGTCGGACGACCCGCCGCAAGGCTGCCGACGCCGCCGAGGGCTGATCCCGGACCGGCCCGGCACAGGTCTGAGGTGGACGGCTTCCTGACCGTCGGCCAGCCGGCAGCGGTCGCGGCCGTCCGCGCGATGCTGGGCTCGCATGTGCCCCACGCCGTCCTGCTGTCGGGCCCGGCATCCGTGGGCAAGCAGGCGCTTGCGCTTGACCTCGCCGCCGGTCTGCTGTGCACCGGTGCCACGGGAGCAGGCCGGCCCTGCCGCACGTGCCGCAGCTGCCGGATGGTGGAGCACGGGAACCACCCCGACGTCCACCGGCTCGACCCGGAGGGACCGGGTGGACAGGTCCGGATCGGCAACAGCCAGCACCCGGAGCCAGGGACCGTCAGGTGGCTTGCCTCGCAGCTGGCGCTCCTGGCCGTCGAGGCCGGCGGCCGCGTGGCGATCATCCGGGATGCGCACCGGATGAACGAGGACGCCCAGTCCGCGCTGCTCAAGACGCTCGAGGAGCCTCCCGTCGGCGCGACCGTCATCCTGTGCGCCGACGACGAGGAGCGATTGCTGCCGACGGTCAGGTCGCGCTGCGCGCGCCTCCGGCTGGGCACGGTCGGGGTGCGTGACGTCGAGCAGCTGCTGGCATCGCGCGGCCTCGCGGACGCGCCGACGGCCGCCCGGCTGGCCCGGCTGGCTGGGGGCCGCCCCGGCCTGGCCGTCGCGTACGCGACGGCTCCGGACGCCGAGGGTATTCGCGGCGAGATCGCACGAACCCTGCTGGATCTCTCGGGCCGCGGTCGCGCGGCGCGACTGCACGCCGCACGGGACCTGATGAGCCGATCCGCCGAGCTCGCTGCGCTGCTCGCCGCTCCCGCGGCCGTCCAGTCGGAGGACGTGCCGCGGCGGGCTCGGGGCGGTGGCGCGGCGCGGCGACGCCCGGCTCCGACGGAGGAACCCGCGGAGGCCTCCGGTCCGGAGAGCGCCGGCTCCGGCGAGGCCTCGGCCCAGGCCGCGGGCGCCGCGGGTGGCCGGGCCCCGGCGGCCGAACGCCGCCGCGCGCTGGCGACATTGCTGGACGCCTGGCGCGAGCTTGCGCGCGACCTCGCGCTTGCGCAGGCCGGAGCGGCCGAGGAGATCCGGGATGTCGCCCTGCTCGAGGAGCTCGAGGTGGTGGCCCGCGGATTGTCACCCGGCGCCGGCGGGGAGGCGCTTGCCCGGCTGCTTCGCGCGGGCGAGCTGCTGGACGCGAACGTGAGCCCGGAGCTGCTGCTCGACGTGCTCCTCGTCCACTGGCCCGGACCGGCGCTGGCCGCGTGAACGGAGGCTGCCGGTGACCGACGTTGCGAGGGCGAGCGGTCCTGCCCGCCTGGACGCCCGCGTCGTCGGCCGCGTCCAGGGGGTTGGCTACCGGGTGTTCGCGTTGCGCGAGGCGGGCCGGCTCGGTCTCGCCGGCTTCGTCGCGAACGAGCACGACGGCAGCGTCCGGGTCGTCGCCGAGGGCGATCGGCCGATTCTGGACGCCCTCCTGGTCCGGCTCGAGGAGGGCCCGCCGGCCGCCATCGTCGACCGGGTGATCGCCCGCTGGGAGCCGGCGCGCGGGTTCGCGAGCGGGTTCCGGATCGAGAGCGGCGCTCACCGCGGAGACTGAGGGGCCGTTCCCGACGCGGGTGCGTCACCGGTCGCTGCGCGCCCATCACGCCGGTCGCCGTGCGCCCATGACGACGATGCCGACGTCGCCGGACGCGCTGGCGCCCGGTGCGCCGACGCACCTCCCGGACTCATGGCTGCGGCAATCCGGGACGACCCGCCCATTCCCACCGGTTGCGACGGGGAGCAGGCTGCGCTTCGTGGACGAGCACACCCCAGCCGAGGATCTCCCGCACCTGTATCGCGCCGTGCTCGATACCGTCGCGCGCCTGGAGCACGTGGGCGAGCGGGAGATTGCCTGGCAGGTCCGCCGCGACGCGTTGCACACCTACTCGACGCGATGGGACGAGAAGGGTCGACGGGCGCTCGAGCGGCTCAACCGCGAGGCGCAGCAACGGCTCGCCACCTCGGCGCGTGCGAGCGCCGGACCGAGCCTCGCGGCGCGCACCGAACCCGCCTGACGCGACGGCCCCCGGGCGGCGACATCGGTCTCCGCGTCGTACGCTGCGGTCATGCCCGAACAGCGCACCGTCACCGACCTTGTCCAGCGCGTGCTGGACGCGTTCGCGACGCTGGCAGCCACGGCCGAGCCGGTCGACGACGAGTGGCAGTACGTCACTGACCTCGGGACCGTGTGGCGGGCACGGCTGGCCGCCGTCGGCGCGGCGCGCGGCTCCGAGCCCGCCCCGGAGGGCGCCGCGGCCGCGATCGAGGCACTGGTCGCGGAGGCGAGCCTGATCGCCGACCCGCATCGCGCGATCGACTGGCTGTCGACCCTGCCGCAGATCGCCCTGGCCGCGCTCGGCGAGGCATCGTGATGCGGTTCCAGGACGCTCGACCTGACGGACGCGCCATCGTCTACGCGCGCATCCAGGCGGATCCGCTCGTCGCGCGCGCCGCCGAGCTCCTCGCGGACGCGACGACGACCCAGCGCCTCCTTGCGCGTGCCGCGATGAATGGCGAGTCCACCGATCCCGCGCTGTGGCAGCGCATGTTCCCGGCCCTGTTCGGCCCCACCGCGCCGCCGCCCGGCGATCCGGTCCGGGACCGCTCCGAGGCGATCCTCGACGTGTCGCTGCAGGTCGCCGACCGGGGGGAGCAGACGCGAAGCCAGTACCGGGGCGCCGTCGTCGAGGCGCTCACGGAGCGACTCCTGGCCGCGCGGACCGGGCCCGTCCGCAGGGAGCGCCGGATCCTGTTCGATGGCGTTCCCGCCGAGATCCACCCCTATGACGTGACGGTCGAGCAGGACGCCGCGGCCGAGGCCTGGGACTGCAAGTGGGGTGCGCGCGGGATCAAGGCCGATGTCCTCCACCAGCTGGACGACGCCCGCCGGCACGCGTCGGACGAGGATGCGCGGCTGCTGGTCGGCCTCGTGGTGTTCGACGCGCGCCGCTCGTGCGAGGTGCGCCTGGTCCGGGAGCGTGGCTCGGTGGCGCTGGCCGGCCTGAAGCTGATCGGGCTCGAAGGCCTGGACCGCCTCGCCGGGCGCAGGCCCGCATGACCGGCCATGCGGTGCTGCCGGTCGCCGGGGTCACCATCCCGTATCGCGTCCGGTTCGATGAATGCGGCCCGGACGGGGTCGCCCGGTCGTCGACGCTGCTTCGCTACGCACAGGACGTCGCCTGGGTGCACTCGGAGCGGATGGGGTTCGACCGTGCCTGGTACATCGAGCGAGGGCTGACCTGGGTCGTGAGGGCCGCGGAGCTGGCCATCCTCGAACCGGTCCTGCTCGGCCAGACGCTCGACATCTCCACGGCCGTCACCGGGTTCCGCAAGGTCTGGGCCCGGCGACGGACAGAGGCCCGCCTGCCCGGCGGCACCCTCGCCCTGTGGGGTCATACGGACTGGGTGATGATCGATGACCGGGGGCTGCCGGCGCGGATCCCCTCGGAGTTCCCCGGCGCATTCTCGGTGCCGCCCGGCACCTTCGAGCCCGGGCGGGTCCCGCTGCCGCCGACGCCGCCGGACGCCGCCATCGCCCGGACCATCGTGCGGCCGCAGGACCTGGACCCGATGGGTCACGTCAACAATGCTGCATATCTCGACTACCTCGAGGAGGCGCTGATCGCGGCCGGCGCGCCGGCGGCCGGCGCGGTGTCGACGCTGCCGCGCTCCGTTCGGCTCGAGTACGTGACGCCCGCCGCTGCCGCCGAGGAACTGGCCGGTGCCGTGTGGCCGGACGAATCCGCTGGTCGACCGGGCTGGGCATGGCGCCTCACGGGTGGCGGTGACCGGGAGCTGGCCCGGGGCAGGGTGCTGTCCGGGATATAGGACCTTCGGGCCATGACCCGGTCGGTGCGCGCCGGAACCACGCGGCGCGGCTGCGCCGGCGCCGGGACCATCGCGCCATGGACCTTCCGCGCGCCTGCCGTAGGCTCATGAGAAGGTGCGGCCGTGACCTGCACACCATGTAGCCGCGAGAGGTTCCTTGGACTTCCTGACGTCCATCGTGGCCATGCTGGTCGTGATCGCATTGATCGGCGCCCTCGCCGGTACCGCGGGGTTCTCCCTGCTCATCGTCCGACGACAGAATCACCGGCTCGCCTCCCTGGCGGAGCGGCTGGTCAGCGCCGCTGACGAAGGTGCGCTCGTCGCCCTCGATGCAAGCCGGATCCGCGATCCCCGCCTGCGCACCGCATTCCGCCGGCTCGGCGACCGGGTCGCCGATACGTGGCGGCTGGCGACCATCGACCCGCTGACGGGGATCGCCAATCGACAGGCCGTGCTGTCGCGTGTCGAGGAGGAGCTCGCGCGCGCCGTCCGATACCAGCGCCCGCTGTCGGTCATCCTGGTCGATCTCGACCACTTCAAGCGGCTCAACGATTCGCACGGCCACGCGGCCGGCGATGCGGTGCTTCGCCACATCGCCCAGCTGCTCGCGGCAAACGTGCGTTCGGTGGACGTGGCCGGACGCTACGGCGGCGAGGAGTTCCTGATCCTGCTCCCCGAGACCGACGTGGACGCGGCCGCCGCCCTGGCCGAGAAGCTGCGACGCGTGGTCGGTGGCGCAGAGATCCGGATCGGCGACAGCGAGCTGGCGCGGATCACGATGTCCGCCGGTGTCGCCGGCGGCATGGGCCAGGTGCTCCGTCTCGACGCCCTGGTCCGCGACGCGGACGCCGCCCTGTACTCGGCGAAGGCACTCGGCCGGGACCAGGTGTTCGTGTTCCGCGAGACCGGTGACGAAGGGACGATCCGTCGGGCGCCGATCACCGCCGCGGCGCGGAGCCAGGCGCTCGATGTGGGACGTGCGGCGATGGCGGCGGCGCGGGACGCGTTGATCCTGTCCCTGACCGAACGGGCAAGCTGGGCGGGCAAGCCGTCGAAGCTGATCGCCGAGGCCTCGGTGTCGGTGGCCCGGGCGATCGGCCTGCCCGACGGCGAGCTGGACAGGATCCGGACCGCGAGCCTGCTGCACGACCTGGGCAAGCTCGCGATCCCGGACGAGATCCTGTCCAAGCCCTCCGACCTCGGAGCCGCCGAGTGGCGGGTCGTTGCCGAGCACCCCAAGATCGGCCAGGTCGTGCTCGAGCAGGCGGGCGCGCTGCGGGACGCCGCGACCATCGTGCTCCATCACCACGAGTGGTTCGACGGGCGCGGCTATCCGCTGGGCCTCACCGGCGCCGACATCCCGGTGGGCGCCCGGATCGTGTCCGTCGTCGATGCCTACGAGGCGATGATCGCCGGCCGCCCGTACCGCACGGCCATCACGCATGGCGAGGCGATCGCCGAGCTGCGGCGCCAGGCGGGCATCCAGTTCGATCCCGAGATCGTGGAGGTGTTCGCGGTCCTGTTCGAGTCCGGTGTCCCCTGGGAGCCGGAGGAGGCCCACGTGCACGACGACGACCCCGAGCTCGCTCTCGCATACGCGCAGGGTGGTCCGCCCCACAGCCGTCATCATCGCGATGGACGGACGCATGCGGAGATCCACGACCAGCTGCACGACCGGCGGCGCCGGGCCGTCTAGGCGCGCGA
>CAWIFB010000032.1:0-38771 GCA_963835335.1 uncultured Chloroflexia bacterium | reverse complement strand
GAGGGGCGGGGCGGAGGGGTCCCGAGGACCATCCGCACGCGGGGCCTGACGGCCAGGCCGGCCAGGTGCTCGACCTCCAGCTGGAGGGCGCTGAACGCCGCGGGGGTGGCCAGCTTGACGACCGCCGTCGCCGACCCCTCGACCAGCGCGCGGAGGTCATCGCCGAGCCGCGCCGGGACGGGCCCCCAGGCGCCACTCTCGAGTCGCTGCACGAAGCCGCGCACGACCCGGACGCCGTCCTCGAACGACAGCCATGGGTTGCGCTCCCGCCAGTGCGCGCCGCCCGGCAGCCTGAGGTGTCCGCCGGCGATGCGCAGCGGCGCAATCCGCCCGGGCGAGGTGGCCAGCCGGCTCGCCGGGGCGAGCGCGTGGAGGAAGGCGAGCCGCAACGCCGCCGCGATGGGCGGTGCGCGAAGATCGTCCTCGATCCGCTCCAGGATGGCAGCGAGCGCGGCCAGCTGCCGCGGCGTGTGCAGGTCCAGCAGCTCGTCCGCGAGCGTCTCGCCTCCCTCGAGCACGGGAAACCGTTCGCGGAGGCGCGCCCGGACATCGGCATCCTCCGGCTCCCCGACGGCGCGCGCCACGTCCTGCGCATCGACCGGGGCCTGGCGGAGCTCGGCGCCGCCGAGCTGGTCGCGACAGACCCGGCAGTGGTAATGCTTGCGCTCCGGCTGCGGGCCGGCGGCTCGGCCGTCCTCGTCGAGCCGCTCGACGGCCCAGGTGACCTCGTCCAGGATGACCGGGCGGTCGCAAGTCGCGCAGTGGCTCGCGAATCGATCGCCGATCGACGCCTTGAGGCTCGAATTCGCGACGGGCGGATGCGGCGAGGGCCTGGACCGCCGCATCGAGGTGGCGCAGGTCCGGCGGCCTGAGGACGATCTCCGCGAGCAGGCGGTCGAGCGGGGTCGTCTCGAGGCTCACCGCCTTCCGCTGGCGGTCGATGGCGGCACGGGCGATCCAGCCGCCGCGCCCGAACAAGTCCAGCACGATGTCGCCGGGGCTGGACCCCGCGTCGAGCCGCGCCGCAACCATCGCGGGCGGCGGCGGCGGGGCAAACCGCTCGAACGCCGGGAGACTGAACCCCGGCTCGGCACGCAGGAGCAACGCTCGGCCGACCATCCGCCGGATTGTCGCAGAGGTGTCGCGATGGCGGAAGCGCGCGTCTCGACCCAGCCGAGCCTGGTCTGGGTCAACGAGTACTCAGGCGCCTGTTCGACCGGTCGATCCGCCCTGCTGGCCGGCAGGTCGAGTCAACGAGCCGCCCCAGGCCCAGGTGTCCCAGATTTCGGGCCCGGCGCACGTGCCGCCGGCGATGACGTGCAGTCGCGTGGATCCTGGATGACACGAACGGGGTCGGGTCACGGGTGCGTGCGAGCAGCGTACGACCCGGCTGGGCCCGCGGTGGAGCAGGCGGCCGACCGCCGCGCGACGCCCCGGCTAGGACTCGTCGAGGTCGTCCGCCTCTTCCTCGAACGCCTCGTCGGTCGTCTCCTCGGGCGGCAGCACGCGGTCGAGGTTCTCGATCTCCTCGTCCTCGATGTCGTCCTCGAGATCGTCCTCGAGCTCTTCCTCCTCGCGGACGAGGGTGCCCTTGGTGTACGGGCGCAGGTCCGTCGACTTCGCCGCGGTCGGGAAGCTCACCTTGCCGTAGTTGCGGGGATCCTGGAACACCTCGCGGATGATCAGCCGGACGTCGCGATCGCCCAGCGAGGTCACCCCGGCGAGGTACTTGTTGCCGTCCGCCATGAGCTTGAGCAGGCGCGCCGCGACGCGCGGCTCGACGACCCCGATCCGGATGCCGTTGCTGATGGCGATCAGCCGGTTCGACTCCGGGATCAGCTCGACCGCGTCACCCGGGTTGACCTGGGCCAGCTCCGCCGGACGGGCGAGGTTGGTGAGGTGCGCGAACCCGGTCTTGCCCGTCTCCTCGACGAAGATGCTCACCGGCGCCTTCGATCCCTGGAGGGCAGGCACCGTCTTCTCGCCGGCTTCCACGATGAGGACCTTGAGGCGGTCGATGTTGCGCTCGGCGATCCGATTGGTGGGATCGAGCGCCAGCGCCTTCTGGTAGTGCTCGCGGGCGGTGCCCAGCTCGCCCAGCTCCCAGAGCGCCTTGGCCAGCCGGTTCTCGGCCTCGGAATCCGCGCCGAGCTCGAGCAGCCGGCGGTTCGTCTCGGCAGCATCGCTCCAGCGGGCGGCCGACGCGTGCGCGATGGCCTGGTCGGCCAGCTGGCGCTTGAGACGCATCTGGCCTGCGGGCGTCTGGGCGGCGGCATCGATCTCGGGGAAGGTCACGGAGTGGTCGTCCTTTCGGTCCTTCGAGCCGCGGGAGGCATGCGACGCATCGACAGACGCGTCGAAATGGGCATCACCGCGGGCACGTGTTTCTAGCACCCGCCGGGGATCGCGTCAAACGCGCAGCCGGAGGTTCCACGCGATCACCACGGCCGCGAGGGCGAACAGCAGGACCGTCTCCCACAGGAACCGCGGGTCGCGCCGCCTCGCCGGGGCCGTGCCGTGGAGCGCGTCCCACAGGTAGAACACCAGGGTCAGCACCGCCGGGCCGACCAGGCTCGAGAGGTTGACGGCGCGCGCGGCGCCGGCGGCGACCGCGATCACGATCGCGTAGGTCAGGGCCGACCGTGCGGCATCGCGGGCCGTCCCGTAGCGGAACGTGGCGACCCGGTAGCCCAGCAGCAGCGCCAGCAGCGCATCATCGACCGCCAGGACCGCGAGCCAGCCCTGCGACAGGGCGTGACCCGTGCCGATCGCGGGTCCCGCACCACCAGCCTCGACCAGGCCGCCCGGGACGAGCGCCGCGATGCCGGTGAACGCGATGAACGCGGTGACCACGGCGGCCAGCAGGACCCGCGATCGGTCCGCCTCCGTGACGCCACCCGTCTGGCCGATCAGCCTCGCCTCGAGCGCGACCACCCGGTCCAGCAGGACCGCGAACGCCGCCAGCGCCGGCACCAGGCCCAGCCCCGCGGGCACCAGCTGGATCACCGCCGCCGCGCCTCCGGTCAGCACGGCCGGGATCAGCAGGCCGTCGAACGCTCCCGACGGCGCCTGGTCACGGCGCAGCACGCGTGCCCCGGCAAGCAGCATCGCCAGCGGCAGCAGCCCGGCCATCAGGAACGCATCCCCGCGGTCGACCAGGCGCGCCATCGCGACCAGCACGACGGCCACGAGCACCAGCTCGCGTCGTGCCGGGACGAGCGACTCGTCGGGGAGGGTGATCGTCATCGAGCCGATCCTATCGCCCCCTGGCGCGGGCGGGCTTGCCGGCCGCCCATGCGAGGAGGTCGTCGCGGCTCCGGGTGTTGACGACGGTGCCCGCCTCGACCCATCCCCGCCGCGCCTGGTCGACGCCCCACCGGACATACTCGAGCTCCGCGATCCGGTGGGCGTCGGAGTCGATCGAGAGCACGCAGCCCGCTTCGACCGCGCGACGAGCCCGTTCCGCCGAGAGGTCGAGCCGGTGCGGCGAGCCGTTGATCTCGAGCGCGGTTCCGGTCGCCGCCGCGGCCTCGAACACGGCGTCCCAGTCCAGGTCCAGGTCATCCCGTGACTGGATCATCCTCCCCGCCGGATGGGCGATGACGTCCACGTGCGGGCTGCGGATGGCGTTGAGGGTCCGGCGGGTCAGCTCGGCGCGTGATTGCCGGCGGGCGACGTGGACCGAGGCGACCACGAGGTCGAACCGGGCGAGGAGGTCGTCCTCGTAGTCCAGCTGCCCGTCCGCCCGGACCTCCAGCTCGCAGCCGTGGAGCAGCCGGAAGCCCCCGGGATCGGCGCCGGCGGGAAGTCGTCCCGCGCCCTCCTCCGCGGCGAACCGCGCGTTGAGCGCCGCGATGATCCCGCGCTGCGCCTCCACCCGGTCCGGGTCGAGCCCGTGCGCGATCGCGAGGCTTCGCGAATGGTCGGTGAGCACCTGGTAGCTGTACCCGAGCCGGCGCCCTGCTTCGGCCATCCGCTCGATCGTGTCGACACCGTCGCTCCAGTCCGAGTGCGTGTGCAGGTCGCCGCGCAGGTCGGCGCGGACGATCAGCCGCGGCAGCCGGCCGTCCCGGGCGGCCTCGATCTCGCCGCGATCCTCGCGCAGCTCGGGCTCGACGAAGGCGAGGTCGAGGAACCGGTAGACGCCGGCCTCGTCCGGGAACGTCCGGAGGTCCGCCCTGTCGCCGGAGACCGGCTGGCCGTCGTCCCCCAGCCGGACGAACCCCTTCTCGGACAGGCTCCAGCCGCGCTCCCGCGCGATCCCGCGCAGGTGGACGTTGTGCGCCGCCGCTCCCGTGAAGTGGACGAGGTAGCTGCCGGCCTCGCCCGGCGGCATGACCATCAGGTCCACCTGCGGGCCGTGGAGCAGGCGAATGCTCGCCTTCGCACCACCCGCGCCCAGCACATGGTCGACGCCGGCCAGGCCCGTGAACCGCTCCACGATCGACGCGGCATCGTCGGTCTCCACCAGCAGGTCCAGGTCCCCCACCGTCTCGCGCCGCCGGCGCAGCGAGCCTGCCTGGACGATCCGCCGCACGCCGGGCGTGTCGGAGAGCTGTGCCACGAGCTCGTCCGAGAGCTGCTGCGCCCGGTCGAGCAGGAGCCGCTGCGGGCGAGATTCAAGCTGCGCGATCCCCTCCAGGATCCGCGCCTCGGTACCGACGGACAATCCCTTGAGCCCGCGCAGGTGCCCCGCCTCCGCGGCGCGGCGGAGGTCGTCGAGGCTCTCGATGCCCAGCCCCTCGTACACCAGCCGCACGGTCTTGGGACCGACGCCCGGGATCCGGAGCAGCCCGACCAGGCTGGCCGGGATCTCCGCACGCAGGCGGTCGTGGACGGCCATCCGTCCGGTGGTCGCCAGCTCGGTGATCTTGTCCGCGATCGCCTTCCCGACGCCGGGGATGGGCCGCCGGTCCCCTGCCGCGTACGCGCCCGCGACGTCGAACGGAGCGCGGGCGATGGCGTCGGCCGCCCGGTGGTAGGCGACGGTCTTGAACACCAGCTCGCCCTTGACCTCGAGGATGTCGCCGATCTCGTGGAACACCCGGGCGAGGTCGCCGTTGGTCACCGGATGCTCCGGGCCGGACGGGGCCTGGCCGGGATCACCCGGGCTGGATTCGCCCGGGCCGGACGTGGCCGAGCCGGGTTCCGCGGGCGCATCGGGGACGGAGTCGGGCTCGCGCGGCGTGCGGGGCATGCCTGCATGGTACGAGGCCGGAGCGATGGCACGGACGGGTGCACCGCGCGGTGCGGGTCGGAACGCGGCAGCCGATGCCGCGCGACCGGGAGGCTGCCCCTCCGCGCTCAGCGGCGGACGCTACTCCGCGACGACGCGATCGCGACCGGCACGCTTGGCACGGAACAGCGCACGGTCTGCCGCATCGATCACCATGTCGAGCCCGACGTCCGGCGAGTCGGCGACCGCGACGCCGACCGACACGCTCACCCCGGGCACGCCCAGCCGACGGAGGTCAAGACTGGCGACCGACCGGCGGACCCGCTCGCCGACCTCGAGCGCGATCTCGGGGCCGGGGTTGCGGAGCAGGACCGCAAACTCCTCGCCACCGAACCGGGACGGCACGTCGCCCTCGCGAACCGCCCGTGCGATCGCCTGGGCGACCTCGCGCAGCACGTGGTCCCCCACACCATGACCGAAGGTGTCGTTGAGCCGCTTGAACCGGTCGATGTCGATCATGAGCACGCCGACCCGATCCTCGGCACGGCGTCGCCGCGACAGCAGACCCACGTACTCGTCGAAGTACCGGCGGTTGGGCAGGCCCGTCAGCGCATCCGTCGACGCCCGCGTCTCGGCATCGCGCAGAGAGTACATGCGAGCCAGCGCCGCGGACGCCTCGACCGCTGACGCGGCGAGGATCCGGTGGGCGCTCGCCGGCCATGGTCCGCTCTTGCGGCGCGACAGGACGATCGCGCCCTCGACCTTGCCGTCGACGCGCAGCGGTGCAGCGAGGAGATTGCTCAACCCGTAGGCGTCGCGCAGCCGGGCGGCGATGCGGTCCGCGATCCGCTGCTCGGCGCCATCGCGGGCGAGCGATGCCTGGACGAGCCGCCGGGTCTCCGGCGGTGCGACGGCGACAGCCGAGCCACCGGGCTCGCGGTCCGGCTGGGCGCGTCCCCGCAACGGGACCTGCCCCGCGGCGGCGATGGCGCCGCCGGTTGCGGTCCAATCGGCATTGATCCCGAGCGGCACGAGCTGCGGATCCCCGTCGGGCTCCGGCCCCATGGGCACCGGGGTGAGACGCCGGCCACGGGAAGCCGCGACGGCGAGTCGCACCTGCGCCTGCTCCTCGGCCGGATCCTCGAGGTCCGTGAGCGGCAGCGTCGTCCGCGACGCCGGAGCGCCGGCTCGTGTCGGTGACAGGACGGCCTCGAGGGTGCGCGCCTCCGGTCGGCGGCGGACGACCGCGACGTGATCGGCGCCGGTCCCAGCGCCCAGCTCCTCGATGATCGACGTGACGATGGCGTCCGGGGAGGCCGAACGGGCGAGACCGCGGAGGATCCGGGCGAACGATTCCGCCTCCGTGCGGCGGTTGCCTTCGAGGCCCGCCACCTCCTCGCGCTCGCGGATGGCAGCGAGCCCGACCAGGGCGACCAGGGCGAGCACGACCAGGTCGGCGGGTCGCGGATCCAGGGCCAGCCGCAGCACCTCGATCGAGCCCAGGGCGACGAACAGCAGGACGAACGGTCGCCGGGTCAGCGTGCGCAGGTCGATGCGCCGCCCGGGGCTGCGAGGATCTCGCTCGTCGAGTGCCACCTGGAACGGAAGGATGAGACCCGGCCGGGCGCGGGGCAAGGGGGCATCCCAGTACTCTCAGCGCGCGGGGTCCTGGTACTTCCGTACTCGTCAGTCGGGACCGGACGTCACCCCACCGGCCTCAACCGGCGGCCGTCCCGAGCGCAGATCGGACCCGCGACCAGCCATTCGTACCGGCCAGTCGGGTCGGCGATCCACGCCGTCAGCGGTCGCGGCCGGCGATGTCGAGACATCGTCGCCACCGGACCCGGCCGTCACCTGGTTGCCGCCGCGCGCCTTGGATCGCGTACAGTGCGGCGTCCGCGATCGCGATCAGGTCGGTCGCCGTGCGGCCGGCGTCCGGGTAGGTCGCAATCCCGATCGAGGCGCCGATCGGGAACGGCCGCCGTCCGTCGGCGGAGAACGGCGAGGCCTGGAAGGCATCGAGGATGCGCCGGGCCGCCTGCCCGGCGCCTTCGCGATCGGTCTCGGGCAGGATCAGCGCGAACTCGTCGCCGCCGTACCGGGCGCCGATATCCGACTGGCGGAATGTCGAGCGGATCAGGTTGGCGACGTGGACCAGCACGCGGTCTCCGTACACGTGGCCGAAGGTGTCGTTGACAACCTTGAAGTCGTCGAGGTCGAGCATCACGACGCTCAGCGGCCGGCGGGTGCGGACGGCCCGGACGACCTCCTCGGCAAGGCGCTCGTGCAGATATCGGTGGTTGTAGAAACCCGTCAGCGGGTCGCGGTCGGCCAGCTTGCGGGCGGTGTCGTACAGCCGCGCGTTCTCCAGCGCCATTGCCGCCTCGTGGGTCATCGTCCGGGCGAGCGTGATCGGTCCGGCGTCGGCGACGGGACGGCCGCGGAAGCTGAGCTCGACCAGGCCGATCGCTTCCCCTTTTGCGATCAGGGGCAGCATCACCAGCCCGCCCATGCCCTCCTCGCGAAGCAGCTCCACCTCGGCGCGGTCGGCGTCCGGATCCTCGACATCGACGAATGCGATCATGCCCTCGGTGAGCACCCGGCGGGTGAGCGGGAACGGCGCGAGTGGATAGAAGGGGGCCACCTCCTGGCCGGTGCCGACCGGGTATGCCCCGAGGCTGCGCACGCGGTCGTTGAGCTGGTCCCAGTCGCTGATCTGCGCCTCGTCCGCGCCGACCGCGCGGGCAAGATGCTCGGCCATCAGGTCCGCGACGTCATGCGGGTCGAGCGACCTAGCCAGCGCGCTGCTCATGTCGAGCAGCTGGCGGAGCTCTGCCGCGAGCCGGCGAGTCTCGACGAGCAGCGACGCGCCGGAGAAGGCGGTCGCGGCCTGGTCGGCGAGGATCATCAGCAGCCTGAGGTCGTCGTCGTCGAACTGGTTGAGGCCCAGCTTCGAGAGGGTGATCACGCCGACGAGGGTGTCGTCATGCCGCATGGCCACGACGAGCATCGATTCGTCGACGTCGTCGGTGCCCGGAATCGTGATGGCGCGCGGGTCACGCCCGACGTCACCGATCCTCAGCGGGAAGCCGTTGCGGGCGACCCAGCCGGTGAGCCCCTCGCCGACCTTCGTCCGCAGGATGTCGAGGTCGACCTTGTCGTAGGCGCCGACATGGCCCTCGAACGCGACGGGCACGAGGTCATCGGGCTGCTCGAGCAGGTAGACGCGCGCGTTGTGGTAGTCGATGACGCGCTGCGTCTCCTCGACCACGGCCCGGCCCACCTCGGCTGGGCTGAGGCTCGCGCTCATGCGCTTGGCCGCACCCTGCAGCACCTGCAGCTGGCCGGCGCGACGGGCCTCCGCCGCCCTGGCCCGACCCACCAGCGCCCCGGTGAGCAGGACGGTCCCCCCGATGGTGAGGTCGAGGACGACGATCAGGTCCTCGATCGAGGACGGTCCACCCGCGACGGCCCAGCCGGCGACGCCAAGCGCAAGCGCCACCAGGCCGCCCGCGAACGCGACCACGTGGAGGCGTGACGTCGGGGGCGTCCCGCGGCGTCCGACCCAGAGGCGATCCATGGCCGCACGAAGGCGCTTCACGCTCCGGATGCTTGCATCGCGGGGGTGTCGCGGGGCACCACCCGAAGGTACCGCGCGCCGGCGCCCGATGGCGATGGCAGGATGGCGACGCCCCGGATGGGCGGACCTGCCTGGACTCCTGGGGGCGCCGCTACCCGGCGGCGTCGTAGGTCACCTTCGTCCCGGTCGCGACGACCTGGATGAAGATCCGCCCGCGGACCAGGGTGACCTCGGTTCCTGTGTCATCGAAGAAGCGCGTGAGGCCGGCCGCCGTGTCCTTGCGCCAGGTGCCCACGAACACGTGGCCGTCACGGAACACGAGCGCCTTGCCCGTCCCGATCTGGGCCAGGACCGGCCGGGCATGACCGGGCTCCGAATCCGGGTCGATCGACAGGCGCATGAACAGCACGACCACGTTGCGAGCCGTCACCCGCTTGCCATCGGCGGCATCGAGCTGCGCCTTGCCGGCCACCGAGCGGAGGTACGCGTTTGTCTTCGCGTCGTAGGTGTACCCGGTTGCTCCCCGGCTGTAGGGGATCGTGATCGTGCCCTTGCTCGGACGCTGGTCCGCGGGCAGGTCGTCTGCAAACGGGCGGACGGCGACGCCGGCGGGCATCGTCGCGGGAGCCCCGTGCTTCACCGCGATCGCCCGGATCGCGGTGCTCGACGAGTAGGCGTTGTGAGGTGCGCTGCGCTTCGCGTCGCGATGGAACGCGGACCCGCTGCCGGCCAGCGCATCGACGTTGTACAGCACCTTCCGGTCCAGACCAGGGAGGAGCTTCAGCGTCTTGGCGTCGCCGCCGTAGTGCGCAAACGCGGCCCGGTACTCGGACGCCCAGTTGACGAAGTACGGGCGCCCGCTCCGGATGGCCTCGACTCGCTGTGCGTCCTGCTCCTGGAACAGCGCCATATACCGATCCTCGCCGCCGTCCGCGGGCGCCTGGTACACGATCGACGCGGCGTTGAAGCCGTACTGGGGGCGAGCGACCGCATTGTCGTCGATCATGACCGCGACCGGCAGGCGGCTTGCGGTCGCGGAGTTCGCGGGCAAGCCGTCCAGCCACGCGAAGCCGGGTGGCGGGGTCGGGGCGGGAGTCGGTGACGGGGTCGCGGTCGGAGCCGTGGTGGCGGTCTCCACCGATGACGGTATCGCCCCGTCGGAAGGTGCGGACGACGACACCTGTGGCGACGCCGTCGGCGGGTTGCTTCCGCACGCGCAGGCGCTCATGGCGACGGCGCCCAGGATCAGCGGCAAGGCTCGCGCAGGAACACACCGTCGGAGCCATCGATCGATGGCTGACGCGCCTCCCGCCAGTAGATCCTGCATCGTGAGCTCCGCAAGGGTACGCAGCGAACCGGGTGGGCTATGGAGCCTTCCCTCCCGCCATGCGAAGGATGCTCCAGACGGGCGTTGGGCGTGGCGCATTCTGGCGGGGACGACGTCGAGGCTGGCGGAGGGGCATGCTATGCCGCGCTCGCGGGTGGGGCCCGATGTCCTGGTCGGCCCGCGTGGAGACCCGTAACATGCGGCGCGCGACACGTGTGCTCGGTCAGCGACTGGCAGCCGTCCTGGCACGTCCCGCGGTACAGCTGCTCGCGGTCGCCGCACTCACGACCGCGCTCGGCATGTACCGCCTGGGCGCTGCGTCGTTCTGGTTCGACGAGGCATTCAGCGTTCAGGCAGCCGAGCGTGGCTGGCGCTACGTCATTGGGCTTGCCTCTGGGCCCGAGATCAACATGTTCCTGTATTACGCGTTGCTGCGCGTGTGGGTCATCCTTGGCTCGTCGGAGACGTGGGTCCGACTGCCATCGGTGCTGGCCACCGTCGCGGCCGTGTGCGTCACCTGGGTGCTCGTGCGCCGCCTTCTCGGATCGCGGACGGCGAGCGTCGCCGCCCTGCTTCTTGCCGTCAATGCATTCGCCGTGCGCTATGCGCAAGAAGCCCGCTCGTACGCTTTGCTCCTGCTCCTGGTCGTGCTGGCGACCTATGCGCTCGTCCGGTCGCTCGACGGCGGCGGTCGCCGGTGGTGGGTCAGCTACGCAGTGCTTGCGAGCCTCATCGTGTATGCGCAGATCATGGGTGCGTTGATCCTCGTTGCTCACGCGCTCGCCGTCATGGCATCCCCCGTTCGTCCTCGCGCACGGACGATGGCGACGATCGCCGGGGCCGTGACCCTTCTCGCGGCCCCGCTGGGCTTCGTGCTGATCAGGTCGCTCGGTTCGGGAGTCAACTGGATATCGCCGCTGACCGTCGCCAGCGCGGGGAACGCCGGCATCGCGTTGTCAGGAGGAGCCACCGGGCCCCCCGATCCCTGGGCATACGCACTCGTGCTGCTCTACGGCGTCCTGATCGCGGGCGGTGCCATCAGCCTGTATCGAACACGCTCCGGCAGTGATCGCTGGATCGGCGCCCTCCTCCTGTCATGGCTGGTGGTGCCCGTCGCTCTGGCCATCCTCGCCTCGATCGTCAAGCCGCTGTTCGTGACCCGGTATCTGATCGCGGTGGTGCCGGCCGCGGCAATCCTGGCTGCCGTCGGGATCACGCGGATCCGCCCTCGCGCGGCCGCGATCACGCTCCTCGCGATCGTCGTCGCGCTGGCGGGATGGGGCGATGCCTCGTACTACCGGAACCCCGGCAAAGCAGACTGGCGCGGGGTCACGGCCTATGTCGCGCAGGAGGCAAGGCCCGGCGACCGGTGGGTCGCCTACGAGACGTGGACGTGGATCCCGATGTCGCTGTATGCCGCGAGGATCGCCCCGACCGGGTTCCCGCAGCGCCTGTGGCGCGGGCTCAACTCCTCGAGCCCCGACTTCAGCGATGCCCTCGCGTCCACGGCCGCCACGACGGCACGCGAGGGTCGAACGATCTGGGTCGTCGCGACCGGGAGCTCGCGGGGCCGCACCGACCCGGTCACCGGGGCGGCATTCACGGGGCTTCGCCGGTACTATCGGGTTGCGGAACGGCGGGAGTTCGACCAGGTCTCGGTCGTCAAGTTCGTCCCGAATGGCACGTGAGGTTCCACGCACCGACTCCTTTGGCTGTGTCACGTGGATGCCCGAACGTCCGGGCGCCCGCACGGTGGGCTGGTCATACCCGAGCGAGATGGACCAAACCGATCGAACTGCGGGTCCTCGGTCGCCGGGTGGCAGCTGGGGAACGAGACGCAGCGGCGGGGCAGGTGACGTCGACCCGCTACAATCTGCCGGTGACGCAGGCAAGCCGCGCGAGGGGGCTCGTTGTGGCGTGGATGCCTGTCAGCCAGCGCAGCGCGACACTGGCAAGCCGTCTCGGCTACGAGCTCCTGCTGGTGGGGCGCCCGGGGTTCCGCTCGCCGCTGACTGCGCCATTCACGTACCCCGTGTCCGCCGTGCGCACGATTGCGGCCATCGTTCGCCGCCGGCCGAGTGCGATCATCGTTGCCGCGCCGCCGATCGTGGCACCGCTCGTCGCCCTGGCAGCTGCGCCGGGCATCCATTCGCAGCTCGTGATCGACGTTCACAGCGGTGCCCTCCTCGATCGTCGCTGGCGGTGGTCCGCGAAGCTGCTCGGCTGGGCGGGCCGAAGGGCCGGCGCCCTCGTCGTGACGCTGCCGTCGCTCGCCTCACAGCTCGAGGCGATGGGCTGTCGCGTGCTCGTCCTCCCGGACCCGTTGCCCTCGCTGCCGAGCCCGGCGAGCGGGATGGCCCGGACGACCGGTGCGCCCCCGAGGGTCGTGGCCATCTGCGGATGGGGCGACGATGAGCCAATCGATGAGATCGTCGCGTCGGCGCGTGGCCGTTCATGGGAGCTGATCATCACCGGTCGACCACGACGTCCGGTCGATCGTCACGGCAACGTGCGGCTGAGTGGCTTCCTGTCGACCGATGCCTACCAATCGCTGCTTGCCACGGCCGACGCGATCGTGGTCCTGACGACGCGGGCGGACACGCTTCTCTCGGGCGCATGGGAGGCGCTCGCGCTTGGTTGCCCGCTGGTCACGTCCGACACGCAAGCGCTCAGGGAGACGTTCGGAGACGTCCCGCGCTACGTGCGGGCTGACCCGGCCGAGATCGGCGAGGCCATCGAGGCAACCCTCGCCGACCCTGAGTCCGCGGCGCGCGTGCGCCGCCTCGCGCTCGAACATGACGCCGCGAGCGATGTGGGCCTGAGCCGGCTGGCCGACATCCTGGGTGCGACCGTCATCCCGGTGCACTGAGGAGCAGGCTCAGCCTGACGCTACAGACTCACAGTGGTGCCGCTCCGGCCTTCCCCGCCACCAGCCGACGAACCGGCCCCAAGCGCAAGGCGCAAGGCCCGCCATGATCTTGCGCGAAGCAGCTCCAGGGTCGCGGCGTCGGGGGTAGCCGAAGCCGGGCCACGCAGGAATTCCAGTACCGCTTCGGAGAGATGCGTTGCGACCGCCGGCCCATCCACTCGGACCATCGGGATGCCCAGCTCCCTGGCGAGCGCCTCGACCTTCGGCTCGTACGCCAGAGCGATCACGGGCCGCCCGAGCAGGGACGCGGCCACGACCGCGTGGTAGCGCATCGCGATGACGAGGTCGGCTCGAGCCACCTCGGCCAGCAGCTCCTGCCAGCTGAGCTCGTGATCCAGGACGGACGCTTCGCGGAGACCGGCGTCCGTCACCAGGGACTGCGCCTCGACTTGATCACGTGGCCAGTAGAGACTGACACAGACGGCCTTCCAGCCGGCGTCCGACAGGGAGGCGACGGCGGTGGCGATCGCCTCGCGCAATGCTGCCTGGCGCTGCTCGCGCGCAGCATCGCGCAGGAACCACGGCCGGATACTGACGACCACTCGAAGCTCGTCGCCCGGATCGCGGCCGTGCGCCAGCGGCATGCCGGCCGAGCCGAGCGCAAAGGTGGGGTCCGCGCCGAGAACCACGCTCCTCACGCCGAGTCTATGCAAATGCTCACGTGAGTCCTCGTCACGCACGGTTCGGACAGACGCAAGGCGAGCCGTCGCAGACACGAGGGCGCGACCAAGGCGGGAGTAGAAGGGCCCGACGCCGACCGAGGCGAGGGCCACGGTCCTCCCCAGCAGCCGCGCGACGAGCGACGTGGCGAACAGCTCGAGCGGCAAGCGAAGCCCCTCATCCTTGAGAATGCCGCCACCGCCGAGCACCACCCGATCGGCCGCGAGGATTGCCCGAACGTGACCGACGATCCCGACGCCGCCCGTGGACACGGCTCGCGGATCCGCAGACGGGCTGCGCGATGTGAACCGCGTGATCTCGACGCCCAGCTCGCTCGCTGCCGCCTCGATCGCGTCCCGGATGGCCTCGTCGCCGGTGTTGTGGACGCCGTAGTAGCCAACGAGGAACACGCGCTGTGGCCGCATCATGTCCCTTGAGCACGGTGCGGCGATCCCGGCTGCGTCGGGGACAGCGGACGTTGCCTCGAGCGCGCCAGGATCGGGTACGCGATGACCAGGCCGAGCAGGAACGGACCGTAGGAGCTCACCGCGAACGCCTGCGTCACGGACAGGACGCAGACGCCCAGCCATGCCGGGACGAACCAGCCAGCGAGGCGACGGTCGAGGCGGACGGCGGCCAGCAGGGTGGCGATCATCAGGCCCGCCAGGGCGACGATCCCAGGGAGGCCGGACTTGATGCCGACCGTCAGGTAGGCGTCGTCAACACCGGGTGAACGCCTGAGGATGTGTGCCCGAGCTGTGGTGTACGCGTAATCCACGTCCGTCAGGGCACCCATTCCGGCGCCGGTCACCGGCCGCTGGAGGATCGCGACAGCCGCGGCCCGGTAGGACGCGAATTGCCCGGCTTCGTCAGCCAGCTCCTGGGGAAAAAGCAGTCGGGAGGTGGGGTGCGCAGAAGACGGGGGTGGAGACGGCGACTCCGCCGGTGACGGCGACTCCGCCGATGACGGAGGCGCCGGCGCGATCGTCGGTGTGCCGGCAACGTCCACAAGAACGCCGATTGCGAGGCCTGCTGCAGCGATGAAGGCGAGCCTCGCGCCCCCGACGGCGACGGTCCGGACCGATCGGGACGAGCCCGGGATAACGAGCCTCAGCACGACGACGAGGCCGAGGACGGCGGCGGAGGCGAGGATCGAGGTCCTGGTCAAGGTGAGGACGACGGCCGTGATGATCAGGAGCAACCAGGCCATGTCCCTCAGGCGGAACTCCCGCACGATCGCTACGCCGACATAGGCGACGGCCACCAGCTGGAAGGCGCTGTTGCCGAACTGCATGCGGAGCGCCCCGCCGTCGTACATGAGCTCCTGGTCCTTCAGACCGCCCGGGAACACCGGCAGAAGCGCGGCGACGATCGCGAGCACAGAGAACAGGGTGAGGCCAGCGAGCATGCATCGGAGCACGGCGGACCGAGGTACCTGGGTGCCCGCAGCGACGAGCACGATCCCGTACAGGACCCACCAGCGCATATCTCGCAGGATGTCCCGAAGATCGTTGTCGAGCGCAGCACCCACGATCAGGGCCGCCACTCCGAGGACGAGGAAAACGGCGACAAAGACGGCTGTGGGGCTAAGTTGCGGGCGCCGCCACCGAGCCTGGGCAAATGCGCCAACGACACCGACGGCGATGATGGCATCGTGCGGTCGAACCGGCAGGCCCGCGATGTCGAACGTGAGCGAGTCGGCGCCCCGACCCCACGGAAGCGTGAGAGCAACCAGTGCCGCCGCGGGTAGGGGGCCGAGCCGCGGGTCGGCGGCAAGCAGGGCCGCCGCGAGCGCCGCCAGGAGGATCGTCAGCGCGTTCGGCGGGAACCCAACCACCAGCGCCGCGGTCCCGGTCAGCGCGAGCATGCCGAGAGCCGTCCGCCGCGGCATCGCAGGAGTTCGGGACGATCCCACGAGGCATGCCCATCGGTTGTTCAGTCGAATCACGCGCCCTCGGACTCCAAGCTGGCCGCGACACCACGCGGACAAGACGATAGCAGCGGCCGCCACGACCGACGGTCCGCTTGCGCCATGTCGCACTGTTACACTCGCCCGGTGAGTGAGACGGACTCTCGGCGCATCCTCGTGATCGGCGCCGGGTACGTCGGGTTGGTGACGGCGGTTGGGATGGCTGCGCTCGGCCACGAGGTGACGGTCGTCGAAACGAGACCCGATCGGCTGGCCGCACTTCACGCCGGACGGGTTCCCATCTTCGAAGCCGGGCTCCAGGAAGCGTTCGATTCCGCGGTGTCGCATGGGCGCCTGCGGGTGGCAGAAACACCTGGCGGAACGGCGGACCTGGTGATGGTCTGCGTTGGGACCCCGATAGGGACCGACGGGCGGAGCGACTTGTCCCAGCTCCGCTCCGCCCTGGGCGATGTCACCGGGATCCTCGGGCCTGGGACCCCGCTGGTCATCCGCAGCACGTTGCCACCAGGCAGCACGCGCATTGCCGTCGAGTGGGCACGCGTCGATCGTGCGTCCGTGTTCACGAACCCGGAGTTCCTGCGCCAGGGGACGGCGCTCGAGGATTTCATGCGCCCGACGCGAGTTGTCCTGGGGCACTTCGCGGACGCCGACCCCGCGGTGGTCGCACGGATCGCTGAGTTGTACGAGCCGCTCGGGGCGCCGATCCTCGTGATGGACGTCGCGTCGGCAGAGATCGTCAAGAACGCATCCAACGCTTTCCTCGCGCTGAAGCTTTCCTTCGCCAACGAGATTGCCTCGGTCGCGGAGGAGTTCGGGGCGAACGTGGATGACGTGCTCGCCGGGATCACCGGAGATCCCCGGATCGGGAGCTTGTACATGTCCCCGGGCCTTGGCTTCGGGGGCAGCTGCCTGCCGAAGGAGCTCCGTGCGCTCGCCGTCGCCGGGATGGAGCGGGGCCTCCCGATGCTGGTGACCAATGCTGCCTCGGAGGCCAATGCGGCACAGATGGCCCGGTTCGCGGGCCGGATCGATGGAGTCCTCGGCGGCGTCGCGGGCCGGCGGATCGCACTTCTCGGGCTCGCGTTCAAGGCCGGCACCGATGATGTTCGCGACTCGCCGCCGTTGATCGTCGCGAGCAGCCTGATCGAACGCGGGGCCGTGGTCACGGCCTACGATCCCCAGGCAGGGGCCAACGCCGTTGCCCGGATGCCTGCCTTGCGCCTCGCCGATGATCCGATGTCGGCCCTCGAGGGGGCCGATGTTGCGGTGATTGGAACCGAGTGGCCGGCATTCAAGACTCTCGACTGGGCGCAGGTGCGGTCGATCATGCGTGAACCCAACGTCGTTGACGGTCGGAGGTTGCTGGACGCCCAAGAGATGCGGAGCCTGGGCTTCCGCTACCTCGCGGTCGGATCGGCGGAGGCGGCACTGGAGGCGTCGAGCTCCATCCGGCGTCCCTCCTGACGAGGATGACCCCGACAGCGTCAGACGGGGCCAGGCCACCGCGCGTCGTGTTCGTCGTCGAGAACCTGCCTGTCCCCCTCGACCGGAGAACGTGGCAGGAGGCTCGGGCGCTGAGGGACGCGGGCTGGGACGTCACCGTGATCGGGCCGCGCGGCGCCGGCGAGATGCAACGCTTCCGAGATCGAATTCGAGGGGATCGAGGTCCTCAGGTATCCACAACGAGCCGCGAGCGGGTTGGCCGGATACCTGGCCGAGTACCTCCCCTCACTGGCCTTCACGCTCGGGTGGCTTCTCTGGACCGCCAGGCGCGGCAGGATCACGGCACTCCACGCGTGCAACCCGCCGGATCTCTTCTGGCCCCTCGGGGCGGTACTCCGCCTTGGTGGCACCTCGTTCGTGTTCGACCAGCATGACGCCAACCCCGAGCTGAGCCTCACGAAGTTCGGGACCGGGGTGCTCAAGGGCAGGCTTCTGTATCGCCTGACATTGGCGATGGAATGGGCCTCGTATCGCACGGCTGCGCTCGTCCTCGCCCCAAACGCGTCCTACCAGTCCATCGCCCGGCGCCGCGGCGGGATCGCGGCCGATCGCGTCGTGCTCGTCCGAAACGCCCCCGACATCGACCGCTATCGCTCTCTCGCGGAAGGCATCCCTCCCGCCGGTCAACAGGTCGGGTACGTCGGCGTCATGGGCTCACAGGATGCCGTCGATATCCTTATCAACGCTTGGTCAGAGGTCGTCGCGGAGCCCGACCTCGCATCCGCTGTTCTTCACCTCGTCGGCGATGGCGAAGCCCGACCGAGCCTCGAGCGGCAGGTGGCGCAACTCGGACTCGGGTCCCGGGTCGAGTTCCACGGTTACCTCCCGCCGGAGAGCTTCGTCCCGATCCTCGCGGCATGCCAGTTCACCGTCAGCCCCGACCCGCCCACGCCCTTCAACGACGTGTCGACGATGGTGAAGGTTCTCGACTCGCTCGTCATCGGGCGTCCGGTGGTGGCCTTCGATCTGCACGAGACCCGACTGGTCGCGGGTCCCGCAGCGAGGATCGTGACGGAACCGTCCGCGGACGCCCTCGCGGGGCAGATCGCCAGCCTCCTGAGATCGCCGGGCGAGACCGCTGAGCTGGCCGCTGCGGCCCGGCGGCGGCCAGAGGAGCTGCAGATGAGCTGGGAGCGCTCCGCGCGCGCCCTGGTGACCGCCTACGAGCGGCTGCTTTCCAGTCGGTCTCGGCCGACTTCCGCGACCGGCCGCCAGTGAAGGCCCCCCGCTCCACTGCCCCCGAGGGCGACGTGCAGTTGGACTACCTGCCGACGAACCTCCTCGACGATGAGCTCAGACCGACGGCGCAGGGTGCCTGGAACAGCGCGCTGGTCGTGTTTGTTGGCAATGTGGTGGCGCGAGGCGTCGGCTTCCTGTTCCCGGTCGTCATGGCCCGCGTGACCGGCCGCGCGGACTTTGCGCTCGTCTACTTCTTCGTCAACACCGGCTTCTTCGTTGGTGAGCTGGTCCTCGCCGGCTTTCCCACGGCGCTCGCAAGGTTCCTCGCTGCGCCGGACGATGCCCCGAGGGGCGCATGGCTACTGACGTCGATCCTCGCCGGCATCCCGCTCCTCGTGGTCTCTCTCGCAGCCGGGGCCGTCTTCGCTGTGCAGGGGCAGGCATCTCCACTTCTGCTCGGCGTCGTGATCGGGGGCTTGACCATCGACGCCTACTACTTCGGCGCACTCCGGGGCCTGGGCCGCTTCGGCTTCCTGGTCACGTACCGGATTGCCGCCAACGTGGCCCAGCTGGGGATCCTGCTGGCGGCCGCGGCCCTAGGGTCCGCCACGGTGCCACTGATCGTGGCGGCCTACTCGCTCTCCTACCTGCTTCCGATCGTGCTCATCGAGCTGACCGCGGCCCCTGTTCGATCCCTCATCGGCCTGGGATCGTCGCGGCCCACGGCCGATCTGGTCCGGCGTCTTGCCCGGCTCGGTATTCCGGCCCTGGTCTCGGGCCTTGCGTATGCCGCGATCCTGGGCATGGATGTGTTCTGGGTCCGGATCCTTGCTCCCGGACAGCTGGCCGACTACGGTGCGGCTCGTTCCCTGGCCATGCCCATGAGCCTGGTGCCATTCGCGATCGGGGTGGTGCTCATGCCCAGAGCGGCTGCCGCATCCTGGCGCGAGCAGGAGCGGTTCCTCATGCAGGCACTCGGGGCGACGACCGTGGCCGCGGTGGCCGCGGTCATCGGGTATGTCGTCCTGAGTGATCAGGTCGTGGAACTCGTGTACCCGAGTACGTTCCGGGCGGCCGCCGGCACGCTGCCGCTACTGGCCGCGGGCATGGGGATCATTGGCGTCTACTCGGTTCTGAACCAGTGGTGGATCGGGATCGGCCGGGCGGGTCTCCCGGCGATCTGCTTGGTCATGGGCGCGATCGCAGCAGGCGGGTCCCACCTGCTGCTCGATGTACGACTCGGGGGCGCCGGGGCAGCGATCGCCATCTGTGTCGGCGCGTCGGTCGCCGTGGTCTTGCTTGGCGCGGCTACCGCCATGCGGATACGAGCGAGCTGATCGTTCTCCGGCGAGGCTGAGCCTGCGGGGCTCTTGGGCGGGGCCGGCGACGAGCGCCTCGGGTGACAGGGCTTGTTGGCAACGCTGGCGTCCTGGGGGGCTAGGGTCGACCATGGATAACTCGCCACTTGTGCTCCTCCGTGCGTCCCAATGGCCAACACCGCGCCGATCCGGGCGGAAGGTCGAGGCGGCAACCATGTATAGGGCGGATCCTTCGTCATAGCCAGCCTGCGTTGGCCCGCGAGCCTGTGCGTCTGGTGAATAGGCGAGATGGCAGTGATGGCGTACCGTGCAGTTGGCTCACCTTGACACGCCGCGAGAGGATTCGGAGTTTGAGGAGCGAACACCCCACCGTTCGGACCGCCGGACTCGACGCCTTGGGACAGGCCATGAGATCACGCTGGCTGGTGCCGGGGGCCATCTTCTTCGCGTCGCTCGCCCTGGGCCTGTACCAGATCGGGGCCAAGAGTCTCTGGCACGACGAAGCCATATCGGCTGGATTCGTTCTCCTTGGACCGCGGCACCTGCTCGGACTGCTACCCACCTATGCCCCACAGGACGACCTGTACCTGGTCGTGGTGTCCTTCTGGACGAGGTTCGCCGGGGGCGGTGAGGCCGCGCTACGTGCGCCCTCAGCCTTCTTCGCGGCGATGGCCGCGGCATTTGTCTACCTCGTGGCGACACACCTGACGAGCCGGCGCGTTGCCCTCGGTGCAGCAGCCCTCCTGATCGTCTCCGAGATGTTCGTTGCGTATGCGCAGGAGGCGAGGCCGTACGCTCTTGCGCTCCTCCTGAGCGCTGCGTCCACCTATGTCGCGCTGAAGGTCGCCGATAGGCCTGCCTCACGGCTGTGGCTGGCGTCGTATGTGGTCCTCGCCACGATGGCCATCTACGCTCACCTGTTCACGGCATTTGTCATCGCCGCCCAGTTGACGTGGCTGCTCTCGAAGGCGTGGCGTCCCGCCGTCGTTGGTGGGTGTCTGATCGGAGGGGCGTCCTTGCCGCTGGCGATCCATGGGCTGAGTGGCGGGACACCTGGCTGGATCGCGGGCCTCAGTCCGGACATCTTGCGGATAGCGTTCCTGTCCCTCGCGGGTGGAAGCTGGGCCGTTCTGATAGGGGCTGCCTTGGCGATTGTCCGCAGCATCTGGCTCGTCGCTCGCGGACAACGCACCCTTGTGCTACCGCTGCTCCTCGCCGTCTTCCCGATGGCGGGCCTGCTTGCCCTTTCCCTGCATTTCCCAGCCCTGGTCGCTCGCTACATGCTGTTCGCGCTGCCGGGCCTCGCCATCGTCTGCGCGGCCGCAGCGTGGAGCCTTCGCCCACGGTGGCTTGCGCCGATTGCGTTCTCAGCGTTGCTGGTCGTGGATGCCGTCACCGGCGTGTCCTGGTACACGGGTCGCCCAAAGGATGACGCCCGCGGCATGGCGGCCACCATCGTTGCCGGTAGTCGCGACGGCGACGCGATCGTCTACTACCCGGTCCAGACTGCAGATGAGGTGGGCTACTACCTCAAGCGCTCCGGCCGAGACCTCTTCATTGTCACCGCGCAGGACGTGATGATCGCGCACCCGAGATCGCTCTGGGTGGCAATGAACTACTTCTGGACGGGGACCACGCCGCCCCAGGTCACGTCGCTGCTGGCAACCATCGACGCCGCCGGATACAAGTCCCTCGGCGTAGGCCCACAGCCGCACGGGCTCAGGCTCCTCCACTACATGATCCCGGCCAAGTTGTCCGTGTTGGGCCTGGCCTCACCGCGGGTGGCGGGCGCCGCGGGGTCGCTCACCGTCAAGGCGGTTGACGCGATGGGCCGAACGTGGGCTGCGTATCGCGGCACCGTGCATTTCACCAGCACCGACGCGCATGCCGTCTTGCCGCCCGACTACACGTATACGGCGGCCGACGCCGGCGCGCACACATTCAGCGTCACATTCCAGGGTGCTGGAGAGCAGCGGATCCGGGCACGCGATACGACCACCTCCGCTATCACGGGCGTCCAGGGAAACATCGTCGTCTCGCCCTGACGGCCGCCGTGTGCCGCCGCGTCAACGTGTTCATGGTCATCGTCGGCGAGACAATCGCCGCTGGCTCCTGCGTCCGCGACTCGACCGGCGTCGGCTCGTAGATCGACACCGACGAGGGACCCGGGCCGGGCGAGGGCGTCGGTGGGGTTCACTGGAAAGCGCGACTGTCGGGCTCACGCTCTGGTCCAGTGTCGGGCTCGCGCTGGGGCCGGGTGTCGGTGACGTCGTGCTCTACGGGAACGCGGTCAGCGCCCGGTGGAGGAAGGCGGCCATCTGGCCGCGGGTGACCTCGGCGGTGGGACAGAACGTGGTGGGACCACAGCCCTTGGTGATGCCAGAGGCGGCGAGCCTGTTGATGTTGCCCTCGAACGTCGTGCCGTCGTCGTCGGTGAAGGAGTCGACCGTGGTGACCGGCAGGTGGAAGGCGCGGTCGAGGAAGGCCGCCATCTGACCCCTCGTGACGGTATCGGTCGAACAGAACAGGGTGGCGCTGCAGCCCTTGGTGATGCCAGAGGCCGCGAGCCGGTTGATGTTGCCCTCGAACGTCGTGCCGTCGTCGTCGGTGAAGAAGTCGGTCGCGGTGCTGGACAGGTGGAGGGCCCGGTCGAGGAAGGCCGCCATCTGGCCCCGGGTCACCGGGTCATCGGGACAGAACAGACCGGCTCCACACCCTGTCGTAATGCCCGAATTGGCGAGCCAGAGAATGTCGGGTCGGAAGGTGAGGAAACCGATGTCGTTGAAGTAGTTGTTCCAACTGGTGAGGTAGTCTGAGTAGACTGCTTCACTCCGCGCCTGGGCGGCAACCCCAATCTGCGCTGCACCGGGATCACCGTCGAAGAGGATGAGCTCAAACGGTGAGCTCCCTTTCGCTGGGATCGTGTCCAGATCTGCGTATGTCCAGTCAGCGTCGACGACATCGCCTCCAGCGTCGTAGAAGGTCAAGAGAATCTGCGCGAACTCGACGGAGAACGAGGCGAGGTTCTCAATGATGCCCGGGTAGTGGCGCCATCCGTAACCGTCGGTGAACGGCGCGCCGAGGGTGACGGCGACGGTGCCCTTTGGTGCCGTCGAGACCGCATAGCCCGAGGTGACCGCCACCTCGACCGAATCTGCTCCAGGTGGCGCCGTATCCAGCGTCCAAAACGAGGAATTCATCCCCGGCGCAAGTTGGTCGATATCCGCATAGGTGCTCAGCGTGTCGATAACGACACCGTCGGCATCCCTGACCGTCGCTGCCACCCCAACGTACTGACGTCGACTCGATGTCCCGTTGAAGACCTCGCCCGCCACGTTGAGGTAGCCGGATGTGTCGAGCCACCAGACCCCCGACACCAGATCTACGGTTCCGGAGCCGACGGAGTCCGGGCCAATCGTGCTTTGGACCGGGTGCAGGGGCCCGACGCGCTGCGCTCGCTGCTCGTGCGCCAGGGGATGAGTTCGCGCGCCGCCATCGGCACCTGCCGCGAACGGCGGTCCGGCGAGCATCGTCACGGTGACGATGCCAAGGGTCAGGCTGCGCACGACACGCGACATCAACAAATCCCCCTCTCACTTGGGTCCTGCAAGATGCTTGAGCACACACCAACCACGATCCACCTCTGTCCGGGCCGTTGAGTCATACCCTAGGGGAGTGCCTCGGACACCAACACTACCGGTTGACTCACCTCAGGGTCCCTGCCATGTGGCATCACCGGGAACGCGGTCAGCGCCCGGTGGAGGAAGGCGGCCATCTGGCCGCGGGTGACCTCGGCGGTGGGACAGAACGTGGTGGGACCACAGCCCTTGGTGATGCCAGAGGCGGCGAGCCTGTTGATGTTGCCCTCGAACGTCGTGCCGTCGTCGTCGGTGAAGGAGTCGACCGTGGTGACCGGCAGGTGGAAGGCGCGGTCGAGGAAGGCCGCCATCTGACCCCTCGTGACGGTATCGGTCGGACAGAACAGGGTGGCGCTGCAGCCCTTGGTGATGCCAGAGGCCGCGAGCCGGTTGATGTTGCCCTCGAACGTCGTGCCGTCGTCGTCGGTGAAGAAGTCGGTCGCGGTGCTGGACAGGTGGAGGGCCCGGTCGAGGAAGGCCGCCATCTGGCCCCGGGTCACCGGGTCATCGGGACAGAAGGTCGTGGCGCTGCAGCCACTCGTGATGCCGGAGTCGTACAGCCACAGGATGTCGGCAGCGAAGCTCGAGCCCGCGATGTCGGTGAAGGGGCTCGTCGGCCCCGGCTGCACGCTCACCGAGGTCGTCCCGGTCACCGCCGGCTCGTCCACGTCGGTCGCCACGACCTGCTGGGTGTCCACCGTCCGGAGCCGGAACTTCACGATTGCATAGCTGCCCGAGACGAGCGTGTCGGGCGGCACCGTGGCCGCGGTGTCGGTAGTCGAGAAGCGAACCGTCCCCGCGTAGTCGGGCGTCGGGTTGCCGAACGCGTCGACCGGCTTGACCGCCACGTACACGCTCGCGCCGACGACCACCGAATCGGGAGCATCCAGCGTCAGCGCCACAGTGGGTCCAGGTGTCACGGTGATCCGGGTCGATGTCTTGAGGTTCGGCCTGTCCACGTCGGTGACCACGACCTGCTGAGCACCGGGGGTGCGGAACGTGAACGCGACCGTCGCGTTGCTGCCGGAGATCGCGGTATCCGGCGGCACCGTCGCCTTCGGGTCGGAGGTGGAGAAGTGAAGCGTTCCCTCGTAGTCGGGCGTGAAACCGCCGAAGATGTCTGCTGCGTTGACCGTGACGTCAGTCGCGTCCCCGGCAACGGCGCCTGCACCCACGGTCAGATCGAGCTCGAGCGGGGTTCCCGGCAGCACCGCTCCCTCCTGCCGGAGCGCGACCTGGACGTCGGCCACGGGGATCGACTGCACCTTCTGGCCGCCCGCGACAGCCATCGCCGCGGCCGTACCCGCCGCCTCGCCCATGACCATGAAGTGCGGCTCCATCCGCAACGAGGCCCAGGCAACGTGCGAGGCCGACACCGTCACGCTGACGACCAGGTTGTCGGCCTCGGATTCAGGCGGCAGCATGATCGCGTACGGAATCGGATAGTCCGTCTGGGGCAGGAACATCGAGCCCTCGATCTTGATGAGGCTGCCGTCCATCCACCGGGTCACGATGTGTGAGTCGATCTTGTAGCTGCCGATCCCGATCGCCGTGGTGCCATTTGCCGACGCGCTGATGTCAGCCTGGGTCAGCACCGTGTTGCCTACCATGCGGCGACCTTCCCGAACGTACAGCGCCTTCGGAAAGTGGTCGTTGTCGGTCCATTCGGTCGAACACCAGCCGTACCCGATAAGCTGGTCTCGGATCGTCGCCGGCACGCTCGGATCCGAGGCGAGGAACCAGACGAGGCCGCGGTCATAGGTCGCATGCAGCTGCTCGATGGCCAGCCGGTCGCCGGCGGACCCGTTGGGCCAGCCCCAGTCGAGCCCGGGCAACGCGCTGGACATCGGGCCATGGTCGTTTACGTCGTACATCTGCTGGACGGTGGAATAGAGCGTCAGCACATCCGAGAGCGACGGCGAGGCGAGCGTACCCAGCCACTCGGCCACGACACCGTAGAGCGCGGCGTCGTAGTCCGAAGGCTTGGTGAACGGCACCCGGGTGGCCGAATCCGCCGAGAAGCACATGCGGAAGTTGGCCGCCTGCACCCGATCGTCGCCGCTGTCCACCGGGCCCGGTGTCGGCACTGACGAGATGTAGTCCGGGACTGGGCCCGAGACGGACATGACGGTTGCGGACGGCCACACACCGGCAGCCGACTCCCCGTACGTCGTCGTACCTTCGCGGCCGATGGTGTAGCGCACGCCAGCGGCCGCCATCAGGTCGCCACCGTAGCTTGCGTCGATGAATGCGGTGCCGTCGAAGGTTCCTGCGCTCGTCTGGATTGCCGTGATCGTGCTGCCGTTCATGACCACTCCATCGGGCTCCAAGGCGGCGTTGCGAACCACGGTGACTCCCGCTGAGCTCAGCATCTGGTCGAACACCAGTCCCGCGACGTGGGGCTGGAAGTGCCATCGGGCCGTGACGCCCTGCCCGGCGTACCACGCGGCGATCCCGTCGAAGAATTCCCCGGTGATCCCGCCGATCGTCCTGTGGTCGCCGATGTCGGTGGCGCCTAGGCCATTCGACATCATGCCCCCCACCGTGTCCGTCGGCTCGAGCAGGACAACCCCAGCCCCATGGCGGGCGGCGGCAACGGCGGCAATCACGCCGGACGGCGTCCCGCCATAGACGACGACGTCGTCGGGACCGAGGGCAGACGCCGACACTGCAATTGGCCCGCCGAGGAAGGTCAGGGATAGGCCAAGCGCGACAATTGGCGCGACCACCAGTCGCACCCGATCATCCATTCGCCGATCTTTCAGCCCGCGAATGGGGTGACAAGTCAGGAATTACCCCGACAAGCAACCAGGAGGCCCAGGACCACGGGCGAATTCGCATCCGATGATCCCCCCTCTGCTGCAGTGCCTGTGTGGGCCCCTCCGTCACACCATACCCCCGGGCTGAGGGCAGGCCGCCGCCGCAGGTGCGGAACTGGGACTCAAGCTCGGCTCTGTGTGTTTGGGATCGGTTCGCTGGATGGCGCGGGGCGTCGAGCTGGACCTCGCCACCGAGGTCTGCGTCATCGACGACGCTGACGTCGAGCTCGGACTGCGGCTCGGCGTCGCTCATGGTTCAGTCGTTCGGCTCGCCTTTCCCTCCACCACGTCTCCCGCTACGGCCCGAAGGCCCGATGGAGGAAGGCGGCCATCTGGCCCCGGGTGACGTCGGCCTTGGGGCAGAACGTCGTCGCCGTGCAGCCCTTGGTGATGCCCGAGGCCGCCAGGCGATTGATGCTGGCCTCGAACGTGGTGCCATTGTCGTCGGTGAAGTAGTCGGTGGTGGTGCTCGGCAGCTTCAGCGCCCGGTCGAGGAATGCGGCCATCTGGCCCCTGGTGACGGTGTCGGTGGGACAGAACGTGGAGGGGCTGCAGCCCGTTGTGATGCCTGAGGCCGCGAGCCGGTTGATGTTGCCCTCGAAGGTCGTGCCGTTGTCGTCGCTGAAGTAGTCGGTGGCGGTGGGCGGCAAGTGGAGGGCCCGGTCGAGGAAGGCGGCCATCTGGCCTCGCGTGACCGGGTCATCGGGGCAGAAGTAGTACGGTTTGCAGCCACTCGTGATGCCCGACGCTGCGAGCCACTCGATGTCGGCGGCGAAACTCGAGTCTGCGATGTCGACAAAGCCCGTGGCGACCCGTGCGCCGATCCACGACCCTGAGGGTCCTGCGGTGTACTGAAACGAGGTGGCGCCGATGCTCAGGAACCCTGGGTCACTGGTCGTCGTGCTGAGATAAGAAGGCGGCTTGGAGTTGAGGTTCGACTGCGTCGAGCTGCTGCTTGCGTCATAGATGTTCTGGTTGCCGTTCTCGGAGAACGCGGAGTAGCTCAGGGTTGCATAGCTGCCGCTCACCAGCCAAAGGCCGTCGCGACCGTTGCCCGTCACGAGGCTGTTCTTGACCGTGAGGCGCGCCGCTGGTTGGCTCGCCGAACCCACATGGATTCCGTCGTCGCCGTTGTCCCAGATCGTGACGTGGTCGAGCGTCTTGTTGGTCGTCCCCGGGTCAGCCATCACCCCTATGCCGTTGCGCCAGTAGAGATCGTTGCGCGCCACGAGATCACCCGCGCCGGAACCATGCTTGCCGTCGAACAGGTACAGGCCGAAGCGCCGGTTCGACCACACGGAGTTGCCGTCGAGTTGGGTTCCGGTGATCGCAGGCATCCCTGCCAATTCCTGGGTGATATGGATACCGACGTCGTTCCCCCAGATCCTGTTGTCCGATACCGTCGTCGAGCGTGCACCGTTGGCGATGCTCACGCCCGAGGCGTTGTTGTACACGGACCCCGTCGGGTTGAAGTTCTGGCCGTGGAGCAGATTGCGGCAAATGAGGGTTCCGCTGGAGACTCCTGTATAGCTGCTGCCGCCGGGGGGCCCCTGAACCTTGATGCCCTGCAGGCCGTTGTCGTGAAAATCGTTGTCGCAGATGGTTGCGTTGACCGATCCCTCGTCGATCTTCACCGCCTGGAACGTGTTGTACGCACCTTCGTTGCGCTCGATCATCGCCCCGGTCGCCGGATCCGGTCCGCTCGATGTCTGCAATCCCGAGACCGCGATCCCCATCAGGAGATTGCCGATCAGCCGGTTGTCTGTCGCGGTACCGTTATCTACGCCCTTGGCGAAGCTGATCCCGTTCGCGGAGTGTCGAACCTCGAATCCCCGCACCGTGACGTCGTGAACACCGTTCACCCCGTAGAAGTAGAACGCGTTACGCATGACAACGTCGAACGTATGGCCCGATGGCGTGGTGTGGTTGAGGGGTGCGACATACAGGTACCCTCCGGACTCTCCGGACCACCAGTAACCGCCCGAGCCGTCAGCCGCGTGAGCTTTCAGGTCAGAGAGACTCGTTCGCTCCCAGAGCCATCCGGTCACGTCCTCGAACACGACGGTCTTGAGCGAGCCGGATAGCTGGCCAAAGTCGAACGGCATCGTGGACCACGGCGTCCTCCACACGCCCGACCCGTACGAAGCCCAACTCTTGCCGGAGGGCGGCGCCGAATCGGCGCCGGAGACGATGGGCAGGGTGTACCCGAACCGGCTGCCGTTGTATCCGACCGCCTGAAAGACGATCGGCGCGCCGCTTGCCCCGGAGGCGTTCCATCCGGGCGGGATCGGGCGCTCCCGGTACACGTAGTCGGTGTAGCCGAGCACGTTCACCGTCCACCCGGCGGCGGTGCCCTTCTTCTGTAACGCCCCGGCGGCGGCGGCGATCGTCTTGAACGCGCTGCCCAGCGAGGTGCCGCTGTTGGCGTCGCTCCCGTGCTTGCCGTCGACGTAGTAGTTGCCGCCCGACGCCGCCATGGCGGGAGCGACCGCTGGGCCGAGCAGCGGCAGCAGCAGGAGCACGGAGGCGAGCAACGCACGGAGACGCATGCCTGGATCGTGGACCTCTCGCGTACGGGCATCTACGGGAGGTTTGGGCAGCGCCAGCGCGATGATGGTACGGGCCCGGTACCACCTGAGGATCCGTGCCGGCACGGGCGTGGCCGGAGGTGCGGACGCCCGGTCAGCCGCGCTCACCTCACACGCCAATGGTGGGGCGGGAGCCACAGTCATGCGCAATCTGGGCTGCCGCGCAGCCAGCCGGATTCGTTCATCCGCACCCGCTCCGCGGACAGGTCAACGGCCTGACAGCATCGCCGGCACCGTTCGGACCATGATCTTGAGGTCCATCCAAAGCGACCAGCGGTCGATATAGGTGAGGTCCAGCTCCACCCAGCGGTCGAACTCCTCCTCGAGCCGCGCCGAGACCTGCCACAGGCCGGTGATGCCGGGCTTCATCGACAACCGGCGGCGATGCCACAGGTCGTAGCCCGCGACCTCGTCCGGCAGCGGTGGCCGAGGCCCGACGATGCTCATCTGGCCGCGCAGCACGTTCCAGAACTGCGGCAGCTCGTCGAGGCTGGCTCGGCGAAGAACGCGTCCCACGCGGGTGATCCGGGGATCGGCATGGAGCTTGAAAGCCGGCCCACTGATCTCGTTGAGCAGCGTGAGCTCCGCTCGCTTGAGCTCTGCATCGGGAACCATGGTCCGGAACTTGACCATCCGGAATGGGCGGCCGTGAAGGCCGACCCGAGTCTGTCGAAACAGCACGGACCCGCGATCGTCGAGCCGGATCGCGAGCGAGACCAGGACGAGCACCGGCGCAAGGACGAGCAGCGCGACGGCAGCCAGCGCGACGTCGAGGATCCGCTTGGCGGCCATTCCCAGCACTCGATCCGGGCCATTGGACACCGTGAGGATCTCGAATCCCGCCAGCGTCTCGACACGGCCGCCGCTCAGCGGCGCGAGCTCCGGCCGGAGCACGACCCGGACTCGCCGGCCGGTCTGCTGGCAGATTGCGACGACCGGCTCGAGATAGGCGACCTCGTCCGCGGCGAATGCGGCGATCAGCTCGTCGGCCACGACCTCGCTGAGGATCATCTCGAACGCATCGAGCGGACCAAGCACCACCGGCACGGATTCCGACGGCCGGCCGAGGTACCCGAGGACGCGATGGGCGAGCGCCGGGTGCTGCTCCAATCGCTCGGCGACGGCGCGGGCCTCGGGCCCCGTGCCCAGCACGAGCAGATGGCGGACGCCAAGCCCGCGGTGACGGGCGATCGCCACCAGCAGGCGAAGCGCCCGCCGCTGGACGATCGACAGCACGACCTGGCTCGCAAACAGGTAGATGAGGAACAGCCGGCTGACGTCGGGTGCATGAACCATGAACAGCACGCTGAACACGCCGACGGCGACGACAAACCCGGCGCGGAGGATGTCGGTCACCTCGCCGCGGAATGTCCATCGCGACCGGAGCTGGTCGAGCTCCTGCAGCCACTCGGCTCCGGCCCACAGGAGGCCGTATCCCGCGGCCCAGACCCACCACTCCGCACCGGCGGCCGTCCAGGTGTGGGTCCACCCCGGGCCGAACCGAACCATCGACACGAGCGCGAACAGGCCCAGCGCTGCGAGCCCGTCCCCGAGCAGCAGCGCCGTGCGCAGGACCCGGATGTGCTGGCGGACCATCAGGGTCCCGCGTACCGGCTGTCGGAGCCGAATAGCTCGACGGACAGCTTGGCGATTCGGTCCGTTACGAGGTTCAGCGTGTAGACGCCCCCGGTGGACGCAGTCGGCGGGTGGATGGCGTAGGGTGGCCCGAGCACGTAGCGCTTGATCGCGCTGTTGTCGACGCCGCGTGCGAGCGCGATGAACTCCTCCAGGCGGTCGGTCGGGAGGTTCGTGCGGACGGTGTCGCCGGCAACCTGGATGATGGCCGGCAGCCTGGTGAGCATGTCCGGCGAGACCAGCTTCGCGCGCAACGCGACGAGGAGCTGCTGCTGGCGCGCCGCCCGGGTGAAGTCGCTGTCGCCGACGCCCTGGCGCGAGCGGACGTAGGCGAGCGCGGTGCGACCGTTGAGGGTCACCTTGCCGGCCTTGAGGTAGAAGCCGTGCGTCCCGTCGAGCCAGTCATACCGCGGGTCGTTGATCGCCCGCTCGTTGGTCACCGTGACGCCGCCGACCTCGTCGATCATGCGGGTGAAGCCCGACAGGTCGATCGCGGCGTAGTAGTGGATCGGGACGCCGATCAGATACCCGAGCTCCTCGATGAGCGTCGGGAACGGGCCGTCGGGGAACTCCTTGGGATGGTTGCGTGCCCAAGTCATGAGCGAGTTGATCTTCCCCGTGAAGGTTCGGCCGTCGTACAAGGGGAAGTTGGAGATGTCGCGCGGCATGCTCAGCATGACGACCGAGTCATCCACCGGGTTGATGCTGACGACCAGCAGCGTGTCGGTCAGCGCGTGATTGCGACCCGCAGCCGAGTCAATCCCGGTCAGCAGGATGTTGATCCGCGAGTCTGCCGTCTCCGGCGTCGCCATCGGGGTCGCGATGAAATCATCCGATGGTGCGGGCGACGCATCCGTGGATGCCCCGGGTTCCGGGGTCGACGTGCCGTCCGGACCATTGCCGACGAAGATGCGGGTGCCGGCGTCATACACGTTGTACGCGAGCCAGGCTCCCATCCCATGCGTCGCGACGACCAGCGCCAGCAGCACGGTGGTCAACGCCATGGCCGGCACCCGGAGGCCGGACTGCCGGCGCACCACGAGCGCGACGTCCACCATTGCGATCAGCCGCCACACGCCGGTCAGCAGCAGCAGCACCAGGACGTTCATGGAGCCTGACGGCGTGATCACGTAGGCGAGCGTCGCATCAAGCCCGCCGAGCAGCTCCAGCCCGATCGCGATGCCCGCGACGACGGCAGGCAATGCGAACGCGAGGGCCGGACGCCTTCGTCCCAGGTACGCGTGCCCGAGACCCGGAAACACGAACGAGAGCGCGACGGCGATCGAGGCAGATTTCTTGTTCATAGCCCCCCAGGCACGCGGGTAACGACGGGCAGCGTCAACTGCCCGCGGTCATGACCTGACGATGTCGAACCGTATGTGCAGCTAACCCTACTCGACACTACCCAATAGTCCCTATTCACCCACCAACCGGCAGGTCCCCCCGGACACTGAGGTCAGCCGCTCGGGCGGCTCCAGGCAAAAGCGGCTGACTCGGGACGGGCAAGCCAGTCCCTGAGCGTCCCGGCGGTCGCGTCCTTGGGCGACAGCACCGGATCCGTGACCGGCCACCGGATCCCCAGGTCGGGGTCGTCCCAGCGGACGGCGGTTTCGCTCGCCGGATTGTACGGTGCCGTGCAGAAATACTCGATCTCCGCGACATCGCTCAGCGCCGCGAACCCGCGCGCGAACGTGGGCGGCGCCCAGAACAGCAGCGGCTCGTCGGCGGACGCCTCCACCGTGACGACCTGCCCGAGGGTGGGCGAGCCGGGCCGGACGTCCGCGGCGACCATGAATGCCCGCCCCGAAACGACCCGCATCAGCTTGCCCTGCGGCGGATCCCACTGGAAGTGGAGCCCGCGCACCACGCCCCGGACGGACCGCGACTGGTTGACTTGGACGAACGCGGTCGGCAGCCCCAGCTCGGCGAACTGGTCGGTCCGCAGGACCTCGGCGAACCAGCCGCGCTCGTCGGGGAACAGGCGAGGCCGGACGAGGCGGACCTCCGGAATCGCGGTGGCTTCGACGCTGAACGGCACCGCTACATCATCGCCAGGCCGCCATCCACCCCGAGCACCTGGCCCGTGATGTAGGCGGCCTCGTCGGAGGCGAGGAATGTCACGGCGGCTGCGATCTCGTCCGGCGTCGCAAAGCGGCCGAGTGGAGTCGCCCCCTTGATCGCGGTCTTGACGTTGTCCGGCAGCCCATCGGTCAGCTCGGTCACGACGAACCCGGGAGCCACGGCGTTGACGGTGATCCCGCGCGACGCGACCTCGCGCGCGAGCGCCTTGGTCAGGCCGATCAGCCCGGCCTTGGACGCGGAGTAGTTCGCCTGGCCCGCGTTGCCCATCTGCCCGGACACGCTGGACATGTTGATGATCCGCCCCGAGCGTTGCCGGAGCATCGGGCGGAGCACGGCGCGAGCCATGTAGAACGAGCCCGTCAGGTTGACGTTGAGCACCTCGGCCCAGGCGGCGTCGCTCATCCGCATCGCCAGGTCGTCGCGCGTGATGCCCGCGTTGTTGACCAGGATGTCGATCCGTCCGAACTCCCTCAGCGTCTCGTCGACGGTCGCCTGGCACGACGCCGGATCGGTGACATCGCCGCCCACGCACACGGACCGGCGGCCGAGCGCCTCGACGTCGCCCTTCGTGTGATCGTCCACCAGGCATGCAGCGCGGTCGATGAACGCGACATCGGCGCCCTGCCGACCGAGCATGATCGCGACGGCGCGGCCGATGCCGCGCGATCCGCCGGTCACGATGGCCACCTTGCCGGTGAGATCGAGCATGGAGAGTCTCCTCCTGTTGTCGGGACGTCCGCGGCCAGGCGGTGGATCCGGTGACCGGCGCGACGGCGATCAGCGGGTTGGGGCGGTCGCAGGCTCCGGGTCGCCCGGGGCGACGTCGGACAGGTCGAGCTCCACGGGCAGCGGACGGCGCATCACCTCGGCCAGCGCGGGCGGGATCGGATCGACCGAGTCCCAGTCCACCGGCAGCCGGACGGACACGTCCTCGGGGCGCACGGCCGCGTCGCCGAGCAGCCCCCGGGCCGGGTCGGCGGTCCACTCCATGGCCACGGCCCCGGACGTGAACCCGGCTCCGAAGGCGACCAGCACGAGGTGATCGCCGACGGCCACCCGGCCCTCGTTGACCGCCTCGGCCAGGGCGATCGGCACGGACGCCGCCGAGGTGTTCCCGTAGCGGTCGAGGTTGACGAACATCCTGTCCATCGGGAGGTTGAGGCCCTTGGCCACGGCCTCGATGATCCGGATGTTCGCCTGGTGCGGGATGTACAGGTCGATGTCCTCGGGCTGCAGCCCCGCCTTGGCGACCGCGGCCAGGGCCGTGGATGCGAGGGTGCGGGTCGCAAACCGGTATGTCTCGCGACCCTCCATCCGGATCTTGTGCTCTCCCCGGGCGATGGTCTCGGCCGAGGGCGGGCTCTTGGACCCGCCGGCCGGCAGCCAGATCATGTACGCGCCCTGGGGCTCCGTGGTCAGCTCGATGCCCGCGGGCGCCGTCGGCTCGTCGGACGCGGACAGCACGACGGCGCCGGCGCCATCGCCGAACAGGATGCAGGTGCCCCGGTCCGAGTAGTCCAGGAAGCGGGTCAGGAGCTCGGCGCCGATCACCAGGACGTGCTTTGCGATCCCCGCCGCGATGTATGCCGTCGCGGTCGCGTACGCGTACACGAACCCGGAGCAGGCCGCCATGACGTCAAAGGCCGCGGCCCGGGTGTTGCCGATGGCCTCCTTGACCAGCGCAGCCGTCGACGGCATCCAGTAGTCCGGTGTCAGCGTCGCCAGCAGGATGATGTCGATGTCGTCCGGCTCCAGGCCCGCGGTCCTGATCGCACGCAGGCCGGCGACCGCACCCATCGACGCCGTGGTCTCGTGGGCAGCCGCGACGCGTCGCTCGCGGATCCCGGTTCGGGACACGATCCACTCGTCGGACGTGTCGACCATGCGCTCGAGGTCCGCGTTGCTCAGGACCTGGGCCGGCGCATATCGGCCCCATCCGGTCAGCCGGACGGAGGTGGCGGAATCGCTCATGCAGGCTCGACCTCGATCAGTGGCTGCTTTGCCTTGACCAGCGCACCGTTGTCCGCGCAGATGCGGACGACCCGGCCCGCGAGGTCACTCTTGATCTCGTTGAACAGCTTCATCGCCTCGATGAGCCCGATGATCTGGCCCACGGCGACGTGATCGCCGACCGCGACGTACGCCGTGGCGCCCGGCGACGGCGCCCCGTAGTAGATCCCGGTGAGCGGCGCCTTGACCGACGGCCGAGCGGGCGGTGCGGGGGTCGGGCCTGGGCTCGCATCGGGCTGCCGCTCGGATGACGGACCGGTTCCGGGCTGCGGGGCGGCATCGGGAGCCGCGGTGGCGGCGGCGGCGATGCGCTCGACGGCCGACGGCGCGCGAAGCACGATCGTGGTGCCCCCGCTCGCAACCTCGAGCTCCCCGAGATCGGTTCGCTCGAGCACGCCGGCCAGCCGGTCGATGAGCGCCAGCAGCGAGGCGTCGGCGCGGGACAGGCCGGGGGCCGGCACGGCCGCAGCCGGCACCGGCGCGGCCGGCACTCCGTCACCGCCGCCATCGGCCGGCCGCGCTCCGTCGCCCGGGCCGACCGCGACCGGGTCCACGAGCGGCTGCGCCCCGGCGACGCGCGTCTCGGACATGGGCTCCTCCCGCGGCGATTCCTGGGGGCCGGTCATCCGTCCCACCGCCGGAAGACGAGGGCCGTGTTCTGGCCGCCGAACCCGAACGAGTTCGAGATCCCGGCGTTCAGCTGGCGCCGGGTGGCGACGTTCGGGGTCAGGTCCAGGCCGGCGGCGTATTCATCGGGTGTGTCGAGGTTGATGGTCGGCGGGACGCATCCTTCGCGCAGCGCCATGATCGTGGCGATGGCCTCGATCGCGCCCGCGGCCCCAAGGGTATGCCCGATCATCGACTTGTTCGCGGTCACCGCCACCTTCGAGGCATGGTCGCCGAAGATGGTGCGGATGGCCTGGAGCTCCGCCTTGTCCCCCTCCGGGGTCGATGTCGCGTGGGCATTGACGTGATCGATCTCGGCCGGCTCCATGCCCGCCTTGTCGAGGGCACGCTGCGCGGCACGGACGGCACCGATCCCGCCCGGTGCCGGAAGCGTGATGTGCGAGGCATCGGCCGTCGCGCCATAGCCGACCAGCTCGGCCAGCGGGGTCGCGCCGCGGGCCTCGGCGCTCTCGAGCGCCTCGAGGATGACGACCCCGCCGCCCTCCCCGATCACGAACCCGTCGCGATCCTGGTCGAACGGCCGCGATGCCGCGGCCGGATCGTCGTTGCGCGTGGACAGCGCCTTCATGGACGCGAACCCGCCCATCGTCGCCTCGTGGATCCCGGCCTCCACGCCGCCCGCGATCATGAGGTCCGCGTCGCCGCGCCGGATGGTCTCCCACGCCTCGCCCAGGGCGTGGCCCCCGGTGGCGCAGGCGGAGACCGTGGCGAAGTTGGGCCCGGTCGCGCCGACCGCGATCGCCACCTGCCCGGCACCGACGTTGGCGATGCCCATGGGGATGAAGAACGGCGAGATCCGGTCCGGCCCCCGCTCCCCCATCACCAGCACGTTCTCGAACAGCGTCGACACGCCGCCCAGCCCGGAGCCGACGATCACGCCCGTGCGCGCCGCACGGTCCCCGTCGAGACGGCCGGGCAGCCCGGCCGAGTCGAGCGCATGGCGCGCCGTGACCAGCGCGAACTGGATGTACCGGTCCGTCCGCCGGCGCTCCTTGCGATCGAGCACATCGGAGGGGTCGAAGTCCTTGACCTCGGCGGCGATCTGCGAGGTGAGCCGGGACGGGTCGAACAGGGTCACCCGAGCGATCCCGGACCGCCCGGCGACGAGGCCGGCCCAGGTCGACTCGACGTCGTTGCCGACGGCGGACAGGGCGCCCATGCCCGTGACGACCACGCGCCGGGGACGGCTGGGCCAGGCCCAGGTCATCGCACCAGCTTCCCGGTGCGCACGGTCGCGGCTCGGTACACGTCACCCGGCAGCCCGCGAGCGGAGATCGCGTTGGCGACGGACATCGTGTCGAACTCGGTTCGCCGGATCTCCGCGGCGACCTCGCCATCCTCGATCGTCACCAGCGCCCACGACGCGGTCGGGTCGCCGTCGAACACGTACCCGGCGCTGCCGTCGTTGACGATGACCTTCCAGCCCAGGTCGCGGACCTCGGGCACGTGCGTGTGGCCGACGCACACGACCCGTGCATCGGTGGCGCTGACGCGCTCGAGGATCACGTTGGCATCGAGCGCCTGGTCGAAGCCGCGCGTCTGCGAGCCGGGCGACGCGTGGACGACCAGCACCAGGGTGTCGTCATCGGTCCGCAGCCGGCGCTCCGCGGGCAGCCGGCGCAACCAGCCCAGCTGCTCGTCGGACAGCTCGTCGTGGGCCCACTCGGCCGCGATCTGGATCGCATCCGGCACCCCGTCGGCGTACTGCGGGAACGCCGCGCCGTAGTCGAAGTCGGCGACGGCGATGTCCGTGTTGCCCGACACGATCAGGGCGCCGCCGGCGTCGAGCGCCCGGAGCGCGTCGACCGCGCCACCCGGATCGGGCCCGTTGAGCACCAGGTCGCCCGCCACCAGGATCGCGTCCGGCGAGGCGTCGCGGATCGCCGCCAGCGTCGCCTCGAGCGCGATCAGGTTGCCGTGCACGTCCGAGAGGACCGCGAGGCGGGTCATCGCAGCACCCCGGCCGGCGGGATGATGAAGCTCAGCAGGCCCTCGCAGGCGACCTCGCCATCGACCGACGCGACCCCGCGTCCCTTGCCGAAGCGGCTGCCCAGCTTCTCCATCGTGATCTCGAGCCGGAGCACGTCGCCCGGGACGACGACGTGCTTGAAGCGGACCTCGTCGATCCCCGCGAACAGCCCGATCCGGTCCCCGAAGCCCGGCTGCTTGGCGACGTAGATGCCCATCGTCTGGGCCAGCGCCTCCACCTGGAGGACGCCGGGCATCACCGGCAATCCCGGGAAGTGGCCCTGGAAGAACCATTCGGTCGCGGTGACCGCCTTGATGCCCACGATGCGCCTGGCATCCGGGTCGTAGTCCACGATCCGGTCCACCAGCAGGAACGGCCACCGGTGCGGGATGAGTCCCTCGATCTCGCGCACGGAGTGCACGGTCCCGGCCGGCGGGCGCTGCGCCATCGGCGGCGGACGTGGGGTTGGTTTCGGTCACGGGCAGCTCCAGACGGGGGTTGGCTGAGTGTCGCGCACCTCGTGGGCGGCGCGCATGGCGGTCGATGCAGGGGTGCAAGCGGGGGTCACGATCGTTCGAAGCCTTCGAGGAAGGCCCCGCTGCCCACGCGGTCGAGGAGGTTGGTGGTGAACTTGCCCTCGAGGAACGGCTCGGAGTCGAGCAGCGCCCGGTGGATCTGGGCGTTGGTGACAACGCCTTCGATCACGAGCTCGCCCAGCGCCGCCCGGCCGCGGGCGATCGCGGCCTCGCGATCGGGCCCCCAGACCACGAGCTTGCCCAGCAGGGAGTCGTAGAACGGCGGCACCTCGTAGCCCGCGTACGCGTGGGTATCGAACCGGACACCGGGCCCACCCGGCGCGTTGAACCGCTCGATCGTGCCCGCGCCGGGCCGGAAGTCGTGCTCCGGATCCTCGGCGTTGATCCGGAACTCGATGGCGTGGCCCCGCTGTTCGATGTCCGCCTGGGTGAACCCCAGCGGCTCGCCGGCGGCGATCCGGATCTGGGTTGCCACGAGGTCGATCCCGGTCAGCATCTCGGTCACCGGGTGCTCGACCTGGATCCGGCAGTTGATCTCGATGAAGTAGGCGTTGCCGTCGCCGTCGACCAGGAACTCGAGCGTGCCGAGGTTCTCGTAGCCCGCCTCGACGACCGCGCGGATGGCCCGTTCGGCAAGCTCGAGGCGGCCGCCGGCCGACATCGCGGGCGATGGTGATTCCTCGAGGATCTTCTGGTGGCGGCGCTGGACCGAGCAGTCGCGCTCCCACATGTGGACGCCGTTGCCGAACCGGTCCACGGCGACCTGGACCTCGATGTGCCGGTTGTCCTCGAGCCATCGCTCCAGGTACAGCGCGTCGTCGCCGAAGGCCGCCTTGGCCTCGGACCGGCAGATCGGCAGCACCGCCGCCAGCTCCCGCGGCGAGCGGACCATCCGCATGCCCTTGCCGCCGCCGCCGGCGGACGGCTTGAGCAGCACCGGATACCCGATCTGCTCCGCCTGCGCGAGCGAATCCGCCTCGTCGCCCAGCAGCCCCGAGCCCGGGATCGTGGGCAGGCCGTGCGCGGCCATGAGGCGGCGCGTCTCCTCCTTGGAGGCAAACCGCTCGAGCACGTGCGCGGGCGGCCCGATGAACGTGAGGTCGTGGGCGCGAACCACCTCGGCGAACGCGTCGTCCTCGCTCAGGAACCCGTACCCCGGATGGACGGCGTCGCAGCCGGTGACGACCGCGGCAGAGATCACCGC
>CAWIFB010000031.1:0-14292 GCA_963835335.1 uncultured Chloroflexia bacterium | reverse complement strand
GGGCGGCGCACCCGAGGACTGCTGATCGCGCTGCCGGCCCGCGTCAGGCGACGTCGCGCGGCACCGTGGGCGACCAGCCCAGGAGACCCATGATCTCGACCGCGATCGCGGTCGGCTGGCGATCGCCCATGACCGTCGCGTCCTCCAGCCCGACGCCCGTGCCGTCCTGCAGCCAGCGGCGCGCGACCGCAAGGTCCTCGGCACGTGACGCGTTGGGATCACCCGTGAGCCGCCGCTCGATCTCATCCTCGGGGACCTCGAGCCGGATCACCGTGACCGGCATCGCGAGGGCATCGCGGATCGCCTGAAGCTGCCCGGCGCCGGGGAGGGCATACGCGAGCACCAGCCGGTCGACCCCGGCCCGCAGGTACGTGTCGCGGACGGCGCGCAGGTTCGCGAACGTGATCCGCGGATCCTCGTGCTCGTCGTGGCCCAGGTCCGCGCCGTACCAGCCCAGCCAGTCGAGGTCGATGGCCGCGACCCCGACGCCGTCGGCGCTGGCCACGTCGACGAGCTCGATCGCGACCGTCGTCTTGCCGGATCCGTAGGGACCGGTGAGCAGGGCGGCGGCGGCGTCCGGGCCGGCGACCGGCGACGACGCGGCTGCAGGCTCTGCGGCCCGGGTCCCGAGGCCGGCAGCGGGACCGGACGTTCCGGCCAGCACCGCCGCACCGGCGTCCACCGACGCCCGGTGCGCATCGGTCAGCAGATGGCGCCGATCGTGGCTCGAGGCGTGCGCGTAGCCGGCCAGGTCGGTCGTGAGGTCGTGGAGCCTGGCCAGGTGCCTGGCCTCGATCCCCGGCCAGGCGGGTGCGCCCGTCGCGGCCCGCATCAGCGGCAGCAGATGGTCGAGGCAGAGCGGCGCGGCCGCCACGGCCTCGGACCACGGCGGCTCGTCGATCAGCCGGACGAGCCCCTCGATCAGCCCGGACTCCGTTCGCGCCACCCTGGCACAGACCGGGCACGACGGCGGGCGCGACGCCTCGTCAAGCCGCTTCGGCCGGGATCGCCCGCCGGCCGTGTGCACGGCGGCCAGCTCTGCGAGCCGGACTCGCAGCGTCGCCCGGAGCAGGATTGCCGCCCCGAGGCTCCCCGCGCGCCGCCGGTCGACGTCCAGGATCGCCCTCGAATGGCTCGCGCAGAAGCCACGCGCCGCGTCCAGGTCCGCGCGGAACCCGACGTCGTTGACGCTCTCGGCGAGGATCGCCTCGAGGAACGCGGCCTCGGTTCGCCGGCGCTCGCGGCACAGCGGACAGCCCGGCATCTCGAACGCATCGGCGAGGTGGATGTCGGAGCTGCTGTGGACCGGGAGCGACGCGGTCACGCCGGGCGGACACCCTGGTTCGACTCCACCCTGGGTCCGCGGGCGGTCGGGCCGAGCAGGTAGAGCGCGATCGTGAGTGGCGTGGTGGCGAGGATCGAGTGCGACGTGTCGGCCGGCAGGTGGATCCAGGCGCCATGCCCGAATGAGCGACGCAGGCCGGGGACCGCGATGTCGGCGTCACCGGCGAGCACGTGGATCACGGCGGGCCGGGCGGCGGTGTGCTCGGACAGCTCCTCGCCCGCGGCGAACCCGAACAGCACGAGCCGCAGCTCGTCACCATCGTGGATCGTCCGGCTCAGGATCCCTCGCGCGGGTGGCGACACCTCGGCGAGCAGATCATCGACGACATGGGGCGCTTCGGTCACGGGCGTCACCTCCTTCGGGGAGCCTACCGCCGATGGCGGCCCTGAGCGTGACGCAGGTGCATGGTCGCTGGCTGCGCCCACGACGGCGGACGGGCCCTCGACGGCGGAAGCGCCCTCGGCGGCGGCGTCTTGCGGACCGGGTGATAATGGTCGGGACAACCCACCCTCCCCCTCGGAGGTCGTCCCCGGGAGGTCACCGAGACATGACGATGCGAACGGCTGGTTGGCCAGGCTCGCAACGACGCTGGCAGGCTCGGCGTCGGTTGACCGCGAGCGAAGACGCATCGCGCGGTGCTTCCAACACGGCGACGGTCCCCCGCGCGGGGAACATCTCGAGCGACGCCCGGGCGGGCAGTCGGGCGCGGTCGCGGGGATGACCACACCGGCCCCGTGACCCGACAGGGCCGAGCGCGTGCAGGCCCTTCGTCATCGAGAGTGAGGCCGTCGCGCGGGCGACGGCCTTTCGCATGCCCGCCGCCCGCATCCCGCCGGCGATCGCCCCTCCCCGCCGCAACCATCTCGAGCGTGTCATCCTCGTCGCATGCGTGACCCCGATCCTGCCGAGAACCGCAACGTCAGGCCCGCAACGCCGGCCGAGGCCATGGACGTCCGGGCGATGCACGCGGCCAACCGTGCCGCGTGGGACGAGGCGGCCGAGCGATACGAAGGCTGGTTCGACGAGGCCGTCGCGCTGATCCGATCGGGTGGCTCGAACCTGCTGCCGCTCGAGGCCGACCTCATCGGCGACCTCCACGGCCGGTGCCGTCGGGCAATCCACCTCCAGTGCGCCGGCGGCCGCGACACGCTCTCGCTATGGAACCTGGGCGCGGACGAGGTCGTGGGCGTCGACTTCAGCCCGCGGATGCTCGACCTCGCCGGGAGGCTCGCCGCAGCCGCGGCGGCGCCCGCCAGGTGGATCGAGAGCGACGTCCTGGACACGCCGCACGAGCTCGATGGCACCGGGGACCTCGTGTACACGGGCCGCGGCGCGATCATCTGGCTCCAGGATCTCGACGCGTGGGCGACCGTGCTGCGGCGCCTCCTGTCCCCCACCGGACGGCTCGTGATCTTCGACGGCCACCCGGCGGAGTGGCTGTTCGACGCCGACGCCGACGGGCACTGGATGCTGACCGACTACGACTACTTCGCGGGGCCCGAGGCCTCGAAGGGTTGGGCACCCGAGTACATCGACCGCATCTCGGTCCCCGAGGATGACCAGGCGTGGAAGTTCGCCCGGGCGTGGACCCTGGGCGAGATCGTGACTGCGCTGCTGCGGCGCCGGCCTGCGCCTGGAGCAGGTGGCGGAGCACCCGGTTGACTGGTGGGCCGGGCACCGTGACGTGCGGCCCGAGGAACGCGGGCGCGTGCCGCTGTCGTTCTCGGTCGTCGCGCAACGGGATTGACGGCAATCAGGCGCGCGCCCACGATGTCCCCGTGGACGACGACGCCCCTGACGACGAGCTCGATCCGGACGCGCCGGAGGACGGCGACGAGGCCGATGAGGACCTCGACGACGCGCTGGATCCACGCGAGGCCGCGCGCGATCGCCGGCGGGATCGCGAGGCCGAGGCGGAGCGCCGCGCCCTGATGCGTCCGGGGATGGGCAAGGTGTTCAAGCAGATCACCGACGCATGGGGCGAGAAGGCCTCTCCCGATCAGAATCGTGCTCGGAAAGGGGCTCCGAGGGGACACGACAGGCCACAGTAGCCCCGGACGGCCGCCGTCACTTCCGTGGATCGACCACGCATGCCCCCTCGGCGCGACCAGTCGCGACCGCGTCGAGGGCGAAGGCTGTGTCGCCGAGGCCGTAGATGCCGGCGATCGGGATGGAGAGGCTTCGGGCGACGAGCTGACCCACGGCGGCCTCGAGGGTCGGTCCGTCGGGGGCGACGTAGGCGTCGACAACCAGGATGCCCCGCTCGCCCTGCGGCGGGTCGCCAGTGATGGTCGCCAGGCGTCCCCCATCCGCCACCAGCGGCAGCAGCGCTGCGGAGGCGCCCCGCACCGCGTTGATGACCACCGAGAACCGCCCGGACGTGTCGCGCAGCGCCTGCGAAGGCCAGTCAGCGGCGTGGTAGTCGACAACGGCGCTCGCCCCGTAGCTGCGGACGCGTCCAGAGGCGCGGGGTGAGCAGGTGGCCACGACGCGACAGCCGGTCGCGGCCGCGAGCGCCACCAGCAGCCCGCCGGTCACGCCGCCGGCCCCGTGGATCAGCGCCTCGTCGCCGCCCCTGCAACCGAGGCGCGAGACGACCTGGCTGGCCGTGAGCGCTGGCACCGGCAGGGCGCCCGCGACGGCCCAGTCGAGGCCGGCCGGCTTGGCCGCCACGTGACCACCTGGAGCGAGGAGCCACTCCGCCCAGGCCCCGTGGTGGCGTAGAGGTACGGAATGGACGAGGACCTCGTCTCCCAGGGCGAACCGCGTCTGCGTGGCACCGATCGCGCGCACCACGCCGGCCGCCTCCACGCCCAAAGCCATCGGTGGAATTGTCCCAACGTCCCATGCGCCGGTGCGGACGAGGTCGTCCCAGTTCCCGATCCCTGCGGCCCTGACCTCGATCAGCACTTCGTTGCCGTCGGGCGGGGGTGGAGCCGGAAGCTCCAGCCGTTCGATCGGCCCACCCAGGACCCGGATCCCAGCCGCTTTCATCGCGTCGATTATCGCCCCAGGACAAGCCGTGGACCGTCAGCGCGCACGCGTTCACGTGGTGCGCGACCGGGAACCGAGGAGTACGGTGCAGTCGGATCAACGGACTGGGGAGACAGGAGCCCACGGAGGGTGGCGCGCCATGGATATCCGCCAGATCGAATTCGTTGACGCGGTCGCCCGTCATGGCAACTTCACGCGAGCAGCGAACGAGCTCCATGTCGCGCAGCCGGCCGTTTCGGCCGCGATCCGGCATCTCGAGGACGAGCTCGGCGTTCGTCTCTTCGAGCGTACGAGCCGGCATGTCGCCCTCACGGACGCAGGCGAGGCATTCCTCTCTGGTGCGCGACGCGTGTTGGCCGAGCTGAGCGACCTCTCGGATGCGATGCGCGAGTTCGACCAGGGCACGCGCGGCGTCCTGCGGACATCGTGGTGGCACCAGGCCGATCCTCAGATGGTCAGGTACCTGAGCGACTACACGATCAAGAACCCCGGAGTCGAGGTCTCGATCGTCGAGTGGCCCACCTCCGAGTCACTCGCGGGGCTCCGCCGAGGCGAGCTCGACCTCGCGATGGTTACCCTGCCGGATCGCATCGATCTGACTGACCTGGGCCACACCGTCGTCCGACGCGAACGGTATGCCCTCGTGGTCACACAGGATCACCGGCTGGCAGAGAGGGATTCGGTCGCCGTTGGCGATCTTGCCCAGGAGCGTTTCATCGTGACCCGACCGGGCACCGGGCTCCGGAGCTGTTTCGACTACGTGTTCGCCGGGCGCGACGTTGCGCCCCAGATCGTCATCGAGACCAATGCGCTGAGCGCGGTGCTCGCGCTCGTGGCAGATGGCGCCGGGTGCGCAATCTTGCCGCCAACGATCGCCCGACAGTTACCCAAGGGCCTCAGGCTCGTGACGCTCGTCGATGCTCCCGACTTCGTGCTCGCTGTGCTGTGGCTGGAGGGTCCCCATCCGACGGTCGTGCAGCGGGCCATCGACCTGGTGCGGCGGCCGAGGTCGGGCGCGTCGGCGGTGTCGGAAGCAAGATCGCCCAGACGACGACGCATGGTTCCAACGCGCGAGCGGCGACGAGCCTGACGAGGCCGATCTGCCGAGCCATGACGCCAAGGCGCTCCCGGGGTCGCGTGCCCGCCTGCACCGGGGATCGATAACCCTGGTGGCGTAGCTGCGAGTGGATCTACGTCTTGGACATGCGCGGTCCCGGCGGATACAACCGTCGATGTGACAGGCGCCACCGTCTGTCTGGCCCGAGCCAGGCACCCCGCCTGCCGCGTCGAAGAGGCCGACATCCCGGAGTGTGGGGAGTGCCATCGCGGATGACCGCAACGAAGCCAGCCGCACCGCCCGACGTTGAGAGCGCCCGTCCAGCGCGGGGCCCCGGATCCCTCCGTCCGGACGCCCCGCGCGGGACGCGGATCCGCTTCCGACGGCTCGTCGAACACCTGCCTGACGTCGTGTACCGCTTCGGGCTCGTCCCGCCGCGGCTCGAGTTCGTCAATCGAGCCGTCGAGGGATTGCTCGGCGTCACGGCGGAGGAGCTCTACGCGGATCCTGAGCTGGCATACCGGCTCGTCGATCCGGCCCACCTGGACGAGATGCGGTCGACGCCCACCGATCCGCGCGACATCCGTCCCTCCACCTGGCGCTGGCGGCGGACCGACGGGACCTGGGCCGCGCTCGAGTCCTTCCCCGTGCCAGTCCTTGATCGAGCCGGCCGCGTCATTGCTGTTGAAGGGATCGCCCGCGATGTCACCGCACGAGTGATCGCGGAGGAGGCACTGCAGCGGACGCGGCACGAGCTCGACACTGTCGTGGCCTGCGCGCCGGTCATCGTCTGGGCGCTTGACCTGACTGGAACGATCACCCTCGCACGTGGCGCCGGCCTTGCGGCCGTGGGGCGCACCAGCGAGGACCTCGTCGGACGCCGCTTCGACGAGCTGGGATCCGGCACGTCGCGGCTCCAAGCCCAGTTCGAGCGCGCGTTGCGCGGAGAGCGAGTCTTCGTCGATCTCGCGCTTGCCGGGCGTGTCTTCGCCACCGTCGTCGAGCCGCTGCGCGATGAGGCAGGCGCGACCTCGGGCGTGATCGGCGTGTCGACCGATGTGACCTCGGAGCGCCGGCTCGAGGACCGAGCGGCGCGCGAACAGCGGGAGCGGGCCGTCGTCGAATTGGCTCTCGAGGGGCTTGACCCACTGCTCGGGCTCGATGCCCAGGCCCGCGCGATCGCGACCGAGCTCGTGGATCTCCCTGATGTCGACCGGGTGAGCATCCTCGGCTTCGGACCTCGGGGTCTGGTCTTCCTGTTCGCCGCCGAAGGGCTCTCGGTTCCCACCCTGACAGCGGGTGTTCGCCTGCCGGCTGCGAGGGCGCGCTACCTGCGCCGTCGGGCCCGTCAGGGAGCGTGGGTTGAACCCTGGGAGCCTCGCGATGCCGACGGAAGCTACGGGTTGGCGCTGAGCCGTGTCGGCATCACCGCGGTCGCATACCAGCCGCTCAGGACAGCCGGTGAAACCCGTGGACTCATGGTTCTCTCGACATGCCAGCCAGCCGGGGTCACGGCGCTCGAGCGTCACCTGAGCACGTACGCCGAGGTGGGGGCCATCGTGTCGGCCCGTCTCGGACCCGACCTGCGCGAGCGGGAGAAGTCCGACGTCCTGCGGGCCGAGATCCGGGCGGTCATCGCCCATCAACGGTTCCGGGCCGTGTTCCAGCCGATCGTCTCTCTCGATAATGGCCTCACCGTCGGGTACGAGGCGCTGACCCGGTTCGATGACAACGCTCCACCTGAACGACGGTTCGCCGAGGCGGCAGCAGTCGGGCTGTCACCAGAGCTCGAGCATGCCACCCTCGCGTTGGCGCTAAGGTCTGCACGGGCGCTCCCGCCCGACGTCCCCGTGAGCCTCAACGTCTCGCCCGCGCTCGTTCTCGACCCGAATGGCCTTCGCGCTCTTCTGGGACGATGCCAACGGTCGCTCACACTCGAGCTCTCCGAGCGCGACCAGATCGACGACTACCGGGGGCTGCGGGCCGCCCTCACGAGCTTTCCGGGCATCCGCTGGAGCATCGACGATGCGGGAGCCGGATTCGCAAGCCTCCGCCACTGTGTCGAGCTTCAGCCGGACGAGATCAAGCTTGACCGATCCCTCGTTTCGGGCGCCGACCGCGATCCCGCGCGCCTGGCTGCGATCATGGGCTTCCATCGATTCGCGACCGAGCTTGGTGCGCGCCTGGTCGCGGAGGGCGTCGAGACCGACTCGGAGCGCTCCGCCTTGCTTGGCATCGGGGTTCGCTTCGGGCAGGGCTATCTGTTCGGCCGGGCGGCGTCGGTCGAGACATGGTCAAGAGGCGACTCAGGCTGACAGGGCCACGGTAGGCTCGCCGTGAGTGCGGGCGGCGGCCCTGGTGGCGAGAGTCGTCCGCATCGTCTGGCGCCCCGTCCCAGCGCTACTCACCGGATCGGGACCGAAGCAGCCCCCCGGTCGGGACCATTGGGCCTACACGGGTGCCGGAAAATGCGGTTGCATGGCCCGGGTATCGCCCCTGGAGGTGCCGCCCGTGGCCAATCTCGTCGCCGCCGCCCGCCCGTCGGCGGAACCGGCTCATTCCACCGTTCTCGACCGCGTCGACCCCCGATACCGTGCCCTGTACCGCGTCGCCGGCGCCGGGGCCCTGCTGACGGCCCTGCTGATCCCGCTCCAGGTCGTCGCGTTCATCACCTGGCCACTGCCCGAGGGCGGAGCCGCCGACTGGTTTGCCGTCTTTCGCGAGGACCCGGTTCGCGGGCTCGTCTCCTACGACCTCCTCATCCTGCTCGAGGAGGTCCTGCTCATCCCGATCGTCCTCGCCCTCTACACGCTGCTCCACCGTCGCAGCGAGTCGCTCATGCTCGTCGCGGCGGGAATGTGGCTCGTGTCGATCGCGCTGTTCATCGGCGCCAACACGGGCTTCGAGATGCTGACCCTGGCGAGCCGCCACGCCGAGGCGACCGACGAGGCCGCGCGCGCGGCGTATCTCGCGAGTGGCGAGGGCCTGCTGGCCGCCTACATGGGCACCGGCACCTCGTTCGTGATGGGCTATCTGCTGGCATCGATCGCCGGGATTCTCGTCGGGGCCGCGATGCTCCAGACGCCCGTGTTCCCGCGCGCAGCCGCGTACGCCGTGGTCGCGGCGAACGTCCTCGGCCTCGGGCTGTTTGTGCCGGGCGTCGGGATCCTGCTGTCGCTGCTTTCGGTCCTGATCCTCGTGGCCTGGTACGCGCTCGTGGGCTGGCGCCTCGTGTCCCTCGGCCGGACGGCACCGGAGACCACCGCATGAGCGACGAGATGGTCCGCCTCCTGGTCGGCGCCGTGCTGCTCGTGCACGGCATCGCGCACGTCGGAGCGATCGGGGCGCTCCTCTGGGTGCGGTCCGGCCACCCGACGGGCGCGGGCAGCTGGACGGCCGCCCGGACGTGGGCGGCGCCGGCACTGTCCCAGGACGGCGCGGCCCGGCTCGCCATGACGATCTACGGGGTTGCCCTGGTGGGGTTCGTCCTCACTGCCCTCGCGTTCTGGGGGATCGTGCTTCCGACCGACGTGTGGCGTCCGCTCGGCGTCCTGTCGGCGGTCGTCTCGGCCTCGGGGATCGTGGTCTTCCTCGGCACGTGGCCCAGGTTCAACACGGTCGCCGCACTCATCGTCAACGCAGCCGTCATCGCCGCCGCCCTGGTCGACTGGCCGCCGGCGTCGGTGCTCGCCGCCTGAGGAGGATCCGATGAGGGTCTGCATTGCCTACGCAAGTCGGCACGGGGCGACGCGCGGGATCGCCGAGCGACTTGGCGCCACGCTTCGCTCCGAGGGGCTGGACGCCGCCGTGGCGCCCGTCGGCGACGCACGGATCGCCGACACCTGCGACGCCTTCGTCATCGGGAGCGCCGCCTATATCGGCAGTTGGCTCAAGGACGCGACGGACTTCGCCCGGCGGAACGAGGCGATCCTGCGAGCACGCCCGCTCTGGCTGTTCACGTCGGGGCCGCTCGGCACGGACCTCGTGGACGCCGAGGGACGAAGCGTGCTCGGGGACCCGAAGGGCGTGGCCGAGCTGGCGGTCGCGCTCGGCGCCCGGGGTACGAAGGTGTTCTTCGGCGCCTTCGATCCGAACGAGAGACCGCGCTCCATGAGTGAGCGCCTGGTGCGCATGATGCCCGCGTCCAGGACGCTCCTGCCGCCCGGCGACTTCAGGGACTGGACGGCCATCGACGAGTGGGCACGTGAGATCGCCCTGAGCCTGCGGGAGCCCGTGGAGGTGCGCTGATGGCCGGCGGGCTGGCGGCGGTCCCGAGGCCGGACGGCACGGTGCTCGCGTAGCCCAGACGCCGGGCCGCTGTCATTTCGCGACCGCGGCCATGGCGGTGGCGATGAGCCACTTCACGGCGATGAGCGCGCCCAGCGCCACGATCGCCACACGGGCCGGCGCGACAGTTCCGGCCTGACCAGGGACAAGCTGGGCAACCGGTTCCAGAACGCCGGTCCAGCCGAACACGCCCGCGGCCACGACGACGAGCGCGAGGACGCCGAGCACGATGCCGAGGATGATGGCCGGACTCGTCCACCCGGCCACCGGGGCCTGTGAGATGCCACCGACGGCGCAGCCCGCCATGCCGATGACAGCCACGGCGATGAGCGCCCCGACACCTGTGCCGACGAGCGGCAGGTCGTCGCGCGCGACAGCCGCAACGGCGAGGCCGAGCGCTACGACGACAAGGACGGTGCCGAGCAGGCCGTTTGGGGAAGCGCTAAACCGCCGCATGTCCCTTTCTCCCCAGTACGCCGGTCGGGAGATTCGTCACGACGGGGGCCGGGGAGGGTACGCGTCGGCCGAGGCGGGAGATCTCTGTTGGGGACGATGGTTTGGTGACGTGGCAGTCGCTGCCACCACGCGCCAAGGCCTGGCGCATCGCCCACGCTTCGTGGTCGGTGGCACAGCTCGGCTGCCTCGGCTACATCTGGGCCTGCGTGGCAACGCGCCGGCGGACATACAAGGTCTGGGCCAGCGTCGCCTTCCTGGTCAGCGAGGGAGCCGCGCTCGTCGTCGGGCACGGCGACTGTCCGGTCGGGCCGCTGCAGGCCGAATGGGGCGATCCCGTTCCGTTCTTCGAGCTGATCCTGCCGCCGCGGGCGGCGAAGGCCGCGATCCCTGCCCTGACCTGGATCAGCCTGGCTGCGATCGGGGGACTCGTCCTTCGGCGCCCTGGATTCGTTGGCCGGGCAGACACTCCTCGGCGCCGGCGCAGCTGAGCCATCGAACGGGCCGGGCCACCAGCCGGCACTCGGATGGCATCGCCACCGATCCTGACCGGGCCGGCGCGCCGAGGGTCTCCGGCGTCTGATAGCGTCCTCACGATGCCCCATGCCGAAGCACCAGCCTCGTATCGCGAGCTGCTCCGGATCCCGACGATCGGACGGATCCTGCTGGGAATGGCGCTCAGCCGGATCGGCGGCAGCATGTTCGGCGTCGCGATCGTGCTGTTCACCCTCGACCGGTTCGACTCCCCCGCCCTCGCCGGGCTGGTCACGTTTGCGAGCGTCGGCCCGGGCCTGATCGTCAGCCCGATCGCGGGGGCGCTGCTGGATCGACATGGCCGCGCGCGCCTGATCGTCATCGACCAGCTCGTCGGCGCCGCGTCATTGATCCTGATCGCGGGCCTCGCGCTTGGCGATGCGCTCACCCCGGCAATCCTCGTGCTGGTCACCGCCGTCGCGGGGCTCACCGCACCGCTCAGCTCGGTCGGGCTGCGGACGCTGTTCCCGCTGCTCGTCCCGAGGCGCCTGTGGGAGCGCGTCAACGCCCTCGACTCCAACGGCTACGTCATCGCGACGCTGATCGGGCCACCCGCGGCCGGGCTGCTGGTCCAGCTGGCCGGCGGTCCCCGGACGCTACTCGTGATCGGCGCGCTGTTCGGGCTGGCGGCGGTCGTGTTCGTCCGGGTGGCCGATCCCCACAACGAGACCGAATTCGACGGGCAAGCTCCTCGTGGACGCGTGGCAGGGGCTTCGCTACACGCTGCTCAACCCGACCCTCCGCGCACTCGGGATCTCGCTCGCGATCCTCAACGTGGGCTGGGGCATCGTGACGATCGCGCTGCCCGTGCTCGTGCTCCAACGCCTGGGCCAGGGCGAGGCCGTCGTGGGCGCGGTGTTCGCGGTGTCCGGTGTCACGGGCGGCATCGGCGCGCTGCTCGCCGGCAGGTGGCGCACGCAGGGACGCGAGCGCCAGATGCTCATGCTGCCGATGGCCGGCATGGCCGTGGCCACGGCCGTCCTGCTCGCCTCCCCCACCCTCGCCGTGCTGATCGCGATCATGGCGATCACCGGGTTCCTCAACGGCCCGCTCGATGTCGCGCTGTTCACGCTGCGCCAGCGCCAGACGGATCCGGCCTGGCTGGGTCGCGCGTTCGCGGTGTCGATGTCGCTCAACTTCATGGGCTACCCGTTCGGCGCCGCCATCGGCGGCGCGCTGGTCGGGATCAGCATCGAGGCCGCGCTCGCTGTGGCCGTGGTCGCGACCGCGCTGGGCGCGCTGGTCGCCTGGTGGCTCATCCCGCGGACGCCGCGGGGCGGGGTCAGCGCTCGATGATGCCCGTGAACGTTCCGTCGGGATCGCGAACCATCCGCCGCACCTCGAGCACCGATTCCGGGTCGATCGGCCCGTACACGTGCGGGTACGTCTGGCCAGGATCGTCGAACCGCCACGGGCTGCCGGTCCGTTCGAGGTCGAGCGTCAGCAGCAGGAACGGCCTCGGATCGTCGCGGTAGAACCGGTTCGCGACGTCGACCATCAGCTCGTCACCGTCCGTGCAGTGCACGAACCCGTCATCGGGGTATGCGGCGGGGAGGTACGGCGCGGCGGCGTCACGGGCATCCCAGACGGCCTCCGGGACGAGGTGCAGCGTGGGCCGGGTCATGGAGCGGGCGTCACCCCCGGGTGGTCGTCCACCGACACCCACCGAGGGTCCAGCGCGAGGTGGATCACGGTCGGGCCGGCCGCGGCCAGCGCAGTGCGCAGCGCCGGCTCGAATGCCGCGTCGGTGTCCACGCGAACCCCCCTGGCCCCGCACGCCCGCGCGACCGCCGCGAAGTCCAACGGGCCCAGGTTGGTCCCCGGCAGCGTCAGGCTCCCGCTCAGCCCCTGGTGCCCGCGGATCATGCCGTACGACTCGTTGTCGAACACGATCGCGACCACGTGGGCATCCACCCGCACGGCCGTCTCGAGCTCCGCGAGGGTCATGCCCAGGCCGCCATCGCCGAGCAGGGCGACGACCCGTCGCTCGCGGTGGACGAGCGCGGCGGCGATCGCCGCCGGGAGGCCGTAGCCCATCGCGCCCGAGGTCGGCCCGAGAAAGGTCCCCGGCCGGCCGAACCGGAAGCCGCGTGCGGCCCAGCCGGAAAACGCGCCGGCGTCGGTCGTGATGATCGCGTCCTCCGGCAGCAGCCGCCGGAGCTCGGTCACGATCCGGCCGGGATGGATGCCCGGTCCCTCCCACGCGCTGTCGTCGACGATCGTCGCGGCCTCCCAGGCCGCCCGATCCGCCGCGTTGTGCCGGTCCCTCGCCTGGAGCGGCTCGGCCAGTAGCACGGCGTCCTTGAGCCTCGTGAGCGCGGCGCGGACGAACGCCCGGGCATCGGCCCGGATCGCACGCTCCGGCGCCGGCGTGTCGCCGATCGCGCCCTGACGAGGTTCGAGGTCCACGTGCATCCACCGCTGGCCGGGTGCCGGGACCCGGTAGCCGGAGGTCGTCGGCTCGTTGAGCCGCGCGCCGAGCACCAGCAGCGCATCCGCAGCCTGGATCCGCTCGCGGACGATGGAGGGGCTGCCGAACCCGGTCATGCCCAGGTACAGCGGGTGGTCGTTGGGGATCACGTCACCGCGGCGCCAGCTCGCGACGACGGGGACGTGCAGCAGCTCCGCCAGCCGGACGAGATCGTTCGAGCACCGCGCCCGAAGGACGCCGGCACCGGCCAGGATCAGCGGACGCTCGGCCCCGGCCAGGAAATGGAGCACGGCTCGAACGTCGGCCGTGTCGGGGGCCTCCGGATGCGGCCGGACGACCGGTGCGACGGTACCCTCCGGGATCGCCAGCTCAAGGACGTCCTCGGGGATGGCAACTACGGATGGGCCGGGCCGGCCGTCGACGGTCGCGCGCACGGCCGCCTCGAGGGTTTCGGCCGCCATCGCCGGATCCTCGATCTCGCCTGCCCACTTCGCCAGGCGGCCCAGGGTCCCGATGAGATCGACCTCCTGGAACGCTTCGCGACCCTTGACCCCCGACGTGACGTTCCCGATCAGCACGAACATGGGCGTCGAGTCCGCGGTTGCCGTGTGCACCCCGATCGCCAGGTTCGCGGCCCCCACCGCGCGCGTGCCGAGGCACACCGCGGGGCGGCCGGTCAGCTGGCCGTACGCCTCGGCCGCGAACGCGGCGGCGCCCTCGTGGCGGGTTGCCACGACGCGGATCCCGACAGCCTCGAACGCGTCGAGCACGGGCAGGAAGCTCTCGCCCGGGACGGTGAATGCGAGGCGCACGCCGGCGGCGCGCAGCGTCGCCGCGATCAGCTCGGCGACCGTGCGCGGGACGGGCGGGGCTTCTGGCGCCACGGGCTCGGGCGCCGTTTCCTCGTCGGAGGCAGCTGTTTCCGCCTCGCCTTCCGCGGCCGGCGCGTCGTCACCGATGGCGGGCTCATCGGGCTCGAGTGGCGAATCATCGCCGCGGGTGGGCTCATCGCCGGTGGCCGGCTCCTCGTCGGCCGGCGGCTCCTCGTCTGCCGGCGGCTCCCCGGCCGGCTCATCGGCGGTTTCCTGCTCATCGGCCGCGACGGCGTCCGGCACTCCTTCCGGCTCTGCAGCCGGCTCGGGCTCCACGGTCGCCATCAGCGCATCGGCCGGCGAGGGGGTCTCGTCCGCT
>CAWIFB010000030.1:0-114442 GCA_963835335.1 uncultured Chloroflexia bacterium | reverse complement strand
CAACCGTGACCGGCGACCCGCCATCGAGCAGCGCGTGATCGACCGACCACGGCAGGTCCACGTGGTCGATCCCCGTCGCGCGCACGACGTTGCCGAGGAGGCGACGCCCGTCGTCGCCCGGATGAACGGTGAGCAGGCCGTCGGGACCGGCGACCTCGAGCCTCGTCGGACGGCCGTCGAGGCCCACCTCCAGCAGGGTCGCGCGCGTCATGCGACCGTCGGGCGCCAGGAGCACGGTGCGCCAGCGACGGCCGCGACGGCCCTCGGCGAGGACCCACGTCAGGCGCGACCCATCCTCCAGCCGAGCGGCCCCGCCGACCCGGACGGCCGGCAGCCTGTCTCCGGGCATGCTCAGGACGTGACCCCGTCGGCCGCGAGCGTCTCACGCCAGCGCTCGGCGGCAGCGCGCAGCTCACCCGCCATCGCGGGCGCCATCCGGCCCTGGACGCGCACGTCGCGGTTCCCGTACTCGAGGTCCACGGTTCCCCGCTCGCGCACGCGCGCGAGCAGCTCTCCGGCGGCGTACGGCACCGCGACGTCGACGTCCTCCCACAGCGACGCGAGCAGGGCCGCGATCTCCGCCCGGAGCGTGTCCAGCCCGAACCCGGTCACCGCAGACACGAGCACGGTGCCGGCAATGGCCGGCGCAGGGTTCGAGCCGTCCGCCACGGGGAACAGCAGGTCGGCCTTGTTGAACGCGGCGAGCCGCGGCTTGTCGCCTGCGGCCAGCTCGTCCAGGACGACCTGCACCGTCGCCCGGTGCTCGTCGTGATGCGTGTCGGCCGCATCGACCACCTCGACCAGCACGTCGGCGCGGGTGACCTCCTCGAGCGTCGCCCGGAACGCATCGACCAGCTGGTGCGGCAGCTTGTGGATGAAGCCCACGGTGTCGGTCACGATCGCGGTCTGCCCGTCGCCCAGCTTCACCTGGCGCGAGGTGGGGTCGAGCGTCGCGAACAGCTTGTCCTCGGCACGCGCGACCTCGGAGCCGACGAGGGCGTTGAGCAGGGTCGACTTGCCGGCGTTCGTGTAGCCCACGATCGCGACCGTCGAGTACAGGCGGCGATCGCGGCCGCGCGCCGCCGTCTGCCGCTGCTGGCGGACGTTCTCGACCCGCTCCTTCATCTTCTTGATCCGCTGGCGGATCAGCCGGCGGTCGGTCTCGAGCTGCGACTCGCCCGGGCCCCGGGTGCCGATCCCGCCGCCGGTGCGCGACAGGTGCGTCCACAGGCGGGTCAGCCGCGGCAGCTGGTACTCGAGCTGGGCGAGCTCGACCTGGAGCCGGCCCTCGTGCGTCTGCGCGTGGAGGGCGAAGATGTCCAGGATCAGCCGGCTGCGGTCGATGACCTTGACGTTGAGCAGCGTCTCCAGGCTTTTCTGCTGGGCCGGGCTCAGCTCGTCGTCCGCGATCAGGACGTCGAACCCGGTCTCCGACTTCGCCTGGAGCATCTCCTCGGCCTTGCCCTTGCCCACGTACCAGTTGGGATCGACGTGGCGGCGGTTCTGCCACTCGGCGCCGACGACGTCCGCGCCCGCCGTCTCGGCCAGGGCGGCGAGCTCGGTCAGGCTGTCCTCCGCCGTCCAGCCGCGGGTCGTCACCGGTGTCGACGGCGAGCAGGAATGCCTTCTCGACGGGCGGCGCGAGGTCGATTGTCGTGCTGGGGCTCATGGCGGCCAGCATACCGGGTGGCCCGGCGCATCCCCCGAACGGCCGGGCCGCGTAGTCCTTCCGGAGCGTGGCGCGTCGGCGCACCGCCCCCGACAGTTGGGGCATGCCCATCGAACGATCCCTGGCCGATGCATTCGGCTGGCTGCGCGCCCCCGCGCCCGGCCCCGCTCTGCCCGATCCCGAACCCCTGCTTCGTCGACTCGTGGTCCGCGCGATCGCGGTCGTCGCCCTCGTCGCGAGCGTGATCTATCTCACCTGGCGCGCGACGGCCACGCTGGATCTCGCCGTCTGGTGGGCGTCCATCCCGCTGCTGGTGCTCGAGATCCACGCGACGCTCGGTCTCGCCCTGTTCGCGTTCTCGCTGTGGGACGTGGATCGGCGGCCGGCGCACCGCGACGTACGGTCGACCCCGCTGCGGATCGCGGTCCTCGTGCCGACCTACAACGAGGGCATCGAGATCCTGCTCCCCACGATCGCTGCCGCGAGGGCGATCCGGCTGCGCCACGAGACGTGGGTCCTCGATGACGGCGCCCGGCCCGAGGTGGAGCGGCTCGCGCGCTCGCTCGGCGTCCGGTACCTCGCCCGCACGGATCATGCCCACGCGAAGGCGGGCAACCTCAACCACGCGCTGACCGTGATCGACGCCGACCTGATCGCCGTCCTCGACGCCGACCACGTCGCGGATCGCAACCTCCTGGTGCGGACGGTCGGCTACTTCGACGACCCGCAGGTCGCCCTCGTCCAGACGCCGCAGGAGTTCTACAACCACGACTCCTTCGAGCACGATGCCGTGGCCGGCGACGGCGAGCGGTTCCACGAGCAGGCGCTGTTCTACCGGATGCTCCAGCCGGGCAAGAACCGCTGGGGCGGCGCGTTCTGGTGCGGCACGGGCGCCGTGGTCCGGGTCGCCGCGCTGCGCGACGTCGGCGGCGTCGCGACGGACACGATCACCGAGGACATCCATACCACGATCCGGCTCCATCGCCATGGCTGGCACACCGTGTACCACAACGAGGTGCTCGCACGTGGCCTGGCGGCGGGCGATGCCGACACGTACCAGCTCCAGCGCCTCCGGTGGGGCACCGGCGCGATGCAGGTGCTGCGCCGCGAGAACCCGCTGTGGGTGTCCGGCCTCACCCTGCCGCAGCGGCTGTCGTACGCGGCCACGCTGCTCGGCTGGTTCGACGCCTGGCGGACGCTCGCCTTCGCTGTGCTGCCGATGGTGGTCGTGCTGACCGGCGCGGTCCCGATCCGCGCGGACCTGCGAACCTTCGCGACCGCATTCGTGGCCACGTTCCTGCTCCAGCAGCTGGCCCTGCTCGCCCTCAGCCGGGGCTGTCACCGGCCGGTCCTGTCGATCGTGTTCGAGCTCGTCCGGATGACCTCGAACCTGCGCGCGACGCTGACCCTGGTGACCCGGCGCCGGCCCGCGTTCGTGGTGACCCCCAAGGGTCGCCTGGGCGACGGCCGGAGCCGCGTGCGGGTGCCCCTGCCATTGCGTGCGCTCCTGGTCGCCTCGTTCCTGTCGGCGGCATGGTTCGCGCTGACCCTCCTCGGTCGCACGTTCGTCACCTATGCCGAGCCGGGGGCGGTCATCGCCGCCTTCTGCTGGCTCCTGTTCAACGTCGCGCTCGTGTGTCTGGCGATCGTGCGCATCCGGTCGCTCCGGTACGCCCCGGAGCGACGCGCCAGCGTGCGCTTCGACGTCGCGCTGCCGGCCCTGCTGGGCGACTTTGCCGCGGAGGCACGCGACGTGTCCGCCGCCGGGGCGCGGGTCGTGGCCGGGACGGAGATCGCCCCGGGATCGAAGGTCAGGCTGGTGCTCGCGACACCCGGCGGGCCGCTCGCCCTGCGCGCAGTGGTCCGCTCCGTCCGGCGAGATCCCCGTGGCGGCCTCGTCCATGGCCTCGAGTTCCTGCCCGGCCAGCACCGGGCACGCGCCCGGCTCGCGCTGTTCCTGTTCGGGCAGCAGGCGCGGCCGACCGTGGACCGCTCGCCGACGATCCTCGACGCGCCGGAGCTGCTTCCGATCGCCGCCTGATCGGCGGCCGCATGCCGGCCGTCGCGGCTTCACCGTCGGACGCCGGCGTCATCCCCCCACCAGCTCCAGGAACGTCCCCAGCGCAACCGTCGCCCGTTCGCCCGGGGTGTCCGTCGCGTCCACCATCGACAGCGCGGGCTCCGCGCGGAACCAGGTCCGCTGGCGTTTCGCGAACTGGACGTTGCGTCGGGCGTCTCGCGCGATCGCTTCCTCCAGCGTGCAGTCGCCGTCGAGCACGGCCCAGCTCTCGCGATAGCCGATCGCCGAGAACGCCGGCAGCTGCGGGTCGAAGCGCTCGCGGAGCGCTCTCGCCTCGTCGACCAGGCCGGCCGCGAACTGGGCGCGCGCGCGGAGGAGGATCCGCCGCTGGTGCTCGGCCGGCTCCACGACGAGCTGCAGGCCAAGGACCGGCGCCGGGTAGCCGACGCGGGCCGGCAGCGGGGCATCACCGCGAAGGGACGCGATCTCCAGCGCGCGGACCACGCGCCGAGGGTTCCGGAGGTCGGTCCGCGCGGCCAGCACGGGGGCAATTGCGGTCAGCCGTGATGCGACGGCCTCGAGGCCATCGGTCGTCAACAGGGCCTCGATCCCCCGCCGGGTGTCGGCGTCCGACGGAAGGGCGTCGGTGTCGATGCCCGCGAACACGGCGCGCAGCCAGAACCCGGTCCCTCCCGCGAGGATGCCGATCCCGCCCCGCGCCGCGAGGGCCGCCAGGACGCCGAGCGCATGCGCGCGGAAGTCGACCACGGTGAACGGCTGGTCGGGATCCACGAGGTCGAGGCCATGGTGGACGACCCGGGCACGCTCCTCCGGACCGGCCTTGGCGGTGCCGATGTCGAGGCCCCGGTACACCTGCCGCGAGTCCGCGGACACGATCTCCGCCGGGATGCCACGCGTGAGCAGCGTCTCGGCGAGGTCGATGGCGAGCCCGGTCTTGCCGGTGGCGGTCGGACCGCCGATGACGATGAGCGGCGGCAGGTCCGCGGGCCCTCCGCTCGCTGGCGGCGGGAGCTTCGCGGACCCTCCGCTCGCTGGCGGCGGGACCTTCGCGGACTCCAGGGCGGCGGGCGCGGGTTCGCCGGCCGGGGGCACCGGGCTCAGGCCAGGCGCCCGCGGAGCGCGTACGGCCCGGCGTGCTCCACGGCGACCGCGACCAGCATCCCCACCAGCGACGGCGCACCTGCCACGTGGACGAGCTTGTTCTCGCGCGAGCGGCCGGCCAGGTGGACGTTGCCCTCCGGGAGGTGCGCGAAGGCATCCCGCGATTCGGCGCTGCCGGCCGCCTCGTCCTCGTCGTCGTGATCGTGGCGGCGCGGCGGCACGATCGTGTCCACCAGCACCTCGGTCGTCCGGCCAAGCCAGCGGCGGTTTCGCTCGAGCCCGATCCGCTCCTGGACCGCCAGCAGCTCGACCAGCCGCCGGCGCTTCTCGGCCGCGGGAACGTCGTCCACGAGATGCGTGGCCGGCGTCCCGGGGCGCTCGCTGTAGGCGGCGGCGAACACCTGGTCGTACTCGACCGTCTCGAGCAGGCGCAGCGTGGCGGCGTACTCCTCGTCCGTCTCGCCGCAGAAGCCGACGATCACGTCGGTCGACAGGGCGATGCCCGGCACCGCCTCGCGGATCCGGCTCAGCCGCTCGAGGTAGTGCTCGATCGTGTACTGGCGGCCCATCCGGCGCAGCATCGGATCGCTGCCGGACTGGACCGGGAGATGCAGTGCCTCGCACACCGACGGGCAGTCGCGCATCGCCTCGATCAGGCGGTCCGACAGGTCCCACGGGTGCGAGGTCACGAACCGGAGCCGCGGAATGGCGGGGGCGCCGTCGGCCGCACGCACGGCGTCGAGAGCCCGGATCAGCTCCGCCAGGTCAGGGCGCGCCTCGCGGTCCTGGCGGCGCCCCACGGTGCGCGCCGTGACGACGTGCGCGAACCGGGGCTCGGCCGGCAGGTCATGGCCGTAGCTGTTGACGTTCTGGCCGAGCAGGGTGACCTCCCGGTAGCCGGCCGACGCGAGCGCCCGCGCCTCGTCGACGATCTCGTCGAACGGACGGCTGCGCTCCGGGCCGCGGCTGAACGGGACGATGCAGTAGGTGCAGGTCTTGTCGCAGCCGTAGATGATCGGCAGCCAGGCGCTGATGGCGGAGGTCCGGCTCACCGCGCCGCCCGCGATCGCGTCCGCACGGGCACGCACGAGGTGGGTCGCGTCGGACACCACGGCGCGGTTGACGACCGTCGTCGCGGCGGTCATCGCCAGGGCGCCGACCGGCGCCTGCGCCGACGCCAGGCCGAGACGGTCGATGAGCTCGGGCTCCTCGTCCGGCCGCAGGAACAGGTCGATCGCCGGGTAGCGGCGAGCGAGGCCGTCCCGATTGCCCTCGCGGACCGAGCAGCCGGTCATCACCACGCGCAACCCGGGGTTGGCGGCCTTGAGCCGGTTCAGCTGGCCCTGCCGTCCGATCACCTTCGCCTCGGCGGCCTCGCGGATCGCGCAGGTGTTGATGACCACGAGGTCGGCGTCCTCCATCGCGGGCGCTTCGAGACAGCCGGCGGCCAGCAGGCGACCGGCCATCTCCTCGGAGTCGCTCTTGTTCATCTGACAGCCCAGCGTCCAGACGAAGAACGACGGCAGCGACCTGGGCTCGGGGCGGAACTCGCCAAGCCGCCGGTCCTCGGGGTCGAGCGGCTCGCGCGGCCCGGCTACGCCGACCGAGGGCGGCAGGATCTCGAGCACGGGCAGCCGGCGGGTGGTCGTCATGACACGCGTGATGGTACGGCCTGTCCGCTCAGCGCAGCCTCGCCCCGGTCGTCCGGCCGAGCGCTTCGCGCATCCCGGCGACCAGCCCCTGGGGCATCACCAGCTCAGCGTGCACCGCGGCGTACGGACCGAGATCGCCGTGATAGTCGGTGCCCCCGGTCTCGACCAGCCGCAGCTCGCGGGCGACCGCGCCCACGGCGTCGCGCGTCTCCGCGTCGAACGACCGGTGATGCGACTCGAGGCCGTTGAGGCCCTCACCGGCGAGCTCGCGGAGGAGCGGTACCCGGCGGGGCGCTTCGGCAAAGTGGGCCAGCGAAGCGAGGCCGCCGGCGTCGCGGATGGCGTGGATGGCGTCCACCGGCCCTAGCCCGGTCCGCGGCACGTAGCCGGGCATGCCGTGACCGATGAGCCGCTGGAACGCGTCCTCGACGCTGTCCGCGAACCCGGCCGCGATCAGCGCCCTGGCCAGCGTGGGGCGTCCGAGGGCCGTTGGCTGTGCCAACGCGTCATCGCCGGTGAGGTCCAGCTCCGCGACCTGTGCATCCACCGGGCAGCCGATCTCGCGCAGCCGGTCGACCGTCGCCCGGAACCGCACCCGCCGCGCGCCGCGCTGCGTCGCGAGCGCCGCCTCGAACCGCTCGTCGCCGGGATCCACGCCGATCCCGAGCACGTGGAGCTCGCCGTCGGGGAGGTCGAGCTCAAGCCCGACGGTGACCGAGTTGATCTCGACCGCGGGCACGAGCTCCATGCCGGCCGGCAGCGGATCCGCGCCCGGCGCCACGAGCTCGCGGTACGCCGCGAGGTTGTCGTGATCGGCGATCGCGAACAGCCGGACGCCCGCGGCCGCCGCCTGTCGCACGAGCTCGGGTGGCTCGAGCACGCCGTCGGAGCGGAGGGTGTGCGTGTGGACGTCGGCGATGGCCGTACCAGGCGCAAACGTCGCGTCGTCCGCGCGTGGCTGGTGGCGAACGCTCACCGGCTCAGACCTCGACGAGGCGCTGGATCCGCTCGATCTGCAGCGCCCGACCCGTGGCCGGGTCGATGTCCACCTGGCACGCGTTGAGGATCACCGGACCGTCGCCCACCTCGAACCGTGTCGGCAGGGCGTTGACGAACCGCGGCAGGACGGTCCCGGGCTTGAAGCCGATGACGCTCCACAGTGGCCCGGTCATCCCCAGGTCCGTCAGGTACGCGGTCCCCTTGGGCAGGATCCGCTCGTCGCCCGTGACCACGTGGGTGTGCGTCCCGACCACGGCGGACACCCGTCCGTCGAGGTACAGGCCCATCGCGTTCTTCTCGGACGTCAGCTCGCAGTGGAAGTCCACGATCCGGATCGGCGGCAGCGGCTCCGACGCCTCGTCGAGCAAGCCGGTCGGCATCGGTGAACGGGTTGTCGATCGGGATCATCGTCGTCCGGCCCTGGAGGTTGATCACCGCCAGCTCCGTGCCGTCGAGCGCCTGGTAGATCCCCCAGCCGCGACCGGGGACGTCGTGCGTGCCGTAGTTGAGCGGCCGCAGGACGCGCTCGCTGGAGTCGAGGAACGGATAGATCTCGCGCTTGTCCCAGATGTGGTTGCCCGACGTGATGACGTCCACGCCGGCGGCGAACAGCGCCTCGGCGGTGGACGGGGTGAGCCCCATGCCGCCGGCCAGGTTCTCGCCGTTGGCGGTCACGAAGTCGATGCCGCGCTCGTCACGGAGCCCGCCCAGCGCCTGCTCCAGGGCGACGCGGCCGGGCTTGCCGATGACGTCGCCGATCAGCAGGACCCGGCAGGCCCCGGGCGGGCGCGGCGCATCGCCGTTGGGCGGGTTGCCCAGACCGGCCCGCTCGCTGTCGCGCGTCACCCGTGGTCCACCCGCTACTTCGCGTACTCGACGGAGCGCGTCTCGCGGATGACGGTGACCTTGATCTGGCCCGGGTAGGTCAGGCTGTCCTCGATCTTCTTGACGATGTCGCGCGCGAGCCGGCCCGCGCTCAGGTCGTCGATCTCCTCCGGCCGGACGAGGATCCGCACCTCGCGGCCGGCCTGGACGGCGAACGACCGATCGACGCCGGTGAAGCTCTCCGCGATCGCCTGGAGGTCCTCGAGCCGCTTGACGTACGTCTGCATCGTCTCGCCGCGCGCGCCGGGCCGTGACGCCGAGATCGCGTCGGCAACCTGGACGATGGGCGCCTCGATGCACGCGAACTCCACCTCCTGGTGGTGGGCCGCGATCCCGTTGACCACCTTGAACGGCAGGTTGTGCTTCTGGGCGATCGACGCGCCGATGGCGGCGTGTGGCCCCTCGACCTCGTGGTCCACGGCCTTGCCCAGGTCGTGGAGCAGTCCGCCCATCTTGGCCGACTGGACGTCCGCCCCGAGCTCGGCGGCGATGATCGCCGCGAGGTGGCTCGTCTCCACGCAGTGGACGAGCACGTTCTGGCCGTAGCTGGTCCGGTACTTGAGCCGGCCCAGCAGCTTGATCATCTCCGCGGGCAGCCCCGGGACGCCGGCATCGTACGCGGCCTGCTCGCCGGCCTGGCGGATCACGAGATCCACCTCGGCGCGAGCCTTGTTGACGACCTCCTCGATCCGCCCTGGGTGGATCCGGCCGTCGGCGATCAGCTTGGTCAGGGCCAGCCGGGCGGTCTCACGACGAACGGGGTCGAACCCGGACAGGATGACCGTCTCGGGCGTGTCGTCGATGATCAGGTCGACCCCCGTCGCCTGCTCCAGCGCGCGGATGTTGCGCCCCTCGCGGCCGATGATCCGGCCCTTCATCTCGTCGCTCGGCAGGTGGACGGTCGTGACCGTGTGCTCGGCCGTGTGGTCCGCGGCCACCCGCTGCATGGCGGTCACGATGATCTCGCGGGCCTTGTCCTGCGCCTCGTCGCGTGCCTGTCGCTCGATCGCCCGTGACAGCTTGACGGCGTCGTGCTCGGCCTCGTCGCGGATCGCTTCCAGCAGGATCGCCTTGGCATCCTCCGCGGACATGCCGGACACGCGCTCGAGCGCCGCGACGCGCTCGGCGCTGAGCCGGACGAGATCCTCGCGCTCGTGCTCCAGGTCCCGCTCCCGGTCGTTGATCTTGCGGCTCTTCTCCTCGAGCAGGTCCGCCCGCTGGTCGAGCTGCTCATCGCGGGACAGCAGCCTGCGTTCGAGGCCCTGGAGCTCGCCGCGCTTCGCGCGCGCCTCCTGCTCGGCCTCGCGCCCGAGGCGCAGCTTCTCGTCCTTCGCCTCGAGGATCATGTCCTTCTGCTGGGTCCGCGCCTCCGCGACGATGCGGGCGGCCTTGTCCTGCGCAGACTTGATCGTCTGGCTCGCCAGGATGCCGCGGGCGACGAACCCCACGGCGGCGCCGACGGCAGCGGCGATGACGGCCGCGCCTGCGACGACGATTGCGTCCATCTTCAGTTCCTCCCCCCCGGCCGGGCTGATGGGCCGGAGGCGTTGTCGAATTGGTATCGGGCGACGGGCGGTCCGGAGACGCTTGGGCTGTGGGATCGAGGGGCTGACGCTCCCTCGGTCTCCTCCGGATCACGCGGCTCGCCCGGACGCAGCCCGCAGGTCCACGTCCGGTTGTGCTCGTAGCCTACATCGTCACCCGGGAACCGGCTCGCAACCTGCCCGCGGCGATCCGTTTCGCTCTCGGCCCCGAGCGGTGCCGGCGTGACGCGTCCTGCCGTGGTCGATCGTGCCCGCACCGTCAGGCCCTGACTGCCCGGGGGCATCGACTTCGGCCCCTCCCGGTCGCACCGACGTCCCGTGGACATCAACACGACCGAATCCAGGACCACATCTGCTGCCTTGATGTCCCCCGCGCATCAACACGCCGGGTGATCCCCGATCGTGACGCCTGGCGGTGATCGACCAAGAGCAGCGCCCCGCGAGCGAGCGGAAGGCCCGGCCACGGACCGGTGGTGCGGGGAAAGGACCGGCGCGATCGGTCCGGGTGTGCCGCCGCGCCCCCGCGCCTCAGGCCGGACGCCGCAGCGCCGGCCGATGCGCCTCAGTCCTGATCGGCCGACTGGTGCCCCTCAACGAAGCGGGCGGCTGCCAGCGAGGCCGTCTCGGGATCGAACCCGTTCCGGGCGAGGAGCGCATAGGCACGCGCGCGCCGGCGCCGGGGATCGGCTTCCCGGAGCAGCGCCGAGGCACGGCGCTCGAGGAGTCGGTCAGCTCCAGCCCGGTCCGGGCCGTGCCCTGCGTCATCGAGCGCATCGGGATCGTCGGCACTCGGCTGTCGCGTCTCCCGCCGATCCGCGAGGACGGCATCCACGACCTGGCGCTCGATGCCCTTGAGCCGCAGCTCCTGGCGCAGGGCGTGCTCCCCGCGCGGATGCGCGCGGTCCCTCGATTCGACCCACGCCCGGGCGAACGCCTCGTCGTCGAGATAGCCGAGCTCCGACATCCGGGCGATGGCCGCCTCGACCAGGTCGGTCCGATACCCGGCACCGGTCAATCGGCGACGAACCTCGGCTGTCGAACGCGGCCGCGCCTCGAGGAACCGGGCGGCGGCATCGAGCACCTCGCCGACGTCCTCGACGGCCGCCCGACGCTCACGGCGCTCGGCGATGGACGGCTTGCGCGGACGTGCCGACCCGAACCGGCGACCCGGGTCCTCGCTCACGGTGCGGCCTACTCGGCCTCCTCGATGCCCTCGACGGGCAGGGCGACCTCGATCATCTTGGCCCGGATCAGCCGGTCGATCTCGGCCGCGATGTCCGCGTTGCCCTTGAGGAACTCCTTGGACGCCTCGCGACCCTGCCCGAGGCGGGTGTCGCCGAAGGTGAACCAGGCCCCGGTCTTGGTCACGACGTCCATCGCGACGCCGACGTCGAGGAGGCCGCCTTCCTTGCTGATCCCCTCGCCGTACATCACGTCGAACTCGGCCACCCGGAACGGCGGCGAAACCTTGTTCTTGACGACCTTGACCCGGACGCGGTTGCCCACCGACTCGGTGCCGGTCTTGATCGTCTCGATCCGCCGGATGTCCAGCCGGACCGAGGCGTAGAACTTGAGGGCGCGGCCGCCCGGCGTCGTCTCGGGGTTGCCGAACATGACGCCGATCTTCTCGCGCAGCTGGTTGGTGAACACCAGCGAGGTGTTCGACCGGCTGACGGCGCCTGTGAGCTTGCGCAACGCCTGGCTCATGAGCCGGGCCTGGATGCCGACGAAGCTGTCGCCCATCTCGCCCTCGATCTCCGCGCGCGGCACGAGGGCGGCGACGGAGTCCACCACGACGCAGTCCACGCCGCCGGAGCGGATGAGGGTCTCGGTGATCTCGAGCGCCTGCTCGCCGGTGTCCGGCTGGGACACCAGCAGCTCGTCGACGTTGACGCCGCACGCCCGGGCGTAGCCCGGATCGAGGGCGTGCTCGACATCGATGAACGCCGCGATCCCGCCGCGACGCTGCGCCTCCGCGATCACGTGCTGGCAGAGGGTGGTCTTGCCCGAGGACTCGGGGCCGAAGATCTCCGTGATCCGTCCCCGGGGGATCCCGCCCACGCCGAGTGCAAGGTCGAGCGCGATCGAGCCCGTCGGGATCGAATCGACCGCCTGCCGCTCGCGCGAGCCCAGCTTCATGATCGAGCCGCGGCCGAACTGCTTCTCGATCGAGAGGATCGCCGCGTCAACCGCGCGACCCCGCTCGGCGACCGCCTTCTCTGCGGCGCGCGCGTCCGTGTCCCTGCCCGTGATCGTCATCCCTGTCCTCGCTCCTGGCGGCTTGAGCCGACCCGAGGGAGCGGGACCCGGTCCCCGCCCGCCCGGCGCGTCAGCCCTCGCCGGACTCCTGCTCGTCCCATCGCGGCTTGCGCTGCTTCCGGATGACCTCCACCTGCTGTGGGGCCTCGGACAGCGGCGTGAGCTTGGCCTGGGCGGACTTGTCCTTGGGCTTCTTCTTGACTTCCTTCGCGGGGCGGTCTCGTGAACCCATCGCTCGCCTCCACGTGCACTGACGATACGGACACTGACTTCACGCGGGCTTCACGGCGCCTTCCCCGCGACTCATCCGAACGGCGCGTTCGCGCAGCATCGGCATCTCCACGGGGAATGTTCCGGCGCGCAGCGCGGCCCGGATCCTGTGCATGAAGTCTAGGGTGAAGGTCAGGTTGTGACAAGTTGCCAGCCGGTACGCCAGCAGCTCCCGCGCCCTGAACAGGTGGCTCAGGTAGGCGCGCGAGAACCGGGTGCACAAGGGGCATGGGCAGTCCTCCTGGACCGGCCGCGGATCGTCGCGGAACTGCTCGTTGCGGAGGTTGAGGCGGCCGCCCGGGACCCACAGCTGGCCGTTGCGTGCGACCCGCGCCGGGAGCACCGAATCGAACAGGTCGATCCCGCGGTGGACCGCGTCCAGCAGGTCTGTCGGCGACCCCAGGCCCATCAGGTAGCGCGGCCGGGGGTCACCGTCGAGCAGCGGCACCGTCGCGTCGAGCGTCAGGTTCCGCTCGTCCGCCGTCTCGTCGCCCGCCAGCCCGCCGATGTTGATGCCGTCGAACGGGAGGGCCGAGATGAATGCCGCCGACTCCGCGCGCAGCTCGGGGTCCAGCCCGCCCTGGACGATGCCGAACAGCGCCTGGTCCGCACGGCTGTGTGCCCGGAGCGAGCGCTCCGCCCAGCGGTGCGTCCGGTGCATCGCATCGACCACGACGGCGCGTGGCGAGCTGGGGAAGACCGGCTGGTCGAAGGCGACCGCGATGTCCGGCCCCAGCGCCTGCTGGACCGCAATCGAGTGCTCCGGCGTGAACCGGTGCGTCGACCCGTCGAGATGGCTCTTGAACGTCACGCCGTCGTCGTCGACGACCCGGAGGTCGCCCAGCGAGACGACCTGGTAGCCGCCCGAATCGGTGAGGATCGGGCGGTCCCAGCCCATGAACCGGTGCAGGCCGCCGAGCTGCTCGATCCGCTCGTGCCCGGGACGCAGGTACAGGTGGTACGTGTTGGCCAGGATGATCGTCGCCCCGGCGGCAGCGACCTCGTCGGGGTGGAGCGCCTTGACCGTCGCGTTCGTCCCGACGGGCATGAACTGCGGGGTCTCGACGACGCCGTGCGCCAGTGTCAGGCGGCCCAGCCTGGCGCGCGTCGAACCATCCGCGGGCGGCGGGACGAGGACCTCGAAGCCGGCGGCGGCGGTCACCTGGTGGGGACGTCGTCCCACAGCGGCGGCATGTCCGGCTCCGTGCGACGGGGCGCAGGGATCTCGAACCCCAGCGACGCCAGGTGGCTCCTCGCCGCCTCGGTCGCGATCCGGCCCTGCGGCGTCCGGTCCAGGAAGCCGAGGCGGAGCAGGAACGGCTCGTACACGTCCTCGATCGTCTCCGGCTCCTCGGCCAGCACCGCGGCCAGCGCCTGGACCCCGACGGGTCCGGACTGGAACTTCTGGACGATCGCGGCCAGCAGCTTGCGGTCCGTCGTGTCGAGCCCCAGCTCGTCGATGTCCAGGATCGTCATGGCCTCGGCGACGGCCTGCTCGTGGACCCGTCCGTCGCCGTTGACCTCGGCGTGGTCCCGGACGCGGCGGAGCAGCCGGTTGACGATCCGGGGCGTCCCGCGACCGCGCTTTGCGATCAGCCGCGCGGCATCCGCGTCCACCTCGACGCCCAGGATCCCGGCCGACCGGCGGACGATCGCGGTCAGGTCGTCCTCGGCGTAGAAGTCGAGCCGGTAGGTCATCCCGAACCGGTCCCGGAGCGGGCTGCTGATCCGGCCGGCGCGCGTGGTCGCACCGACGACGGTGAACGGCTTGAGGCTCAGCCGCAGGCTTCGCGCGCTGGGTCCCTTGCCGATCATCACGTCGAGGGCGAAGTCCTCCATCGCCGGGTACAGGATCTCCTCGACCGCTCGGTTCAGCCTGTGGATCTCGTCGATGAACAGGACGTCCCGCTCATCGAGCGCGGTGAGGATCGCGGCCAGGTCCCCCGCCCGTTCCACCGCGGGCCCGCTGGTGTAGCGGACGTTGACGCCGAGCTCCCGGGCGATGATCGTCGCGAGCGTGGTCTTGCCCAGCCCGGGCGGTCCGTAGAGCAGGACGTGGTCCGCCGCCTCTCCCCTGCCCTTGGCGGCCTGGAGCAGCACTGAGAGGCTCGCCTTCACCTCGCGCTGGCCGATGTACTCGTCAAGCGTTCGGGGGCGCAGCGAGCCCTCGACCGCAAGCTCGCCGAGGTCGCTGGCGCCGGCCGCAAGCAGGCTCAGAGGGTCGTCAGTCATCGCGGGCAGTCTAGCAGGATCGCGGCCAATTGGTACAGATGTTCGATGCGGATCTGTGGCCGCGCGATGGGCTGTCGGGATGGCATGATCAGCCCATGACCGAACCATTCACGATCGACCGCATGCTCCAGCTTCCCCGCCTCTCGTCGCTCCGGCTCAGCCCGGACGGACGGCGCCTGGCGGTCTCCGTCTCGACCGTCGCCGTCGACGGCAAGAAGATGGCCGCCGCCGTGTGGCAGGTCGATCCGGACGGAGCCGCGCCGCCGCGACGCCTGACCCGCTCCTCGGCGGGCGAGGGCAACGAGGTCGCGTTCCTCCCGGACGGATCGATGCTGTTCACCTCGACGCGGCCGGATCCCGACGCCAAGCCGGACCCCGAGCGCACGATCGATGCGTTGTGGCTGCTCCCGGCCGATGCCGGCGAGGCGCGGCTGCTGGCGGCGCCCGAAGGCGGGCTGTGCGGCGTTTCCGCGGCCCGCGGCGCTGCCGCGATCCTGTTCGGGGCCAACGTCCACCGGCATGCCGCCGACTTTGCGACCGATGCCGAGCGCGCCAAGGCGCGCAAGGACGCCGGCGTCGAGGCGCTGCTGTTCGACGAGCATCCGATCCGGCACTGGGACCACTACCTCGGACCGCGGGTGCGCCGCTTGTTCACGGCGCCGGTGCCGGCCGGCGAGGGCCGGATCGAGGCGCCGGTCGATCTCGAGCCCGGGGCGATCGGCTTCACGTTCGAGGAGTCGGGCTCGGACATCAGCCCGGACGGATCGACGATCGTGGCCACCCGGCGGCTGCCCGGCACCGTGCCCGAGACCTGGGACGACCTCGTGGTCTACGACGCGGCCACCGGCGCGGCGCGCCAGCTGACCCACGGCGACGCGGGCTACCACGAGCCGGTCATCTCTCCGGACGGCAGGCAGGTCGCCGCGGTCCGGATCACCTATTCGACCCCCGACGCCGCCGAAGCGGCGACGCTCGTCCTGATCGACCTCGCCAGCGGTGACGGGCGGACGCTCGCGGCCGAGGCGGACCGTCGCCCCGAGCATCCGACCTGGGGGCCCGATTCCTCGGTCCTCTACTTCTCGGCGGACGACGAGGGCCTGCACTCGGCGTACCGGGTCGACCTGCCCTCGGGCACGACGACGCGGCTGACGGCCGACGGCTCGGTGACCGACCTGTGCCCGTCGCCCGACGGCGCCACGGTCTACGCGCTGCAGTCGACCATGGTGTCGCCGCCACGGATCGTCCGGTTCGGCGCGCGCACCGCCGACCAGGTCCCGGACCCCGTTCCAGGCTCGATCGAGGAAGCCGCGATCACGCTTCCCGGCCTGGTCGACCGGGTCACCGTGACGGCCGAGGACGGGACCCCGATCGGCGCCTGGCTGATCCGCCCGCCGGCAGCGTCGGCCGCGTCGCCCGCGCCGCTCGTGGTGTTCGTCCACGGCGGCCCCCTGGGCTCGTGGAACGGATGGCACTGGCGCTGGAACCCGAACATCCTGGTCGACCGGGGATACGCCGTTCTGCTGCCCGATCCGGCGCTCTCGACCGGGTACGGGCAGGCAATGCTCGACCGCGGCTGGGGGCAGTGGGGCGGTACGCCCTACACGGACATCATGGCCAGCGTCGATGCGACGGTGGCCCGGCCGGACATCGACGGCGCACACGTCGGCCTGATGGGCGGCTCGTACGGCGGGTACATGGCCAACTGGGTCGCCGGCCACACGGACCGGTTCGGCTGCATCGTGACCCACGCATCGCTGTGGGAGCTGGTCGGCTTCCACGGCACGACCGATCACGGGCCCGCCTGGGAGCACGAGATGGGCGATCCCTACGTCGACCCGTCGATCTACATCAACAACTCGCCCCGGGAGCATCTCGCGGCGATGGCGATGGCGAAGACGCCGATGCTGGTCATCCACGGCGAGCGCGACCATCGCGTCCCGATCTCCGAGGCGCTCATCCTGTGGACCGACATGCGGCGGATGGGCGTGCCCGGCCGGTTCCTGTACTTCCCGGACGAGAACCACTGGGTGCTCAAGCCGCAGAACGCGCGGGTCTGGTACGGGACGGTGCTCTCGTTCCTCGACGAGCACCTGCGCGGCGTGCCGTTCGAGGCCGACGCGCTGCTATAGCGAGGCGCTGCCGTGGCGTGCCCACCGCGAACCTGCGGCCGCTGCTGTAGCGAGGGGCCGCCTCAACCGCGAACCTGGCGGCCCATCCACGATCCCACATCGTCCAAGCGGCGATCCCGTCATGTCGGCGCCCTTAGGCGTCAGCACGACGAGCTGTGCCATCCGCGTGCCGGGCGCCACCTACGATCCTGATTCGTGCTTGCCACGGTGTCGGCGCCAACCACGACAGGCCGTCGTATCTGGCGCCTCAGGGCCCGTTTCGAGGCCGTTGCACGAAGCAGCATCGTCGCGGGTGGCGACTCGCCAATCAGCTCGACCGATGATCGTGGATGGCAGGAACAGGTGACCGGCGGACGCCGCAGAACTTGGCCGAAGGACGCCGGAGAGTCGGGCCGGGGGCGCAGGAGGACGCGGAAGGGTCGGGCCGGACGGGCCGTCAGTCGCGGAGGAGCGTCCGCAGGGCCGCCTTGACACGCTCCTCGAGCCCGGCACCGACCGACGCGTCGCTCACCGCAAGCCGCGACGCCTCGCGCGCCTCGCCCAGCGAGTAGCCCAGCGCCTGGAGCGCCGCCACGACCTCGCCTTCGGACGCCGTCGACATCGCCGCCGAGGTCCCGGCCGCGATGCCCGCCGCCGACACCTTCTCCTTGAGCTCGAAGATGATCCGCTCGGCCAGCTTCTTGCCGATCCCCGGGATCGACACCAGCACGGCCTGGTCCTGCTGGAGGATCGCGAGCTGGAGGTCCGCGGTCGCGCGCGAGCCGACGATCGCGAGGGCGACCTTGGGACCCACGCCCGTGACCGTCAGCAGCAGGTTGAAGAAGCCCAGCTCCTCTGACGTCCGGAACCCGAACAGCGCCTGCTGGTCCTCGCGCACCAGGTGGTACGTGTGGAGCCTGAGCCGGCCGCCCGGCGTGGCACCCGCGATGACCGATGGCGCGGCGAACACCCGGTAGCCGATGCCGCCGACCTCGATGACGAGCGAGTCACCCGCGATCGCGCCGACCACGCCCTCGACCGAGGCGATCACCCGCGCACGTCGGTGCGCCCGCCGCGGCGCCGCCCCGGCCGCCCCCTTGCGCGTCGCGGTACCGGATCGGGCGTCGCGTGCCAGCGCCTCGCGGACCGACCGCTCGTACGGGGTCTCACCGCGCGCGATGGGATCCACGGCCGCCCGGTCCAGGATCGACGCCCGGGCATTGCCGGCGGCCGTGTTGCCACGCGCCTCCGGGCGCTCGCGATTGGCGATGCAGATTGCGGTCGCGAGCGCGTCGGACGTGTCATCCGGGGTGGGCACCTCGGCCAGCTCCAGGATCACGGTGACCATGCGGGCGACCTGGCCCTTGTCCGCGCTGCCGTATCCGGTCACGCCGAGCTTGATCTCGCTGGGCGTGGCCTCGCGCACGTCGACGCCCGCCTGTGCGGCCGCCAGCAGCACGACGCCGCGCGCCTGGCCGACCGCGAACGCGGTCTGGGCGTTGCGCGAGAAGAACAGGCGCTCGACGGCCACCAGGTCCGGGTGGTGGGTCTCGACCAGCTCGGCCACGACCGCGTGGATCTGCGCCAGCCGCTCGGGCAGCGCGAAGTCGGGGCTGGTGGTCAGCGTGCCGTAGTCGATGGCGCGCAGCCGGCCGCCGGTTCGCTCGACGATGCCGTATCCGAGGGACGCCGTCCCGGGATCGATCCCGAGGACGATCACCCGGCGACCTCGGCCATCAGCTCCTCGGGGATGTCGACGTTGGCGGTGACCCGCTGCACGTCCTCGAGATCCTCGAGCAGCTCGACCAGCCGCAGCGCCTTCCGGACGTGATCCGCATCCAGGCTGACGGTCTGCTTGGCGAGCATCGCGGTCTCCGCCGCCTCCACGCTCACGCCGCCATCCTCGAGCGCCTTCCGGATCCGCTCCAGATCGCCCGGCTCGGTGTAGATCTCGATCGGATCAGCCTCGGTATCGACGTCCACGGCGCCGGCATCGATCGCCGCCAGGGCGACCTCGTCCGGGTCCGTCCCGTCGCGCGGGACCGTCACCAGGCCGCGTGGCTCGAACTGCCATGCGACCGCCCCGCTGCCCGCCAGCTGGCCGCCTGCCTTGACGAAGATCGAGCGCACCTCGGCCGCCGTCCGGTTGCGGTTGTCGGTCGCGGCTTCCACGAGCATCGCCACGCCGCCGGGGCCGTAGCCCTCGTAGACGATCTCCTCGTACTGGACCTCGTCACCGCCGCCGGTCGCCTTCTCGATCGCCCGCTTGATGTTGTCGGCCGGCATGTTGATCGAGCGTGCCTTCTCGATGGCGAGCCGCAGCCGGTAGTTCGCGTCGGGGTCCCCGCCGCCGGCGCGCGCGGCAACCGCCACCTCGCGCGCGACCTTGGTGAACATCGCGCTGCGCTTGGAGTCGTTGACGCCCTTCTGGCGCTTGATCGTGGACCATTTGGAATGTCCGGACATCGGGCGGGAGTATACCGACTATCATCGTTGGGACGGGTCCACCGTCCCGGTTGCGGGCGCGCTGCGCGCCCCAGGTCCGGACCCGGCGTCGCAACCTGCGCATCCTGCGCCCACCGTCCCGTCGCGGCCGGGCACCCGGTCCGACGGTCGTACCTACCGAGAGGAACTGCGCGCGATGACCTTGAAGAGCGTCGATCTCGCCCATATTCGAAGCGTCGTGCTTGCCGGCCACGCCGGCAGCGGCAAGACGACGCTGGCCGAGCAGGTCCTGTTCCGGGCGGGCGCGATCCCGCGGCTGGGCAGGGTGGACGACGGGACGGCGCACCTGGACTACGAGCCCGAGGAGCAGAAGCGCCACCAGACGCTGAGCCTGGCGGTCGGCACGTTCGACCACGACGATCACGAGATCACCGTCGTCGACACGCCCGGCTATCCGGACTTCGTGGCCGAGATGGTCGAGGGCTTCCACGCGGCGGACGCGGCGCTGTTCGTGATGGACGCGTCCGGTGGCGTCGAGGCGGGGCTCGAGACTGCTGTCGCCCTCGGCCGTGCAACCGGGACCGCGGCCTGTTTCGTGCTCAACAAGTGCGACCGGGAGAACGCGGACCCGGGCCATGCGCTCGACGAGCTGCGATCGACGTTCGGCAACAAGATCGCCCCGCTTCACCTGGCCATCGGCGCGGCCGACACGTTCAGCGGGTACGTCGACCTCGTCCATCGACGCGCCTGGCGGTTCGAGAACGGTGCCGAGGTCCAGATCGACATCCCGGCCGAGCTCGCGGACGAGGTCGCGCGCCGGCGCGACCAGCTGCTCGAGGCGGCGGCCGAGGCGGACGATGCGGTGTTCGAGAAGTACCTCGGTGAGGAGGAGATCTCCGACGCGGAGCTCGACGCCTGCCTTCACAAGGGCGTCCGCGAGGCCATCCTCGCACCGGTCCTGGTGACCTCGGCCGCCAAGGGGATCGGCCTTGGCGCACTGCTCGACGCCATCGTCCGCTACCTCCCGTCGCCCGAGGAGGAGGGCCCGTACGCCGCCACGGACAAGGCCGGCAAGGAGGTCGAGGTCGCGGCATCGGCCGACGGCCCGTTGCTCGTCCGCGTGTTCAAGACGGCGGCGGACCCGTTCGTGGGCCGGCTGACCTACCTCCGTGTCCTGTCCGGCACGCTCCATGGCCAGGGCGGTGTCTACAACGCCACCAAGGGCAGCGACGAGCGGATCGGGCAGCTGCTGTACCTCCATGGCAAGGAGCAGGAGCCCGCGGGGGAGCTCAAGGCCGGCGAGATCGGCGCCGTCGCCAAGCTGGGCGTCACCGAGACCGGAGACACGCTCGCGTCCAGGGATCATCCGTTGGTGCTGCCGCCGATGGACTTCCCGGATCCGACGCTCCAGGTCGCGATCGAGCCCCAGTCAAAGGGCGACCTGGACAAGATGGGTCCGGCGCTCCAGCGGATGCTCGAGGAGGAGCCGACCGCCCGGGTCGAGCGCAGCGACACCGGCGAGCAGATCCTGCGCTCGATCGGGGAGGCACAGGTCGCCGTCATCATCGAGCGGCTCAAGCGCAAGTTCGGCGCCGCGATCGTGACCCACACCCCGACCGTCCCCTACCGCGAGACCATCCGCGGCAAGACCCAGGTCCACGGCCGGTACAAGAAGCAGACCGGCGGCCACGGGATGTTCGGTGACGTATGGCTCGAGCTCGAGCCCAGTCCCGGCAACGGCGTCGAGTTCGCCGACCGGGTCGTCGGCGGATCCGTGCCCAAGGGGTTCTTCGCCGGCATCGAGAAGGGCATCCGCGAGACGGCGGCCGAGGGCGTGTTCGCGGGCTACCCGTTGATCGACTTCAAGGCGACGCTCTACGACGGGTCGTTCCACCCCGTCGATTCCAACGAGCTGTCATTCAAGATCGCGGCCTCGATGGCCCTCAAGGATGGCGTGCTCCAGGCGAAGCCCGTCCTGCTCGAGCCGATCATGGCGGTCGATGTCCGGGTGCCGGAGCAGTACATGGGCGAGGTCAATCGCGACCTCAACGGCCGCCGCGGACGCCTGCTGGGACTCGATTCGGCCGATGGCATCCAGGTGATCTCCGCGCACGTCCCCCAGGCGGAGCTGTTCTCCTACGCCACCGAGCTGCGGGCGTTCACCGGTGGGCGCGGCACCTTCAGCGCAACGCTCGACCACTACGAGGACGTTCCGTCGCATCTCGCCGAGAAGATCGTCGAGGCGCACAAGAAGGAGCTCGCCGAGGGCCACTGACCGGCTCCGTCGGACGACGGACGCCCCCGCCGTTCAGCCGCGCCTGGCGTTCAGCCGCGCCCGCCGCCCGCGGCCAGCGCCTCGACCAGCGCTCGCAGCTCGATCCGGCCCTCGTACAGCGCCCGCCCGACGATCGCGCCGGCGCAGCCTGCTGCCTGGACCGCCAGCACGTCCTCGACGGACGCGATCCCGCCCGAGGCGATGATCCGGCCGCGATCGAGCGCGACCAGGGATCGCAGCATCCCGACGTCGGGTCCCTCGAGCAGCCCGTCCCGCTCGATGGCGGTGACCTCGAACGCGACCACGCCGGCATCCGCCAGGATGCCGACCGCGTCCGCCGCGGGCAGGCCCGTCGCGCCTGTCCGCCAGCCCTCGCCCAGCGCCAGCCCATCGCGGACGTCGATCGAGGCGACGACCCGCTCAGCCCCGTGCCGCGCGACGATCTCGGCCGCGAACGCAGGATTCCGGAGGACGGCCGTGCCCACCGCGACCCGGCTGACACCGGTGCCCAGCGCCCCGGCGACGGCCGCCGCCGATCGGAGCCCCCCACCGAGCTCGACATGGGCGCGTCCCTGGACCTCGGCCACGATCGCGGCCACGAGCTCGAGCTGCTGGGGCTCACCCGCCCGGGCGCCATCCAGGTCGACGACATGGATCCACGTGGCCCCGGCATCGGCAAACCGGCTCGCGGTGGCCGCGGGGTCGGCGCCGTACGCCGTCTCGCGCGCAAAGTCGCCCTGCCGCAGGCGCACGACGCGGCCGCCGAGCAGGTCGATCGCCGGCAGCAGCTCGAACGTTGACAATCCCGGTTCCCTCCTGCTAGCGTTTTAGCACGCTACTACGCTATCATCACCATCGACGCCCTGGACCTGGCGGCGGGATGGCCCTGCACGCGCGGTTCCGGCCTCGGTGGCTCCAGCGTCGCATGCCCCGCACGATTGAGACAAGGAAGGACCCGCCCGTGACCGACGACTGGCGCACCCCGGATACGGAGGCTCTGATCGACGTCCTGCTGCGCCTCGGCTCGCGCGAGGACGCCGAGCGGTTCCTGCGCGACCTGTGCACCCTGGGCGAGCTCCGTGACATGGCCCAGCGATGGGCGGTGGTCAGGCTCCTCGATGCCGGCATGCACTACGCGGAGATCTCGAAGCGGACGGGAGCCAGCACCGCGACGATCACCCGCATCGCCTCCTGGCTCAACCACGGCGAGGGCGGCTACCGGCGCATGCTCGACCGCTCCCGAGAGTCCGGACCGGCCGCGGGCGCCGGACCCGGCGACGGACGATGAGGGAGCGCCTGCGGCTCGCCATTCCCAACAAGGGGCGCCTGGTCGAGCCCACGCTGGCGCTGCTCCACGACGCCGGGCTGGTGTTCGACGAGCACGATCGCAACCTCGTGGCGCAGGTCCAGAACCACCCGCTGGACATCCTGTTCGTGCGCACGGTCGACGTCATCGAGTTCGTCGCCGACGGGGTGGCGGACGCCGGGGTGACCGGGATCGACATCCTCGCCGAGAGCGGCGTGCCGCTGCCCACGCTGCGCCGGCTTGGCTATGGGCGCTGCCGGCTTGCCGCGGCTGTCGCCGCGGATGCACCGCCCCGGACGATCGAGGATCTCGCCGGGCTCAAGGTCGCCACCTCGCATCCCAACGTGGCGCGCAGCTTCTTCGCGGATCGTGGCATCCCGGTCGAGGTCATCTCGCTGTCGGGTGCCGTCGAGGTCGCACCCAGGCTGGGCCTCGCGGACGCGATCGTGGACCTCGTGTCCACGGGATCGACGCTTGCGATGAACGGGCTCCGCGCCATCGGCGACATCCTCGCCTCGGAAGCGATCCTGGTCTCGAGCCCCACCGCCCTCGACCAGCGCGCCGGCGAGCTGGACTCGATCGTGACCATGCTCGGATCGGTGATCGCCGCGCGGGGCCGCAAGTACCTGATGATGAACGCACCCTCGACCAAGCTCGCCGAGCTCGAGGACCTGCTGCCCGGGCTCGAATCCCCGTCGGTCATCCCCCTGGCCCACGCGGGCATGATCGCCATCCATTCGGTCGTCGGTGCCGACGAGGTGTGGGGCCTCCTGCCGAGGCTCAAGACCGCCGGCGCATCCGGGATCCTGGTGCTCCCGATCGAGAAGATCCTCCCGTGAGCGGCTCGACGACCGACACCGCGACCGACGTCCAGCTCCGCCGGCTCGACCTTCGTGATCCCGACGCCGCGGCGATCCGCGCCCGGGACGCCCTGTTCCGGCGCGGCGCGGTGCCGGATCCGGCGGTCCGGGCGGCGGCTCGGACCATCCTCGCTGACGTGCGGGCGCGCGGCGCCGACGCGGTTCGCGAGGCATCCGCCCGGTTCGGCGGCGGGCGGCCGGATGGTCGCCTGGTCATCGGGCGCCCGGACCTCGGCGCGGCGCGGGACCGCCTGGGTCACCGGCAGCGTGCCGCGCTCGAGGCGGCCGCGGCCAACGTGGAGCGGTTCGCCCGCGCGCAGCGGCCGGCCTCCACGCAGGTCTCGATCCTCCCAGGCGTCGACCTCGAGCGCCGGTGGCTGCCTGTCTCGCGCGTTGGCGCGTATGTCCCCGGGGGTTCCGCGCCGTACCCGTCCTCGCTGCTGATGACGGTCGTCCCGGCGCGCGTGGCCGGCGTGGGGTCGATCGTCGTCGCGTCGCCGGCGGCCGCCGACGGGACCATCAACCCGGTGCTGCTGGGTGCCGCCGGGTTGCTGGGCGTGGATGCCCTGCTCGTCGCCGGCGGCGTCCAGGCGATCGGCGCGCTCGCCTGCGGGTTGCCCGAGGTCGATCTCGCGCCCGTGGACCTGATCGTCGGGCCGGGCAGCACCTGGGTCACCGCGGCCAAGATCGAGGTCGTGGGCGAGGTGGGCATCGACCTGCCGGCCGGTCCCTCCGAGGGTCTCGTGCTGGCCGATTCGTCGGCCGATGTCACCACCGTGGCGGCCGACCTGATCACCCAGGCGGAGCACGGGGTCGACTCCCCTGCCCTGCTGGTGACCCCGGATGTCGCCTTCGCCGATGCCGTCGAGGCAGAGGTCCGCCGGCGGCTCGCGACCGCGGCCCGCCGCGACATCCTGGCACGGGCCCTCGCGGATCACGGCCGGATCGTGCTGGTGGCCGACGTGGCCGCCGGCATCGCGTTCGTCAACGGGTACGGGCCGGAGCACCTGTCGGTCGAGGTCGACGATGCCGAGGCAGCCGTCGCGGAGATCCGCAACGCCGGCTCGATCTTCGTCGGCCGCTGGTCGCCGGAGTCCGCGGGCGACTACGCGTCGGGGGCGAACCACGTGCTGCCGACCGGCGGGCTTGCGCGCGCCTGCGGCCCGCTGGGCGTCGAGATCTTCGGCAAGTACAGCCAGATCCAGCGGATCACGCGCGACGGCCTGGCTGCCCTCCGACCCACCATCCGGACGCTCGCCGAGGCCGAGGGCCTGCTCGCCCATCGCGATGCCGTCGAGGTCCGCTTCGCCACCGAGGAGGACGCGCGATGAGCCCGACCCCGGTCAGCTTCTCGTCACCCATGGCACCTGCCTCCTACAGCTGGGAGGCCACCGACGAGGGCGTCGCGGCCCGGTACGGGCTGCCCATCGAGGACATCGTCCGGTTCGACCTCAACACCTCGCCCGCACCGCCACGGCTGCTCGCCGAGCTGCTCGCGGGCGGACGGTTCGAGACCAGCCTCAGCGAGTACCCGCCCGGCGACTACCGGAAGCTCGTCGAGGCCGCGGCCACACGCTACGGCGTCGGCACCGACGAGGTGGTCCCGGGCGCCGGGGCGGACGAGATCCTGGACATGTGCGTCAAGGCGTTCCTGCCCGCCGGCGCGTCGGCGGTGATCCCGGTCCCGAGCTATGCGATGTACCGCGTGGTCACCGAGCAGCGCGGCGGCGTCGTCGTGCCGGTGCCCCGGCTGGGCCCCGACCAGGCGTTCGGGCTCGACGAGGCGGCCGTCCGCGCGGCCGCCGCGGACGCGTCGCTGGTCTGGCTGTGCAACCCCAACAACCCGACCGGACGTCTCGAGGCACCGGGCGTCATCGAGCGACTGATCGACGGCATCGTCGCCGACGCAGCCGCCGCCGGGCGTGACCCGGCCGCCGTGGTCGTCGACGAGGCGTACGCGGAGTTCGCGGGCGAGACGCTGATCCCGCTCCGTTCGCGATTCGGCAACCTGGTCGTCGTGCGAACCGCCTCCAAGGCGTACGCGCTGGCCGGGCTGCGGGTCGGGTTCGCCGTCGCCGCGCCCGCGACGCTGGCGCGCGTCGCGCTGTACCGGCCGCCCGGATCGATCGGCACCATCTCCGAGACCGTCGTGACCCGCGCGCTGCTCGACGCCGAGGAGATGCACGACAACGTCGCCCGCGTCGAACGCGAGCGGGCCAGGCTCGCAGACGCGCTGACCACGATCGGGTGGCCGCCGTACCCGTCGGTCACCAACTTCCTGCTGGTCGACCTCGGAACGCCGGAGCGGGCCGCGTTCGTCGCCGACGGCCTGCTGCGGCGCGGGCTGGTGCCGCGAACCTTCGGCGCGGACCATCCGCTGGCCAGGTGCCTGCGGGTCACGGTGCGAGCCGCGGACGAGAACGATCGCCTCATCGATGCCGCGCGTGCGATCGCGCAGGAGGTTGCCGCATGACGACGCCGCTCGGTGCCCTGGACATCGTCGAGCAGGACGGCCGCCGGGTCCGGCTTCGGCGTCAGACCCGTGAGACCGAGGTCGAGGTCGCGCTCGACCTCGACGGGACCGGCCGCGCCGACGTCGGCACCGGGGTCGGCTTCTACGATCACCTGCTCTCGTCGCTCGCCCACCACGGCCTGTTCGATCTCGAGATCCGCGCGCACGGCGACCTCGAGGTCGACGAGCACCACACCGTCGAGGACGTGGCCCTCGTCCTCGGCTCCGCGTTCGCAGCGGCGCTGGGCGACCGCGCCGGGATCCGGCGCTTCGGCGACAGCTCGGTCCCCATGGACGAGTCGATCGCCACCGCGGTCGTGGACGTCGGCGGGCGCCCCTACGCCGTGATCGACCTGCCGTTCCGCGGCGAGCGCGCCGGCGCTCTGCCGCTCCAGCTCGTCGACCATGCGCTGGAGGCGTTCGCCCGCACCGCCGGCGCGACCCTGCACCTGGACGGACGCGGGCGCAACGACCACCACCTCGCCGAGGCCGCGTTCAAGGCGCTGGGCCGCGCGCTCCGCGACGCGTGCGAGCCCGATCCCCGGCGCGCCGGCGTCGCGTCGACCAAGGGCTCGCTCGGATGACCACGCGCCGGCCCGCTCGTCGCGGTGGTCGACTACGGCGCGGGAAACCTCGTGTCCATCGACCAGGCGCTCCGCGCCGCGGGCGCACGCGTCAGGCTGGCCGCGACCGGTGCGGCCATCGAGGACGCGGACCTGCTCGTCGTGCCCGGCGTGGGTGCGGCGGCACCGGCGATGGACCGCCTCCGCGCCGGCGGGTTCGTCGACCCGATCCGCGACTGGATCGGGGCCGATCGCCCGTTCCTCGGGATCTGCCTCGGCCTCCAGCTCCTGTTCGACGGCAGCGACGAGGACGGTGCGCGCACCCTCGGCCTGCTGCCGGGGCGGACGGTACTCCTCGAGGATGCCCCGACCCTGCCCCACATCGGCTGGAACCAGGTGAGCCGCCGGCGCTCGCACCCCGCATTCGCGGGGATCGCCGACGACGCCGACTTCTACTTCGTGCATTCGTACGTCGGCCTGCCGGCATCCGGCCTCGCCGGCGACGCGGTCCTGGCCACGACCGAGCACGGCCGGCCGTTCGTGTCCGCCGTGGCTCGCGGCCGCATGCTGGGCGTCCAGTTCCACCCGGAACGCTCGGGCGCGGACGGGCTGCGCCTGCTGGCCAACGTGGTCAGGATGGTGACGGGGTCGCCGGCAGTCGACCGCCGCCGGAACGCCGCCTGATGCTCCGCCGGCGCGTGATCCCCTGCCTCGATGTCGCGAACGGCCGGGTGGTCAAGGGCACGCGCTTCGTCGACCTCGTCGACGAGGGCGACCCGCCCGAGCTCGCCGAGCGCTACGCGCGCGAGGGCGCCGACGAGCTGGTGTTCCTCGACATCACCGCCGCGCCCGAGGGTCGTGGGACGCTCCTCGACATCGTGGAGCGGACCGCGCGCCGAGCGTTCGTGCCGCTCACCGTGGGTGGCGGCGTGCGCACCGTCGACGACATGCGCGACGTCCTCCGGGCCGGCGCAGACAAGGTCAGCCTCAACACGCGCGCCGTCGCGGACCCCGAGCTCGTGACGCGGTGCGCGGCGAGGTTCGGCAGCCAGGCGGTCGTCGTGGCGATCGACGCGCGGCGCATCGACCCGGCCAGCCCGGATCCCCGCTGCCCATCGGGCTTCGAGGTCGTCGTCAGAGGCGGACGCGACGCGGTGGGCCTCGATGCCGTCGCATGGGCGGCCCGCGCGGTCGAGCTCGGCGCGGGCGAGCTGCTGGTGACGTCCATCGATCGGGACGGGACGCGGTCGGGCTACGACACGGAGCTGCTGCGGGCGATCACGCGGTCGGTCCGGGTGCCGGTCATCGCGTCGGGCGGCGCCGCGGGCCCGGACGACTTCGTGGCAGCCGTCCGCGACGGCGGGGCGGACGCGGTCCTCGCCGCATCGATCTTCCACCGCCGGATGTTCTCGATCGCCCAGGTCAAGGCCGCGATGGCGGCCGCCGGGCTGCCCGTCCGGCTTGCGGCGGGATCGGAGGTGATCGCATGAGCGATCGCGTGCAGGCCGGGCCCGTGCCCATCACCACGGAGCTCGATCCCGCCGGCGTGACGTGGGACGATGCCGGGCTGGTTGCCGGTGTCGTTCAGGACGTCGCGGACGGGCGCGTGCTGATGGTCGGCTGGCTCGACGCCGAGGCGCTGGCCGCCACGCTGGCCACAGGCGACGTGCATTTCCACTCGCGGTCGCGCGGCCGGCTGTGGCGCAAGGGCGAGACGTCGGGCAACGTCCTCCACCTGCGGTCGCTCGCGGTCGACTGTGACGGGGACGCGCTGCTGATCGGCGTGGCACCGGATGGACCCACCTGCCACCGCGGAACGCGAAGCTGCTTCGATCCGGACGGAGCCGCTGCGACCATCGCCGCGAACGTCCAGGGGTTCGCGTGGCTGGAGGCGCTGTGGTCGACGATCGCGGCGCGTGCGGCGGACCGCCCGCAGGGCTCCTACACCGCCCGGCTGCTCGCAGGTGGGGTCGATCTGGCGGGACGCAAGGTCGCCGAGGAGGCGACCGAGGTGCTGCTCGCGGCCAAGAACGACGAGGCGGCGGAGCGCTGGGGCGCGGCCCGTGACGAGACGCAGGCGCTGCTCGCCGGCGAGGCCGCCGACCTCCTGTATCACGCGTTCGTGCTGCTGGCGGAGCGTGGCCTGGAGCCACGGGCCGTGGTCGACGTGCTGCGCTCGCGGCACGCGGACTGACGCCGCCTACTCGCGGGGCTCGACCAGCCGGACGTTCTTCTTGCCTGCGCGCACGATCCAGAACCGGCCGTGGAGCGGCTCGGGCAGCTGGGCATCGGGGTCCGTGATGCGCACGTTGTTCACGTAGAACCCGCCACCCGCCATCGCGCGGCGCGCCTCGCCCTTTGACGCATAGGTATTCGAGCCGATCGACGTCGCCATCGCGGTGCTGAGCTCTTCCGGGCCCAACGAGAACGCGGGCACCTGCTGGCGCATGTCAACGAGGTCCTGGAACGACAGCACCGAGAGGTCGCGGCTGAACGCGCTCTGGCTCTGGCGCTCGGCATCCCGCGCCGCATCCTGCGCCGTGCACCCGCGCGGTGACGTCGAACGCGAGCCGCCGCTGCGCCTCGCGTCGCTCCGGATGCGCGCCGATCTCCGCGTCCAGCGCCTCGATCTCCTCGCGCTCCCAGGTCGTGAACCAGCGCATGTACACCGATGCGTCGCGGTCGTCGAGCTGGACCCAGTACTGGTAGAACGCGTAGGGCGTGGTCCGCGCCGGGTCCAGCCAGACCGAGTCGCCGCCCTCGCTCTTGCCGAACTTGGCGCCCGACGGCGAGAGCAGCAGCTTGTACGCGATCCCGTGGGCCGGGCTCTCGTCGCCGGTGTCGCCGCTCGTCCGGCGGATCAGCTCCAGGCCGGCCGTGATGTTCCCCCACTGGTCGGCGCCGCCCATCTGCATCTCGACGCCGTGCTCCCGGTACAGCGTGGCGAAGTCGAACGCCTGGAGCGTCATGTAGCTGAACTCCGTGAACGAGAGTCCGCGGTCGAGGCGCTGCTGCACGGAGTCCTTGGCCAGCATGTACGGGATCGTGAAGTGCTTGCCAACGTCGCGCAGGTAGTCGATCAGCGACAGGCGACCCAGCCATTCGAGGTTGTTGACCATCGACGCCTGGGTAGGCCCGGGCGTGAAGTCCAGGAACTGCTCCAGCTGGCGCCGCATCGCGGCCACGTTGTGCTCAAGGGTCGGCAGGTCGAGGAGGTTGCGCTCGCTGGAGCGTCCCGACGGATCGCCGATCATCCCGGTGCCGCCACCGACCAGCGCCACCGGCCGCCCGCCGCGCTGCTGGAGGCGCACGAGGCCGAGGATCGGGATCAGGTGACCGACGTGGAGGGAGTCCGCCGACGGGTCGAACCCGTTGTACGCGGCGATCGGCCGGCCGGTGGCGAGGCGCGCCGCCACGCCCGGCGTGGTGGCGTGGAGGATCCCGCGCCATTCGAGCTCCGGGAGCAGTCCCGGAAGCCCGCGCGACGGGTCGCGCGAGAGGGGTTCATTCATCGGACCGTCACACGCGAATGCCCGGGGGCGTCCACGCTCCGGCCCGGATGGGGGGTTCGGGCTTCCATTCCTCGCATGGTATCGTTCCGCCCGCAATGCAAACCAGCCTCGCGCGGAGGCAGCGCCAACGCCGTCTAGGCAACAAGCGCCGTTCCCGTGGCAGCGGAGCCGCTCGCACCGCGGCCGTCGCGCTTCCCCTGTTCCTATTCGCCACCCTCATGCTGCTGGGCCTCGTGGGCTCGGCCGGTGCGGTCGCCGGGTACTCCTACCTCGCGCGCGACCTCCAGGACCCCAAGTCGACCCTGGACGCGATCACGTTCACCCAGCAGACCACGGTCTACGACCGGAACGGTGAGACCGTCCTCGCGCGGCTGGGCGACGATCGCCGCGTGGTCGTGACGTTCGATCAGATCCCGCCCACCCTGGTCGATGCGACGACGTCGGTCGAGGACAAGACGTTCTGGGACAACGCGGGCTTCGACCCACTGGGCTTCCTGTCTGCGGCCATCGACACCATCAACGGCAAGGACCGCGGCGGCTCGACGATCACCCAGCAGCTGGTCCGGACCCGTCTCCTTCCAGCGAGCGCGTTCCAGGGCAGCATCTACGAGCGGAAGGCCAAGGAGATCATCCAGTCGATCAGGCTGACCGAGGCGTACCCGGGCCAGGTCGGCAAAGAGCTGATCATGGAGAAGTACCTCAACCAGAACTACTACGGGAACCGGAGCTACGGGGTCCAGGCGGCGGCGCAGAGCTACTGGCACAAGGACCTCAAGGACCTCACGCTCGCGCAGATGGCGCTGCTGGCCGGCATCCCGCAGTCACCCACCAAGTTCGACCTGGTCAAGAACGCGGTCGAGGAGACCTATACCGACGACAACGGCAAGGAGCAGACGCGGCTGGTCGTGCCCGCGAACACGGAGGTCGTCCAGCGCCGCAACTTCATCCTCGACCTGATGAAGACCCGCAGCGTCCTGACCAAGGGCGACTACACGGATGCCGACTACGAGGCGGCCAAGGCGGAGCCGGTGATCCTCGCCTCGCAGGCGGCCGACCAATGGCGCGCCCCGCAGTTCGTGTGGCAGGTCCGCGACGACCTGGGTCAGATCCTGTGCGGGTCCGCTCAGTGCGAGCCGATCGACACCGGCGGCTACACCGTCATCACAACGCTCGACTACTCGATGCAGAAGACGGTCGAGAAGTGGGCCTACGCCGCCGCGATCATCCCCAACATCAAGAAGCAGGATCCGAAGCAGACGGTGAATGGCGCCCTCAAGGCGCTGAAGATCCCGAGCGCCCAGCAGACCTGGATCAAGACCAAGCTGGTCGGCAACAACATCAACAATGCGGCGGCGGCGGTGCTCGACTACCGCACCGGCGACATCCTGGCCTATGCGGGGTCTGCGTCATACACCGCCAAGGGCTACGACCAGTTCCAGCCGCAATATGACGTCCTCGCCGACGGCTGGCGGCAGCCTGGATCCTCGATCAAGCCCATCGTCTACTCGATCGGGATCGAGGACCAGACGATGACCGCGGCGACGATGTTCATGGACGTGGTCACAAACTTCGCGCCCAGCGGGGCCAAGGTGTACGCGCCAACTCAAGCCGACGGCAAGGAGCGCGGCCCGGTGCGCCTTCGGAACGCGCTCCAGTTCTCGCTCAACGTGCCGGCCGTGAAGGCCGGGTTCATCAACGGCCTCGACCACGAGTACCGCCGGATGCAGGACTTCGGGCTCACGTTCTATCCGGGCAAGGGGCCCGTGGCGTCCGAGAGCATCGGCACCCTCGAGGTGCACCCGATCGACGAGCTCAGCGCCTACGGCGCGATCGCGAACGGCGGTGTGCTCCTTCCGCACCGGACGATCCTCAAGGTCATCGACTCCAGCGGGAAGCAGGTCTGGCCGGCAACCGATGCCAAGCCAACCGGCAAACGGGTCATCTCGGCCGAGACGGCGTACATCATCACGGACATCCTGGCCGGCAACACGATCAGGAGCGTCAACCCGTACTGGGCCAAGTATGCCGTGACCGATGGTCTCGGCAGCAGGAAGGTGCGCCCAGCCGCCTACAAGACGGGCACGACGCAGGACAATGTCGACGTCCTCGCCTACGGCTACCTCCCGCCGCCCGCAGACGCCTCGCGGCCGGCGCTCGTGACCGGGGTCTGGATGGGCAACTCCCACAACGCCGTGATGAAGCGGACGTCGCTTGACACATCCGCGCCGCTCTGGTCGGCGATCATGTCCGAGATCTCAAAGGGCATGCCGATTGACAAGTTCAGCCGGGTCAAGCCCAAGACGCTCGAGACGGCGACCGTCGATGCCTTCACCGGCATGCTGCCGGGGCCGACCACGACCAAGACCGTCAACGAGCTGTTCCGGCCCGGAACGGCACCCACCCGGAGCGCGGATGTGACGGTCTCCGTCGACATCGACTCGGCATCCGGGCTGCTGTGGCAGGACGGATGCGCGGGGCCGATGGTCACCAAGAGCTTCATCGACTTCAGCCGTGCCGAGCCGGCCTTCCCCGTGTGGCAGAAGGCCGACATCGCGTGGCAGAAACGGGCGGCCAGGGGCATCAACGTCTATGGCGGCCCCAAGCACACGCGGACGATGTACTTCTATGACAACGGCTTCTTCCCGTTCGGCAGGACGTGGGGCGGCAAGTTCCCACCGACTGAGACCTGTACGGTCGTGCCGCCGTCACCGACCATCTGCTTCTCGCTCAACCCATTCTCGCCGTGCCCGTCGATCGAGCCCTCGCCGGCGCCGACCCCGTCTCGCGGGCCGGGCCCCAAGGCGACGCCGCCGCCCAAGCCGTAGCGCCTGCCTCGGGTCGCGGGCGTCCTCAGAGCCTGACGATCGTCGCGCCGTCACCACCTTCGCCCCGCTCTCCCGCGCGGAACGACCGGACCAGCGGATGCGATCCCGCCTCGGCCCGGACCGCGTCGCGCAGGGCACCGGTCCCCAGGCCGTGGATCACCGTCACCTGCTCGAGGCCTGCCAGCGACGCGTCGTCGAGGTAGCGCGACAGCGCCTCCACCGCCTCGTCCACGCGGGCGCCGCGGATGTCCAATGAGGATGCGACGGACCGCGCCCGGGTCAGCCGCAACGCGGCGATCCCGGACCCCTGCTCGCCGCGCCCGCTCGATGGCGACCCGCGCCCTGAGCCTGGTTCGCGCTTCGCCGGTCCGCTGCTCGCAGCGTCGCCCGCGCGGGTGTCGTCCGTGGAACCCGTCAGCGGTGGCTCGAGGTCGATCACCGGGACCGAGACCCGCATCCCGCCGGCCTCGAGGGTCGCGCGAGTTCCGCCCTTCTCGAGTGCCGCGATCCGGCCTTCCCAGCCGCCGTTCCGGCTGCGCGCGCGGTCGCCCAGCTGCCACGTCCTGGGCGTCGCGGGCTGGGCCGGCTCGACGGCCGGGAGCGGCTCCGGCAGGCGGCCGAGGATGCTCTCAGCCCGCGCCAGCGCCGCGTCGATCGCGGGCGCGGTGACCGTCTCCCGCTCCAATCGCCGACGCACCCCGGCAACGTCATCGCGCAGGCTGGCCACCAGGCGCTCGGCCTCCGCCCGGGCAGCGCCAACCGCTTCCTCCCGCTCCCGGCGCGCACGACGTCGCTCGTCCTCTGCCGACCGAAGCGCCGCGGCCGCCCGCACGTCGGCGGCGCGGGCACGTTCCACGGCATCGGCGATCTCGCCCTCCTGGCGCCGGATCGAGGCGAGCGTGGCCTCGAACGCGCGCTCGTTCTCGGTCAGCCGGCTGCGCGCGTTGGCGACGATCGCCTCGGGCAGCCCCAGGTGCTCCGCGATCGCGAACGCCTGGCTGCCGCCGGGCAGGCCGATCGTCAGGCGATAGGTCGGGGAAAGCGTCGTGAGGTCGAACTCCACGGACGCGTTGCGCGCCGTCGGGGTCTCGTGGGCATAGACCTTGATCTCGGCGTAATGGGTCGTTGCGGCGATCAGGGCACCGGACCGGATGAAGTGGTCGAGCAGCGCCTGGGCCAGCGCCGAGCCCTCGGTCGGGTCCGTGCCGGCGCCGAGCTCGTCGAGCAGCACCAGCGTCTCCGGGCCCGCATGCTCGACGATCCGGATGATCGATCGCAGGTGGCCCGAGAACGTGGACAGCGACTGCGCGATCGACTGCTCGTCCCCGATGTCGGCGAACACGTCGCGGAACACGGGGAGCTTCGAGCCGGCCGCCGCCGGGACGTGGAGCCCGGCCTGGTGCATCAGCGACAGGAGACCCAGCGTTCGCAGGGCCACGGTCTTGCCGCCGGTGTTGGGACCGGTGATCACGAGCGCGGTATACCCGTCGCCCAGCCGCAGGTCGATCGGGACGACGTGGCCGGTCAGCCCCGGGTGGCGGGCCGACAGGAGCTCGACCTCGGTCCGCTCCGCGAGGGCGGGCCGGACGCCGTCGAGCTCGGCCGCGAGCTGAGCCTTGGCCGCCCAGAAGTCGAACTGGCCCAGCGCCTCGAGCGTCTCGCGCAGCAGCGTCGCGTTGGCGCCGACCAGCGCCGACAGCTCGTCGAGGATCCGGCCCACCTCCTCCTCGACCGAGGACTGGGCCTCGCGCCAGGCGTTGCCCAGCTCCACGACCACGAGCGGCTCCACGAACAGCGTCTGTCCGCTGCCCGAGGCGTCATGCACGATGCCCTTGACCTTGCTCCTGGCCTCGGCCCGGATGGGCACCACGTAGCGCCCGTTGCGCAAGGTGACGATGGGCTCCTGGAGCGCACCACCGAGCTCCGATCCGACCAGGCTGTCCAGCCGTCGCCGCAGCCGGTCGTACGCGATCCGTACCGCGGCCCGCAGACCGCCCAGCCGCGGAGACGCGGTGTCCAGCAGCTCGCCCGCGGGATCGAAGCTCCGGGCCAGCGTGCTCCGAACCGCGGGCAGCGGGTGCAACCGGTGGCCGAGCTCGCGGAGCAGGGGCCGGCGCTCATCCGCGAGGGCGGTGGCCAGCCGCGCCGCCGCATCGAGCGTCTCGCCGATCTCGAGGAAGTGCTGGGGGTCGAGGCGTCCGCTCCGTGCCGCCCGGCCGATCCACGGCTCGATGTCGTGGGCCGCGCCGATGCCGACGCCCGGCCGATCCTGCAGCAGCTGTCGAGCCTGGTCGGTCTCGTCCAGGCCGCGGCTGACGATCACCACGTCAGCCGACGGCTCGAGCGCCTCGGCGAGCCGCCGCGACGGGGGAAACGAGGTGTGGTCGGCCAGCCGGGCCCGGACGGCCGGGAACTCGAGCAGGGCGATCGAGCGGGTGTCCATGGTCAGCGCGAGACGACGGCGCTCGCCGTGACGCGGCGGTCCGCGGCCGGACCCGAGAGCGCGCCGCTGCCCGCGACGAGGAACCGCCACGGGACGCTGGCCCACGGCTCCTCCGCGTAGCCGATCCCGATCCGCGGGGTGGCGACGATCTCGGGCGCCGGCTCGGTGGCAGGCGCGAGCTCCAGGTGGACGGCCGACGCCGGGTCGCACAGATCGATGCCGGTGTGACGTCGATCGATGTCGAATGCGGCGGCGACCAGCCCGGGGCCGGCCGCGAGGCGGGCATCGGGTATGGCGGCGGCGGTCGTGCTCCGCCGCGCCTGGCGCACGCGCGCGGTGCGCATCGCCTCCACGCCCGCAACCGGTTCGACGGCGCGGATCAGCACGGCCGCGGGTCGCGCGGCCGCTTCGGTGACGACGTTGAGGCAGTGGTACATGCCGTAGACAAGGTACACGTAGGCGATGCCCGGTTCGCCGAACATGACGGCGTTGCGGTTGGTGCGGCCCATCCGGGCGTGGGACGCGCGATCTCCCTCGCCGATGTACGCCTCGACCTCGACGATCCGCCCGACACGACGCGGTGCCGCGCGTTCGCCCCGCGGCGCGGTGTCGACCTGCCCGGGCGGCTCGGGGAGCCGGACCAGGCGCGCGCCCAGCAGGGCGCGGGCGGCGTCGATCGTGCCGCCGGCCAGCAGCCGGCGCGGGAACGGGAGCCCGGGCGGTGGTCCGCCGCCGCCGGAGCCGACCGTCACCCGACCCCGTACAGCAGCTTGACCGAGTCGGGGATCAGGAATGCCGTCAGCGCGATGAAGTTGGGGATCACGGTCTGGTGCAGCAGCGCCCCGGTGCCCGACCCGTTGACCGTGTTCCAGAAATCGCGGAGGAACGGCAGCTCGTCCCGATCCACGGGGAAGCCCGAGAGCAGGAAGAACTGGTCCAGGATGATCGTCACGAACATCAGCAGCAGGAAGCCCTGGACGACCCCCAGCACGCCGCCGATCGCCTCGTCGAGCGCGGGGTACTTCACCCACAGCGGCGCCTTCTTGTAGGTGCCCTGGATGACCAGCGAGAACGCGATCACCGCCGCCACGAACACGGCGAGGAACCCGATCATCGCCCCGTACTCGCGCGGGAACTGGTCCCAGTTGTCGCCCAGAAAGCCGCCCAGCTGGACCTCGACCTGGGCCGCGAAGAAGAACGAGAACACGATCGACAGGATCCCGACCAGGCGTCGGATGGTGCCCTGGATGAAGCCCACGATGAAGAACCCGAACAGGACCAGGATCACCACGATGTCGAACAGGTTGATCGATCGCAGGAAGTCAGCGACGTTCACGCAGGTACCTCGTGACGGCGGCCGCACCCCGGTCGGCCGGTTCCCCGTGCGCAGCGTAGCAGCGTGCTCGGCGCAGTCGCAATGGGGCATACACCCCACCACCGCACCGGATCATGCACGAAGCCGCCCGCCGATCGACGCCAGCGCGTCGACGAGGGCCGCAACGGCGGCATCAACCTCCGGCTCCGTGAGGGTCCGGTCCGGAGCTCCGAACCGGACCCGGAACGCCAGGCTCTTCTCGGTGGACCCGAGCGGGCTCCCCCGGTAGACATCGAACAGGCGCACGTCGCGGAGCAGGCCGCCGCCGTGGGTCGTGAGCAGGCGGTCCACCGTTGCCGCCGGCGTCGCCTCGGGCACGACCACCGCAAGGTCGCGGTCCACCTCGGGGAACCGGCCGACCGCGGGCGCGAGCTCCGGCCTGAGCCGGCCGGCCGCAAGCCCGTCGACGGCCATCTCCGCCAGCAGGACCCGCTGTCCGGTGCGCAGCCCCCAGGCCTCGACCAGCCCCGGGTGCGCCTCGCCCAGGATCGCGGCGAGACGCCCGGGAACCTCGGCGCGCGCGCAGCGCCCGGGGTGGAACAGCGGCTCCTCGTGCTCTGGGACGTACGCCGGGCGGCCCAGCCCGAGACGGTGGGCGAGCAGCTCGACCAGGCCCTTGGCGTCGTCCAGGTCGTACGGACGATCCGGGCGGTTCCAGGCACGGGGCTCGGCGGCGCCGGTGAGTGCAAGCCCGAGGCGCCACCACTCGCGGGGCTCGTCGCCGGTCCGGGCGTAGCCCTTGCCCACCTCGAACACGGCGATGTCCTCGGTCCCCCGGCGGAGGTTCGTGCCGACCACGTCGAGCAGGCTTCCCAGCAGGTTCCGGCGGAGCAGCGAATGGTCCCGCGACAGCGGGTTGGTGACGCCGATGGCATCGCCGCCCGGCTGCGGCTCGTCGTCGACCGACGGAACCTCGCGCCGGAGCACGAACGTCTCGATGTGCCGCGGCGACACCAGCGCGGTCGTGATCACCTCGGTCAATCCCGCCCCGGCCAGCGTCTCGCGGATGAGCTCCCGGGCTTCCAGCGGCGACGGACGATAGGCCGGCATCGGCGTGTCCGGCGTCAGCGACGGCACGAGCTCGTAGCCGCGCACGCGCGCGACCTCCTCGGCCACATCCGCCTCGACCAGGATGTCGCGCCGCCAGGTGGGCACGATGGCAAGGAGCGACGTGCCCGGTGCGGCATCGACCTGGAGCGGCTCCGGCTCCATCGCGACCGTGACCTGCGCCGGACCCTGCGGCGCCTCCGTCTGGACCCCGACCCTGCCCAGGAGCTCCTGCTGGTCGGCGGGCGACAGGGACAGGCCGAGCAGCCGGCTGACCCGCTCCGGCCGGAAGGCCACTCGCGTCCGCGCCGGCTCGGCCGGCGCGGTGTCGATCCGGCCGCGGGCGACCGTGCCGCCCGCCCACGCCGCGATCAGCTCCGCGGTCCGATCGGCACCGAGGCGTGCGAGACGCGGCTCCTGGCCCTTCTCGAACCGGGCGCTTGCCTCCGAGCGCAGCGCATGGCGGCGCGCGGTCCGGCGCACGCTCACCGGGTCGAAGATGGCCGACTCGATGATCACGTCGGTCGTCGTCTCCGAGACCTCCGATGCCGCGCCGCCCATCACGCCGGCGATGGCGAGCGGGCCGTCGAGACCCGCGATCAGGAGCGTCTCCGGGTCCAGGTCGCGTTCCACGTGATCGAGCGTCTCGAGCCGCTCGCCGGCCGCCGCCCGGCGGACCACGATCGTCGCCCGTCCATCCGGCCCCTCGGCCACCGGGGCGGCATCGAACGTGTGGATGGGCTTGCCCAGCTCCAGCATCACGTAGTTCGAGGCGTCGACGACGTTCGAGATCGGCCGCATCCCGGCGGCGAGCAGCCGCATCTGGACGCGATCCGGGGATGGCCCGACGGTCACCCCGCTGACCCAGCGCCCCACGAACCGGGAGCACAGGTCGGAGTCGCGGACGTCGACGGCCAGCCGCTCGGCCGTGGAGGGGCCGTCGCCTTCGCGAACCACGATCTCATCCCGCTCGGGCACGGGCCTGCCGGTCGCGGCGGCGACCTCGCGGGCCAGCCCCAGGATCGACAGCGCATCGCCGCGATTGGGCTTGACATCGACATCGAGCACCACGTCGCCGTACAGGTCGGCGAGCGGGACCCCCAGGGGCGTGTCGTCGGGCAGGATCAGGATCCCGTCGCCGTCGCCGGTCAGGTGCAGCTCCTCGCCCGAGCACAGCATCCCGTTGCTCACCACGCCCATCTTCTCGGCGCGCTCGATCCGTCGATCACCCGGCAGAACCGCGCCCGGCAGCGCGACCGGGATCCGCTGGCCCGGGGCGATGTTGGTCGCCCCGCACACGATCGAGAGCGGCTCGCGCCCGACGCCCAGGGTGACCGTGGTCAGCGACAGCCGATCGGCCCTGGGGTGCTTCTCGACCGTGAGCAGCTCGCCCGTCACGACCTGCTCCCAGTCCGCGCCCCACCGTTCGATCTTCTGGACCTCCATGCCCAGCAGCGTCAGCCGTTCGGCGAGCTGCTCTGGCGTGAGGTCGATGTCGACGAGCTCTCGCAGCCAGGACATCGGGACCCTCATCGGAAGGCCGCCAGGAACCGGAGATCGTTCTCCGTGTACAGCCGCAGGTCCCCGACCGCATGGCGCAGGTTCGCGATCCGGTCGACGCCCATCCCGAACGCGAACCCCTGGTAGCGCTCGGGATCAATCCCGCCGTAGCGCAGCACGACCGGGTGGACCATGCCCGCGCCCAGGATCGTCATCCAGCCCGTCCGCGAGCAGGCCGGGCACTTCTCGCCGTTGCAGATCACGCACAGGATGTCGAACGCGACCGACGGCTCCGTGAACGGGTAGTAGCCGGGGCGGAACCGGGTCGCACGATCGGCGCCGAACATCGCGTGCGCGAACTGGTCCAGCAGCCCCTTGAGGTCCGCCATCGACGTTCCCTCGTCGACCATCAGCCCCTCGACCTGGAAGAACTCCGACGCGTGGCTTGCGTCGACCGCCTCGTAGCGGAAGCAGCGACCGGGCAGCAGCGCGCGGATCGGCGGCCGCTCCTGGTGCATGACGCGGATCTGGCCGGGGCTCGTGTGGGTTCGGAGCAGCCGGCCCTCCATGTCGAGGTACAGCGTGTCCCACAGGTCCCGGGCCGGATGGTCGGGCGGGATGTTGAGCATCTGGAAGTTGGTGAGGTCGTCCTCGATCTCCGGCCCCTCGTAGACGACGAACCCGAACTGGGCGAAGACCTGGGCGATCTCGCGCGCCGTCTCGACGATGGGGTGAAGGCTGCCGCGATGGACCGGGCGTCCGGGCGTGGTGACGTCGACGGCCTCGGACGCGAGGCGAGCCGCCAGCTCCGCGCTCCCCAGCCGGGTCCGGGCGCTGGCGACGGCCGACTCGACGGCCATCCGGACCTCGTTCGCGATCGCCCCGACCTTCGGCCGATCCTCGGCCGGCAGCGCGCCGATCCCGCGCAGGATCGCGGTCAGCCCGCCCTTCTTGCCCAGCACCTCGAGCTCGAGCGCGTCGAGCGCGGCGGTGTCGCGCGACGCGCCGGCGGCCTCGACCGCATGCGATCGCAGCGCATCGAGGTCCCGGGTGAGCTGGGCGAGTTCCATGGGTGGCGGTGGTCCTGGCGGTACGGTAGGGGCGGTCAGTCCCCGTGAATCACGAACCCCCGAACGTCGGCGACGTCGAGGGTCGAGATCGGCGCTGCGACGGGCCGGGGCAGCACGTCGAGGCGCATCAGGCGGGCGGGTCAGGCGCCGCGCGCGACCTCGGCGATCCGGCCGAAGGTCGCGGCATCGCGAACGGCGAGGTCCGCGAGGATCTTGCGATCCAGTCCGACGCCCGCCTTCTTGAGGCCGGCGATCAGCTTGGCGTAGGTGATCCCGTTGATCCGGGCGGCGGCATTGATCCGGATGATCCACAGCTCGCGCATGTCGCGCTTGCGCTGCTTGCGGTCCCGGGTGGCGTACGCCAGCGCGTGCAGCGTCGATTTGCGCGCGCGCTTGACGAGCTTGCGATTGGTTCCCTTGCGGCCCTCGGCGGCGTTGAGCAGCCGCTTGTGCCGTTTGTGGGCGGTGACGCCCCGCTTGACGCGTGCCATCGATCGCTCCTAGAGGTACGGCAGGAGCCGGCGGAGCTGCTCCTGGTGCTCGGGGCCCACGACTGCCTTGCCCGCGTAGCGACGCGTCCGGCGCGAGGACTTGATCTCGAGATGGTGGCCGCGCCATGACTTCACGCGGACGAACTTCCCGGTGCCGGTGACGGTGACGCGCTTCTGCGTCCCCTTGTGGGTCTTGATCTTGGGCACGCGGGCCTCACTCTCCTGCTGGCGTCGCCTCGGCCGCGGGAGCGGCAGCAGGCGTCGGTTCGGGTGCGGACTTGGCTGCCGGCGTTGCCACCGGCGGTGCTGTGACAGGGGCTTCCGGAGCCGCGGCAGCGGCTGCCGGCGTCGCCGGCGGCGGTGCTGCGGGAGCGCCGTCCGGCCGATCCGGCTCGGGCCGGGCGGCGACCGCCTGGCTCTCCCCGTCTGACCGCGCCCCGGCGATCTTGTGCTCGTGGACCCGCGGCTTGTGCAGCGAGGCGAGCGTCATGAACATCGACTTTCCTTCGAGCGCCGGCATGCGGTCCACGGTGCCGTGATCCTTGACCGCGTCGCCGAACCTCGCGAGGAGCTTCCGCCCGATCTCCGGGTGGGTCAGCTCCCGACCGCGGAAGCGGACCGTGACCTTGAGCCGGTCGCCGTCCTCGAGGAACTCGATCGCTCGATGGACCTTGGTATCGAAGTCACCGACGCCGATCTTGGGCGTCAGGCGGACCTCCTTGAATTCCACCGAGCGCTGCTTCCGCTTCGCCTCCTTCTCGCGCTTGGTCAGCTCGTACTTGTACTGACCAAAGTCGAGGAACTTGACGACCGGGGGCGCCGCGGTGGGCGCGACCTCCACGAGATCGAGTCCACGCTCCTGCGCCATCGCCAAGGCCTGCTGCGTCGGCATGACGCCGAGCTGTGAGCCATCTTCGTCGAGGACCCGGACCTGGGGGACACGGATCATCTGGTTGATGCGCAGGTCTCGGCTGATGTCGTGGTTCCCTTTGTTTCGAGGTGTTCAGATTCGCGGCGCGCACGCTCAGCGCCCTACGCAGCCGCCGCGGGAGAATAGCACAGGGTTTCGAACGGTCGCAACGAACGGCGACCCCTCCGCGGGCCTCGAAAACTGGCTCCGGCGGCGGTCCCGGCGTCCCTGGCCGGTGCGGGTCTCCGAGGCCGGCGACGCGGCCTGAACGCCGACGCTCCCCTACTCCAGGCGGCGCTCCCGGACCTCGTCGCCGAGACGCGTCGCGAGGTCGCTCCAGGCGATCCCCTGCTCCTGCGACCCGTCCCGCCGGCGGACCGACGCGGTCCGCGCCTCGACCTCGCGATCGCCGAGGATCACCATGTACGGAACCTTCTGGCCCTGTGCCAGCCGGATCTTGTTCTGCATGCGGCTGTCGGACGCGTCGACCTCGACGAACCGGACACCGGCGGCGCGAAGGGCTGCGGCCAGCTCCCCGGCCGGTTCCACGTGCCGGTCGGCGATGGGGATGACCACCACCTGGACCGGCGCGATCCACAGCGGGAACGCGCCGGCGAAATGCTCCACCAGGATGCCGATGAACCGCTCCAGCGATCCGTAGATCGCGCGGTGGATCGCCATCGGACGCTTCGGCTGGCCGTCCTCGTCGATGTAGGTCAGGTCGAACCGCTCGGGCAGCATCTGGAGGTCGACCTGGACGGTCGCCATCTGCCACTCCCGGCCGAGCGCATCATCGATGTAGATATCGATCTTGGGTGCGTAGAACGTCCCGTCCTTGGGCTTGACGACGTAGTCGCCTCCAGCCAGGTCGAGCGCATCCTTCATCAGGCGCTCAGCGAGCTCCCACAGCGCGGGGTCCCCGATCGCCTTGTCCGGCTTGGTCGCGAACGCGAAGCGCGGCACCAGGCCGAACCATCCGAACGCCTCCCGGACCTCGGCCAGGAGGGCTTCGATCTCCGCCGTCAGCTGGTCCGGGCGCAGGTAGATGTGCGCGTCGTCCTGGATGAACTGGCGGACGCGGGTCAGGCCCGACAGCGTCCCCGAGCGCTCGTTGCGGTGGAGCCTGCCGTATTCGCTCAGCCGCAGCGGGAGGTCCCGGTACGATCGAAGACGGGACCGGTAGATGAACGTGGATTCGGGGCAGTTCATCGGCTTGAGGCTGAACTGCTGCCCCTCGCTCTCGATGATGAACATGTTCTCGGCGTAGTGGTCCCAGTGCCCGGACTGCCGCCACAGGCGCTCGGACACCAGGATCGGCGTGCTCACCTCTTCGTAGCCGCGGCGATCCTGGAGCTCGCGCATCGCCGCCTCCAGCGTGCGCCAGATCCGCTGTCCCTTGGGATGCCAGAACGCCGAGCCCGGGCTGACGTCGTGGAAGCTGTACAGGTCCAGCTGGACGCCGAGCTTGCGATGGTCGCGCTTGCGCGCCTCGTCCCGGCGCCACAGGTAGGCATCGAGCTCCTCCTGCGTCTCCCACACGGTGCCGTAGATGCGCTGGAGCGACTGCCGAGCCTGGTCGCCCCGCCAGTACGCGCCGGACACGGCCAGCAGCTTGAACGGGCCGATCCGGCCCGTCGACGCGACGTGGGGGCCCTTGCACAGGTCGCTGAACGGCCCATGGTCGTAGAACGTCACCGTGGGCATCGGGCTGCCCGAATCGGCTGCGGCGCGGGCGAGGTCGTCGAGGATCTCGACCTTGAACGGCTGGCCGGCGGCCTCCACCTGCGCGCGGCCTTCGTTGAAGGACACCTCGCGGCGCGTGAACGGGTGGTCCGCGGCGATGCTGGCGCGCATCCGCTCCTCGATCGCCGACAGGTCGTCCGGGGTCACCGGGCGCGGCAGCTCGAAGTCGTAGTAGAAGCCGTTGGCGATGGCCGGTCCGATCCCCAGGCGGGTGCCCGGGAACAGGTCCAGCACGGCTTCCGCCATCACGTGCGCCGTACTGTGCCGCATCGCATCGATCGGTGCGTGAGCCCCCGCATCGAGGAGCTCCTCCGCTGAGCCCCGCTCAGGCGCGTCGAGGGCGAGATCCTCGTCCTCGGGCTGGTCCGCCTGCTGTTGCTGCTGATCGTCGGCCATGTCATTCGCTCCTGGGAAACACGAAACCTCTCGTCCGACAGGACGAGAGGCTGTTGTTCCTCCCGCGGTTCCACCCGCCTTCACGCTGCCGGGGAGACCCGGCGGTGTGCGCTCGAGCCGCGCTAACGGGCGGATCCCGGACCGGTTCACCGGCCGCTCGCGGGTGGTGCCGGCACCGGTCGGGTCCGTCGGGGCTTGCAGCCGATGGCCCCGGCTCTCTGGTGACGTCCCGGTGTGGCGCGTCCCGCTCGACGCGTTGCTGTCTGTCCGTCTCCGGTGGACCGGAGCCTTCATGCGATCCCCGTGTCGCGAGGACAGTATCCGGGACTCCGTCGCCGCCCGCAACCACCCTCGGTTGCCACGTCCTGAACCATCCACCGACGGCGGGACCTGCGTGCCCACGTTGACTGCCCACACCGGAGTTTTCCGACCGGTGCATCGCCCGGTTGACTCCGGGCCACTGCGGTGGGCTTCGTAGTCGATTCGTCATCCTCGACGGCTCGCCCTACGCCGCCCACCGTGAGCAGTCGAACCCGCTGAGCGAGGTCCATGTGGTGGCGAGTCACAGCCCGATGGCGCAGCGCCCGGAGCGCGAGGGACCGTGGTCGTGCACGCGGCCTGCCGGCCACACGCCGCGCTCGCCCGTGCTCAAGGCGGCCGCGACGGCGCTGATGTCGCTCTCGCTTGCCGCGGTGACCATCGGCATCGCCCCATCCCCGGTCTTGGCCGCCACGACGGTCAACCTCGACCAGTGGGCGAGCACGGCGCTCCAGTGGCAGAACGGCAACCTCAACGGCAACAACTCGCGCTATCCGGAAGGCGGCATCGTCCCGTTCAGGCTCGCGATCGAAGGTCTGTCGGCCGGCACCCACTCGATCCACATCAACTACGACTTCACCGCGGGTGGCCACAAGGCGTACGACTTCCTCGCGACATGGAACGTGACCAACGCCGCCGGAAAGATCTGCTCGCCGACCGGCGGGGGCATCTCCTCGATGTGCCCGTCGCTCCCCGCAACGTCGACGGCCGCGTTCCCGTCCGACCCGTTCGTCACCGACGGACTGTCCGTGACCGGAGCCGAGCGCTACTCCGGGGCGCCCCGCCGGCTGACCGCATGGGGCGCGACCATCCTGTCCATCTCCGTTCCGACCCATGCCGGTCCCAGCTCGGGCAACAGCTCGGCCGACATGGTGGTGCGGTTCCGGAGCACGGGGCCGGCGGTCCTCCTCGCCTGGGGCGGGCACCTCGGCCAGTCCGACTACTGGAACCGGGCGAACGGCGGCCCGCTCGACGGCGCCTCGCAGGTCTCGGGTTCGCCGTGGCACATGCGAACGCTCAACCTCGATGGCTCGGGCAACAAGAACCAGGACCGGAGCATCTCGCCCAGCGCGATCGTCGGGGCACTGCCGCCCGGGGCGCTGCTGCCGCCGACGCCAGCGCCGGCACCGACCAGCCGTCCCGCCGCTCCGACCAGCCAGCCCGCCGCTCCGACCAGCCGGCCGAGCTCGCCCGTGACCGCGGGGGGAACCACGCACCCGCCGGTGTTCACGCTCCCGCCAACCGCTTCATCCGCGACACCCCGGCCCGCGAAGCCGGCGCTGCCGGCCACCGCCTGCTGCTCGTGCTTGGGGTTGGGCTGGCCGCCTTGGCTCGCGGCTCGTCGAACGCGGCGGCTGTCCGCTCGACGACGAGGCTGACCGGGGGGGCGCGCCGTCGGGCGTGGCGGCACGCCGTCGGGTGTCAGGGGATGGTGGGCGATACTGGACTCGAACCAGTGACCTCATGCATGTCAAGCATGCGCTCTAACCAGCTGAGCTAATCGCCCTTCGGGCGCGGAGGATAGCACAGCGCCTCGGCCGGGCCGTCAACATGCGACGATGGGCCGATGGCCAACCTGGAGCTCCTCGACTGTGGCGACGGACGGCGCCTCGAGCGGTTCGGCTCCGTCGTTGTGGACCGGCCGGCGCCGGGCGCGGTCATGCCGGCGATCCTGCCCGAGACCGAATGGCACCGGGCACCGCTCGTGTTCGGGCGTGGTGGCTGGGTGCGCGGCGGCGAGCACGCACCGTGGACCGTCGAGGCGGCCGGCCTGACGCTCGAATGCCGGCCCGCGGCCGGCGGCCAGATCGGCGTATTCGCGGAGCACGCCGCGACGTGGACCTGGCTGGAGCGATCGGTGGCCGACATCGGGACGCGGCTCGGACGTCCTGCCGAGATCCTGACGCTGTTCGCCTACACCGGTGGCGCGACGCTCGCGTGCGCACGTGCCGGGGCGCGCCTGGCCCATGTCGATGCATCGCGGCCGGCCGTCGCCTGGGCGCGGCGCAACGCCGAGCTGTCCGGGCTCGCCGACCGGCCGATCCGCTGGCTCGTCGACGATGCCCGCGCATTCGTCCGGCGCGAGCGCCGTCGCGGCCGCCACTACGACGGTGTCGTGCTCGATCCGCCGACCTACGGCCACGGCAACGGTGCCTGGCAGATCGAGACGGATCTCGAGCCGCTGCTCCAGGACCTGGCCGCGCTGGTCGGTCCGAAGCCGGGGCTGGCGGTGCTCAGCGCGCACAGCCCGGGGTTCGACGGGGACCGCCTCGCGTCGTTGCTCCGGGAGCACCTGGGGGTGGATGCCGCGGGCGAGGACCTCGAGCTCGTCGCGCGGACCGGCAACGTGCTCCGCGCGGGCAGCTGGGCGCGCCATCCCGGCCGGACGAAGCGGGGTTGACGGCCGGATGACCGAGCCCGCGATCTCGAGCCTTCGCAACCCCCGGATCCGTGCCGCGGCTGCCCTTCGCGACCGGCGGACCCGGGAAGACGCGGGGTTGACGCTCGTCGACGGCGCGCGCGAGCTGTCCCGGGCGCTGGCGGGCGGCGCGACGGTGGTGGACGTGTTCGTCGACGAGACGCGGCTCACCGACGCGGGGCATGCGGCGGTGGCGGCTGCAGCGGCCGGTGGCGCGATCCTGACCGTGGTCACCGGCACGGTCATTGACCGGCTGGCGTACGGCGATCGCAGCGAAGGCGTGGTCGCAACGGTCCGCATCCCGGACCTCTCGCTCGACGCGCTGCGCCTCCCGCACGACCCGCTGGTGGTCGTGGTCGAAGGCGTCGAGAAGCCGGGCAACCTGGGCGCCGTCCTGCGCACCGCCGACGCGGCCGGCGCCGACGCCGTGATCGCCGCGGATCCGCGCACCGACCTGTTCAATCCCAACGCGGTGCGCGCATCGCTGGGCACGATCTTCGGCGTCCCGGTGGCCGCGGGATCGAGCGCGGACGTCCGGGCCAGGCTCGCCCGCGACGGCGTCGCGCTGATCGCCGCACGCGTCGATGCGCTGTCCGTCTACACCGACGTCGACCTGCGCGGTCCGATCGCCTTCATCCTGGGCAGCGAGGCCGACGGCCTGAGCGTGGCCTGGGACGGTGACGCGGTGACGGGCGTCCGGCTGCCGATGCTCGGCGTCGCGGACAGCCTCAACGTCTCGATCGCCGCTGCCGTCCTGCTGTACGAGGCCCGACGGCAGCGAGCGCTCGGGTGAGATTTCGGCGAGGATGACGGGCATGGACACCTTCGACTTTGTGATCATCGGCGCCGGCCCAGCCGGGGAGGCTGCGGCGCACAAGGCGCGCGCGCTGGGCGCCACATCGGCCGTCATCGACCGCCGCTGGTTCGGCGGGTCGTGCCCGCACATCGGGTGCATCCCGTCGAAGTCGCTGCTCCACAGCGCCGACCGGCACGCCGCGGGCGCCGACTATCCGTGGCCGCGCGCATCGGCGCGGCGCGACTACATGGTCAACCGGGCGGCGGACGCGGCCGAGCCGGATGACACGTCGCACGTCAAGGCACTGGAATCCGACGGCTCGGTCACCTACCGCGGCGAGGGGCGGATCACCGCGCGCGGCAGGGTGACGGTCACCCATGACGGCGTGACCCACGAGCTGGCCGCGCGCAACATCGTGGTCGCGGTGGGATCCGGGTCCAAGGTGCCGCCCATCGAGGGACTCGCCGAGACAAAGCCGTGGACGAACCGCGACGCGACGCTGGCCCGCGAGCTGCCCCGGAGCCTGCTCGTGCTCGGCGGCGGCCCGACCGGCTGCGAGCTCGCGCAGGTCTACGCGCGGTTCGGCGTCCCCACGACGATCGTCCAGTCCGGGCCGCGGCTCGTGCCCACGGACCATCCGCGCAACGCCGAGGCGGTCCGGTTTGCGCTCGAGCGCGACGGCGTGACCGTCCGGACCGGGTCGCGCGCAGTGCGGGCCCGCGCGGGCGCCGGGACCGACGGCGCCCACGTCATCGAGCTGGACAACGGCACGACCGCGGAGGGCCACGCGATCCTGCTCGCCGTGGGGCGCGAGTTCCCGCTTCGGGACCTGGGGCTGGACGTGTACGGGATCGAGGTCTCGGGACCTGGCGCGTATCACCGCGACGGGAGCCTGCGGCTCGCCGACGGGCTGTGGGTGGCGGGCGACCCCGCGGGCCCGGAGCTCCACACCCACCAGGCGCACTACCAGGGTGAGATGGTCGTCCGGATGGCGCTGGGCGAGGCTGTCACGCCCGACTACCGGGCCCTCCCCCGCGCGACGTACATGGACCCCGAGGCGGCCTCGGTCGGGATGAGCCTCGATCAGGCAACGGACGCCGGGATCGACGCATTCGAGTGCGTCGCCGACTTCCCCCACACGGCGAAGGGGTATTCGGTCGAGGCCGAGACCGGTCACATCACGATCGTCGTGGATCGCGCCACGCGCGAGCTGGTCGGGGCGGCGATGGCCTGCCCGGACGCGTCGGCCGCGATCCACGAGTGCGTGCTCGCGATCAAGGCCAGGGTGCCGGTCGATGTGCTCGCGGAGACGATCCACGCGTTTCCGTCGACGTCGCGCATCCTCAACGGCCTGTTCGACGAGGCGCGACGCCGGCTCGACGGCGCCGACTGAAGCGTCCAGTCCGGATCAGGCGCCCGCGACAACCTCGCCGTCCACGAGGACCAGCTGCGGACGTGCGTGCCACAGCGCACCGCCAACCTCGACGGGCTCGCTGATCGCCGCGGCCGGGATGACCACGATGTCGGCCCGCTGACCCGGGGTCAGCCGTCCCCGGTCCCCTTCTCCGGCGCTGATCGCCGGGTCCACGCAGCTCGCCCGGATCGACCGCCACAGTGACAGCGCGTTGGCCGGTCCGAAGGCCGGCGTGCCCGCCGGCCATGACGGCGCGGCGCGGGTGACGGCGCAGGCGATCCCGGGCCACGGGTCCACTGGCTCGACCGGTGCGTCGGTTCCGGCCGGGACGACCGCGCCGGCCCGGGCAAGCGCCGCCAGGGCGTAGGCGCGCGCATCGGCCCGCGGACCCCACAGGCGGCGTGCCTTGACGGCGTCCGACCGGACGTGGATCGGCTGCATGGACGCGGCGATCCCGAGCGCCGCGAACCGCGCCACGTCGGCATCCGCGATGAGCTGGACGTGCTCCACGCGGGGCATCAGCGGCGTGGCGCCGACGGTCGGGGCGAGCGCATCGAGCGCCGCGCCGACGGCCGCATCACCGATCGCGTGGATCTGGGTAGCGATGCCCAGGGCCGCGGCCCGCGCCGCCTGCTCGCGCAGCGCGTCCGGCGGGACCATCCACACGCCATAGCCGTCGTTGGGCGGGCGCGGCTCGTCCGCGACCGGCTGGAGCGGATCGAGCAGCGCCGCCGTCCGCGATCCGAGGGTGCCGTCGGCGAACGTCTTGAGCCAGCCCATCCGGAGGCGGCCGCGCGGGTCCGGCCCGAGGGGGGCGCCGCTGCGGACACCCTCAGCCTCGGCGGCGTCGAGCTGTTCCGGCCGGATGCACGGATGGACGCGCAGCTCGAGTGCATCCGTCGCTGCGAGATGGCGATACGCGGCGATCGGGCCACGCAGGCCGTCCTGGAGCGCCAGGCCCCCGGGATCATGGACCGCGACGACGCCGAGCCCCAGCAGCTCGCGGGCGAGCGGCCGCACAGCCGCCTCGATCGTCGCCTCATCCGGGGGCGGGATCCGCGCCGACACGAGGCGGGCCGCGGTCTCGTGGAGCACGCCGGTCGGCCGTCCGTCCGCGTCGCGCCGGATCACGCCGCCCTCGGGATCGGTCCGCCCGGGGTCGATGCCCGCGTCCGTCAGCGCCCGGCGGCTCACGAGCAGGGCGTGATGATCGTGCGCCCACAGCGCGACGAGCCGGCCGGTGGCGACGCGCTCGAGATCGCCCGCGGTCGGCCACCGACCGAACCGGTCGGCGTCCCAGCCGGCGCCCTCGATCCAGCGCTCCGGGTCGGGTTGAGCGGCTGCCGCCTCGGCGACCCGGGCGAGCGCCACGTCGATCGAGACCGCGGCATGCAGGTCGACGCGCGCGCGGGCGAGCGCGGCCTCGACCAGGTGGAGATGGGCGTCGGTCAGCCCCGGGATCGCCACCGCGTCCGGCGGCAGCTGGATCCGCCGCGTCCCGACAGTCGCGAGCCGCTCGATGTCCACGCTCGTTCCGGCCGCCAGCACGCGCCCATCGGCGACCGCGATGGCCTCGACCCAGCCCGGGCCATCGGATCCGGCGAGGGTCGCGATCCGCCCGCTGATGATCAGGCCGGCGCGCGGCTCCACGCTCATCCCGGGTCCGCGCCCCCTCCCGGCCCCGCGTCCGCGACCCCGGCCTTCTCGCGCCCCCGGCGCTCCTCCGCGTCGACCTCGGTCGCGATGCTGACGGCCATCGGATCGATCGCCGCGGGCGTCATCGGGCCGATCGCCCGTGCCAACGCCTCGACCGGGTTGAGCGGACCGCGGGTGACGATCGACAGCACGCCCGACAGGGACACGAACGCCGCCACCAGGACCAGCACGATCGTGGTGCCGACGAGGTCGGAGACCGGGCCGACCACGATGATCGGCAGGAAGCTCGCGACCGAGACCAGCATGTTGAGGACGCCGAACACGCGGCCTCTGACCTCCTCGGGCAGCTCCTCCTGGAGCTGCGTCTGCGACGGGATGGCGACGAACCCGTAGGCCATGCCGGCGAACAGCGCGATCGCGACCACGATCGCCAGCAGCGAGGTCAGGCCCGACAGATCGGTGAGACCGGTCGCCGCCTGGGCACCCTGGAGGAACCGCGAGATCGGTCCGGCGGCCGCGAGCGCAGCCAGCAGGATGCCCAGCGCCACCAGGCCACCCTCGATGATCCGGCGGCGCGGGATCATGTGCCCGAACGAGTTGAGCACCAGGATCCCGGTCACGATGCCGAACCCGAGCGGCAGCACGACCACCACGAAGTCCTTGGGCGCAAGCCCCAGCGACGACGTCGCGAAGTCCGTGCCGAGGACGCCCAGCACGCCCACCAGCGAGGCGGCGATGCCGAGGTAGAACAGCGACCAGGTGATCGTCGGGTTGGCGCGGATGAAGTCGATCCCCTCGCGCAGCTGCGCGATCGTCGATCCCACGGCCTGCTCCGCATCGCCCACGACGCCGCGCATCGACGCCGCCCCCTCGACCGGCGTGGGTGGCGCGGACGGAAGCGTCCAGCAGAACGCCGCGGCGACCAGGTAGCACGCCGCGACGAGCAGGATCAGGGCCGGCGCCCCGGCGATCGTGACCACGATCGGTCCCAGGAGCGCGAACCCGATCGCGAACGCCGCGTTGAGGGTGAGCGTGAAGATGCCGTTGGCGGAGATGAGCTGCCCGCGGGGCACGAGGTGCGGGATCATCGCCGCCTCCGCCGGTCCGAAGAACACCGTGATCGTCGAGACCGTGATGTTGAGCACGAGGATCAGCGGCAGGTTGTTGCCGGCGAGGAAGGTCAGCACGAACGCCGCCGCGCGCAGCAGGTTCGTCACGATCAGGATCGTGCGCCGGTCCACCCGATCGACGTAGACGCCCGCCAGCGCAGAGAACAGCACTGCAGGGACCAGGAACGTGAGGATCAGCAGGCTGACCGCGGTCTTCGAGGACGTCGATTCGAGGATGATGACGGTCAGGCCATAGATGACCATGTTGCCGCCGACCTGCGTGAACGCCTGGCTCAGCCACAGCAGCAGGAACGGGCGGTTGCGGAAGACCTCGAGCGCACTCGACGGCTGGTCGGCGCCGTCCGCGCCCGCACCGGGCGGTCCGACCGCGACGGCCCCCGTGTCGCGATCGTTCATGGCCGCTGTGGACCGATGGCGGCGCTGATCCCGGGGTCGCCGCGCCGGAGGAACCCTGCGATCCGGCGCTCGAGCGCGGGTCGCGCGATCAGGGTGTGCCGGTTGCAGGTCTCGCAGCGGAGGCCGATGTCGGCGCCCAGGCGGTCGATGAGCCAGGTGTCCCCGCCGCACGGATGGCGCCGCCGGAGGCGGACGACATCGCCCAGGAGCAGCTCGAGAACGGGATTTCCTGACACCGGCCGAGGGTAGCAGAGGGCGGCCACGATGCTGACGATCGGGCGCCGGTGGGTTGCCGACCATCGGGCGCCGGTCGGGCACCGCGCCCGTGCCGCCTGGCACCCCTGTCAGAGGCGTGGCTTGCCGAGGACCGGGTTGAGGTTGCGCTCGGTGGCCGGCAGGGTCACGCCATCCACGGCGAACACCGTCACCGTCGTATCCGGGAACCGCGCCGCCAGCTGGGCGATCGGGCCGCCGGCTCGCGTCAGCGATCCGGTGAGCGTCTCGGGCTGGCCGACGGCGAGGATCTCCAGCGGCGCCGGCGGGGTCACGCCATTGACCGTCAGCGCATCAGCCGGGCCGGTCGCCACGACGCCCGGCACGTCGCGGATGCCGCCGATCGAGATCCCCTCGGCGCCGGCATTGCGGAGCTCGTTGATCAGCTGGCTCACGCCATCGCCCGCGATCGGCCCCTCCACCACGATCCGGACCCCGGGACCGGTGATCGCCAGCGCGCCCGACCAGCCCTGGATGCGGCTGAGGTCGGTGCGGATCTGGACGGCGGAGGTATCGCCGCGGTCGATGGCGGCGGACACGGAGTCTCGCTGGCGCTCGAGCGTCGAGATCTCGTCGCGCAGCTGGTTGTTGCGGGTGGTCAGGTTTGCGACCAGCACGGTCAGGTCCTGCGCGGACAGGCTGGCGAGGCCCGGGTTGACCGCCTGCAGTCGCAGCTGGACGACGACCAGGAAGCCCAGCAGCATCAGCACGAGGCTCACCGTGACGCGACCCGACGGGCGGCGCATCAGGGAGCCGCCGATGATGCCGGAACCGGGTTGGTGTGCCCGTAGCGCAGCAGCACCGATCCGGCGTAGGCGGGAAGGTCGACGGACTCCGGGACGGCGTAGGACACGCCGATCCCGAACGTCTCCGAGCGGGCGCGGATGAAGTCGACGAACCCGGCGGACCGGGTCAGGCGGTCGAACATGTCCGTTGGGCCGATCGCCGAGATCTGGTAGGGCGCCGCGATGTACGCGGAGTTGACCAGGACCGAGCCGCCGATGTCGACGATGGCCGTTGCGACGGCGATCCGCTCGCCATTGACGGCGATGCCCTCGGCACCGGCGAGCCACAGCTCCTCGACGACCGTCAGCACGTCCTGGCCCGACACCAGGTAGTCGCGCTGGCTGCCGTCGGGCGGTACCGCCGCGTCCGAGTCGGTCAGCTGGAGCACGATCCCGGGTCCGGTCATGGCGACGAGCCCGGCACCGATCCGCGCGCTTTCCAGGTCGCTGTTGAGCTGGCGGGTGATGGCGGCACCGCCCTGGCCCGCGGCTTCCAGGTCCTGGATGGCGCCGCGGAGCTCGAGGATCTGCTGCTTGAGCCCGTCCTGCTGTGCCTGGAGGTCCCGAGCGGTCTCGACCAGCGGCGTCCGCTCCTGGCTCGTGTACCGGATCCGCGGGCCCTCCGAGGCCAGCTGCGCCGCGACGAGGAAGCCCAGGCCCAGCAACGCGAACCCGAGCGTGACCTGCCAGCTGGGGATGGCGCGAACCCGCGCCGCGAGGGCGCTCATCCGACACGACTCCGGCGGCGGGCCAGGGCGAGGCCGATGCCCACGGCCAGCACGATCGCCCCGACGGCGAGGTACAGCTGGCCGGCATCGCCTCCGCCGCTCGCCGGCGAGGACGGGCCTGCCGCGGGCGTGGCCGCCGCCGACGGCGCCCCGGCTGCGGGTGTCTGGCCCGATCCACCCCATTCGGCCGGCAGCGGCCCGGCGGGCGCCGGCTGCGGACCGTACCTCACCGGCGGAGCAGCACCCAGCTCGCTCAGCCAGCCCGCCTGGAACCCCGCCAGGTCCGTGCCCAGCGCGCGGGTGAACGCCTCGTCATCGGTCAGCCCGTCCCGGTAGCCGAGGACCAGCCCGTAGAGCGTGTCCGAGCCCTTGGTCCGGACGAGGTAGTCGATCGCGGACGCGCTCTCCGCGTACGCGAGGTACGTCTTGTCGGCGTCCGTCGGGAACTGGCCGCCCAGCGCGTCGAGCGGGATCAGGTCCTTCGATCGCACGGCGCTCGAGACCCGCGCCTCGTCTGACGGGGTATAGCCCTCGGACAGGTAGACCGCGAGGCCCTCGTTGAGCCAGCGTGGCGGGAACCGGTATGGGTTGCGGACCGCGGTGTCGAACACGAGGTGGACCAGCTCGTGCGGCACCACCACGCCAACCCACGGGTCGTTGATCGCATCGGGGGAGATCAGCGCGAACAGCGTCCGGATGTCCGCGTGCGCCTGGCCGCCGACGTTCTCGCGGGTGCCGGGTCCCAGCGCGGCCCGGAACGATGCGTCGTCGCCATAGATGAAGAAGTCGACCGGATCGCTCTCGGTCACGCCGAGCAGGGCGCTCGTGTCGTGGATCGCCTTCTCCCCGATCGCCAGCGCCCGCTGCGCGAAGCTGGGGTCACCGTCGTACCAGTGGACGGTCATGAGGTCGCCCTTGACCGATCTCCAGTCGTGCGTGGTATCCGCGTACAGGACCGAATGCTCCGTGCTGCTCGCCTGCACGCCGGCGCCGGTGATCGCCACCCACTGCTCGACGATCGTCGTGTTGGGCACGAGGTGACCGTCGCCGGTGAGGTCGAGCGTGTAGCGCGCCGTCTGGGTGCCGGCACCAGCGGGCGGCGTCACCTCGACGATGTACGGCCCCAGCGCATCCGGGAACGTCAGGTGGAGCTCCATCCGGTCGATCGCCTCGCCGGCCGTCACCGGGACGCTGAACTCGATCGACTCGCCGTAGCTGACCGATGCCGCCGGTGTGCCGAACACGACATCGGCCGCCGCCGCTGCCGGGGCGACCGACGGGACGAGGACCGAGGCGCACGCGAGCGCTGCGAGGAGCGAGCGTAGCGGGCGGCCGACCCGCGAGCCGGCTCGCGCTGTCACGGCGCTCATTGCCCCGAGCTCCACGCGAGCCCCGCGAGGCGCATGATCCCGAGCCCGTTCTGGCTCGCGCCGAGCAGGCCGTCGCGGACCAGCGAGAACGATGTCCCGTAGCTGACGGGCACGACCGGCACCTGGTCGCGAACGATCGCCATCGCCCGGGCGTACGCGGTGGTGGCATCGGCAGCGCTCGTGGCGGCGCCCGCGTCAGCGATCGCGGCGTCGAACTCCGCGTTGGACCAGCGGCCTTCGTTGGCGGTCGACCCCGTGCCCAGGAGCACGCCCAGGAAGTCGTTGGGTCCCGGGTAGTCGGCCACCCAGGACAGGTTCCAGATGTCCGGCGGGTTCGTGGCCAGGCGATCGATGTAGGGGCCGAAGTCCATCGTCGCGTAGCTGACGGTCACCCCCAGGTTGTCCCGGAGCATCGCCACGATCCCCTCGTCGTAGCCGCCGCCGCTGGAGATGAAGGTGACGGTCGCGAACCCCGCGCCACCCGGAAAGCCCGCCTGCGACAGCAGCGCGCGGGCGTCCGCCGGGTCGTAGGCGGGCATGTAGTCGCCGCTCGGGGCACCGGGCATGCCGGCGGGAACGATGCCCGTGGCGGGGACCGACGAGCCCACCTCGTCGAGCTGGGCGAGGCGGCGCCAGTCGACCGCCTCGGCGAAGGCTCGCCGGACGAGCGGATCGTCGAACGGCGGCTGCCGGGCGTCGAAGCCGTAGTAGGTCACCGAGAGCGAGGGGTCGCTGCGCAGCGACGGCCCGAGCGCGCGGTCGTAGGCGATCCAGCCCGCGTCCACGAAGCCGATCTGGGCGACATCGACGTCGCCCGCGACGAACGCGTCGACGGGACTCTGGCCGGCGATCGTGGTCAGCATCCGCACCGTCTCGATCGCCGGTGTGCCTGCCCAGTAGTGCGGGTTGGCAGTCAGCACGAAGGCGTCGGGCTGGACGTCCGACAGGACGTAGCCCCCGCTGCCCACGAAGGTCGACGGGTCCTGCGCGATCTCGTTGCTGCCCACGGACCGCGGCACGACGGCGAACGGCGCCCCGGACACGATGGCCGGCAGGTCGCCGCCGCCGCGCTCCATGTCCACGACGACGCGCAGGTCGCCGTCGGCGTGGACGCCCAGCGTCGACGGGTCGGACGCACGACCGCCCAGCAGGTCGCGCGCGCCCACGACGTCGGCCACCAGCGAGGCGAGCGGCGACGGGTGCGCCGGATCGAACAGGCGTCGCCAGCTGCGCACCACATCCGCGGCCGTCAACGCGCTGCCATCGCTGAACGTCAGCCCCTGGCGGAGCGTGAACACGACCTGTCGCCCGTCATCCTCGATCGACCACGACGCGGCCAGCGCAGGGCGGACCGTCAACGACGGGTCGACCGCTGTCAACGTCTCGAACAGCTGGCTCACGTACGAGGCGCTCCCCAGATCGCCGGCGAAGGCCGGGTCGATCGACGCCGGTGCGCCCGCGAGCACGGTCACGGTGCCCGGGTCGGCGGCAACCGCCTGGTCCGATCCCGGCCTGCCCATCGGCCACAGCCGCACCAGCATGGCGACCGCAACGAGCACGGCCACGGCGGCGACCAGGGCGCGACGACGCCCCGAGACAGCGATCTCGGGACCGTCCTCGGGCGGCGGAACGATCAGGTCAGCCTCCACCACGGGCCTTCCGGCAGGCCCGCATCGGGACGGCGCGGATCAAGGAGTCGCTCGATCGGGACCGGGATCCGCGGACGGACGGTCCAGGCATAGCTGTCACCGGAGAACCCGACAAGCATGGCCACGATGCAGACCCAGCGACGCACGGCCGGAGTATAGAGGCGGAACGGCGGAAGGCCCGTGCGGCGGGCAGGAAATGAGGCCTCGCCGTGCCACACCGCCGGGGGAACGATGTTATCCGCGAGGCCTCTGTTCTCTAAACGACCGGGGCGCCGTTTCGTTATGGGGTTGTAATGAAGAATCGCGCGAATTGGCCGGGCGGAACGGCCCGGAGCGCCGTCGACCGGCCCGGCACGTCGCTCAGCCGGGCGTGACGAGGAGGTCCCGCCGCGCGGCGAAGCGCTTGAGGACCCGATAGTGGTTGCGCCTGGCCAGCCGGGCCGCTGCGTCCGGCTCGCCGGCCACGACCGGGGCCTCGACCCGCCGGACGGGCAGCCCGGAGACCACGGCCGCACGGCGGTGGACCGGCGCCGCGTCGGGGTCGCTCGCGGGGCCCGCATCGCCGTCCCGGAGCACGAGGCTCCACCACACGTCGAGGCTCGGGGCGGTGACAAAGCGCTCGTCGAGCGGACCGCGCTCCACGTAGTCGGCGCGCCGGAACGCCTGAAGGGCGCCGTCGATGGCATCGACATCGACCGCGCCCTCGGGCGCTGGATCGAACCGGCTCAGGTCTCGGGACACGAGCCCGAACGGCCCCGCGACGGCGACGCCGGGATCCGCGAGCGCCGCCACCATCGGCGTGACCACGTCGCCGGCCACCTCGGCGGCGAGGCTCAACAGGACCACCACGGGCGCCACGGCCCGGCGGATGCCGGCGTTGAGGGCCGCCGCGTGACCCAGGCGGGCGCTGGTCCAGACCACGTCCGTCATGACGCCGGGGGCACCCGGATCGGTCGCATCAAGGCTCGCGAGCCCGCTCGCCTGCGCCGCAGATGGCGCGTTCGCGACGACCACGATCTGCGTCCCGTCCGGCGCGTGGTCGACCAGCTGGCGGATGGCGCGGGCCAGGTCGTCGGGTCGGTCGGTGGCGACCAGGACGATCGACGCGGTCCCGACCGGCGCCTCGTCCAGGCGCGACGGCACCGTCGCGCTCGACCCATGGCGAATGGTCCCGTCCACGCTGACATCGGCCGCCGCGGCGCGCTCGAGGTCGTACATCGTGCCGGCGTCGATCACCTTCCAGCCGGCATCCTCGATGTCCGCCTTGAGCCGGTCGGCCAGCGCCCAGTCCTGCGCCCGGCGAGCTGCGGCGCGTGCCTCCGCAAGGTCGATGACCGGCTGGGGTGCGACGTCTCGAGGCATCACGCGAGGATACGGCCGGGCCCGGATCGTCGCTGCCGGACCTGACCGCCGGCTCCTGCCGCGCCGGCCGTCCCTCCCGCACCTCGCGGGCTATCCCCCGGCAGAGGACGCGACGATCACCAGCAGCCCGAGGATCCAGGTGTGGGCAAGTCCGCTCCACACCACGGACCCGGTGCGCCAGTCCAGCCATCCGTACAGGAACCCGCCGCCCAGCGTGCTCAGCGTCTCGATCTCGGGCTTGCCGAGGTGGGCAAAGGCGAACGGCACGGTTGCGACCACGACCGCGACGGGCCCCATCACCCGGAGCAAGGCGAACAGCAGGAAGCCCCGGAAGAAGAACTCCGCGGGGATCACCTCGAGCGCGCTGGTCAGGAACACGTCCGGTGCGGGTGCGCCCTGCGACCCGTAGTAGCTGACGAACGCCGGAAACCGTCCCGTCACGAGCACCACGGCGCTCATCACGATGCACCCGGCGAGTGCCACGGCCACCCCCGCCCGGACGTCGCCCAGCCGGAGCCCGTAGCGGGACGGCCGGTCGCGCATCACGAGGATCACCAGCGCGAGCGGAATCGCGCCCTGGGTGATCAGCCGTTCGATCGACTGGAGACGCTGGCGATCGGCACCTGAGGATCCCGCAGCGCCGGCAAGGGCCTCGACCAGGGCGTTGACGTGCCCGTATTGCTCGAGCAGCAGCAGGATCGCGACGGCAACGATCGCGACCGTGGCACGAACCGGCAGGTCAAGGCCAAGGACGGTGAACGCACGCCGGTCGCCCTCCCCCGCCGGGTACGTCGGGCCCGCCGAGAGCCAGCGGACAAGCCGGGCGACCGGGCGCACGACGCCCGGCCGTGTCCTCAGGATGCGTTGCTCCTGCGGCATCGTCACCGCGGCAGCGCCGCAGGGTCCGGCCCGGTCCAACCGGCCAACGTTGACCTCCCAATGTCACGGCCTGTACAGGCCACTCGGCCCACAGCACAATGGTGGCACCCGGTGCAGGCTGATTGCATCAAGACAACCCCGCATTGAGGGCCGCCGGCGAACCATCACCGGACGGAAGGGTTGCAGGAGGTAAGCGTCCCATGCAAATCACGAACCGGATCCACATGATCGGGATCGCGCTGCTGCGCGTCCTGGTCGGCGTCATCTTCCTGTGGGCAGGGCTCGAGAAGCTCACCGCCGAGAAGGCGTTCGACGCCAGTGGCTTCCTCAAGTTCGCAACCAACGGCACGCTCGGCTGGCCGTTCGTCTCCGGCGACGTCGCCGAGGGCACCGTGTTCAATCCCACGCACAGCCTGTGGGCGAGCCTGGCCGACAACCCCGGCCTGATGTCCGTCATCAACGTCCTCGTGGTCGCCGGCGAGATCGGGATCGGCGTCGCGCTGATCCTCGGGCTGTTCACCCGCTTCGCGGGCGCCATGGGCACCCTGATGATGCTGTTCTTCTTCCTGGCCGCCTGGGACTTCGCCTACGGCATCGTCAACCAGCACCTGACCTACGCGCTCATCTGCGCGACGATCACGGGCCTGGGCGCGGGCAAGTACTACGGTCTCGACGCGGTCGTCGGGTCTCGAGTCGGGTCATCGGTGCGCGATGTCCTGCTATCGGGCGAGCCGGCGCCGGTCAACGCCTGACCCATCCCCGCGCGTCGCGCGGGAGTCGCATCACCAGAGCCGGCGGGCGTCCCCCCGCCGGCTCCCTGCTGTCCGGCGTGCGCGTGCGGGGCGAAACCTGCCCGGTGCATCACATGGCATGAATGCGGCAAGATGCGCCCAGCGACCGCCGAGGCGGCCGCACCTGGATCAAGGATCAGATGCCTGCTCGCGTCCTCGTCGCCTATGCCACCAAGCTGGGCTCAACTGCCGAGATCGCCCACGAGATCGGTCGGGTCGTCCGAGACAGCGGGCTCGAGGTGGACGTGACAGCCGCCGGCGCGGTCCATGACCTCGAGCCGTACGACGCGGTCATCCTGGGCAGCGCGCTGTACGCGGCTCACTGGCAGCGCGAGGCGAACCAGCTCGTCGCCCATCACCTCGCGGCGCTCCAGGCCCGGCCGGTCTGGCTGTTCAGCAGCGGTCCGCTCGACCGGTCGGCGGACTGGGGCCGCCTCCCGGTCACGCCGGCGGTGGCCCTGACCACCGATCCGGTCGGTGCCCGCGACCACCGCACCTTCGGCGGACGCCTGCAACCCGACGCCGACGTGGACCCGCAGGTCCTCCAGACGCACCCGATCGGAGACTTCCGGGACTGGGAGGCGATCCGTACCTGGGCGGCGACGATCGCCGCGGACATCGCAGCGCTCCGGCGCCCCGAGCCGACCTGAGCGAGCTCCTGGCCGCGTCGACCTGATCGAGCCCCCGGCCGCGCCGGGACGGCCGGGTCAGGGCTCGGCGCCCTGTGTCCTGAGCTCCTTGATGTGCTGCGCCGCCTCCTCCTGGCGACCCGCCGCGCCGCTGGCGATATACGCCTCGTAGAGGCTGATCGCCTCGTCCCGGCGGCCACCGAGGCGACGAAGCGCCTGGGCGCGGGAGAACTGGATCCCCGGGCGATGCGCGAGCTCCCACGATCGGGTGAACTCGTCGTACGCGTGGGCGAAATCGCCCTTGGTGTAGAACACGGCTCCCTTCTCGAAGATCGCCCGCGCAGCGGCGTCGTCGACCTCCTCGATCCCGGTGGCCGCCGGTCCGCGGAGGTCCTTGATGTGCTGCTGCGTCTCCTCGATCCGGGTCGCGCCGCCGCTCGACAGGTACTGCTCATACAGCGAGATCGCCTCCGGGTCGCGCCCGCCCAGCCGGCGCAGTGCCTGAGCGCGGGAGAACAGGATGCCCGGCCGATGTGAGAGCTCCCAGGCCTTCGTGAACTGGTCGTAGGCATGCCCGAAATCGTGCGCGTCGTACATCGCGGCGCCGCGCTCGAACTCCTGCCGCGCCGCCGCATCGTCGACCTCGGCCACGCCGGTGGCGGCCGGACCGCGGAGCTCTGCGATGTGCGCCTGCGCCTCGGCGCGCCGAGTCCCGCCGCCCGTGGCGAGGTAGGCCTCGAAGCATGCGATCGCCTCGTCGCGCCGGCCGCCGAGACGCCGCAACGCCTGCCCCTCGGAGAACAGCAGGCCGGGTCGTGGCGACAGCTCGTACGCCCGGACGAAGAAGTCATAGGCATGCGCGAAGTCGCCGCGATCGTAGGCGCGGGCACCGCGGGAGAACACCTTTCGCGCCAGGGCGTCGCTGTCTGCCGGCCCCGGCTGGGCGAGCACGCCGCGGGTCAGCGGCCCGACGATCCCGTCGGCCTTGAGCGGCGGGTTGGCCGACTGGAGCTCTCGCACCGCCTTGTCCGTGATCGGTCCGAAGATCCCGTCGACCTCGAGCGCCGTCGCGACATCGCTCCGATCGTTGAGCGCCGACTGGAGCTCCCGGACATCGTCGCCGGTCGACCCGGCCCGCAGGTTGCGCGCCGCCTCCTCGCCGATCATCTGCGCCACGGCGGCATTGCCCGCAGTGCGCTGGAGATCCAGGATCCGCTCCGCCCGCGGCTCGCCGGCCTCGCGCGTCACGCCCACCCCGGTCGGCTGACCGCGGCCACGTTGCCCCGACGGCGCCGCCGGCCTCCGGGATACGGTTCGCGCCCGCCCGCTCATGGGCGCAGGATACTCCGCGGGCCTCGGCGATCCCATTGTCGCCGGGGATCTCGGCCCGTGGCCGCGGCCGCTTCCCGGTCAGCCCGCGAGCCGCTTGTACCGGATCCGGTGTGGCTGGTCGGCCGCGGTGCCGAGCTCCTTGTGGCGGAACGCCTCGTAATCGGAGACGTTGCCCTCGAACCAGCGCACCTGGCTGTCGCCCTCGAAGGCCAGGATGTGGGTCGCGATCCGGTCCAGGAACCAGCGATCGTGGCTGATGACCACGACGCAGCCGGGGAAGGTCTCCAGGCCGGCCTCCAGGGCGCGCAACGTGTCCACGTCGAGGTCATTGGTCGGCTCATCGAGCAGCAGGACGTTGCCGCCGGCCTGGAGCAGCTTGGCGAGGTGGACGCGGTTCCGCTCGCCGCCGGACAGCGTGCCGACCATCTTCTGCTGGTCCGTGCCCCGGAAGTTGAAGCTGGACACGTAGGCGCGGGCCGGGATCTCGCGCTGGCCGACCTTGACGATCTCGACCCCGTCGGTGATCTCCTGGAACACCGTGCGGTCCGCGCGCAGGTCGTCGCGCCCCTGGTCCACGTAGGCGAGCTGGACCGTGTCGCCGATCTCGATGCCCCCGGCGTCGGGCGGCTCCTCGCCGACCAGCATCCGGAACAGCGTGGTCTTGCCGGCGCCATTGGCGCCGATGATGCCCACGATCCCGGCACGCGGCAGCGAGAACGTCAGGTCCTCGATCAGCAGCCGGTCGCCGTACGCCTTGCGCAGATCGGCGACCTCGATCACGGTATCGCCCAGGCGGGGGCCCGGCGGGATCGCGATCTCGAGCTCCCGGCTCGTATCCCGGGCAGCATTCGACTCGGCCAGCAGCTGCTCGTATGCGCTCAGGCGCGCCTTGCCCTTCGACTGCCGGGCGCGGGGCGACATGCGGACCCATTCGAGCTCGCGGGCCAGCGTCCGGGCCCGTGCATCCGCGGTCCTGTTCTCGGCGGCCATGCGCGCCAGCTTCTGCTCCAGCCAGCCGGAGTAGTTGCCGGAGAACGGGACCCCGCGACCACGATCGAGCTCGAGGATCCATTGCGCGACGTTGTCGAGGAAGTACCGGTCGTGGGTGATGGCGACGACGGTCCCGCTGTACTCCTGGAGGAACCGCTCCAGCCACTCGACCGACTCCGCGTCCAGGTGGTTGGTCGGCTCGTCGAGCAGCAGCAGGTCCGGGTGGCTGAGCAGCAGCCGGCACAGCGCGACGCGGCGCCGCTCCCCGCCGGACAGTGTTGTGACGTCGGCGTCGTCGGGCGGGCAGCGGAGCGCGTCCATCGCGATGTCCACGTTGCGCTCGAGGTTCCAGGCGTCCGTCGCGTTGATCCGGTCCTCCAGCGCGGTCTGCTCGGCTCCGATGGCCTCGTAATCCGCGTCCGGCTCGGCCCACCTGGCCATCACGGCGTTGTACTGCTCGATCAGCCCGTGGACCTCGCGCACCCCATCGAGGACGTTGCCCTTGACATCCTTGCCCGGATCGAGCTGCGGCTCCTGGCTCAGGTACCCGACGCTGAACCCCGGGGTCAGCCGCGCGTCGCCGGTGAACCCGTCATCGAGCCCGGCCATGATCCGGAGCAGGCTCGACTTGCCGGCGCCGTTGGGCCCGATGACCCCGATCTTCGCGCCCGGATAGAACGAGATCGAGATGTCCTCGAGCACGGTCCGGTCCGGCGGATAATGGCGGGCGAGCCGGTAGGTGGTGTAGATGAACTCGGCGGGCATCGGCCAAGGGTACCGGGCGTCCGGCGATCCCCGGGACCCCGATGTCCAGGCTGCGGTCGTCGCGGCCGCCGGGTGGTTGTCGTCAGGATGTTCGCGGTCATTGGTGGTGCCTCCGGGCACCGTTAAGCCGAATTTGAAATGACCTATGGACTGCCTCCACGGGCCGGATGTCGTAGGGTGTGGTCACCGCGGACTCCGGAGGGATCCGCTGACATCCCATTCACTGGAGGAGTGATCGAATGACGTCGTTGACGCGGCGCCGTGCACTCGTGCTCGGCGCCGTCGTGATGCTCGTCGCCGGCGTGCTGGCGGTCGGGCGGCTGACAGCCCCCGGCGAGACGAAGGACCAGGACCAGGCGCTCCTGCCGCGGGCGGCAGAGGAGTTCCTCGGCGAGATCGACGAGAAGGACCTGGAGGAAGGATCACAGGGCGTCGCGAACGGCGGTGCCGGCGGCGAGGCGGCTGAGCTCCAGACCGCGCTCGACCAGTTCGCCGAGGCGCGGACGGCACCCGGCATCGTGAACGCCGGTGCGTACACCGACGCGTACGGCCACCTCACCGGCCTCGCCGCGACCGGCGGCGCCTGGGACGAGGTCACGGACGTCCCCTACAACGCGGACGATCCGAACTACCGCGACTACTACTCGAACTCGAGCGGTGGCTCCGGCCTGGTGACCGGACGGATCACGGGGCTCGCGGCCGACGGCAGCGGCCACGTGTACGCGGGTGGCGCCGACGGCGGCGTGTGGCGCTCGCTAACGGGTGGCGGCAACTGGACCCCCATCGCCGACAGCCTCCCCTCGCTGTCCACCGGTGACCTCCAGCTCGCGCCGGACGGCTCGCTGTGGTACGCGACCGGCGAGGCGAACACGGGTGGCACGAGCTACGTCGGCAGCGGCGTGTACCGGCTCGCCGATCCCACGACCGGCACGTTCGCCGTGACCGACCGCGTCGGCGGCAATGAGCTCGAGAGCACGACGATCAACGCGATCCGGTTCGGGGCCAACGGGCTCGTCTGGGTCGCCACGCTGCGCGGCGTGTACTACCACAGCGCGTCCGACACGAGCGGGGCCTGGACCCGGTCGTTCGCGCCCAGCCTGAGCTACCTCCCCGGCGGCCCCAACGCGGGCGACCCGAACGCCGCCTACAAGAACATCGTCAACGACATCGCCGTCGATCCGAACGACCCGACCCACGTGATCGCGGCCGTCGGCTGGCGCAGCGGCGACGCCTACAACGGCTTCTACGAGACGCACGACGCCGGCAGCGGCAACAACTGGGTCAAGATCAACCCGACCGGCGCGATCAACCCCAAGGACATCGGCAACGCGAGCTTCGCCTGGGCGTCGGACGGTTCGAAGCTGTACGTCATGAACCAGTCACCGGTGCTGCTCAACAAGCTGACCGGGACCGTCAACAGCTACCTCGACGGCATCTACGTGTCCAAGAACGGCTCGATCACCGGGCCGTGGACCAAGGTGGCTGATCAGCGGAAGCTGGCGAACTCCGGGTCCGCGCTCAAGCAGAGCGTGGGCGGCAAGGGCTACGGCCCCGGCATCCAGAGCTGGTACAACCAGTTCCTGATCGTCGATCCGGAGAATGCGGATCACGTCTACGCGGGCCTCGAGGAGGTCTACGAGACGACCAACGGTGGGTCGGGCTGGAACACCGTCGGCCCGTACTGGAACTTCTACTTCAGCTGCTGGGCGCCGGACAGCGTCTATCCGTCGAACCCCGAGGGAACGTCGCCGGTGGCGAACCGCTGCCCCCAGACGACCCACCCTGACCAGCACTCGGCGGCCGTCGGCACGTACGCGGGCAAGACCTACGTCTACGTCGGCAACGACGGCGGCATCTACCGCCGGCCGATCGACGGCAAGGTCAACCGCAACGGCAACGCGACCGACTGGAAGAGCCTCAACGACGGCACCATCGACGCGCTCCAGTACTACGCGGTGGGCGTCGGCCTGGCCGGGAGCAATGCCGACCTCGCTCCGGCAGGAACCGGCGCGATCGTGAGCGGCGGCCTGCAGGACAACGGCGGCTCGGTCATGCGAGTCGGCGGGTCGAAGATGAGCTCCAACTTCGGCGGCGACGGCGGCGACGTCCTCGTCGACCCGAACAACGGCTGCAACATCGTCCAGGAGTACGTGTACCTGTCGATGGAGGTCACCTGGACCTGCGCCAACCCGCAGGACCCGACCTACGGCGCGTTCTTCTACAAGGACCAGGCCACGACGGTCGACATCTCGCCCCCTGACATCAACGCCCGGTTCATCGCGCCGTTCGCGGCCGACGCCGGCAACATCGACAACTGGCTCGCCGGTGGGCACAGCATCTGGTTCCAGTCGAACGGGTTCGACATCCGCTCCGGCAGCGAGTGGGACAAGGTCTACACGTTCCCCGGCACCGGAGCCCAGGTGGCCACCGCGCTCGCCTACGATGGCGAGTGGGCGATCGCCGGCTGGTGCGGCGGCTGCAACAACGCCGGGTTCACCCGCGGCGTGTCCGTGGGCCACTTCAACGGGACGGACTGGACCTGGGGTGAGGCCTCGCTCGCCGGAGTCCCGAACCGCTACGTCGGCGGCGTCGCCGTCGACGGTGACGGCAACCTGTTCCTCGCGATGAACGGCTTCAGCCGCCGCTTCACCGAGGGTCCCGGCGCCGGCATCGGCCACATCTTCGAGTCGACCGATCACGGTGTGACCTGGACCGACATCGGCGGCGATCCCACCGTGGCCGGCAACTTCCCGGATGTCCCGGCCAGCAGCATCAAGGTCACCTCGACCGGCGGCCTCGTCGTCGGCACGGACCTGGGCGTGGTCTACCGCGCGTCCGGCAGCAGCACCTGGCAGCGTCTCGGCTCCAACTTCCCGGCCACCGTCGTGATGGACGTGGAGCTTGGTCCCGACGGCAACGTGTACGCGGCGACCCACGGTCGCGGCATCTGGAAGATCAGCGCCGCGGGGCTGTAACCCGGGCCTGAGCTCCACAGAACGAACGAGGCCCGCCGGCAACGGCGGGCCTCTTCTGTTACCGGCGGCGCTCGCGACTACCCGGCAGCGGCCTCCAGCTCCGCGGTCTCGTCGAAGGGATCGGCCGCGACGGCCGCCCCCGCCGCAGCACCGCGGGGTCCGAACGCAAGCACGACGAGCGCCGCGCCGATGAGCACGACGCTGGCGGTCAGGACGGCCGCAGACACCCCGCTCGCAAACGCCCCGTTGGCGGCGGTCACGAGCGCCGCACCGCGATCGCCCAGCTGTTCGACCGGCCCGAACTGGACGAACGCGATCGAGCTCCGTGCCGCCTCCGCCACCTGCGGCGGCAGCCCGGCAACCGCTCCGGCCATCGCGTCGCGGTACGTGCTGTTGAGCACGCTGCCCAGGATCGCGATCCCGAACGCGCTGCCCACCTCGCGGGCGGTGTCGTTGACGGCGGACGCGACGCCCTGTTTGGCGGCGGGCAGCGAGGACACGATCGCCGTGGTCGCCGGCGTGCCGGCCAGGCCCATGCCCATCGCGAACAGCACGACGCCGATCGCGAACTGCCAGTACACGAGGTCAGGGCCGAGCGCGGAGATCACGAAGAACCCGGCGGCGATCAGCGTGAGCCCCAGCGCGCCGACACGGGAGAACCCGAATCGATCGGCCAGCCGCGGCGCGACGCGCGCCGTCGGGATCAGCACGAACGGCATCGGCAGCAGCGCGGCGGCGGCGCCGAGCGGCGAGAAGCCGTTCACGAACTGCAGGTACTGCATCACGATGAAGAAGAAGCCGAAGGCAGAGAAGAACTGCGCCGCGATCGACAGCGATCCGGTGCCGAAGCCGCGGAGCAGGAACAGCCGCGGGTCGAGCATCGGGGCATCGGCGCGCAGCTCGACGGCCACGAACAGGGCCAGGGCGACGGCTCCGCCGACCAGGGCGACGACGACCGACGGATCGTCCCAGCCCGACGTGGGGCCTTCGATGATCCCGAACACGAGCGCCGAGATCCCGATCAGCGACAGCACGGCGCTGCCCGCGTTGAGCGCCGGCGGATCGGCGTCGCGGCTGGTCGGGATGACCGCGACCGTCCCCACCAGCGCGATCAGCGCGAGCGCCACGTTGAGGGCGAAGAACGAGTTCCACGAGAACCATTCGAGCAGCAGGCCGGCCCCGAACAGGCCCAGCACCGCCCCGCCGCCCGCGACCCCGACCCACACCCCGACGGCGCGCCCGCGCTCATCGGCGGGGAACGAGGTCGTGATCACCGACAGCGTCGTCGGCATCACGAACGCGGCCCCGATCCCCATCCCGGCGCGGAGCCCGATCAGGACCGTCGGGTCCGACGTGAACATCGCGCCGAAGGCCGACAGCCCGAACACCGCGAGGCCACCCATGAGGGTCTCGCGACGTCCGAACCGGTCCCCCACCGCTCCCGCGAACAGCAGCAGGCCGGCGAACACGACGGTGTAGGCATCGACGATCCACTGCAGCTCCGACTGCGTGGCACCGGTCTCGGTGGCCAGGCTGGGCAGGGCGACGTTGAGGCCGCTGACGGCGGACACCACCATCATCAGGGACACGGCGACGACACCCAGGACCGCACGCCGTCTGCGGGGGCTGACGATCACCGTCTCGAGGGACGCAGGCATTTCTCTTCTCCTATTTCCACGTATGTGGATATAGTACAGACGCCGTCAACTCTCGCCGTCAAACCCTCTATCGCCGTCAACCCTCGACGCACACCTTCGTGAACTGGGGCACGATTGAGACGTGACTGACACCGTGCGACCGGGCCGCCGGCCGGGCCGGCCCAGGACCCGCGATCAGATCCTGGCCTCCGCCGGCCGCCTGTTCGCTGAGCTTGGCTACGACCGCACCACGGTCCGCGGCATCGCCGACGACGCCGGCGTGGACTCGCGCCTGGTCACCCACTACTTCGGGTCCAAGCAGCGCCTGTTCCTGGAGGTGGTGGAGCCCCCGGCCGATCCCCGCGTGCTCCTGCCCGCCGTCCTGCGCTCCGGCGACGATCCGGCCCGGGCCCTGGCCGAGTTCCTCGCGGGCTCGCTCGTGGACGAGCAGTTCCAGCGCGTGACATCCGGGCTCGTCCGTGCCGCGGCATCGGACCCGGAGGCGTCGGTCATGGCCCGGGAGTTCCTGACGGAGCGGATGCTGAGGCCGATTGCCGAGCAGATCGGCGCCGACCAGCCCGAGCTCCGCGCTTCCCTGCTCGCCTCCCTGACCGCCGGGCTCGTGCTGGCCCGGAACGTCCTCCGGATCGAGCCGCTGGCAAGCCTCGAGCCCGCCGAGCTCGCGGCGTGGATCACGCCCGTCGTGCGGCGCTACCTGCTCGATCCCCTGCCCGCCTCGGTCGCCGGCGAGGCAACCCGGACCCCATCGACCGGCTGACGGTCAGGTGCCCGACGGCGCCTCGTGCACGTCGCCGGCGTGGACGATGTGCTCGAACTGGCGCCACAGGACGGCCACCAGCAGCGCCGAGCCCGCGAACCCGAACCAGAACGGGGCCGTGATCCCGTACGTCCGGGCGAGCAGTCCGCCGATCGGCGTCCCGACCACGATCCCGCCCACCAATGCGACGCCGTAGACGCCGGTGACCCGGCCGAGCAGCGCGTCGGGCACCGCTCGCTGCCGGACGACGGTCGATGTCGTCCCCCACACGAACGCGTGGGCGCCGAAGACCGCGAGCGCGACCAGCGCGACCGTCGCCGACGTCGTCAGCGCCAGGGTGAGATGCGTCCCGGTCTCGATCAGCAGCCCCACCCGCATGATGTTCGCCAGGGAGAACCGGCGCTCGAGGCGGCCGTAGGACACGGTGCCCACCACGCCGCCGATCGCCACCGCGGTCGTCATCAGCCCGAATCCGACCTCGTCCATGCCCAGCCGCTCGCCCGCATACAGGACGAGGACCGACCAGGCGGCACCGAACGTGACGTTGAACGCGACGATCGTGAGCGCGAGCGTGCGCATCGGCGGATGCCCGATGAGCCACCGGATGCCCTCGACCATGTCGGCCCGGAAGGTGTTTCCGGATCGCTCCGTCGCCGTCGACGCATCCAGCGTGACCCGCAGCACAAGGACCGCGCCGAGGGCAAAGCAGGCGGCGTTGGTGGCGAACGGGAGCGCCATCCCGATCGCGAACAGGAACGCCCCGATGGGCGGTGCCAGGAGCTGGTTGGTCAGCAGGAACGAGCCCTGGAGCCGCGCGTTGGCCAGGCCCAGGTCCTCGCGCCGGACCAGGCGCGGCAGCAGGCTCTGGCTGGACACGTCCGCGAACGACTCGGCGGTGCCCAGCACGAACAGCGCCACCAGCACGATCGCGATGCTGACGCTGCCGCTGGCGATGGTCATGGCAAGGGCACCGAGAACGATCGCGCGAGCCAGGTTGACGGCAGCGACGATCCGCCGGCGGTCGAACCGGTCCGCCGTTGCCCCCGCCACGACGCCGAACAGCAGGTTGGGCAGGTACTGGCTGAGCACCGCCATCGAAACCAGGAACGGATCGCGCGTCTGCGACGCGATCAGCAGCGGACCCGCCGCCAGCGCGATGCCATCGCCGACGTTGGTGACCAGCGACGCCGCCAGGAGCCATCGGAAGGGCCGGCCCAGCCTCGCCGGCGCCACGGTCCGGGTGATCAGGGCCGCGATGCGTCGCACGCGGCGCAGGGTATCAGCCGAGGCCGGGCGTCAGGTCGGCGTGTGGACGACGCCGCGGGCTTCCCGCGACGGGGCGGCGGTCAGGACGCGTCGGGATCCAGGGCGGCGATCCGGCTCGCGAGCACCTCGAGCACCGCGGTCCTCACCGACGGCATCTGGTCCATCAGGGAATGGAACTCGCGATGGCCGACGACGAACAGTCGCGACGGCTCGAGCGCGGTGACCGTCGCCGTCCGGGGAGTCTCGGCAAGGAGCGCGATCTCGCCCAGCACGGTTCCTGCGCCGCGCTCTCCCAGGACCCGCCCATCTCGTTCCACGGAGACCTTGCCGCTGACCACCAGGAACATCTCGTTGCCGCGATCGCCCTGGCGCATCAGGACGTGGCCGGCCGCCACGTCGACCTCGTCGGTCAGCTGTCCCAGGTGCTCGATCTCCCGCGACCCGAGGCCCGAGAACAGTGGGACGGAACGAAGGCGATCGAGCTTGGGATCGGCAGCCATGGGTCCCTCACGTCCGATGGTGGGCCAGCCTGCGCGGGCCTCCGGCCGAGGATAACGTGCGCCGCAAGCGCTCGGACGGGCGACCCGACTCAGGGGATATCGACGGCGTATCCTGACCTGTTACCTGGCAGCCGCCGGGCGTCCCGGGAAGGAGGAACGGCGAATCGCCTGGCGGTCGTGGACCGTAGACTTGTGGACGAGCCAGCCCGCCCCCAGGAGGTCCGTTCATGACCATGGAGTACGTCTCCCTGCCCGGTGAGACCGCTCCGCCCGTTCCTGACGGGCCGAAGCTGTGCGACGGCGACGACATGCGCATCCTGCACAACGCGTTCCTGTGGGGATACGAAGAGGCGCCCCGAATGGTGCGCGACGCTCCCGCCGGTGACGTGGCGCGCAGCGAGTTCCTCGGTCAGTGGCTCGCCGATCTCGACGCGACGCTGCACATCCATCACGAGAGCGAGGACGAGCTCCTGTGGGACAAGCTCGAGCAGCGCGCTCCCGCCTGCGCGCTGCACGTCGGCCAGATGCGCGCGCATCACGCGCAGGTCGCGCAGCTGCTCGCGGAGGCGAGTCCCCTCCTCGCCCGATGGCGCGCAACGGCCGACCCGGCGGTCGGCGAGCAGCTTGCCGATGCCTACGAGCGGATGCTCGAGGTGCTCAAGGTCCACCTGCGCCGCGAGGTGGTGGAGGTCATCCCGGTCGCGGAGCGGGTGGTCACCACGGAAGAGTGGACCGCGATGGCCGACCACAGTGTCGGGGTGATCCCGAAGAGCCGACTCCTGCCGCAGCTCGGGATGCTGCTTGCGAACTCCACGCCGGCGGACCGCCAGCGTTTCTACGCGGGCATGCCGCTCTCCGTGAGGGTGCTCTGGCGCCTCGTCGGCAAGCGCCAGTACGCGAAGCAGTTCAGGCTGCTGTTCCCGGGCAGGTCCGTCCCACCGACGATCTGACGTGTGCGTGCATGAGCCTCGGTGACCTGATCCGCTCCGGCGAGATCCCACGGGGATAGCGCCGATCCGCATCGCGCACGTCAGCCGGGACCGCTCCCGGTCAGGGCGACGAAGGCGGACAGGACCGCACAGGCTCCGGTCGCCCCGCCGAAGGCGTACCGCTCGAACGTGTTCCGGGACGCGAGGTTGGCGGCCGTGTTGAGGACCATGAAGCCGGCGACGACCCAGGTCGCGGGCGCGAGGAGTTCCTCGGGCACCGGCGACGACGGGATGACCCCGGCCTGCGCGACGACGATGAGCGCCGCGACGACGAGGATCACGGCGGCGATGCCGCTGAACACCCGGAGTCGCGCCGGTAGCCGCCCGGGGTTCCTGCCGCCGAGCACGTAGCCGCCGAGAGGAGCGCCGAGAGCCAGCGCGGCCTGGAGGGCGGCCACGGCAGCGAACAGCAGCGCGGCGATAATGGCGGCGATCTCGGTCAAGGGCTCTCTCTCACGGGGGCTCCGCAGTGTACCGGCCGTGGGGCGCCGACGAATCGCCGATACCGTCCTTGGAAGCATGCTCGAATGTGACGCTGCGTGACGCCGGCGCGCGCCTCGCTACGTCGCGAGTCGGTCGAGGTGATCGAGGAGATCAGCAGCCGCTTTCATGTCCCGCTGCGCCCCGAGCGTTGAGAACGACGCGAGTGCGGCCCGAGCCTCGCGAACAGCGTCGTCGCGGTCGCCGAGAGCTGCGGCCGCGGTCGCCACCTGCATCCGACACCGCGCTACCTCATAGGGAGCGCCGACCGAACGCCAACGCCGCGCTGCATCTCGGGCGAGATCGATCGCTTCCGACGCGTCGCCGGCCGCCAACGAGACGGCAGCCCGACACGCGGCCAGTGTCGCCGCGAGCGCCGGGCCCGGAAACGCGTCGGCGATCTCCGCGAGGTCAGCGCAGGACGTGCGCGCCTGATCGAGGTCGTCCGCGGCGAGCGCGATCTCGATGGCGGCAGGAAGGTAGCGGGCTCGGCTCAACGGTTCGCCGGCGCCGCCCAGGGCGCGGGCGATGGCCTGGAGCGCTCCACGCGCATCACCTTCGGCGAGGAGCACCAGCGCATACCCCGGCCCCGGCGGCAGGCCGAGGTCGGCGGCGCGGTCAAAGGCGTCATGGGCCGCGGCGAGGTCACCCTGCCGCAGGCGGATCTCTCCGAGCGCGGTGAGCGCCTGGACCGTGTGGCCGAGGTCGTAGGCACGCGACTCGGCCGCCGCAGCTTCCGCCTCCTCAGCGCCGCGAGGCCAGTCGCCGCGCACGACGAGCACGGCAGCCCGGTGCGTCCGGCAGTCTCCCGGGAACCCCACGGTCCCGACCGACGGCGCACGCCGCTCGATCTCCTCGGTCCACTCGATGGCCCGTCGGAAGTCGAACGTGTCGAGGCAGGCGCTCAGCGTCCGGCAGTAGACCATCCCCTGCGCGAGGGTCCCGAGGTGGCCTGCCGTTGCGCTCGCCATCGCCTCGTCGAGGAGCGCGCGACCCTCGTCGAGCCGCCCCTGGTGGACGAGCCCGAAGCCCTGGAACACGAGGCCCAGGGCCTGGATGTCCGGGTCGCCGGTCCGCCGCCCGATGTCGAACGCAGCACGTGCATGCTCCAAGCCGGGTTCGAGCTGTCCCGTGCTCAGCTCATTCAGGGCCATGAGGGACAGCATCAGCCCGTGCTCGGGCCAGACGGGTGCCTCGCCGTCGTCCCCGTGTGCCTCGGCTGCCAGCAATCGACCTGCCGACGCCATCCAGCCGGCGACGATCGAAAAGCGGAGCGTGACGGCGGCATTCCACCCGAGCCCGAGGGCGACGCGGGCGGCCGACCGGCGATCAGCCAGGGAGAGGTACGCGGCGTACGCCTGCTCACGAGCCGCCGTCGAGGCGTCGAACCGTCCGGTCCACGTCGCGGCGTCGCCGAGCAGCTCGAGGTCGGCGACGTCGAGCGACTGCACCGCAGCCGCCTCGGAGAGCGCAGCGTACGCGTCATCCCACGCGCGGTTCCTCGCGGCGGCGCGTCCCGCGTCGAGCCTGCTCGTGCCGGCGCGCGCCGGCGGCCCGACACCGGGCAGGAAGCCCCGCATCACCGCCTCGCGCGCCAGGGCGATCCGCCGGCTCTCCGTCCCCTCGCGCGACCCCGAGCTTGTCGTACAGGTTCAGGAGGTGCTGCTTGACGGCGGCCTCCGTCACCACGAGCTCGGCCGCGATCTCACGGATCGAGGCGGGCATCGCGACGGGCCGCTCCGCTGCCAACGGCCTGCACAGCGCTTCCAGCACATCGCGCTCACGGCGCGTGAGCGCCGGCATCGACCTCGCCCGCACCTCGGGAGCATCCACCTCGTGCCCGTCCTCCTCGCCCGAACCTTACCCCAGGGCAAGGTGAACTCTCACCTCCCGGGTCATTCCGGCGATGGGGTCCGGGCCCATACGGTGGCACCGATCCCGCGACACCCGCCGCGGCACCACGAGGAGAGCGACATGCAGCACGTTCGGATCGCGACCTACAAGCAGACCCGCGGCACGTTCGAGGACCTCTGCGCCATCATCCAGGCCCCCGGAGGGCTCGCCGACGTCTTCCGTGCATCGCCTGGCTTCGTCGCCTACACCTTCGCCAATCTCGGCGACGGCACGAACTGCTCGATCAGCGTCTGGACCTCTGCCGAAGCGGCCGACACGGCGATGGCTGCGGCGGGTACCTGGACGGCGGCCAACATCGCCGACCTCGGACATCTCGTGGACGACAGGACGGGCCGGCTGGGCTTCATCGTCGGCGAGCTGGCGGCCGTCCCGGCCTGACCGCTCCAGCCACCCGGCTCGCTCACGACCTGCGAGAAACTGGTCCGCCCTGGCTGAACGGGCGGACCAGTTTCCGTTCGCCTCGGGACCAGCCCGTGCTCGGACGGGTACGCGATGGCTTGAGACATCGCCGCAGGCGAGACCCGCTGCCTCGGGTGACTGCCACGCCGCTCGCTTGCGGAAGACGCCCGGGGCAACGAACATCGGGCCATGCAGATCGTTGCGGGACGGATCACCGTCGCAGAGCTCTCAACCATGGCCGAGGCCACGTTCGTCGACCTCGTGAAGGCCGTCGCCGACGTGCGCCGCGGGCTGCTCGCGGTCGACGCCGGCATGCACAGCGACCTCGAGGCACTGCTCCTCGACGCCGGCTCCGCCCAGACCGATCTCTGGGCATCAACCTCTACCCAACCGAGCACGGGACAGCGGACTTCCTCGAGTTCGACTCGATGATCAACCTCCGGCCCGGCCAGGGCAACCGGACGCGGTCGGTCGAGGATCCTGCGATCCGCGGAGCCATCGCGGAGCTCGTCGATCGAATGGTGGTGGCGTGACCCTCCACCCCGACCTCACGCCCGACCGCTGGCACGCCATGACGCTCGCCGAGCAGCTCGGCAACGCCGGAGCCGATGTCGGTCGGGCGATCAGGGCGCGCGAGAGCGGCAACCAGCTGCGTTTGGCCTCGAACCTGGCGCGTGCCCTCGCGCAGCTCGATCTCACCCTGGCGGACCCACGCTGGGCCGGTCACCGCCGCCGAGAGATCGCGCGGGCGCGCGAGGTCGTCTGCGACCTGCTCGCCGGCGACAATGTCTATGGCTCGACGCCTGCATCGCTCGAGCGTTGGTTCATGGCCTACGCGATCAGCGCTCGCGCCCAACGCTGAAGCGAGGCATCCGGGAGGGTGTGTCATTGGCTGGCGCGACGACGAAAACGTCGCTCTCCACAAGCCGCAGTTTCGGTTGACCCTTGGTGGTTCAGTTCTGCAGCAGTCCTCTGCCGTCACCTGATGGCGAGCCCGCTGCTCTCCCCAGCGCCACTCCCGGTCACCCCCAGTGACCCAAGACGATGCTGTCGACGATGGCGTCGATCTCCGCCATGACGGTGGGTGAGGTATTCGGGAAGCTCGCGGCATCGATGATGATCCCGCCCGGACCACTCTGACCACCGTACATGCCGTAGATGTCGATGATCGAAACGCTGTCGCGCTGTCCTCGGCCTTCATGGGATCGACTGATGTCGCCGATCGTCCAACTTCGATACTCGCCCTCGTCGCAGCCGGTGATGTCCAGACCCGCGGGAACGATCAGGTCAACCACGAGACCGCGTGACGAATCCGGGACATTGACACCGGGTACCCAAGGATTGGGTGGCAATGTCGGGTTTCGCGACGGCTGAAGTGTCAGCGCCGTGACAACGCCGTCGACCGTGTCTGTGACGACCGCGGATCGCCCCTCCGACCAGCGGCACGGATCGACATAGACCTCTACATCCGCCGCGTTGCCGAAGAACATGATCGCCGCACCATCGACCGGTCCGGAGCCATCCCTGCGGAGCGATCGGCCGTCCCAGCTCCAACCGTCCGGCACCGTGAATTGCGCGTTGACGCCGGATCCGTCCACGTCGAGATAGGAGTAGGTGCCGGGAGTCAGCCGACCCACAGCCGGAATCACGTCCGGGAACAAGGGTCCAACCCGCGCTGTGCTCACGGGAATGTTGCTCGGCAGGTGCCCGTCCGGGACGGGTGGTGCAATCGTGATCTCGCCGAGCGAGCCAGCAACGAGCATCGTGGCGCCGAGCAGCGCGAGAGCCAACAGCGGCAGCAGGAGCATCGCGACCGGCAGTCCGAGCACGCGCCGGGAGCTTCCGAAGCCGGCTCGCGTGGAGGGATCGGCGATCCAGTGGCTGCCGAGCCCGGCGAGGGGTCCGGGCCGCCGCCGTCGCGTTACGATTTCCGCGAACAGGTGCTCCCTGCCAACGCTCGGGATCTGGGCCGAAGCTTCGTCGTCAAGCCACGAGTTCAGAGTGGCGTCGAACGCGTCGTTCGTCGTCATGCGATCGACTCCTGTGTCCGAACCGGCGTGCGGCTGTCCGCTTCGAGGGCTGCCCGCATGGCGTCGGTCGCCCGATGCAACCTCGACTTGTACGTGCCGAGGGGGATGTCGAGGACCGCGGCCGCTTCCGGGTCGGTGAGGCCCAGGTAGTGGTGGACGACCAGGACGGCCCGGTGGTCGAGGCGCAGCCGCCCGAAACCGCGAGCGAGTTCGTCGCGCATCGCCGTCGCTCGCTGGACGTCATCTCGGGTCGGCCCAACGAGCGACGTGACCTCCACCTCCATCACACGACGGTGGTGGGCGCGGCGCGCCTCGCGATAGCAGGCATGGACCAGAAGCCGGCGCAGCCAAGCCTCGAACCGATCTGGATCCTTGACGGCACCGATGTGGAGCCAGGCAGACAAGAGCGCCTCCTGGACCGCGTCGGCCGCTCGCTCCTCGTCCCGGACAATCAGTCGGGCGGTCCGGAACAGCTGGTCGAACGAGGCCGAGGCAAGGTGTGAGAACGCCTCACGGTCGCCAGTTCTCGCTCGTTCGACGAGATCACGCTGCATTCCGGCACCTGCCTTCGGCGATCGGGGTGACCGCGCTACCTAGCATGAGCCCTTGGCGACACCAATCGTTCCATCCGTGTCAGCTTGCCGGTCCGATGACAACTCCCGCCCACCCTGGGGATCGGAGATGGAACGATTGCGACAGTGGGCGGCTCATGCGGGGCAGGCGATCAGGTTGATCGCTCGTGTGCCGACTGCGGAGCGCGGACGCTGGGGCATGCCGCTTTCCGGGTGATCGATCCCGCGACTACGTCCAAGGTTCGCACGGCAGGAGACGGGAGCATGAGCATGAGATACATCACAGCGTGGACCGCCGCATCGGCGAGCATCATCGCGGTCGCGGTCGTCGGGTGCGCTCTCGCAGCGGTTCCGGGAGAAACCGCGGCCGTTCCCGGGGTCGTCCAAGCGGGCGCCGGATCAGCGACACCTAGGGGAACGCCAAATCTCATCGTCGGCGAGGTGCGTCTCGATGCGGGTCGTTACCTGATGGGAGGCATGGGCGACAGGGGCAGAGGGTTCGCCATCGAAATCACCGTCCCGGACGGCTGGTCCTCACTCGAGGATTTCTCCGTTCGGAAGGACTACGGACCAACGGAGGCACAGGCGGGCCCAGGTCTGGGGGTGTGGCCCATCAGCAACCGCTATGTGAACGCCTGTACGGATCACACGCTGCTCGATCCGCCTCCAGGACCCAGCATCGATGACCTCATCGAGGCGATTGCTCGCCAGCCTGGCGTGACGAGCGCCGAGCCGACCGCGGTGATGATCGACGGCTATCCGGGCAAGTCGGTCGAAGTAACGGTCGCCACGGACATCACGACCTGCGGAGCGCAGGCCTTCTGGATATGGGGCTCGGCCGGCGACCCCCGGTTCGTCCAGGGGAACGACGAGGTGAACAGGATCTACGTCCTCGATATTGACGGAACACGCGAGACGTTCTTCGCCCGGATCCCGGCCATGACCACAGCCACCGACCGCGCGGAGCTCGAGGGCATCATCGCTTCCATCGAGATCCAACCGCGCTGATGGGTGGGCGGGGGCCAGGTGGTGTAGTTGGATGCGTGTCGATCGCCTGAAGCAGCAGTTGGAGTGGGGCGGCATCGAAGCCCCCAAGTAACGGGAAGCAAGATGCGGGAGACGAAGGCGGAGCTGGCGCTGTTGCCCGGCGTCGGACAAGATCGTGACGTTCGACGCGGTCGCGGCGATGGTGGAGTGCTGCGCGCCGCGATCGACACGGCTAGCCTGGAGTAGCTCCGGGAGCTCATCGGCATGCTCGTCGATCGCTTCGCGGCCGCCGACGATTTGCTGTTGGCGCCCCCGGACGGATTCGAACCGCCGACGCCAGCCTTAGGACGGCTGCGCTCTATCCACTGAGCTACGGGGGCGCGCAGACGCATCGTAGCAGCGCGTCAGGTCGCGGCAGGCAGATCCTCGCGATTGCGCATCGCGTCCGCGGCCATCGTCATGTACTCGTGGAGCCTTGTCCGCGCGTCCGGCTGGGCCTCGGATTCGTCGATTGCCGCCCGCATGTGGATCAGCCAGTGGTCGCGCTCCCGGCAGCCGATCGAGAACCGGGAGTGTCGCGCGCGCAGCCGCGGGTGCCCGCGTTCCTCGAGGTACGTCGTTGGGCCGCCCCAGTACTGCACGAGGAAGAGCGTGAGCCGACGCCGCGCGCCCGCAAGATCCGTTTGGTCCGGATACAGCGCGAGCAGGGCCGGATCTCCCTCGACCCCCCGGTAGAAGCGGTCGACGAGGCGCTCGAAATAGGCAATCCCGCCGACGTGGTCGTACAGCGAGGGCTCCGGCATGGTGGCGATGATACGGGCGCCCGACGCCGCGGGAGGGTCGCGACTGCAATCGCCGCCCGCGCGTCGCCGGGCCGATCGCGAAAGCCCGCCTACAATCGGTCACGTGACCACTCCCCTTCCCTCCCTGGTCCTGTACGGTCGCCCCGGATGCCACCTGTGCGAGGACGCGCGCGCGATGCTCGATGCCCTCCTCGCCGACCGCGTTTCCCGCGGCCTCCCCGTTCCACCATTCGAGGAGCGGACCATCGAGGATGACGAGGCGCTCCAGCGGAGGTACGCGCTGACCATCCCGGTCGTGACGTTCGGCGGCCACGAGCTGGAGTTGGCCACCACGGCCGCCAAGCTGCGGCGGTTCCTCGCCCAGGCGCTCGACGGCGAAGCGGTGACCGTCGGATGACCGGGGACTACACGATTCTGGTCGCCTTCGCGGCCGGCCTGATCTCGTTCCTGTCGCCGTGCGTGCTGCCGCTCGTGCCCGCATACCTCGGCCAGCTCACGGCGGTCGCCGTGGCGGCGAACCAGGGCGAGGCGCCGTCGCGCTGGGCGGCGATGCGCCACGCGGCGGCGTACGTCGCCGGGTTCGGCACGGTGTTCACGCTGCTGGGCGTCACCGCCGCGTTCGCGGGTGGTGCGATCGCCGACTACATCCAGCCGCTGCGCGTGATCGGCGGGTTCGTGCTCGTGATCATGGGCCTCAGCCTGGCCGGCCTCGTCAACATCCCGATCCTCGAGCGGACGTGGCGTCCGCTCGATGCCGGGGCGTCGGCGGGGCTCACGTCGATGACGGGAGGCATGACGCTGGCACCAGCTGGGGGCAGCCCGGGCGGCGGTGCCGGCGGGCGCCTCGGACGGCGGCTCGTCGGGGGCCGCGCGGGCCTGCCCGCTGCGTTCGCGCTGGGCGCCATCTTCGCCATCGGCTGGACGCCCTGCATCGGCGCGATCCTGGGCGGCATCCTGACGATGGCCGCGGTCTCGGACACCAAGCTCCAGGGCGCGCTGCTCCTGGTGAGCTACACGGCCGGGCTGGGCATCCCGTTCCTGCTCATCGCGGCGTTCTACGATCGCGCAACGCGCGTGACCCGGTTCCTGGTTCGCCACGGGCACGCGGTCTCGTTGATCGGCGGGCTGCTCGTCGTGGCCATCGGGCTCGCGATGATCTTCGACCTCCTGGTCCTCCTCCCGCGCTACTTCCAGTTCACGTCGTTCGTATGACGGCGGCGCCCGAGCCGGGTCCGCAGCCGAACCCGCCCACCCCGCGGCGCGGGCTCGTCGGCCCGTTCAGCGGCCGGCAGCTGCTGACCGTGCTCCTGGTCGTCGTGGTCGCCGCGGTCACACTGACCGTCGTCACCCGCCCGATCGCCGCCGGCCCCAACGGCACGATCACGATCCCGGCGTCGACGCCATTCCTGCTTGGGCCGGCCACGGAAGGGCTGCGGCCCGGCGACCTCGCCCCCGAGCTCGAGGCAGTCCGCGACGACGGGACCTCCATGACGCTGACCGATCTCGACGGCAAGCCGGTCCGACTGGCCGACCTTCGCGGCCGGCTGGTGTGGCTCAACTTCTGGGCGACCTGGTGCCCGCCGTGCCAGGCCGAAACGCCGGTGCTGCGCGACATGGACGCCACGTACGCATCCCGCGGGCTGTCGATCATCGGGGTCGCGGTCCAGGAGACGACGGTCGACGACGTACGCGCCTACGCGCAGCGCTACGAGCTCGGCTACGACATCGCGTTCGACGCCTCCGCCGACATCTTCGGGCTGTACAAGGTGTTCGCGCTGCCGACCCAGTTCTTCATCAGCCCCGACGGACGCATCCTCGAGGTGATCAACGGGCCCCTGACAGACGACACGGCACGGGCGCGGGTCGAGGCGTGGCTGCCCGGTAGCTGATCGCGGCCCGCGCCCGGCGCCGGCGTGCCCGTCATCGGGCGTCCCGCACCGCCGGCGTTCCCCTCCCGCACCCGCCGCCGCTTTCTGTCCCGCACCCGCAGCCGCTTCCTGTCCCGCACCCGCCGCCGTTCCTGTCCCGCACCGCCGGTGGCGGTGCTATCGGCTGAAACACCCGGAAGTGCTGTCAGGCACCGCCGCCAGTGGTGCTAGGCGGGGTTGGCGTGGGATGACGGCCGACCCGACGGGCTCGAGACGCCCGATCCGTGCACGAATTCGACCGGTGGCGGGTGGCCGGTGGCTCCGGAGGTGGCAGGACCCGGACTACCACCACGCTGTGCGGTAGGTGGCAGGACTTCGTCGTTAGCGTCCGGGTGCGCGGTAGGTGGCAGGACGTCGACGTAGCGGCCGGTCGGCCCGACGGCGACGGACAGGACTTCGACGGTGGGGTCCGGCGGCCGGGCAATCGCTCACCCGCCGCGGGCGAAGCGCACCAGCTCCGAGAGATGGCCGAACGCCAGGGCGACCACGGTATCGGCGGCACCGTAGTAGATCGCGACCCGGTCGGCATCCCGATCGACCAGCGCCGAGCACGGGAAGACCACGTTCGGCACGTCGCCGACCTGTTCGTAGACGGCCTGCGGGGACAGCAGGTAGTCCGGCGCCCGCCCGAGCACGCGCCACGGCTGCTCCAGGTCCAGCAGCGCCGCCCCCATCGAGTACACGAACCCGTTGCAGGACGTCAGGACGCCGTGGTACAGGAGCAGCCAGCCATCGGGCGTCTCGATCGGCGTCGGGCCCGCGCCGACCTTTGTCGATTGCCACGTCCAGGGGATGGTGCCCATGACGTGGCGATGGCGACCCCAGTGGACAAGGTCGGGGCTCTCCGAGAAGAAGATCTCCCCGAACGCCGTGTGGCCGTTGTCGCTCGGCCGGCTGAGCATCGCGTACGCGCCGCCGATCCGTCGCGGGAACAGGACGCCGTTGCGGTTGAACGGCAGGAACGCATGGTCGAGCTGGTGGAACGTCCGGAAGTCCCGGGTCCACCCGACCCCGATCGTCGGCCCGTGATAGCCGGCGCACCAGGTCACGTACCAGCGGTCCTCGAGCCATGTCACCCGCGGGTCGTACGCGTGCGTGAAGTCCGCCTGGATCTCGGCGACGCGGCCGTCCGAGGCCAGGAACACGATCGGCTGCGGATCGATGTCCCAGTCGACGCCGTCGGGACTGAACCCGGCATGGAGGTTCATGGTGCGGGAGGTGTCGTCGATCCGGAACACGCCCGCGAACCCGTCCTCGAACGGAACGACGGCGGAGTTGAAGATGCTGTTGGAGCGCGGCAGCAGGTCGCGCGGGATGATCGGGTTTCGCGCCGAGCGCCATACGACGGCCGACGATCCCGCGGGACGCTCCTCCCACGGGATGGCGATCTCGCTGCTCACGCCGGGATCGGCGGCACGCCCGTCGCGAGCGACCCCCAGTAGCGGCCGCTGTCCCGGATCTGTCGCTCCTGCGTTGCGAAATCGACGTGGACGAGCCCGAACCGGTAGCCGTAGCCGTCATGCCACTCGAAGTTGTCGAGCAGTGACCAGGCGAAGTAGCCCTTGAGCGGGACGCCCGCCTCGATGGCCGCCCGGGCGGCATCGACGTGACGCTGGAGGTAGCTGACCCGCTCCGGGTCCCGTCGCGGATCCACCGGATCGTCCGCGTACGCGGCACCGTTCTCCATCACGTACAGCGGCAGGTCCCCGGTCCGGGATGCCACGAGCTGGAGAACCTCGGTCAGGCCCTCTGGGTGCACCTCCCAGCCCATCGACGTCCGCTCCGGATCCGCACTGGCCGGGAGCGGCGGCAGCAGCGGTGAGCGGACGGTCCGGCTCGTGTAGTAGTTGACACCCAGCAGATCGATCGGCGCGGCGATCAGCGCCATGTCGCCGTCGACGATCTCGCGCCGGGACCAGCCGAATGAGCGGACCGCGTCGTCCGGGTAGTCCCGGCCCGTGATCGGGTCCAGGTAGAAGCGGTTGAGCTGTGCGTTCGCGATCGCTGCGGCCTCGAGGTCCAGCAGGTGGGTGGTCGCCGGGCGGGATGGCTCGAAGTTGAGCACGATCCCCGCGGGCAGCGAGGGGGCCGCGGCACGGATCGCGCGCATGCCCAGCCCGTGCGCGACGAGCAGGTGGTGCGACGCGGCGAGGGCGGCCGCAGGATCGGTGCGCCCCGGCGCATGGATGCCGAGCCGGTAGCCGAGGTGGGCGCTGCACCACGGCTCGTTGAGGGTCGTGATCGAGGCGAGGCGATCGCCCAACCGGCGCGTGACGACCTCCGCGTAGCGCGCGAAGGCCTCGGCCGTGGTCCTGGCCGGCCAGCCGCCCGCGTCCTCGAGCGCCTGCGGCAGGTCCCAGTGGTACAGCGTCGCGTGGGGAGCGATGCCTCGGGCCAGCGCCTCGTCGACGAGGCGCTCGTAGAAGTCCAGGCCCGGCTCGTTCACCGCTCCGGTGCCGTCCGGGATCACGCGTGGCCACGAGACCGAGAACCGGTATGCATCCAGCCCCAGCTCGGCCATCAGCCCGATGTCCTGCGCGTACCGGTGGTAGTGGTCGCAGGCAATGTCGCCGGTCTCGCCCGCACGGACCCGACCCGGCGTATGGGCAAACCGGTCCCAGATGCTCTCGCCGCGCCCATCGGCCCGGGCGGCTCCCTCGACCTGGTAGGCAGCCGTCGCGGCGCCCCACACAAACCCGGGCGGGAATCCCACCGTCCGCACGCTACGGCCTCCTGGACACTGAAAGCGCTTCCGGAATGTTGCGCGCCGAATTGTACATCACGCACGGAATTGTCGTGTTGACATTTCGGGTCGTCCGCGCCTAGGATGAGAGCGCTTCCAATCTGGCGTCCTCACGACACGTCTGCAGAGGGACGATTGCCCGTGGCACGGACCATCGACGAGCTTGCATCCCTGAGCGGGGTCTCCCGGGCGACGGTATCGCGCGTCATCAACGGCGGCAGCGTCTCGGACCGGACCCGGCGCCGCGTCGAGGCCATCCTCCAGGAGAACAACTACCGCCCGAACATCGCGGCCCGGACGCTCGCCTCCGGGCGGTCGGGCGTGGTCGGGGTCGTCATGCACGTCGATCCTCACCGGCTGTTCACCGACGTGTACTTCGGGCAGCTCATGCAGGGCATGAGCGATGCGCTCGCGGATCGTGCGGCGGGAATGATGCTGTGGCTGGGCAACCGGTCCAAAGAAGAGACGCTGGACAAGATCCTGTCCCTCAGCATCCTCGACGGCGTCATCGTCACCGCGCACGCGCTCGACGATCCGCTCGTCGACGGGCTCCTGGCCGCCGGCCGGCCGACCGTCCTCATCGGCCATCGAAGCGCCGACCAGACCGCCAGCTACGTCGACATCGACAACGTCCATGCCGCGGACCTGGTCACGACCCACCTCGTCGAGATCGGGCGCCGCCGGATCGGACACATCGCCGGGACGCCGCGCACGGTCGCCGGCGAGGACCGGCTCACCGGATACGCGAGGGCGATGGCCCGCGCGAAGCTCCCGGTCGACGGCCTGGTCGCCTTGGGCGACTTCGACGCCGATTCCGGGGCCGCCGGCGCGCAGGTCCTGCTCGACGCGGGCGCGGACGCGATCTTCTGCGCCAATGACTCGACCGCGCAGGGTGCCCTGGCGGCGATCCGGGCGCGCGGTCTGCGGGTGCCGGAGGACGTGGCGCTCGCCGGGTTCGACGATCTCGAGTTCGCGGCCCACATGGAGCCGCCCCTCACAACCGTTCGCCAGGGCGTTCGCGAGCAAGGAGCCCAGGCGGTGACCAGCCTGATCCAGCTGATCGCCGACCGCGACGCTCCGCGCCGCGTGATCCTGCCGACCGAGCTGGTGATCCGCCAGTCGACCGTGGGAGGTGTGGTGCGGGGCTGATGCAGTTGTGGCCTCCACCCACGTGCGAGGCCGTCAGAGATCCACGGAGGAGGTACGCATGACATCCACCAGACGGCTGATGACGGTCCTCGCACTGGCGAGCATCGTCGTCGGCGCGTGCGGCTCATCACCGGCGTCGTCCGAACCCAGCCAGGCACAGAGCATGGCGCCGGGCGAGTCGGCCGCCGCGACCCCGGCAGCGTCCGAGGGTGCGGTCGAGAGCTACCCGCGCAACGAGACCCTGTACACGACGGGCAAGCAGTGGGGCCCGCCCTCGACCTGGAACCCGCTCGACCCCAACGCCGCGACGGGCGTCGTCGGTCTCCAGTACGAGACCCTGTTCCTGTACGACCCGCTTGCTGACAAGTTCGATCCCTGGCTCGCCGAGAGCGCCAGCTGGACCGACGCGACGACCTACACGATCAAGACGCGTTCCGGCGTCACCTGGAGCGATGGCCAGCCGTTCACGGCCGACGACGTCGCGTTCACGATCGGCCTGGCCAAGATCAAGGCCGTCGGCTCCAACATCTGGGACTACGTCACCGACGCCACCGCCACGGACGCCAACACCGTCGTGGTCAAGTTCAACAACCCCGCCTACCAGGAGTGGGCGACCTGGACCTACAACAGCCCGATCCTGCCCAAGCACATCTGGGAGGCCAAGGCCAACGAGGACATCCTCACCGAGACCAATGCCAACGGCGTCGGGACCGGACCGTACACGTACAAGACGGCCGCCGAGGACCGCATGGTCTGGGTCAAGAATGAGAGCTGGTGGGCCAGGACGGCCCTGGGCCTCGATGTCAAGCCGAAGTACATCGTCGACATCGTCAACGGCGCCAACAACGTGGCGCTGGGCCTGCTGATGCAGGGCGGGATCGACCTCAGCAACAACTTCCTGCCCGGCGTTGCCACCCTCGTCGACAACGGCTACGTGACCACCTACTTCAAGGGTGCGCCGTACATGCTGTCGGGCAACACGGCATGGCTCGTCACCAACGACAAGAAGAAGCCCCTTGACGACCCGGCGTTCCGCAAGGCCATCGCGTTCGCGGTCGACGTCCCCACGATCGTGAACAAGGTCTACGGCAACATCGTCCAGGCCGCCGATCCCACGGGGCTGCTGCCCACCTGGGACAAGTACATCGACACGGCGCAGCGCGACGCGCTGGGCTTCAAGTACGACCCCGGCCAGACCGCGTCGATCCTTGCCGCCGCCGGCTACAAGAAGGGCAGCGACGGGTTCTACACGGCCAAGGACGGGTCCGCCGTCAAGCTCACGATCATGGTCCCCACCGGCTGGTCCGACTGGGAGGCCGCTCGCGACGTGATCGTGTCCAGCCTCAAGGCCGCCGGCATCAACGCCGAGGCCCGGATCGTGGACTACAACGGCCTCGTCGACGCGCGCAACAGCGGTGACTTCGACCTGGTCGTCAACAACGAGGTCCAGCTCTCGAACACGCCCTGGACCTACTACGACTACATGTACCGGCTGCCGCTCATGGAAGGCGCCGGCAAGAACCGCAACTACGGCGGCTACGAGAATCCCGATGCCTGGGCCCTCGTCCAGCAGCTCGACAAGACGCCGGTCGACGACGTCACCGCCATGCAGGCGATCACCAGCAAGCTCCAGAAGATCTCGCTGACCGACATGCCGGTCATCCCGCTCTGGTACAACGGGCTGTGGTCGCAGGTCAGCAACGTCGTGTGGACCAACTGGCCCTCCGACGACGGCAACCACATCCTGCCGGCCACCTGGAACGGATACTGGCAGATGGGCGCCGTCAAGATGCTCACCGAGCTTCAGCCGGTCACCCCCTAGCTCCTCGCGCCAACCGGTCCCTCCGGCCGCCCCGCGGCCGGAGGGACCCTCGCAGGCTCGTTCGCGGGAGATCTCGTGCGACGCTACTTCGGCCGCAAGCTCCTGATCTACGCGCTCACGTTCCTCGTTGCGGCGACGATCGACTGGATGATCCCGCGGTTCATGCCCGGCGACCCGGTCCAGAGCATGCTCTCGCGGCGTCAGATCCCACCCGAGGCCGTCGCCGGCGTCTTTGCCTACTACAACAACCTGTTCGGGCTTGACCTGCCGATCTGGCAGCAGTACCTGAACTTCTGGGGCTCGCTGCTCCACGGCGACCTTGGCCTGAGCGTGTACCTGTCCGGGCGGTCCGTGGTCAGCGCGATCATGGCGGCGGTCCCCTACACCCTCGCCCTGCTGATCCCGGCCATCCTGCTCAGCTGGTGGGCGGGCAACACGTTCGGTGCGATCGCCGCCCGGCGCCGGCTGCTCGACAACGCCGTGCTGCCGATCGGGTACATCCTCACCGCGACGCCCTACATGTGGCTCGCGATCGTCATCGCCTGGCTGCTGGGAACGATCTTCCGCGTGTTCCCGATCTCGGGTGGCTACTCCTACGCGCTCGAGCCTTCGCTGTCGCTGGCATTCCTCGGGGACCTGGTCGCCCACTGGGTGATGCCGTTCCTGTCGCTGTTCCTGATCATGTTCGGGGGCTGGGCGATCGGCATGCGCAACATGATCATCTACGAGCTCGACGCGGACTACTCGCGGTACCTCGGGGCGCTCGGCGTGCCATCGGGGCTGATCCGCCGCTACGCCTTCCGGAACGCCGTGCTGCCCCAGGTCACCGGGCTGGCGCTCCAGCTGGGCGTGATCGTCGCCGGGGCCCTGGTCACCGAGATCGTGTTCTCGTACCCGGGCATCGGCAAGCTGCTGCTGGCCGCGGTCCAGAACGAGGACTACTTCCTGCTACAGGGCATCTTCCTGTTCGTGATCGTGGGCGTGCTGATCGCAAACTTCCTTGTGGACGTCGCCTACGTGTTCCTCGATCCGCGGACACGCATCGGCATGAGCGGCGGCGGCGAATGAGCGGTCCGCGCCGTGACCCTGTCCCTGCTGCCGCTCCGGCAGCACCCGGCGCGCCGGTGTCCCCCAGCGGCCCTGCGCCCCTGCCCATGGCAGCCGGACCCGGGGTCCCCGTCGCGAGCGTCGGCGAGGGCGTCGGACGCGCCCGCGAGCTGCGCCACTTCGTGCTTCGCAGCCGCAAGATCCTCATCGCGTCCACGATTCTGATCGTTCTCGTCGCGTTGGCGATCGTCGGACCACTCCTCCGGCCCGGCGATCCCAACGCCTTCACCGGGCCGGTCGCGGCGGCGCCATCCGCGGACTACTGGTTCGGAACCACGACGTTCGGGCAGGACGTGTTCGCCCAGTTCGTCAGCGGCCTCGGCGCGACGTTCATGATCGGGCTGGCGGGCGGCGGGCTGGCAGCGGTGATCGGCGTCGTGGTGGGGTTCGTGGCGGGCTACCGCGGCGGCCTGGTGGACGAGATCCTGAGCGGGTTCACGAACGTGGTTCTCGTGATCCCGACGCTCGCCCTGCTGCTGGTCGTCACCGCCTTCCTCCAGGCACGCGGCCTGCTGGTCGAGGCGGTGTTCATCGGCCTCACATCGTGGCCCTGGGCCGCTCGCGCCATCCGTGCCCAGACGTTCTCGCTCAACGCGCGCGAGTTCGTCGACCTGGCCCGCATCACCGGCATGCCCGCTCGCAGGATCATCTTCAGCGAGATCGCCCCCAACATGAGCTCGTACCTGTTCATGACGTTCATCCTGCTGTTCGGCGGCTCGATCCTGATCGCGGCGTCGCTCGACTTCATCGGGCTGGGACCGACGGAAGGAACGTCGCTGGGGCTGATGATGTACAACGCCGTCGCCTGGAGCGCGCTGCAGCTCGGGCTGTGGTGGTGGTTCATCCCGCCCGGCATCGGCATCACGGCGATCGTCGGGGCCCTGTACGTCATGAACGTCGGCCTCGACGAGATCTTCAACCCCCGGTTGCGGGAGTCCTGAGCGTGAGCCTCAAGGTCACCGACCTCCGGGTCTACTACCGGACCCTCGCAGGCGACGTGAAGGCGCTCGACGGCGTCTCGTTCGAGCTCGCCGACGGCGAGATCATGGGCCTCGCCGGCGAGTCCGGCTGCGGCAAGTCGACCCTCGGCAGCGCCCTGATCCGGATCGACGGCCGGATGAAGCACGTGGGTGGGACGGTCGAGCTCGACGGGCTGGAGCTGCCCATCGCCGACAACGAGGCGATGAACGAGCTCCGGTTCAAGGAGCTGTCGCTCATCCCGCAGTACGCCATGAGCGCGCTCAACCCGACCCGGAAGATCGGGCGCATGATCCGCGAGGTGGTCGGATCCCGCGGCGTGCGGTACGAGGAGGTCCACGACGAGCTGGAGCGGCGGCTCGAGCTGGTGGGCCTGACCCATGCGATCCTCGGCATGTACCCCATCGAGCTGTCCGGCGGCATGAAGCAGCGGCTCGTGATGGTCCTGTCGACGCTGCTCGACCCGGCTGTGCTCATCGCGGACGAGATCACGTCCGCGCTCGACGTGTCGAGCCAGCGCGCGGTCGCCCAGACGCTGGTGGGGTTCCGGGATCGCGGGTTCGTCCGGAGCATGATCGTGGTCACCCACGATGTCTCGATCCTGTACCAGATCTCGGACACGCTGGCGATCATGTACGCCGGCAAGCTCGCCGAGAAGGCGTCGACCGAGACGCTGATGCGGACGCCCCGGCATCCGTACACCCGGCTGCTGGTGTCGTCGCTGCCCGAGATGGGGCGCCGGTTCGCCGAGACGCGCCTGGCCGGCATCCCGGGCACGCCGCCGTCGCTGCTCAACCCGCCGACCGGATGCCGGTTCCGGGATCGCTGCCCGCTCGCGGACGCCCAGTGCCTCGAGGAGCCGCCGTTCGTCGAGATCGAGCCGGGTCACGCCGTGGCCTGCTGGAAGGTCGCCTGATGCTCGCGCTGGAACGCGTGTCCAAGGTCTACCGGGTCGGCCCGTTCGGCGGGTCGACGCTGGTCGCCGTGCGCGACGTCACGCTGAGCATCGCCCCGGGAGAGGTCGTCTCGCTGATCGGCGAGAGCGGCAGCGGCAAGTCGACGATCGGCAAGATGATCCTGCGCCTGGTCCGGGTCAATGGCGGCCGGATCGCCGTCGACGGGACCGACATCGCCACGCTCGGCGGCAGCCGCCTGCGGGACTACTACCGGGGCGTCCAAGGTGTTTTCCAGGACCCGTTCAGCTCGTTCAACCCGATCTTCAAGGTGGACCACGTGTTCAACATGGTCCACGGCGCGTTCCACCGGGGCGTGGCCGCCGGCGAATGGCGCGGGCGGATCGAGTCTGCCCTGCAGGACGTCGGGCTCGAGGCGGGCCAGGTGCTCCACAAGTACCCGCACCAGCTCAGCGGCGGCCAGCTCCAGCGGCTCCTGATCGCGCGGGCGCTGCTGCTGGACACGAAGTACCTGGTCGCCGACGAGATCATCAGCATGCTCGATGCGTCGACGCGCATCGACGTCCTCAACCTGCTCGGGGACCTCAAGGAGCGCGGCCTCGGCATCCTGTTCATCACCCACGACCTGTCCCTCGGCAACTACATCAGCGAGCGTGCCGTGATCCTCCGCCGCGGTCGGGTGGTCGAGATGGGCCCGACCGAGCTCGTGTTCGGCGACGCCCGCCACCCCTACACGCAGATGCTGCTGGCCTCGGTCCCGCGGCTCGAGGAGCGGTGGGGTGCGGGCGATGTTGCCTGGGACCAGGAGCGCGCCTTGCCCGAGTGCCTGTACCACGCGGCCTACCCGACGGGCCGCGACGGCGCGGCGCTCACGGAGGTGGCCCCCGGGCACTTCGTCGGGTGCGTCGACCCGGACGGGCGCTGCGCGGCTTCACGGGAGAGCTGAGGGGTTCGGCCGGCAGCTCGGTCCGGGTTTCCGTTCCTGTACCGCACCCGCAGCCGCTTTCTGTCCCGCAGCCGCTTCCTGTCCCGCACCCCCAGCCGCTTCCTGTCCCGCACCGCCGGTGGCGGTGCTATCGGCTGAAACGCCCGGAAGTGCTGTCAGGCACCGCCGCCAGTGGTGCTAGGCGGGGTCGGCGTGGGATGACGGCCGACCCGACGGGCTCGAGACGCCCGATCCGTGCACGAATTCGACCGGTGGCGGGTTGCCGGTGGCTCCGGAGGTGGCAGGACCCGGACTACCACCACGCTGCGCGGTAGGTGGCAGGACCTCGACGGTAGCGTCCGGGTGCGCGGTGGCGAATCCGGACTCAGCCGCTGCGCAGCCCCTCGAACCGGAACCGGTCGCGGTCCGGGACCAGCCGGCCCACCGGATCCCGCGACTCGTGCGACAGGGCGACCAGCCAGTCCTCGTCGACCGCGCGCCGGAACAGCTCGCCCTTGCGCGCGACGCTGTCCAGCGGGAAGTCGTCGAACGAGGTCACCCAGCGCGGGTTGGCGGCCCACGGCCGCATGCACAGGTCACCGAAGAACGCGAGCGTCCGCGCCCCGGGGCCGGTCCCCCGCACCACGATCGCCTGGTGGCCCGCGGAGTGTCCGCCGGTCTCGATCACGGACACGCCGGGCACGAGCTCGCGATCGCCCTCGACCCAGCCCTCGGCGCCCCAGTCGGCCACGAGCCGCAGCTCCGGCTGGTCGTACGAGGCGAGCACCCGGCTGTTGTCCCCGAGCGCGAGCTCCCATTCGGCGCGCTGCGCCACGATCCGCGCCCGGGGAAAGGCGCGCGTCCCGTCGGCGAGCAGGAGTCCGCCGGCGTGGTCGAAGTGGAGGTGGCTCATCGCGACCACGTCGACCGACGCGGGATCGAAGCCCGCCTCGCGCATCGCCGGCGCGATCGGCGTGCCCAGGTAGCCCCGCATCGTGCGGCCCTTGTCGTTGATCCGCTCCCCGATCCCCGTCTCGACCAGGACGCGGCCGGCCGGCGTCTCGACCAGCAGGCAGTTGAGCGCCTGGAGCAGGCGCCGGTCGTCGTCGATCTCGCCCTCGGCCCACGGCCGCCACAGGATCCAGGGCACCGGCCCGAACAGGGCGCCCGCGTCCGATCGGAAGGTGCCGGCCTGGATCAGGGCGACCGTCGTGCCGCCGCCCAGGTCCATGCGGAAGTCGACGGCGTCGTTCACGCTCATGCCGAGCCATCCCCGCCGTCCCGCACCTTGCGGCCCCGCTCGAAGTCCGCATGGAAGGCCGACGCCGTGGGCTCGGACTGGCCCTGGTACTTCGATCCCAGCTCCTTGCTGCCGTACGGCCGCTCGACGGGCGAGCTCATCCGGAAGAAGCTGATCTGGCCGATGCGCATGCCGTAGTACAGCGCGATCGGGAGGTTGGCGACGTTCGACAGCTCGAGCGTGAGGGTGCCCTCCCAGCCCGGATCCACGTACCCCGCGGTGGAATGGATGAGGAGGCCCAGGCGGCCGAGCGAGCTGTTATGCGTGGGGATGAACGAGCGGGACACCAGGAACAACCCACGCGGCGAGGCCACCTCGATGCAGCGCACGGGCACGGACGCCACCTCGCGCACATCGGCGATCGCCCGGAATCGATGGAAGCGGCTGTTGGTTGGCTTCTGGCGGACGACCTTTCGCGTCAGGCGGAAGACCGGTCGATCGGGCGTGAACTTCACCCGGTACTTGGGTCCGTGGTCGATCCCGTTGAGCATCGCCCGCCCGGTCGTCATCACCGGCCGGAAGCCGAGACTGGCGGCAAGCTCGACGACGGAATTGGCCAGGCCTTCGTTCGTGCTCGTGAACTCGCACCGCCCCGCGATGTCGTCGACGAAGCCGTCCGTGTCCATCAGCCCCTGGAGCAATGCGAGCCGCTGGCTGACGCCCGCCTGGAGGTACTCGCGAGGCACGAACTTGCCGCTCATCTGGCCCATGGTGCGCAGGCGACTCGACAGGGATCCGCTGCGCGCGTAGCGGCCGGTTGTGGCATCGCGCGTCTGGCCGACGCCACCGATCCGATATGCATGCGGCGCATACCACAACGGCTGTGCCGAGAATCCGTCGCCGCTGATCTGCCGCAACACCTCGGGGTCGCAGGACGTGATCTCGGCCTTCGTGGTCGTGCCGTCCCCCAGCCACGCCCCGAACGTGTAGGGCTCGATCGGGAGGTCGATGCGCGGGGCGTACTCGACGGGACCCGGCAGCGGCACCTGGTGGTTGCGCTCGCCCCGGACCGTGAGCGTGCGGGCGATCTCGTCGGTGGTGCGGATCGCTCCCCGCCAGCGACCGGGACGTCGACCGTTCTTGTCCACCGTCAGCCACTGGTGGTCGGCGTCCGCGATCACCGTTGCACCGTCGGAGAAGGTGACCTCACGACACGGGCGATCGAGGAGCGGCGGCGTTGCCGCGACGACCGTTGTCGGCACCCCGTGCTCGTCGAACACCAGGTCGCCGGGCTCGAGCTCGCCCATCGTCCGCCAGCCGAATGGCGTCGGCACGGGCGTGTCGAGGGCGAGCGCCTTTCCCTCGAGCCTGGCCACGAGGTCGTCGGGCAGCTCGACCCATTCGAGCGTCTGGCCCAGCACGAACTCGCCCGGGTGGAGCACGAACGGCTCGTCGTCGCCGATGTGCAGCAGCTCCGTCAGGTCCGGCTGTGGCGATCGCGGGTCGATGAACGCGTACCGGTTGTTGCGGAACACGCGGAAGCTGCGATCGAGGTGGAGATCCACCGACGACGGTTGCAGGTCCGACGGGTCATACGGGTCGATCCGGACCCGCCCCGACTCCAGCTCCGCCCGGATGTCGCGATCGGCGAGGACGCTCACGCGAGCGGCTTCCGCTTCTTCGGCGCCCCGCCCTCCGCGAACAGGCTGTCCACCTCGCGCTTGAGGTCCTCGAGATCCTCGAAGCTCTGGTACACCGATGCGAACCGGATGTACGCGATGTGGTCGATCGCGCGCAGCTTGTCCATCGCCATGGTGCCGATCCGCGAGCTGGGAATCTCCGATGCCCCGGACGACCGCAGCTCGCTCTCGATCTCGTCCGCGGCGCGCTCCGCCGCATCGTCCGCGACCGGGCGCCGGGTCAGCGCCTTGGCCAGCCCCGACGCGAGCTTGTCGCGATCGAACTCCTGCCGGATCCCGTCGCGCTTGGCGACCACCAGCCGGGCCGCCTCGACGCGCTCATACGTCGTGAACCGCGTGGTGCATGCCGGGCACTCCCGGCGGCGCCGGATCGTCGAGGCCTCGTCGAGGTCGCGCGAGTCCACGACGCGCGTGTCACGAGTACCGCACTGGGGGCAGCGCATCGACCCTCCAATCCTCCACCAGACCACTATCCCTAGTGGTGCGAGGCGAGAATACCACTACATGCGGGGTCGTAACCCGCTCAGAGGTCGGTGTCGATGCCGTCGACGATGTAGGTCGGGACGGTCGCTCCGGCGCCGCCCGAGCGCCTGGGCGAGTTGGTCCCCACGTCCGCGGGGCCGATCGCCAGCACCTGCGTCACGATCTCGTGGAACGCCGCGCGAGCATGGCGGAGATTGAGCGCCCCGCGCTTGAGCGAGGTCTGTGCCTCGAGCTCACGGCCACCCCGCACGGCAAGCAGCGCGTCGAGGCCGTGCTCCACCATCTCGGTCGCCCGGATCGCGCGGTCGAGCTCGCGCGCAAGGCCCTGCGCCTCGCCCCGGAGCCTCGCCGGCGGGTGCAGCGCCCTGGCATCGGCCGCCGCGGCGCGCAGCGTCTCGGACGCCGGTCCGAGCAGCCCGACGAGGCCCTGCGGATCACCCGCGTGACGCCGCAGCTCGTCGAGCCGGGCCACCATGGGGTCCGCCGTGGCGCCGAACGCACGATCGAGCCGGCGGGCCGAGCGCTGGAAACCCTCAAGCTCCCGGGTCCGGGCGATCAGCCGGCCCATCCGGCGCAGCACGAGGGTCGCCAGGATGGCCAGCGCGACCAGGAGCAGCAGCCACAGCCCGGTCCCGTCGGTCACCGTTCGCTCCCCGCCGCCCGGACGGTCAGGTTCCGCGCCGGGCGCGGAGCTCGGCGGCGAGCGCAGGCCCGACCTGGAACAGGTCGCCCACGACGAACAGGTCGGCGATCTCGGCGATCGGGGCATCCGGGTCCCGGTTGACCGCGATGATCGTCTCCGCGCCCTGCATCCCGACCCGGTGCTGCATCGCGCCCGAGACGCCCAGGCCGAGGTACAGCGCCGGCTTGACGACCTTGCCGGTCTGTCCGATCTGCCGCGCATAGGCGATCCAGCCCGCATCGACCGATGCGCGGGTCGCGCCGGTCACGCCGCCCAGGATGCCGGCGAGCTCGTCGACGATGGCAAACCCCTCGGGGCTCCCGACGCCGCGGCCCCCGACGACCACGACCCGTGCCTCCTCGAGTGACGCCTCTGCGCCGGCCTCGGCGACGCGCTCCAGGACCGGAACGGCGGGCGTCGCGGGCTCGGGGGCGGGCTCGACGGTCTCGATGGTTCCCGTGGCGTCCGCCGGCTCCGCGGCGACGGCGCCCAGCCCCACGGTCACGATCCCGGTGGGGCCCGTCAGCATGCTGCGGGTGATCGCCTTGCCGCCCAGCACGGTCGCCTCGACGACCGGCCCGCCGTCCTCCCAGGCCGCCCCGGTCGCGTTTGCCAGCAGGCCCCAGCCAAGCAGCCCGACGAGGGCTCCCGCCACATCGCGACCGTCGGCCGTGGAGCCACACAGCACGTGGGTCACCCCATCGTCCACCAGGCGCCGGACCTCGGCGACGGCCCTGGGCGCCCACACCTCGCCGGCAACGGCCGGTGCGGTCACGGAGACGACCGCCGGCAGGTACCCCGCCAGCTCGTCCGCGGCCGCGCCGGGCGCGGCGTCGATCACCAGGCCCTGGGCACTGCCGCCCGCCGCCTCGGCGAGCGAACGGGCGAGGGTGGCGACCTCGGCCGACAGGCGGGTGAGCTGACCGTCGGCGACCTCGGCGACCACCAGGATGCGCGCAGCCATCAGATGAGCCTCCGGGCGGCAAGGACGTCGGCGATCTCGCGCGCGGCATCGGCCGCGGGTCCGGTGACGACGCGTCCGGCGGCCCGCGCGGGTGGCTTGTCGGCCGCGACGACGCGCGTCGCCCATTGGCCATCGGCCGGCGCCAGGTCATCGCCGCCGAGATCCGCGAGCGACAGGGTCACGATCTCGCGCGATCGGGCAGCCATGATCCCCTTGAGCGACGGGTAGCGCGGCGTCCCCAGCGCCTGCGTGCACGAGAGCACGGCGGGCATCGGCGACTCGAGCACGTCGTAGCCCTTTGGACTCAGCCGCCGCACGCGGACTGTCCCGGCCGCGGGATCCGGCTCGATCCGGGCGGCGGCCGACAGGAGAGGCAGCCCGAGGCGGGCAGCGACGCCTGCCGCTACCGCACCCGCGGCCCCGTCCGAGGTGTCGAGCCCCGCCAGCAGGAGGTCGAACGGCTGGCGTGCGGCCGCCGCTGCGAGCACGCGGATCGTGGTCGGCAGGTCCGCGCCGGCCAGCGCCGGATCGGTGACCAGCACGCCGCGCATGGCGCCCATCGCGAGCGCCTTGCGCATCGTCTCGGTCGCGTTGGGCGGGGCCATGGTCAGGATCGACACCTCGCCGCCGTGCGCCTCGACCAGCTGGAGCGCCGCCTCGAGGGCGTATTCGTCGTTGCCGTTGACGACGGTCGGCGAGGCGCCGCGATCGAGGCGGTGATCGGGGCCGAGCCGCTCGGCGTTCGCGGCCGGATCGGGGACGGGCTTTGTCAGGACCAGAATCTGCACAGGGTCATCGCTCCCGGGTCGGTGGGCGCCGGCCGGTCACGAGCTCTTCGCGAGCAACGCCCGGGCGACGATCAGCCGCTGGATCTGCTGGGTGCCCTCGTAGAGCTGGGTGATCTTCGCGTCGCGCATCATCCGCTCGACGGGGTATTCGTCGATGTAGCCGTAGCCACCGAGGACCTGGACGGCGTCCGTGGTCACGCGCATCGCGGCGTCCCCGGCCACGAGCTTTGCGATCGCCGCCCAGCGGGCCGCGTCGGGGGCGCCGGCGTCGATCTCCTGGCACGCCGTGTAGACCAGCTGGCGGGCAGCCTCGGTGGCGGCGTCCATGTCGGCGAGCATCGCCTGGACCATCTGGAGCTCGCCGATCGGCTTGCCGAACTGGTGTCGCTCCGTGGCGTAGTGCGCGGCGACCTCGAGGGCACCCTGCGCGATCCCCACCGCCTGGGCCGCGATCCCGGGCCGGGAGTGCTCGAACGTCTGCATCGCGATCGCGAACCCCTGGCCCTCGTCGCCCAGCCGGTTCGCCACCGGGACCCGGACGCCATCGAACGCGAGCTCTGCGGTGGGCGAGCCGCGGATCCCCATCTTGTGCTCGAGGCGGGTGACTGTGAACCCCGGCCGGTCGGTCTCGACCAGGATCGCCGACAGGCGGCGGCTGGGCCGCTCGGCGTCGGGATTGGTCACGGCGAAGGTGACGACGTAGTCCGCGACGCTGGCGTGGCTGATGAACCGCTTCGAGCCGTCGATGACGTAGTCGTCGCCATCGCGAACCGCCCGCGTGCGAATGCCGGACGGGTCGGACCCCGCGTCCGCCTCGGTCAGCCCGAACGCGATCAGCTTCTCGCCCGACGCGAGCCCGGGCAGCCAGCGATCCTTCTGCTCCGCCGTTCCCGCGACCTGGATGGGGATCGCGCCCAGCGACTGGACCGCCAGGATCAGCCCCGACGTCGCGCACACGCGGCTGAGCTGCTCGATCGCGAGGCACAGGGTCAACAGGTCGCCGCCCAACCCGCCGTGCTCCTCGGCAAACGGGATCGACAGGATGTCGTGGTTCGCCAGCAGCTGGCGCACGTCCTCGGGGAACTCGCCCTGCTGGTCGATCTCCGCCGCGCGCGGTGCAATCTGCTCGTCGGCGAGCACGCGAACGGCGTCGCGGAGCAGGATGTGCTCCTCCCCGAGGCGGATGGAGCCGTGGACCGGTGGGTTGGAACTCACGGTGGTCATCCTAGCAGCGCGACGGCGTGGACTGATCGTCAGGGATGACATCGTGGCGCGTCCCGGCTACGCTGCGGCTGCGCCGGGCACGATCGTCACCGACCGCGGGGGTTCGGGAATCGCGCCGGGGGGCTGCGCGCGGGGAGTCGCCGTGGACCAGACGTACCTCCTGATCCTCGCCGGCGCGGCGATCGTCGCGATCGGCGCGGTCCTGATCATCCGGGACCGGATGCGCCGCGACGCCCGGGAGAAGACTCCGGTCGACTCACCGTATGCCGCTTCGACCGAGGGCATGAAGGTGTGCCCCAGGTGCGGGATGGGCAATCTCTGGACGGACCGGACCTGCATCTCGTGCGGATCTGCCCTCAAGGGCTGAGGCGGCCGGAGAGCCGCCGGGGCGCGGCGCGGGCGGGGCGGCGCGGCGGGGGCGGCGCCGGGCGGGGCGCGGGGCGGGGGCGGCGCGAGGCGCGCGGGACGCCACGACATATCGTCTCGCCCGCGACGTGGGCTCGCCGCGACGTGTCGTCGTGCACTCTGACGAATGACCGTTGAGCGGTCGCCGCGACCGGAATGCATGCGAGTCCCGGTGACGTCGAGTGCTGCTCGTGCTGCGGCCACCGCGCGTTGGCGCCGCCACCCGGCCAAATGCCCGAGTGGCGAGCGTAAGCCAGCAGGAATGTGGCGAACGCTCGTGATACGGACGTCTGTCAGGAGATTCGGCTGGATCAGAGCCTCTCCCGCACGGGTGCGGGTCCCCCGACCCTTCCCGGTGGTCACAACGACCGCTTGGCGGGCATCCGTCAGGCGGTGGGGGCGCGGCGTGAGCAGGGCTGGGCTACGGTGTGGGAAGGGCGCGGGCCTTGGCCCGGCGCTGGACTCCGCGGGGAACGGCGTGGGGCGGCAAGCGGCGTGGCGGGGACGGACGATCGCGCCGCTCAGACCACCGGGAGCCGCCGACCCTCCGGGATCTCGCGGCCCGCGAACACCGCGGCGGGCGCGATCGCCTCGGCGAGCAGCTCGCTGATGTCCTGCGCGAGAACGGGATCGGCGTCCTGGCCTCCCCGTCCGGCGTCGGTCAGGCCGTCGCGGAGCATCGTCATGCAGAACGGGCATGCGGTTGCGACCGTCCCTGCGCCAGTCTCGAGCGCCTGGCGCGTGCGCTCGGCGTTGACCCGGGTGCCGCGCGTCTCCTCCATCCACATCCGGCCGCCGCCGGCGCCGCAGCAGAACGTCTGGCGGCCATGGTTGTCCATCTCGCGCAGCTCGACGCCCGGGATCGCACCCAGCACCTCGCGCGGCGGCGCGATCACGCCGTTGTAGCGCGCGAGGTAGCAGGAGTCGTGGTAGGTCACGGACCGCGCCGGCAGCCCGTCGGCCCCGAGCTGGAGGCGCCCCGAGCTCACCAGCGATGACAGGTACTCGCTGTGGTGGCGGATGGCGAACCTGCCACCCAGCTGGCCGTATTCGTTACCGATCGTGTTGAAGCAATGCGGGCACGCCGTCACGATCGTCCGCTCGCCGGCCCGGTACCGGTTGAGGGTCTCGATGTTCTGGCCGGCCAGGATCTGGAACACGTACTCGTTGCCCATACGCCGTGCAGGATCGCCGGTGCACGCCTCCTCCTGGCCGAGCACGGCGAACGACACGCCCGCCGCGTCGAGGCAGGTTGCCACCGCGCGCGCCACGCGCTGGTTGCGATCGTCGAACGCGGCCGCGCAGCCGACCCAGTACAGGACCTCGAGGTCGTCGAGCTCACCCGCGGCGGCCACCTGCGCCGCCGTGCGCACCGCGAACGGGAGTGGCTTCGCCCAGTCGAGGCGTGACGACGGCGGCTGGCCCCACGGGTTGCCGACGCTCTCCATGCCCTTGAAGGCCGCGGTCAGCTCCTGCGGGAACCGGCTGTCCTCGAGCACGAGGTTGCGCCGGATGCCCACGATCTTGTCGACGTGCTCGATCGTCACCGGGCAGGCCTCGACGCATGCCCCGCAGGTCAGGCAGTCCCACACGGCGTCGTACGGGATCGCCGCGTCGACCAGCGGCCGGGCCATCGCCTCGGGACGGATCGAGTCATCAAGCCCGAAGGTGGACCGGACAGACGGCGAGTTGGGGATCAGCGGGAGCCCCGCCTCGGCCGCCACGGCCTCGTGGCGGATGCCCATGATCAGGCTCTTGGGGTTGAGCGGCTTCCCGGTCGCGTACGCCGGACACGCCTGCTGGCAGCGGCCGCACTCGGTGCAGGTGAAGCCGTCGAGCAGGTCCTTCCAGGACAGGTCGGCAACCGTGCGCAGCCCGAACACCGCGTCCTCGGCCTCGAGGTCCATCGGCGGCAGCTGCCCGCGCGGCGCCAGCTTGCGCAGCAGGATGTTGGGGATCGCCGTGGCGACGTGGAGGTGCTTGGAGAACGGGAGGTACACGAGGAACGCGGCGACCAGCCCGATGTGCACCCACCACAGGATCCCGAACAGCGCGTTGGTCAGCGCTGGGTCGACCCCGCTGATCGCGCCTCCGATGGCGTTCGCGATGAACGCACCCGGCTCCTCGCCGTGCGCGGCCACCTGGAACACCTGGCCCAGCAGCTCCGCCGCCACCAGCCCGCCGATCATGGCCAGGATCAGCAGCGCGTCGCGGTTGAGCGACAGGCGCGCGGGCTTGATCACCAGCCGGCGCCAGTAGGCATAGCCGATGGCCGCGATCACGATGGCGGCGACCACGTTCTGCATCGCGTTGACGGCCGCCCACAGGATGCCGTCGAACGGCGCCTCGACGATCGCCTGGATGACCCCGCCGGTCACGATGTTGGCGGTGCCGATCGTGAGCAGGATGAAGCCCCAGAAGATCGCGAAGTGCATGACGCCGGCGCGCGCGTCGCGGAACATGCGTGACTGCGCAAAGCCGAACCGGATCGTTCCCCACAGGCGGGCGGCCACCCGGTCCGTGGGCGAGACGGGGCGGGCTGCCGCGAACACGCGCAGGTGGCGCGCCATGACCAAGGCGAAGAAGGCGACCGCGCCCCAGAACACCGGGAACACCAGCAGGTAGGCGGGAACGTCGGCGAACGGCTCGAACATGGTCAGCGGTCCTCCGGCATGCCCGGCGGCAGATCCTCGCGGCCTGCGGACCGGGCGGCGGCGTGGTCGAACGGCCCGGCGAGGGTCTCGAGCGCATGATCGACGACGCCGAGCAGGACCTCGAGCGACTCGAGGGCGCCCTTGGGCGATCCGGGCAGGTTGACGATGAGCGTCCGGCCCCGGACGCCGACGATGCCGCGAGAGAGGGCGGCGAACGGCGTGGAGCGACGGCCCTCGGCGCGCATCGCCTCGGCGATGCCGGGGATCTCGTAGTCGAGGATGGCGCAGGTCGCCTGCGGCGTGACGTCGCGCGGCGTGAGGCCGGTGCCACCGGTGGTGATCACGAGCGCGTGGTTCTCGGCCCCGGCGACGAGCGCCGCCTCGAGCGCCGCGCGGTCGTCCGGCACGACCTGTCGCTCGACCACGAACCCCAGCGTCTCGAGGCGCGCCCCGACCCCCGCACCGGACGTGTCCGGGCGCCTGCCGGCCGCGCTCCGGTCGCTCGCGGTGATCACCAGCGCCGAACGCGTCACGGTCGCGGACACCCCGCGATCACCCGGCGCCCTTGCGCTTGCCGACCCGGCCAGCGATCCGGTCACCGGGCCGCCGGCGGGGCCGGTCCGGCTCGACCTCGGGGGCCGGCCGATGCCAGTCGCCGCTCTTGCCGCCCGTCTTCGACAGCAGCCGCAGGCCGCGGATCTCCACCCCGCGCTCGACCCCCTTGACCATGTCATACACCGTCAGCGCGGCCACCGACGCCGCCGTCATCGCCTCCATCTCGACGCCCGTCTGGGCGGTCGTGGCGGCTTCCGCCCGGACCCGCAGCACGCCGGCCGCACGGTCCGGGGTGACCGAGACGACCAGGTCCGTCAGCGGGATCGGGTGGCACAGCGGGATGAGCTCGGCCGCCCGCTTGCCGCCCATGACGCCGGCCACCTCGGCGACGGTGAGGACATCGCCCTTCGAGCCCCCGCCGTCGATCACCAGGCTCATGGTCTCGGGCGAGACGGCCACGTCCGCCTCGGCGATGGCCCGTCGGGCGGTCACCGGCTTGGCGCCGACGTCGACCATCCGCGGCCGTCCGCGCCGGTCGACATGGGTGAGGCGGCGGCGTTCCGCGCGCGGGGCGTCGCTCCGGTCCATGGGTCCTCCTGCTCGCCCCGATCGTAGCGGGGTCAGGCGGCCGGTGTCAGCCGCTCGATCCGCGTTGCCTGCCCGGTCGCCGTTGGTGCCCCCGTCCGCGATCGGCTCGTCATCCGCGATCCAGCCAGCGCAGCTCCACCTCGGTGCCCGCCTCGACCCGCTCCAGCGGCTCGGGGACGACGGCCAGCGCGTCGGCGGCTGCCAGAGCCGACATCACGTGACTCCCCTGCCCGCCCGCGAGGCGGACGCGGACGCGCCCCTTGCCATCGCGGAGCGGCGATCCGTCCGGAGCGCGACGGGCCGTGACCCGCTGGAAGCCGCGTCGTCCGACGCTCTTGCTCACGGGATCCTCGAGCACCGCCCGGTCCACGGGCCGATGGAGCCGCGCGTGACCGGCCAGGCGCCGGAGGACCGGGCGGACGAACAGCTCGAAGGTGACGAACGCCGACACCGGGTTGCCCGGCAGCCCGAACAGCAGCACCGGGGTCTCGCGCCCGTCGGCGTCCGCGCGGCCGAAGGCGAACGGCTTGCCGGGCTGGACGGCGACACGCCACAGGTCCATGTGGCCGACCGCGTCGAACGCCATCCGGACGACGTCGTACGGACCCACCGACACGCCGCCCGCCACGACCACGAGATCGGCTTCGGCCAGGCCGCGTCGCAGCCTCGCCTCGACGTCCTCGAGCCGGTCCACGGCGATCCCCAGGTCGATCGCGTCCGCGCCCGCGTCGCGGACCAGCGCGCGCAGCCCCGGGCCATTGGCGTCCGGGATCCCGGCCGGCCCGAGGTCCGTGCCCGGACGGCGCACCTCGTCGCCCGTCGCGAGCACCGCGACGCGGGGCCGGCGCCTCACGATGACCTCCCCCACCCCGGCACCCGCCGCCAGCGCGACCACGGCCGGCGTCACCACGCCGCCCGCATCCGCGAGCATCGCTCCCGCCGTGACATCGGAGCCGGCCCGGCGGATGGCGTTCCCGCGCTCGACCGCGACATGCACCAGGCACGCGGCGGGAAGCGGGCCGGTCGCCTCGCGGCCTCGCGGCCCGACATTGCCATCCGCGTCGAGCGGTGTCGTCAGCTCGACCGGCACGACCGCGTCCGCGCCGCGCGGGAGGGGTGCGCCGGTGGCGATCCGGACGGCGGCGCCGTCGATGACCTCGACATCGGGGGCGGCGCCCGCGCGGACCTCGCCCACGACCGTGAGCCGCGCGGGCCGGCCGTCGCTCGCGTCCGACACGTCCGCGGACCGGATCGCGTACCCGTCCATCGCCGAGTTGTCCCACGGCGGCAGCGCCGTCGCGGCGGCCACCGCCTCGGCCAGGACGCGGCCCAGCGCCTGCTCCGGCGCCAACCGCTCGAGATCCTCGAGCGGACCGACACCTGCAAGAACCGTGGCCTGTGCCGCCTCGACGCTCAGCAGCTCGTTGCTCACCCGGCGGTCCCCGCGCGCGCCGCGAGCCGGTCCCGCACGGCCGTGGCCAGGCTGCGTCTGGTCAGCATCCCGGCGAGCCGGCCGTCCTCGGCCACCGCAAGCCCGTCGATCCCCGCCTGGTTGATCGCATCGAGCGCCTCCCACACGTCGTCGTCCGGACCGAGCACGGGGGCCTGCGGCGGCGTGGCCATAACGTCCGCGACCCGCGTCTCGGCAAACCTGCGGCGTCCCAGCCGCTTGAGGCGCTGGACCCCGAGCACCCCGACGACGTGTTCGTCGTCCACCACGGCCAGCGCCCGGACCCCGTCCTCGCCCTCGTACCGGTTGGCGAACGTATCGATCGTGAGGTGCGGCCCCACCCACGACACGTCGCGCTCCATCGCGTCGCGCACGGGAACGCCGCGCAGCAGCCGCTCCATCGCGAGCCGGCGATCCATCGTCCGGGCCCCGGTCGACAGGAACCAGCCGAACGACAGCACGACCAGGCCTTCGATCGTCTGGTCCATCAGCACCACCGCAGCGCCGATCCCGATCGTCGCCATGCCGACGATCCGGCCGATGCGCGCGGTCAGCGCGGTCGCCTGGTCGGTGTCGCCCGTCCGGGCCCACGCGATGGCGCGGATCGCCCGCCCGCCGTCCAGCGGCAGCCCCGGGAGGAGGCTCATGACGCCCAGCACGACGTTGAGCCCGCCGATGATCAGCAGCGTACCCGCGACGGCTCCCCAGGACGGATCGGCGGTGGCAACGACGGCACCCACCGGGACCAGGACGGCCGCCAGCAGGAAGGAGACGGCGGGCCCGGCCACCGCGATCGCGAGCTCGTCGGCGGGTCGCCTGGCCTGGATCCCGAGCGGCGCGATCCCGCCCATGAGCCCGAGCACCACAACCGTCACCCGCACGCCCCGCCGGCGAGCGACCAGCGCGTGCGCCAGCTCGTGGGCCGCCACCGATGCCAGGAACGCCGCGGCGATCGCGCCGCCGACCACCCACTGGAGCGCGAATGGCAGCCCCGGTGCGGCCACGGTCGCCTGCTCGGCGCCGAGCAGGGTGATGATCGCGATCAGCAGCGACCACAGCAGCGAGATCCGGATCTCGATGCCGAACAGCCGCCCGATCGGGATCCCGTCGGGTGTCATCGGATGGGGACCGTGTTCAGCGTCGCGGGGGTGCCGTGCTCCAGGGCGTCGATCGCATGCGCCCGCCGCCGGCCGACCCAGGCCAGTGCCAGGGCGATCACGACGATCACGATCCCGACCGCCGCGGTCGTCTCGACCCAGAACGCATCCGGGAACAGCTGGACGAGCCGGTCCGTGCGCGGGTCGAACAGGAAGTTGCCCTGCGGGAAGAACAGCTCGTGGAACAGCTCGAACGCCGCGTCGAATGCCGCAAGGGCGGCGATGCCGCCGACGACGGTCACGGCCGCGATCGCGACGCCCGCCCGGGCGATCCGGTGCCACAGCACCGCCCGCGACCGGCCGCGCAGCAGGACGAAGGCCGCGACGAGCACGAGCGCGGCGATCGCGGCTGCCAGGTAGAAGGCCATGAACACGCTGCGCACGTCACGCATGTGGCCACGCTCCCGGTCGGTCAGCACCGGCGCGCCCGCCACCTCGACGTCGAACCGCGGCGGGCCGAGCACGAGGTCGGACAGGATCGCGTTGGTAGCGACCTGCAGCTCCGCCGGCGTGTACCCGGTCAGGGTCCCGGCCCCGGCCCGCCCCTGCTCGAAGCCGACCCACGCCGGGGTCAGGAACGGGACGATCGCGACGGCGACCACCACGATGGCCGTCGCGACGGCGATGACCAGGGCTGCGAGCGTGCCGCGTAGGGCGTCCATCAGGGGCCGATGGTACCGGGTGTGCGCGCGCCAACCCGATGTCGGGGACCTGGTCCGGGGCTCACGCCTCCTCGAGCGTCCGGGCCTGCTCCCACCAGGTCTCGATCATCAGCTCCGCCGGCGGCTCCGCGTTGAGCTCCTGCGCACCGCGGGCGAGGCGCGCCTTGAACGTGTCGATGTCCAGCGCGAGGACGTCGCGCAGGCCCTCGATCCCGGACTGGACGAACAGCTGGTGCTCCAGGCTCGAGAACCCGGCGAGGTTGAGCATCAGCGCCTCGTCACGCCATCGCAGGACGTCGTTCGTGGTGGCCTTGACGTGGTCGGCGAGCGTCTGGCGGCGCGTCGGCGTCTCCGAGACCTCGAGCAGGATGCCGGTGGTGAACACGCCCTGCTTCTCGAGGCGCGAGAGGTGGACAGGCTCGATGCGCGTCAGCTCGGTGATGGGCGGCACGGGATCCGGTGGCCTCCGCTGGTCGGTCGGGGTAGAGCCGCATTATCGCGGGTCCCGCGTGCCCGTGCGGCGGCGGCCGCCGACGTCGTGGTCGGGACGCCGCCGACGTCGTGGTCGGGCCGCCGCCTACCGCTCGAGCGGGCGCGTCTCCAGCACGACGTCCCAGTGGGCATCGAGCAGCGAGAACCGTCGCGCCTCGTCCGCCTTGAACTGCGCCTGGTCGGGATACAGGCGGCGTGCGATCTCGGCGTCGCCGTGCTCCTGCATCGCGGCCCAGTCGCGGTAGGTGATCGACACCAGCACGTCCCAGTCGGCGCGGCCGTCCCCGTGGAACCGCGGCGTCCACAGCTCGACCGCGGTGAACCGTCCCGCGGCGAGCTCTTCGCGAAGGATCGGCCAGTGGTTCCTGCGGAACAGGTCGACGAACTCGTCGTGCGCGCCCCATCGGGTGCGGTAGAAGTACAGGACCTCGATCGGATCTGCCATGGGGATCGTCCTCCAGGTGGTGTGGCCGGCCGGGCTCAGGGTTCCAGCCGGGTGGCTTCGATACGCAGCAGCTCCCACGCGCGCTCGACGTGGCGGGGCTGGGTGCGCAGGTTGCCGACCGCGAGCCGGATGGTGAACCGATCGCGCAGCCGGGTGTGGGACAGGAACACCTCGCCCGTCCGATTGACGGCGTCCATCAGGCGCAGGTTGAGGTCGTCGAGGCGTGCGTGGACCGCCGGCTCGTCCTCGCGACCGGCGACCGCAGCAGGCCGGTAGCGGAAGCACACGGTCGAGAACGGGACCGGGGCGAGCCGCTCCCAGTCAGGATCGGCGTCGACCCACTGGGCGAACCCGGCCGCCATCTCGAGGTGCCAGGCGATCCGCCGGCGGAGCCCCTCGAGCCCGAACCAGCGCAGCTGGATCCACAGCTTGAGCGCGCGCATCCGGCGCCCGAGCTGCGGCTGGTACTCCGTGTAGTCGAGGACCGGATTGACCCGGTCGAGCGTGCGCAGGTACTCGGGCTGGAGGCTGAACGCCGCCCGCAGCTGGTCCATGCGCCGTGACAGGAGCAGCGATGCGTCGAGCGGCGTGAACAGCCACTTGTGGGGGTTGATCACGATCGAGTCGGCACGCTCCCAGCCCGCGAACGGGCCACGGTGGTCGGGCAGCAGCGCGACGACCCCGGCATAGGCGCTGTCGACGTGGAGCCACAGGCCCTCGCGCTCGGCGACGTCCGCGATGGCGGCCACCGGGTCCGAGGAGGTCGAGGACGTCGTCCCGATCGTCGCGATGATCGCCACCGGATGGCGCCCCGCGGCGCGATCCTCGACGATCGCCGTCGCCAGCGCCGCCGGGTCCATCTGATAGAGATCGTTGACCGGGATCCGCACCAGCGATGCGCGCCCGAGCCCCAGCGTCATGCACGCCTTCTCGATCGAGCTGTGCGCCTCAGCGGATGCGTACACCCGCAGGTCGCCGAGCTCCGGCCTCGCCGCCAACCCGGCGGCGGCGGCGTCGAGACCGGCGGCCTCTCGTGCCGCGGCGATCGCGATCAGGCTCGATGTGGATGCGGTATCGGTCAGCAGGCCGTCGAATGCCGCGGGCAGCCCGAGCGCGTCGCGGAGCCAGGACACCACGACGCCTTCCAGCTCGGTCCCGATCGGCGACGTCCGCCACAGCATCGGGTTCTGGCCCAGCGCGGCGGTCAGGAGCTCCCCGAGGATCCCCGGGCCCGACGCGCTGGTCGAGAAGTAGGCGAAGAACCCCGGGTGCTGCCAGTGGGTGGCGTTGGGGATCACCAGCCGGTCCACGTCGGCCAAAATCGCGCCGATCGGCTCGGGGGTCTCCGGGGCGTGCGCCGGGAACAGGGGCCGGATCGAGCCCGGCTCGATCGGCGGCAGGACCGGGTACTGCTCCACGGACCGCAGGTAGTCGGCGATCCGGTCCACGACCTGGTGCGCGGCGACCCGGAACGCCTCCGGGTCCATGTCGTTGAGGCCCTCGACCTGCTGCGGGTCGAGGACGGATTCGCGCGGCTCGGTCACCCGGCCAGTCTAGCTGCCGGTCACGGGTAGACCGATGTCCCGACGCTGGACAGGATCGTGGACATCTGACTGCCCAGGCCGATCAGGACCACGACCGCGATGATCGGCAGGATGAGGAGCAGGATGAGGACAATGAGGCACGCGGTCGCCGGCGTCGAGGCGCCGACGGGCTGGACGACGGCCGAATTGGCGATGCGATCGTGCAGTCCCTGCCGGGTCGGGCTGGTCACGGTGCTGATCAGCAGGGCGAGGTACCACAGGAAGAGCAGCCCGGCGACGGCGCCCGACAGGGCGGGCACGAGGCTGAACGCCTGGAACGGGATGCCAAGGGCGACCCATCGAAGCGTGGCCTGCTCGATGGTCAGCGTCCGGCCGTCGAACGCGGTGCCGACCTGGAGCTTCATCAGGCGCATGCCGAGCGTCGCGCGCCCGGAGCTCGTCCACAGCCCCACGAAATAGAGGAACGAGGCGCCCAGGGAGATCACGGTTGTGAGGAGCGCCGACGACGACCGCGAGCTGGGGGCGGCCACCCCGATCACGCCCAGGATCAGCGCGGCGGCAATGACGATCAGGATCCAGTCGATCCACCAGGCGAGGAACCGTCCCAGCGTGCTGCCGAACCGAAGCCCGGGCGCCCCGGGAACCGCGAGGCCGGCGGATTCCGGCCCTGGTGCGGCCCAGGCGACGGGCGCACCCGGCTGGGGCGTGAATGCACCCGGCGGTTGCTGCGTGACACCCGGTCCGGGCGGTGGCGGAAGCGCGGCACCAGGCGGCGGGGGCGGTGATGGGACGGACGGCGGAGGGGGAGCCGGATCAGGCGCTGCGGCAGCGGGCGGCGGAGGGGCAGCCGGCACATCGTCCGCGGGCGAACCCGCTCCAGGTTCGCCGCCCGCTGGCAGATCCTCGTTGCCGCTGTTCGGTTCCGTCATCGTGTCACCCCACTCTGGCCCCGGGACTCGATCAGACCTGCAGCCGCGTTCGATCCTCTGCTCGCGAAGTCTATGCGCGCCCACGGCTGGTCGCGCCCCGTGCCGGACGCGTTGCGGGACGGCGACCCGCGCGGGACGATGCCGGGGCAGCACCGGCCCGCGACACGGAAACGCCCCGTCCGGCGCGGCCGCCGGGCGGGACGTCAGGTGCGGCTGGAGACCGCCTACGGCGCGACCTGGGTCTGCAGGAACACGCCCTTGTCAAGGTGCAGGGCATAGTGCCCGGTCGTCATCGGGAACGCGAACCCGAACTCCGGGAACACGTAGTAGGCCCCGCCCGGGTCCTCACCGACCGCCAGCGCTCCGGGGAATGCGGCCGCCAGGTCGCCCAGGGTGCCGTGGAAGGCAAACCAGGGGACCTCGCCCCGGATGGACTCCGCGCTGCCTCCGACGCCGGGAACGTGGCCGCATCCCGCTCCGGCAACGTCGGCACTACCGCCCTGGTCGACCTCGATCCAGAGCCAGATCCCGCCCAGGCCGAATCCGTCCGGTGCACACAGCGGGGAGTTGCGGTTGACGCAGTTGGCCGACAGCTCGATCTGTGCCAGTGGCTGGTCGGCCTTGCCATAGGCGAAGACCGATGCCGAGCTCGCACCGAGGATCGCGATCGCGGTCGCGACACTGACAAGGATGATCCGAACCGGACGCATGGGACGCTACCTCCCCCCCGGCGGTCGACGATTGCAGATCGTAGCGATCTCGCAGAAACCTGCACGCCACGGGGTTTCCGGTGTCCCGGCGGGCCGCCCCCGGCCGCTGCGTGCACCCCTTCCCCCACGGACAACAGGGCGCCCGGTGCGTTGCCGGGGGCGCCTTCGAGGTTGACCGTCGCCACTTATCTGCCGCTTATTTTATCGGGCTGCCCGCCCGCCTCCCGAACGGCTCTTGCCCGCGGAGGGATGGTGCCGGTCGTTGTGACCCCAGACGCGCCGGCGACGCCGCTACGCTCTGATGGCGCCTGGTAGTACGCGACCGTCACGCCTGGGTGACGCGGGTCGCCGACGCGCCTACCACGACTCGACGGGGTGCCAACGCGGAGCGCCGGCCCCGGGCAACGGGCCGAATGGCACTCACGGGCGTCCGGAGATCGATCCGACACTGCCTGACGACCAGCCTGTCCATGGGAGCGAGCATGGTGGCCGCCTCACCTATCCTGGACGTGGAAGGCGCCGCGCCGCCGGCGGTCCGGTCTTCAGAGCCGGTGCTCCGGTGCACGGACCTGCGCAAGAGCTTCGGCAAGCGCCAGGCGGTCGCCGGCGTCAGCTTCGAGATCGGCCCGGGCGAGACGTACGGCTTGCTGGGTCCCAACGGGGCCGGCAAGACGACCACGATCTCGATGGCGTGCGGGATCCTGTATCGCGACGGGGGCGAGGTGGTGGTCGCCGGTCAGCCGCTGGACGTCGGTTCGACGGCAGCCAAGGCGGCGATCGGGCTGGTCCCCCAGGACCTGGCGATCTATCCCGATCTCACCGCCCGCGAGAACCTCGCGTTCTTCGGCCGCCTGTACGGGATGGGCGGCCGTGCGCTGGCGTCGCGGATCGACGAGGTGCTCGAGGTGGTGGACCTCGCGGATCGCGCGAAGGACCGCACCGAGCACTACTCGGGGGGCATGAAGCGGCGCCTCAACATCGCGATCGGGCTGCTTCACAAGCCCCGCCTGCTGGTCCTTGACGAGCCGACGGTGGGCGTCGATCCGCAGAGCCGCAACGCGATCCTGACCAGCGTCGAGCAGCTCAGCGCGGCCGGGATGGGGATCCTGTACACGACCCACTACATGGAGGAGGCCGAGCGCCTCTGCGACCGGGTCGGGATCATCGACGAGGGCCGGATCATCGCCGAGGGCACCCGGCCGGAGCTCGTCGCGCTGGTCGGGGGCGTGGACAAGGTCAGCCTCACGGCGAGCGGCGACCTCAAGGTCGCGGCCGCCGAGGTGAGCACGATCGAGGGCGTCCGGGGCGCGACGATCCACGACGGTGGCCTGGACCTGCTCGTGATCGGCGCCAGGCGGATCCTGCCGCGCCTGCTGGAGGCAGTCTCGCGCGACGGGGTCTCGATCCGGTCGGTGGAGGTGATCGAGCCCGATCTCGAGGCGGTCTTCCTCCACCTCACCGGCAAGGCCCTCCGGGACTGACCCGGGGACCGGGAGCACAGCGCATGCGGTCTGCCCTCGTCATCGCCGCCCGGGTGCTCCGCCAGCGCCTCCGGGACCGCTCGGCGATCATCTTCGCGGTCGTGACGCCGCTGGGCCTCGCGCTCGCCTTCTCGGCGCTGATCCCCAACGAGTTCTCCTCGTTCCACACCCGGTTCGTCGTGGTCGACGATGACGGCGGTCACGTCTCGCAGATCCTCGTCCACGACGTGCTGGGGGCCATCTCCGATGCCGGTGTCGCCGAAATCGCCGCGGGCACCAGCGAGGCTGCCGCGGCCGACGAAATGCGCGCCGAGACCGCAGGAGCCGCGATCCTCATCCCCGCGGGGTTCACCGCGGCCGTCGAGGCCGGCCAGCCGGCGCGGATCCGCATCCTCGGCGGCCCGTTTGCGGTGTCCCTCGAGGTCGCCCGGTCGGCCGTCGAGCGGTTCGCGAACGATGTCGGTGCGGTGCAGCTGATGGTCGCCACGACCGCGGCAACCGGAGGGACCGTGGACGCGACGACCGCGGCGCAAGCACAGGCGGCAGTCCAGGGCCCGTCCCCGATCGCGGTCGCGCAGACGACGACCGATCGCCTCCAGGCGAACCTCGCCACCTTCTACGGCGCCGCGATGGCGATCATGTTCGTGTTCTTCGCGACCCAGTACGGCGCGCTCGCGCTGCTGGCCGATCGCCAGGCCGGGACGCTCCCGCGCCTGCTCGCCTCGCCCGTCGGCCCGGCCTCGATCATCCTCGGCAACTCGCTGGCCGGCCTCGCCCTGGGGCTGGTGTCGATGACGGTGCTGTGGGTCGCGACGACGGCGATCGGCCATGCGTCCTGGGGATCGCCCCCGCTCGTGCTGCTCCTGATCCTGGGCGCGGTCGTGGCTGCGATGGGCATCTCGACACTGGTCTCGACGCTCGCGCGCACGCCGCAGCAGGCGGGCGGGCTCAACGCGATCGTCGCCCTGTCGCTGGCCGCGATCGGGGGCGTGTTCATCCCGCTCAGCCAGGCGCCCGAGGGACTGGCGATCGTGTCGCAGATCACGCCCCACTACTGGTTCCTGCGCGGCATCAACAGCCTCGCCTCGCCGGCCACCGGGCTGGCGGACATCCTCCCCTCCGTCCTCGTCCTGGCCGGGATGGGCGTGGTGCTGGGAGGCATCGGCCTGGCGCGGGCTCGAAGGGCGCTGGTCGCATGAACGCCCGCTCGCCCTTGGCCAAGGCGCTGGCCATCACCCGGGCAAACCTCGTCCGAACCGGCCGTGACCGCCAGGGCCTGTTCTTCATCCTGGTGCTGCCGATGATCCTGATCATCGTGCTGGGCACGACCTACGGCGGACAGGGTACGGCGCGCATCGGCGTGGTGGACCAGGATGGCGGCGCGTTCGCGACCGAGCTCATCTCCGACATCGGCCAGGCGCAGGAGCTGCGGGTCGACCTCCGCCAATACGCGTCGCCCGAGGCGCTGCAGGATGCGGTCGCGCGGGGCTTCGTCGAGTTCGGGGTCGTGATCCCCGCGGGCTACGATGCCGCGCTCCGTGACGGGGGCACGGCATCGATCGAGTACGCGACGCCGGGGACGACGATGTCGGGCTCGGCGCGGCCGATCGTGGATCGCGCCGTCGCCGCGCAGGCCGCCGTCGTCCGGGCAGCGAGGTTCGCGGCGCAGGCCAACGCGATCCCGTTCGACGAGGCCCTCGCGGCGGCGCGCAGCGCCCAGGCAGGAGCACCCGGCGTGACCGTCGGCGTGGAGTCCGTCGCCTCGTCGAGCACGGCCGGGGTCAGCGGCTTCAGCATCGGCGCCCAGAGCCAGGTGATCCTGTTCATGTTCCTGACCGCGCTCACCGGCGCGGCCGAGCTGATCACGACGCGGCAGCTGGGGATCTCGCGCCGGATGCTGTCCACGACGACCAGCGCGGGCACCATCATCCTGGGCGAGAGCGCTGCGCGGGTGCTGCTGGCGATGCTGCAGGGGGCATTCATCATCATCGCCTCCGCGCTCCTGTTCAACGTGGACTGGGGCGATCCGCTGGCCGCGACGGCGATCATGCTGGTGTTCGCGTTCGTCGCCGGCGGCGCGGCGATGCTGGTCGGGATCGTCGCCAGGAACCCCAGCCAAGCGGGGGCGCTCGGGCCGGCGCTGGGCATGCTGCTCGGCCTGGTGGGCGGCACGATGATCCCGCCCGAGGTCTTCCCGGAGGCGATGAAGACCTTGTCGCATCTCACCCCGCACGCCTGGGCGCTCGACGCGTACCGCAAGCTGCTGCTCGACAACGGGACGCTGGTGGACGTGCTGCCTCAACTCGCGATGCTGGTCGCGTTCGCGGCCGTGCTGCTGGGCGCCTCGACGTGGCGCTTCCGGCGGGTGCTGGGGAGCGGCGGCTGACATCGCTCCCCTCGTCGCTTGTCGTCGTTCACCGGGTCCGTTAGCCAGACCCTTGGGCGCTCGTGGACCGAGGAGGCGTACGTATTCACGCCGCGTTCCGGCACGCCGCTCGACTCACGCAACGTCACCCGGGACTTGCAGCCGGCGCTCGCCCGACCGGGACTTCACCGTCAGGGGTTCCACGACCTACGGCACGCCTACGCGACCCTCATGCTCGAGGACGGGGAGGATCTCGCCGTGGTGTCTCAGGGCCTTGGCCACGCAGACCCGTCCAACTCCCCCGACGTCTACAGGCACCTCAGCGATCCGGCGGGCCGGCGGGCAGCCGATCGCATGGACAGGGCTTTGCACAGGGCTCGCTAGCCTGTAACTGGGGTCACCCCAGCCATACCAAAGCCCCCGGAGTCGCCTCCGAGGGCCATTTCGTGCTCAGATCGATGGTCGGGGCGGAGCGATTCGAACGCTCGACCTCCTGAACCCCATTCAGGTGCGCTACCAGGCTGCGCCACGCCCCGAGGGGGAGGAGTCTACCACTCGCCTCGCCGAGATCCGGGCGATGCGTGATCGGATCTGGGCCAGGAGCTGGGTTCGCGGCACGGTGACGGCAGGGTAGGCTTCGGCGACATCGCGGACGGAGGCGGCATCACCGATGAGCGGCAGCGGCGAGGACACGGCGGTCGTCGTGCCCGTGCGCCTCCCGGCGCCGCTCGAGGGGCTCCGCCGCCGGACGACACCTGAAGCCGCGACCGGCCTTCCGGCCCACCTCACGATGCTGTATCCGTTCGTGACGCCGGATGCGCTCGACGACGACCTCCGGCAGAAGCTGGCGGCGATCCTCTCCCCGATCGACGCCTTCGACTATCGCCTGACCCAGCGGCGCCAGTGGCCGGACACCCTGTACGCCGCCGTCGAGCCCGAAGCGCCGTTCCGGGCCCTCCAGGCGACGCTCGCGACGGCCTTTCCGGAGTTCCCGGTCTACGAGGGCGCGTTCGAGTTCGATCCCCACGTGACGGTGGTCTGGGGGCCGCGATCCGGGGACGCCGAGGTCGCCGACGATCCGGCCTGGAACCTCCTGCCCGCATCGCGGCAGGCGACCTTCGTCGACCTCATCGTCCGGGTCGATGGCCGGTGGCAGCGGCGATGGCGCTTCCCGCTCCAGGATCCGGCACGACCACCGGCCGGGGAGCCGCCGGGCTAGGCGCCTGTGCGGTCTGCGCGATCCGCTGCGCCGGCTCCGAGGCTCGCGGCCCATCGGTCGTAATCCGCAAGCTCGTCCTTGGACTCGCGGGCGA
>CAWIFB010000029.1:0-40349 GCA_963835335.1 uncultured Chloroflexia bacterium | reverse complement strand
ACTACACGCAGCTCCTTGCTTCACAGCGGCTGTCGACGACGTATGCGGCGGTGGCGACCCAGCGACCGCGACTCGAAGCGGTGATCAAGAAGCTCGGACTCGATGAGACCCCCGAGGAGCTTGGCAGGCGGGTGGTGGCAGAGGCGCCGGTCGAAAGCGCGTTCGTGACGATAACCGCCCAAGCCCTGGACCCGGATGAGGCCGCGGCCATTGCGAATGCGCTCGCCGATGAGCTGATCGCCTCGTCTCCCGCGGTTCAGGGTAGGCAGGCCGAGCTCCAGGCATCGGTCGAGGCCGACCTCAGTGCGACCCAGGCGCAGGTCCTGACGACGCAGGCTCGGATCGAGGACCTCACTGCGATCACCGAGCGGACCACCGCGCAGGAGGCCGAGCTCGCGACGCTCGAAGGTCGCCTCGTGACCCTCCGCTCGACGTATGCCACGTTGCTTTCGTTTCTGTCCGGGAGCGCCTCCAACCTGCTCAGCGTCTCCGAGCCCGCGGCGGCAACTCCAGATCCGGTGGCACCACGGCCGTTGCTGAACACCCTCCTTGCGGCCATCCTCGGTCTGTTGGTCGCGGTCGGGATCGTGGTCGTTGCGGAGTACTTCCGAGATGCCGTGAAGGATCCCGAGGACATCGAGGCCGTGACTGGCCTCAGCACGCTCGGAACGATCGCCCGGATGAAGGGCGCCGGCAATCGCAGCGAGATCTACCAGCTGGCCACGCTCCTCTACCCTCGCTCGGGAGTGGCGGAGGCCTACCGGACCATCCGCACAAACATCGAGTTCGCCTCGCTTGACTCGCCGATCCATACGCTCCTGGTGAGCAGTGCGCTGCCCGGCGAGGGCAAGACCGTCACCGCGGCGAATCTCGCGGTCGTATTCGCCCAGGCCGGACGACGCGTGCTCCTCGTCGACGCCGATCTCCGGAAGCCGGGTGTCCACCTGCTGTTCAACTTGCCCAACCTCCACGGCCTGACGACTCTGCTGCGGCGTGACGGGACGAGCATCGAGGCGACCGTGCAGCGAACCGAGCAGGACAACCTCCACGTGCTCACGACGGGTTCGCTCCCGCCTAATCCTGCTGAGCTGCTCGGGTCGAAGCGCATGCGCGCCATCCTCGAGACATTCGAGGCAGGCTACGACATCGTGGTCGTCGACAGCCCGCCCATCCAGGCGGTTTCCGATGCGGCCATCCTGAGCTCGTTCCTGGACGGCGCCGTGTTTGTTGTCGACGCCGCGAAGAGCCGCCGTCGCGCGATTCACCATGCGTATGCCGCCCTCGACCGAGCCGAGGCACACGTGCTGGGGGCCATCCTCAATCGCGTCCCCGTCGGGTCCCGGACCAGCTACGCGGGCTACTACGGCGACGTGTACGGGGCCGACCCGGGGTTCGGGGTGGCAACCTCGCAGGCGCGAGACACCGGTGGCAAACCGGAGCGGTCGGCCACCTGAGCGCGTTTGCGGGCAGCGGGACTCCGCCGCCACGCGATCATCGTTGGAGTCAGACCGGCGAACACCGGACGTAGGATGCGGTAATGACCTGGGCACGTGGCCTGCTCGTCGGGATCATCCTGGTGGCGATCGTCGCGCTGGCCGCACTGGCGCTGCCGGGAGCCGGGGGCAGCGATCCAGGTCCAAGCCTCGACGTCAGCGAGACACCGAGATCCGTCGGCCCGACCGTCCACTCCATCTCTGATCTCCGCCGCAAGCTTGCCGATGACTCCGTCACCGACATCACCGTGGCGAACGGCACCTACGTCGTCCCCGACGCATCGTCGATCACCGGACAGGTGAGCGGGTTGTGGATCGACCAGCAGTTCGCGGCTCGCACGAACTCCGTCCTCATCCACGCCGAGACGACCGGCGGGGTGACGATCTCGGGCGGCGGCGCAACGGACTGGATCGGCCTTGCCTTCCGCGATGGGGTGCACGACCAGACGTGGCAGGGCTTCCGGTTCGCCAACGCGGAACCGACGCAGACAGGTGTCATCGTGTTCGGTCAGAGCGGCAGCGTAACCCCAATTGCGCCGCACGACATCACCCTGCGCGACATGACAATCGAAGAGACCATTACCTCCGATAACCCGCCCGGCATGTCGGGCGACCACGCGGTCTACTTCAGCAGAGCGTTGACGCCGGGCGTACACGACATTCTCATTGACGGGCTGACCGTGAACGCCGCGACGAGCGGGCTCGACTCGGCCATCCATTTCTACGGCTCTGCGCCCGGGGCGCCGAACGCCAACAACGTCACGATCCGGCACCTCCACGTCACCGGGACCGACCAGGCGGTGATCTTCTGGGACCCGACGATCCACGACATTGTCGTCGAGGACTCGACGATCACCGGAGCCAAGCAGTTTGCGGTGCGATACGAGTTGGGGGAGGCCGTCACGCTGCGCCGCGTGAGCTCGACCGGATCGGGACGGAACGGCTTCTACAGCTCGCTCGGAGCCAACCCGTCCGGCGTGGCGTTCGACAGTGATGACCTCCGTTGACGTCCAGGCACTTAGCGCATAATTCGACATTCGCCGCGCGGCGGACATGGCCGACCAGGCCGGGTGTGACGGCGTCGCCGCGCGACCTGGTCACCGCTGCAGCTTGGTCGCAATCTGTCGTTGCATGTCCTCTCGCACGAAGCGCAGGACGTATCCGTCGATGAGCGTTCGGCCCCCGGCGGCCGAGATGGTGTGCAGGCCGTGGGGGTATGGCGAGCCGCGGCGAGGCACGAGAGCCTTGACCGGTCGCTCCGTGAAGATGGTGGGCGTGATGATGTCCACTCGGTTCAGGACAACGCGGCCGCCGTATCTGCGTGAACAGTCCTGGCTCGGCCGGAAGAGCCTGCCCTCGACGACGAACGGCGTCCCGCCCGATCGGGTCGACCGGGCGTCGGTCTTGACCGGGTTCGCCGCATGGCCCGTCCACGGGCCCATGAGGTCGGGGGCGTGCCACACGAACAGCGTGTGGTTCTGCCCGCGCCCCAGGATGCCGGCGAACATCCACCAGCAGCCCTCGTGTTCGACCACGGAGGCGTCCACGGCAGGAACGCCGGGCAGCAGCGTCTTGACGCGCCGCCAGCGTCGGGGGAACTCGACGGCCTCGTAGAGCACCAGCTCGCCTGCGGCCGAGGTCTCCGGCAGCATGAACACGGTGCCCTCGCGCTCGATCAGAAACGGGTACGAGGCGTGGACGCCGACATCGAGCACCACCTCCGGGTCAGAGACCGCGCCATCCGCACCGATGGCGACGTGGCTGATGACGCCGCGGTTGACCTGTCGCGAGAAATCCTCGAAGAGGACATGGAGCTCGCCGTCACGCTCGATCCCGAACGGATCGGCCGCCCATGCGCCGCGTCGTGCTGGCAGCCACTGAATGGACCGCTTGCCGCCCGCCCGCAACGTGCCGTCGATCGGCTCCGGCATGATCCCGACATTCCACTCGGCGTGTCGCGTGAGGGACACCGCGATCTCCTCGGCCCGTCTGGCCGCCGCGCCAAGCATGAGGACCCGTCGCGGCAGGGTGTCCAGCCGACGTCGGCGGCCGGGAGCGACGAAACGTTCCCGCGTCCGGTGATCGCCGGGGGTGGGGACCACGGGAGTCGCGCGCCCGGCGAGCCGCTCGCGGGCTGCGATCGCGGGCCACTCCGCGAGCTCAAGCAGTCTGGCCTCCAGGGTCGAGCTGCCGAACCACCTCGTCGAACGTGGCCAGCCTTCCCGGATGACCGTCCCAGAGGGTTCGCTGACAAGGGCCGTCCTCGTCACGCCCGGTCCGCGCACATAGTCGGCGAGGGCCACGCGGGCGAAGTCGCGAGACGACCCCGGTCCGTACCTGAAGCTCCACGTTTCCGAGGAGCCCTGCGCCGCCGGGGGCGGCGTGCCAGTCGAAAGGTCCAGCACCACGTCGACGGCGTCGATCCGCGGGGCACCCGGACCCTGGGGATCGGGGGGGAGTGGACCTCGACTGCCCGGAGCGATTCGGGGACGGTACCGGACGGCTCAACCTCGACCTTGCTGCTCTTGCCCGAGGAGCGGCTCGTCGGCAGCTGGATCCACTGAACGAGCACGACCCCGGGGACAGCCGCCAGGAGGTCGACGCACCGGGCCTGCCAGTCGGCGATGGGCATGTCCGTGCAAACGGCGAAGCGAAGCGTCGGCTCAGTCATGATCGACCGCCGCGAGTTTCCAGGCGTCGTCATGGCTTGCCCAGCCGCTGGCACGTTGGCATGGCGCGGCTGCATCGCCCGAAGGGAGACCCCACCAGCAATCGGACGCCGGTGACCGACCGGCCCGGGAGGGGGCTGCTCACGCAGGCGCCTCCAAAGCGGGATCGTTGACGCCGCTCGTTCCGCCGTCCGCCATGCGCCTCCGCTCGACGAACGCGGCAATGCGCCCAATCGTCTCGAGGTTCTCGGGAGTGGTGTCGGTATCGCTGATCGAGATGCCCATTCGGGTCTCGAGGAACAGGATGACGTCCAGCATGCCCATCGAGTCGACGATCCCGGTGTCGATCAGCGAGGCGTCAGCCGTCAGCTCCGCTGGGTCAGCCACGTAGAACTGCTCGAGGATGAAGCTGCGGACGATGTCCTCAGTCGTCACCTTGACTCCCCTCCGCGAGACCTGGTCGAGCCGACACTCCGGTGGCACGGTCGACCAGAATTGCGAACTCGATGACGGGCAATGGCTGCGGTGCGGCCCGAAGGTGCTCGTGCAGCAGCCCGGTCGATAGCACGCCGACGAGCGCCATGTTATCTGCGTTCGAGGGCGTGGCCGCGGCTCGGCACTTGCGCCACAGCAGATCGACCGCCGTCGGATCGAAGATCCCGGCGTCGACCAGCTGGCGCGGGCTCCTCAACTCGCCGACCCAGTCGGGCACGGGATCGCCGGTGAAGGCGGTCGCGTCCGGGGCACGGTACGGCTGCTTGGGACGCGCGATGATCTCGTCGGGAACCAGCCCCTGGGCGACGCGCTTGAGGACGTACTTCTCCCTGAGCCCGCGGAGCTTGTACGTGGGCGGCAGCGAGTTCGCCAGACGGGCCACCTCCGTGTCAAGGAACGGAAAGCGGCCCTCGACGGAGTGGGCCATCAGCATGCGGTCCCCCTGTGACGCGAGGAGATACCCAGTCAGGAGCGTGCGAACCTCCAGATACTGGTCCCGGGAAAGCGCCGACCATCGATCGAATTCCGGTGGACGCGACTCGAGCAGTCGCTGGTCCACGCTTGCCCGCTCGGCGACGTGGCGGACGCCCGGTGCGAACAGCCGGAAGAGCGCGCTGGCGGACCTCCATCGCGGTCGATGGGAGAACCCGGGCTCAGCCCAGTGCTCCCGGTCGCGCCCGAAGTACTCGCGGGCCATCGTCCGCCGCGCGACGGGCGATCGGCTCAGATACGGGTACAGCCGCTCGAGCAGCAACGGCCGCAGCTCCGACTCGGGGGCTCGCCCCCAGAAGCGCCGCACCTTGGCTTCTCGGAACAGGTCGTAGCCGGCGAACATCTCGTCGCCGCCCTCGCCCGTCAGGACGACCTTCACGCCGGCGCCTCGCACGGCCTCGGACAGCAGGTACAGGGGGGCGGGTGCCGTTCGCAGCAGGGGCCGCTCGGCGTGGGCGACGACCGCGGGAAAGACGTCCGCGATGTCGCGCCGGGTGACGACGAACTCGTTGTGCTGGCTCTGGAGCCGCTCAGCCATGGTTCGCTGGAACCGCGTCTCATCGTATTCGGGGTCATCGAACCGGATCGAGAAGGTGCTGAACCCGTGCCCGGTTGCGCGACGGGCCATCGCGGCGATCAGCGAGCTGTCGAGTCCACCCGACAGGTAGCACCCGACCGGAACATCAGAGCGCAGCATCCGCAGTGACACGGCGTTCTCGAGAGCCGCTCGCGTCTGGTCCACCGCCTCGTCCAGCGAGCCCGGGAAGACTGATGCCACGTCAACCGGGTACCGCGGGGACCAGAACGCGACATCGGTCGTCGACGACGGCGTGACGATCCTCAGGTGCCCCGGCTCGAGCTCGGTGATTCCCTCGAAGACCGTCTGCGGCGGCACCGTGGACCAGAAGGTGAACGTCTCGGCCAGCCCGACCGGATCGAGCTGCCGACGGATGGAGCGGTCGCCGGCGAACAGCGCCTTGACCTCGCTTGCGAACCACAGCCGGCCTTCGTGCTCGCAGAGATACAGCGGTCGGACGCCCAGCCGGTCACGGGCCAGCACGAGCGTCTCGCGGGACTCGTCCCAGAGCGCGATGGCGAATTGCCCGTTGAACCGATCGAAGGCGCCCTCAGCCCACTCCTCGAAGGCATGGAGGATGACCTCCGTGTCGCTCTGCGTCCGGAACTGGTGCCCCACGTCGCGGAGCGCGGCGCGCAGCTCGATGTAGTTGAAGATCTCCCCGTTGAAGGTGATCCACAGCGTCCCCGACTCGTTCGACATGGGCTGCTGGCCAGTCGCGAGATCGATGATCGACAGCCGGGTGTGCGCGAGACCTGCGCGGCGAGCGCGGTATACCCCGGCCTCGTCTGGGCCCCGATGCCGCAGCGCGCCGGCCATGGCCATCAGGTCCTCGAGGCGAGGCGGCGGCAGACCACCTCGGAGGGCGACGCTGCCCGCGATCCCGCACAAGGTCAGGCCTCGCCGGGCGCGATCGCGACGGTCGGCACGTGGTGCAGGTATCGGCTGGCGCGACGCTTCGCTTTGATGTCGCGGAAGACCCGCTCGACCTCCTCCGCGGTGAGGCCGGCGGCCGACGCCGCGCGGGAAGCCGGCACGTCGTGGTCGAGGGCCCAGACGCAGACGTCGATCTGCTCGTAGGGCAGCCCGAAGAAGAACTCCTCCTGCGACTGCGGCATCGAGTACGTATCGGTGGTGGGCACCCTCGAGCGGATCTCGTCCGGGATACCCAGAAACTCGGCGAGCGCGAAGACCTGGGATTTCAGCAGGTGGGCGATGGGCTTGAAGTCCGCGGCGCCGTCTCCCTGCTTCACGAAGAACCCCTGGTCGTACTCGAGGCGGTTCGGCGTGCCGGCAACGGCGTATCGCAGCCGGTCCGCGTGGTAGTACTCGAGCATCTTGCGGGTTCGCTGCTTGAAGTTCGTCGCCGCCACAAGTTGAAGGTAGGCCTCCGGCGCCAGGCGCATCGTGCGCTGGGTCCCGGTCCCCTCTTCGACCGTCAGCCGGACGATGTTCAGGCGGTCGCCGTCCAGGAGCGACGGGAGCACGAGCTTGAAGCGCCACCCCGGCTCGAACTCGGGGAACGCCATCCGGATCGCCTCGTCCTGCCGCGCATAGCAGCCCACGGCAGCGAGCGCTGGCGCGATGTCCTCCACGATGCGCTCGATGCCCAGTTCGTCGGCGAGCGTGGTCGCCAGGCGTAGCGCATCGCTCGAGGAATCGCGCTCTGGCAGCAGCAGCCCGAGGACGCGCTCAGGGCCGAGGGCGCGGGTACAGAGCGCGGCCACGACGGAGCTGTCGATGCCGCCGGAGAGCGCCACCACCGCGCCGCGCCGGCGCATCAGCTCGAGGACCTCCGACCGGATGCCGGCATCGATGCGGGCAGCCACGACCGCCGGATCGATCCGGATGGCATCCCGCGTCAGCATCGCCGCCCCTCGCCCCTACCTGTTCTCGGCGTGGCGCCCGCCAAAGCGAACCACCTGCGCACCGCGAATGCGAGGATAGTCGATACCATCTCGATCGTGGCCGCTGCCGTCGACCCACGCGCCGTGGGACGTCGGCACCCGGACGGTGGGGCGTCGGCACCGGGACGAATGCTGGGAAGGACGAGGGGCGTCGCGTTGCAATCCCCGTATCTGCACGAGTGGGCGTACCGCAACGCGGAGCGCGCGCCGAGCGCGCCGGCGATCGCGACGCCTGCCCTCCGTCTGTCCTACGGCGAGCTCGCGGATCGCGCGCGCAGGCTCGCGGCGGAACTCGCCGGGTCGGGCTGCGGGGCGGGCGACCGGGTGCTGATCGCGCTGCCGAACCGGCCCGCGACGGTCGTCGCCGCTCTCGCGGTGAACACCGTTGGCGCGATCGCCGTCGAGGTCAATCGCGACTGGACCTCGCCGGTGCTCCGCGACATCGTCGCCCGCACCGGTGTCCGTCGGGCGTTCGTCGCGGCGCGCGACATTGGCAAGTGGGCGGCGGCGTTCGACGGCCGCCGACTCAGCCAACTCTGGGTCGTGGTGCCAAAGCCGGGATCCGAGGAGGCGGCAGTCGGCATCACGGCCAATGAGGCACGGGTGCTGCTCGAGGACGGCCGGACCATGGGCGGTGACGCCCCGCCCCTGCTCCGGGCCGCCCAGCCAGATCTCGACGCGCCGGCGGCGGTCCTCTACACCTCGGGGAGCACCGGCCGGCCGCACGGTGTGGTGCAGACGTTCCGCAACATCGACGCGAACAGCCGCTCGATCGTAGAGTACCTGTCGCTGACGGCGGACGATCGCGCGCTCCTCACGCTGCCGCTGTACTACTGCTACGGGCGCAGCGTGCTTCAGACGCACCTCCTTGCCGGTGGCTCCGTGTTCCTCGACGATCGGTTCGCCTTCCCGCGGGTTGTCCTCGAGGCACTGGCTGCTGAGGCATGCACCGGACTGGCCGGCGTCCCACAGACCTTCGAGATCCTGCGGAAGGCGGCTGACCCTTCGAGCCTCACCTTGCCGCGGCTGCGCTACATCACACAGGCCGGAGGCGCCATGGCACAGGACACGATCGCCTGGGCGCGCCGGGCCTTCGCGCCAGCCCAGCTGTTCGTCATGTACGGCCAGACGGAGGCGACGGCACGCCTCACCTACCTGCCGCCCGAGCGCGCGACCGACAAGCCGGGGTCGATCGGGATCGCCATCCCGGGTGTCGAGCTGAGGGTGGTGGACGCCGCCGGCCGCGTGCTGCCGGACGGCGAGACCGGCGAGCTCGTCGCCCGAGGGGACAACGTGACGCCGGGCTATCTCGATGATCCCGAGGCGACGGCGGCCATCCTCCATGACGGCTGGCTGTGGACCGGCGACCTGGCCTCCCGTGACGCCGAGGGGTTCCTCTACCACCGCGGCCGGACCAGGGAGATCCTCAAGATCGGCGGCCATCGGGCAAGTCCCGTCGAGATCGAGCAGGTCGTCGCGGCCCACCCCGACGTGCACGACGCCGCCGTGATCGGCGCAGCCGATCCCGTCGCCGGAGAGGTTCCCGTCGCGTATGTCGTGATGTGCGAGGACGCCACCGCGTCCGAGGCCGATCTGCGCAGGTTCTGCCAAGAGCGGCTGCCCGTGTACGCCGTCCCGCGCCGGTTCGTCCCGGTGCCGTCGCTGCCGAGAAACGAAGCCGGCAAGCTGATGCGCTCGGAGCTGCACGACCTTCGCGGGCACCAGGGCCCGCCAAGCGCGGCAGGTGGAGCGGATTTGGCTATGGAACAATCGTGACGAGCCGGAGGGCAGCGTGAGCGGGCCTGGCCGCAGGAGCAGTGCGCTTCCACATGTCGGCAAGCCGATGTCGGCACGATGGGTGGAGGGACGCCGATGATGGGCGCAGACAGTCACCGGGCTGCTTTCCCGATGACGAGCTTCGTGGAGCGCGCCCGGGCGAGCGTGGAGCCCCTCAGCCTCGAGGCGGTCGACGCGTGGATCGCGTTTCAGGCTCGGCTGTTCGGCGAAGATTCGCGACAGGCCGATCCGGCGTGGATCCGGTGGGCGGCGGAGAACCCCGAGATCGACAGCGAACAGCCGCCGGTGCTGATCTGCCGCCGAGATGGTGCCATCGTCGGCAGCCAGAGCAGCATCCCATTCCGCCTGCGGGAGGAGGGAGCGGTGGTTCGGGCATCGTGGGCGATCGACCTCATGGTGGATCCTGCGTGGCGCCTGCGGGGCGTCGGCCCCGTGATGACCGGGACCTTGACGTCGCAGCCTGCACTCGTTGCCGGCCTCGGGATCTCGGAGGCTGCCCGCCGGGCGTTCCTGCGCAGCGGTTGGCGCGACCTCGGCGAGCTGCCGATCTACATCCACCCACACGATGTCAGCTGGAGCGTGAGGCAGGCCGGGTTCCGGGGCGTCAAGAGGCTGACGATCAGCGTGCTCACCCGCCCCGCGCTGACGCTCGCCCGGTTGGTCTCAGGGGTGCTCGCGCGGGCGATCGGCGCAGATCTGCAGGAAGTACCTCGGTTCGACGAGCGTGTGGACGAGGTCTGGGCTGCGGTCGACTACCCCGTCATGGCCGTGCGCGACCTCCCAGCCCTGTCATGGCGATTCGATTCCGCGCCGAACGCCGATCGCTGCAGACGCTATTACCTACTGCAGCGCGGGCACGTCCGCGGGTACGCGGTCACGCGGGTGCAACCGGTCCGCGGTCGGCCCGCGCTCGTTATCGTGGACTTCCTCGCCAGCCCCAGGTGGATCCTCCCCCTCCTCGCACTGGTGGCCGCCCTGCGCGAGGCGCGGGAGACCGGCGCCGTCATCTGCGAGGCGCTGATCCCCAGCACGGATCGCGCGCTCGTGGCCGCTGGCTTCCTCCGGATCCCCGCCAGCGAGGGAACGATCGCGCAGAGGGCTGGGATCAAGTTCCGGATCATGGTGCACCAGGGCGATCAGCCCGAGCGCGCTGCGTTCGACCGGCGCCGGTGGTTCATCACGACCGGCGATTCCGACGTCGGATGGGGACGGCAGAACAAGACTGAATCCTGATCAGCGGTGGGACGCGCCCATCCGACTCGTCGGCCTGCCGCCCGGCAGCGCTGGTCAAGCCGGCGGATCCCCGACGGCGATCCTCGGCACGGTGTCTCGAAGAAGCCCGGCCAGGCCGTCAGCGAGGTCCACCATTGGCCGCCAGCCGAGTCGGCGGAGTGCGGCCGGCGAGAGCGCCGAGGCGATGACGTCGCCCGGCCGGCGCGGGGCGACCACGCGGGCCAGCGGTCGGCCGATCGCGGCCTCCACCAGATCCGCGAGCTCCGCGATCGACACGCTGATGCCCGTCGCCACGTTCCACGTCCCATCGCCGGTGATCGGCCTGGCGACGAGACGGAGCGCCTCCACCACGTCCTGCACGTGCACGAAGTCCCGCGTCTGCCTGCCGTCGCCGTTGATTCGGATAACGCCGTCGCCCAGGGCCTGGCCGACGAACGCAGCAATGACCGCGCCGTCGAGACCGCCTCGCTGCCTTGGGCCGTACACATTCGAGGGTCGGAGGATCGCATGCGGCAGCCGGGAAAGGCGCACGTGCCCCTCGGCGGCGAGCTTGTGCACGCCGTAGTGCGACGCGGGGCGGGGCGTCGTCCGCTCCGTGGCCGGCCGGATGGTCTCGCCGTAGACGCCGCCACCTGACGAAACGAACACGAGCCGCGCGGCCCCCGCCTCGCGAGCCGCCGCGGCGACCCGATGCGTCCCGACGACATTGACCGCGAGATCGTGAAGCGGATCGATGCTCGAGCGTTCGACGCTCGCCTGAGCCGCAAGGTGGTAGACGACCTCCGGCCTCCACGTGGCGAGCAGGCGGCCGAGGTCGGCGGTCGCGATGTCGAGCTGCTCGAACCGTGGCCCCGCGCAGAGGTTCTCCAGCTCGCCTGTGGACAGATCGTCGACGACGAGGACGTCCTCGCCCTCGGCCACGAGCCGCTCCACCAGGTGGCTGCCGATGAATCCTGCCCCGCCCGTCACCACGGCACGCGGGCGGCCGGACCTGCCGGCACGGTGCCCGGTCATGCGCCGCGCTCCCGCGCCCGGGTGCCGATGGCCCCGTCGATCGCGGTGTAGTGCTCGAGCAGGCGCGCTGCGTTCACGTCGACGTCGTACTCGGCGCGGACATGGGCCTGCAGCCGCTTCGCCGCAACGGCTGCGGCGTCACGCTCGACGTGGAACCGCGCAAGCGCTTCGGCCACGGCATCGGAGGAGACTTCGGGCATGACCGTGCCACGACCGTCGGCCAGCAATTCCGGGATCCCGCCGACGGCGCTGCCCACCACGGGAAGGCCCACCGAGCCAGCCTCGACGAGCACCGTGGGGAGGCCCTCGCCGTACGACGGCAGCACCAGCACATCTGCCGCGGCCATGAACCGGAGGACATCGCCGTGAGGTCGCGCTCCCGCGAAGACGAGCCGCCCGCCGGCCGGCGGATTGCTCGTTCCGAGGCCGGACTCTGGGCCGGCGCCCACCAGCACGCCGACGAACGGATCGCCGAGTTGGAGGATGGCCGAGACGAACTCGCGCACGCCCTTCTCCTTGACGAGATGGCCGACGAACAGAGCGACGACACCCCCGGTCGACAGACCGAGGGCACGTCGCGCCTCGAGCTTGGGCAGGGCCGAAGCTTCGATCGCCCGATGGTCGATGCCAATCGGCAGGTGGATCGCCTCGGCGCCGGTCAGATCGCGGAGGCGGGTCACCAGCGCACCGCTGACGGCGAAGACGGCGGCCGCTTCGCGCACCGCCACCTGGAGGTCGCCCAGGCGGTCCGCGTGGCGGGCCGGCCAGGTGTTGAGGTCGCTGCCGTGGAAGGTCAGGACGAACGGGACCCCGGCGCGCTGGGCGAGACGCCGGGCGGCGAGGCCGAGGAGCGAATAGTGGCCGTGGATCAGGCGGGCGCCCGACCAGTCCGCGCGACGCCGCCACGCCGCGTGGGCGATGAACCGGTCCGGCAGGGCCCAACCCGGTTCGCCCGGAACGTTGACATAGGTCGGGCGGACGACCCTGATCTGGCCGTCCCACGCCTCCCGCGGGGCGAGCGAGCGAGTGCGCCACCGCTCCCCGAGATGGGGCAACGGCCATGGGGCGGCGGGCAGCGGGGCAACGACCGTCAAGCTGAGCCCTGCTCTCGCAAGGGCTCGGGCCTGTGACTGAAAGAAGATCCCGCCGAACGGGCTTGTCGACCACGGGTACGCGGACGTCAGCCAGGCGATCTCGGTCATCCGGGCGGGACCCGCGCACTGGCCCGGCTCCGCCCTCCCGTCGTGACCGCTCTTGGGAGGTTGGTGCTGCTCCCGACCGTTCGTGCGTCTGGCGAGGTCCGGTAGGTCGCAGCCTCGCCGCCTCGTCGCTGCTGTCGCGCGAGGTAGGCGAGCCCGGACGCCAGGCCAATGGCGATCCAGACCTCCTTCCGGTAGCCGAAGATGTCGATGAACAGCGCGTCGATCATCAGCGCGGCGAGGATCGCCTGGATGAGTGGGCCGTCCGGACCCCAACCGGCGCGCAGGATCAGGGGGAGGACGAGAAGCGCAATCAGCACGAGCCCGACAAGGCCGAGCTCGACGGCTGGCCCGACAATCACGCTGTGCGGAGCGAGGGCCTTCAGCTCGTCGGTGCTCAGGAGCGCTGAGCGGAAGGTTCCTCCGACCGCGTTGGGGAAGTTGCCGTACCCGACACCGATGATCGGCGAGGACTCGAAGACCCGCAAACCGGCGCTCCAGATGTCCGTCCTCCCGGCACCGCCCGACTCGGTTGCCGTGCCGACCCGAGCGGCGATCAGGTTGGCGACGCTCGGGATCTGCATGGCCGCCAGCGTGAGGATGCCCACCGCGACCACCACGGCGAACGCTCGCCGCACCCCGAGGCGCGGCAACAGCAGCAGGAAGATCACGACCACCGACGCGAGCCAGACGCTTCGGGTCCCGGACAGGACGATGCCCGCGAAGCACAAGGCGGTGATGGCTGCGCTCGCGAGGACCCTGCGTCGATTGACCGCTTCGTGGAGGCAGAAGATGAACGCAGGCAGTAGCAGCGACGCGTACTGGGCCGGGTTCTGGCCCGCGAGCGCGGCAATGCGCACGCTCGTGCTGAAGCCGGCCAATCCGAAGGCGACCACGCCGAGCAGGGCTGTCACCCCCGCAGAGATCGAATAGGCCCACAGGAGCGGGCGCACGATCGTGGGGTTGTGGATCACGACGTCGGCGATCAGGAACGCGATGACGGCGAGCTGGACCAGCGTCTGCAACGCCGCGAGGGTGGCGTCCGGCCGCCCCGCCCAGAGCACGCTCAGCGCGGCCCAGCCCACGAGCGCCCACCCAGCGAGCCCCAGGGCGCCGACGGACAGGCGGCCGATACGCGGGACCACGTACACCCCGGCGAACACGGTGCCGACCGACCGGCTCAGCGTGCCGATGCCAGGGATAACCAGCGTGTCCTCGAGGGGCACGAGCGCGACGAAGATGAACAGCGGCACGAGCGGCCACCGCAGGCCCACCAGGATGATGGCGATGCCGCCCGCAAGTCCTGCTGCCACAGCCGGGCTCAGCACCACTGCGATCAGGGCCGCCGCCAATCCGGCCGCAAGCCCAGCAGAGACTTGGAGCGCCGTCGCTCGACGGTCGGAGGAGAGCAGGGTTCTGCCAAGGGTCGCGACGCCGGTCACAGTCGCACGAGTATCAGACCTGGACCCGGGCGTGTCGAATATCGGGCGAGCGTGCGGTGACAGGCGCCAACACGCTGGCGCTTCGCGCGTCGGCGTCCGCCGGCGCTGCCTCGGCATCTGACGCCGCCCGGTCGAACTGCGGCGGCCCGGTCGACTCGAGGGCTCAGCGGGCGAATGGCGGGACGGTCCGGTACTTGATCGAGTCGAGCTTCGCAATCGTCAATGCCCGGTTGGCGTTGACCTCGATGGCTCCGACGACCCTGCGCCGCCAGCGGTTTGCCTTGGACTGCCGATACGCGTTCCAGCGCTGAGCCCACTCCTCGAACTGCGGACGGTCAAGCAGGACGGCCAGGTGCCTCAGCTGCTCGATGTGCACATCGTGGTAGTAGAACGGTGCCACGTGCCAGCGAAGGCCCAGCGAGTAGCGAGACCACCACCCCATGTCGAACAGGGACAGGGACTCCTCGACCCCCTGCACGCACCGGGCCAGGGTCTCGCGAACCTCCGGGTCCTCGAAGACTTGGGCGTACTCGTACAGGCCGAACAGGCCGTAGAGGCACCCGTTCAGGACCTGGATGACCGGCTTCGCCGCCACCTCCTCGATGAACAGCGCTCCGCTGCGCATCTCGGACACGACGCCGCCCTCCTCGACGGGATAGCAGAACGAACGCGCGGCGAGACGGGCGACCTCCTCGGTGTGGGGGGATTCCGTCCGCGTGTATAGGCGCGTGAGCAACGACAGGATCTGGCCCTGGGTCATCCCCGAAATCCACGGGGCCGGGACCGGTGGCGTCCGCAGCGGAAAGGCGCATGGCCAGATGAGGAAGCGCCGATCGCGATCCTCGGTCGCATGGTCCTCGATCCACCGGGCGGTCCGCAGGAACGTGTCCTCGGCCTCACGTTCGCCATTGAGCATGCGGTCAAAGCTGGCGAGGCCCATCTGCGCGATGATGGTCGGGTGGTACAGCGGCCCGCCCTTGAGCCGGAAGCGCTTGGGGTCCCAGAGCGGGATGCCCATCCCGTCCACGGGTCCGAAGGTGTCCACGGAGTGCGTCCCCGTGAAGTCCACCATGTAGCGCGACGACACGCCCCTGCTTCTCCACACTACACGTGACGAGGATCCGCCGGACCGACGGACGGAAGGAGCGTAACGCCCCCGATCCTCGTGCTTCCGAGCGCCCCATGATAGGCCACGTGTCGGCATCGTCAGGACGCCCGCGCGGCCCGGCGCAGAATCGCCTCGAGCCGGCTGATGACGGTCCCCCGCTCGTAGTCCTGCGCTGCGCAGACCCGAGCCGCCCGGCCTCGGCGAGCGCGGTCGCCGTCGTTCCTGCAGGCGTCGATCGCGCGCGCCAGAGCGACGGGATCCTCCGCCGCTGCGGTGTACCCACCGCCCAATTCTTCGATGATGCGGGCCGAGAGGCCTTCTGCGGAGACGATGACGGGGCGCCCCGCCGCCATCGACTCGACGAGCTTGGTGGGCAGCGAGTCGCCATACAGCGGCCCTCGGCGAAGCAGGACCAGGCCGGCATCGGCAGCGGCCAGGACCAGCGGCACCTCATGCCGGGGGATGGAGCCATGGAACACCACGTTGGAGAGGGCCATGTCGCGGGCTCGCGCCTCGAGCGTCGGCCTCTCCACGCCTTCGCCGACGATATGGAACTGGATGCCCTCGCCCACGAGTGCAGCCGCATCGAGGAGCGTGCCAACACCCTGAGCGAGCCCGACCGTGCCCGCATAGACAACCGTGAACGTATCAGCCCAGCCGAGGGCTTCGCGCGCCGCCTCGGGTCCTGTGCTCGGGTCGAAGCGGCTGATGTCAACCCCGTTCGGGACCAGGTGGACCTTGCCCGCCGCCGTGGCCTTGGCGCCCAGCAGCTCGACCAGGCCCGGGCTTACGGTCGTGACGGCCGCCGCGCCGCGGTAGGCGAGATCCTCAAGGGCGTAGGCCAGCCGACGCTCGAGGCCGGACCGCAGGTAGCCCAGGGCAATCGGAAAGTCGGGCCACGGATCCGCCACGTGGAAGACGTACGGCAGGCCTGCGGCGCGCAGGGCTCGCGCCGTCAGCGCGAGGAACAGCGGCGGCGACTCAATGAGGGCGACATCGTGCCGGCGGGCGAGGGCGATGCTGGCGATGGACGAGGCGGCGAACGTGGCGTGACCCACGAGTCTGCGCGACATCCCGGCGCCGGGCAGGATGACGGCCGGCAGTCGGATCATCGAGACCCCGTCGATGCGCTCCCGCGACGCGCTCAGCGCGGCGTAGCCCTCCGGCACGATCCCGGTGGGATAGCTCGGTGCCGGGGCAACGACCGTGATCTGGAATCCGCGATCGGCCAGACCCTTGACCGTCTCCCGCAAGCGCGTCTGGGCTGCGCCAACCTCGGGGTCGTAGTACTGGGTCAGGAGCAGCAGCCGGAGACCATCTCGCCGGTCGTTGTTCAACTTGGGCTGCTCCGCTTCCCCGCTCGCCTCGCACCGACTGCCTGACACACAAGTCCACGGGCAGCCCTTATCCTATCGGCTCGGCAGATGGCGGGCACGCTCGCACCCTTCTCAATCTGGACCTCCTTGTGTGCTGACGATCCAAGACAAGAGCATGATTGACCCCTGCGTGAACCGCCTCGACGACCGTCCGGGATCCCAGGCGGAGTCGAATGCGCCGCTCTCGCGCACCACGTCGTGACGAGCGCGGCGGCGGTGCCCGGCCCGGCTTCAAGACCCGGGTCCAGGGATCCAGCCGCGGACTCCGAAAGCGGCTCGACCGCCCGAGTCGGCCCGGCGCGAGGACCCCGGGTGGCGATGGCGTTGTTCGGCGACGTGACCTATGACAGCCGGGTACGGAAGGAGGCTCGCAGCCTCGCCGAGGCGGGCTACGAGGTGGTCATCGTTTGCCTGGCAGGGGACGAGAGCGGTCAGGATCTCCCGGCCAACGTGTCGATCATGGTCCGGCGGCCAGCCGGGCCGATGATCATTCCCGGGTCTATCAATCCGTTCTTCAACGGCCGCGCCGGCCGGATCGGCAGGGTCCGGCGCCGGGTCGCCTGGCTCCTCGCCTACATCCGCGGCATTCGCAGCTGGGGGCGACTCGCCGTCGACGCTGCTGGGCCCGTCGACGCATGGCATGCCCACGACCTGACAGGCCTGTCGGCCATCGTCCCCAGCCTGCCCCCCGGGATCCCCCTCGTCTACGACTCCCACGAGCTCTATCTGGAGTCTGGGACCGCCTTCATGCTGCCGGGTCCCGTTCGCTGGGTCCTGCGGTCCTATGAGCGACGCTGCGTCGCACGCGCCGCAGCGCTGATCACGGTCAACGACCAGATCGCGGACGAGCTGAATCGCCGCTACCGGCCACGCACGACGGCGGTCGTTCACAACTGCCCCGTCCTCGAGACGCCGCCGCCGACCGGCATGCTGAACCGGCACGCGGAGGGCATTCCGGTCGATGCGCCGATCGTGATGTACCACGGGGGTCTGGCCGCCGGCCGCGGCATCGAGCCGCTGCTGGAGGCCCTGGTCCGACCTGGCCTCGAGGATATCCACCTGGTGCTGATGGGCTACGGCGAGATGCGCGACGCGCTGCGGGGTATGTCCCAAACGGAGCCGTGGCGGGAGCGGCTGCACGTGCTCGATCCAGTGGCCCCGGCTGCCGTGACCTCGTGGGTCGCGAGCGCCGACCTTGGGGTCATGCTCAATCCCGGGAGGACACCCAACGACCGCTATTCATCGCCGAACAAGCTGTTCGAGTGCCTCGCGGCCGGCGTCCCCGTGCTGGCCAGTGACTTCCCGACCATGCGGAGGATCGTCATGGAAGACCCCGACGGTCCGCTGGGTTCGCTGTGCGATCCCGCCGATGCCGCCGCGATCGCCGTCTCGATCGAGTCGATCGTCCGTCGCAGTCCCGCGGATCGGGCTGCCCTGCGCACTCGCTGCCGACGGGCCGCCGAGGCACGGTGGAACTGGGAGGTCGAGTCGCGCTCGCTTCTCGCAGTCTATGCCGACTTGCACCTCGGCCATCATCGGCAGGCTCCACAGCGTTTGACGGCGCGCGCAGGCTGATTGCCGACGCACGTTGTGCCGCGCAAGCGTCGATCGCGGATTGAGGTTCGGATGGAAGAGGCCGACCGGGCAGGGACATTCTCGGGCCGAGTCGTCGTCATGTTCGCCACCCAGGCGCTGGTCGCCGCCGTGGGGGTCATCAACGGCATCTTCTTGGCACGCCTGCTCGGCCCGTCCGGGAAGGGTGACTACTACCTCCTGATCCTGCTGCCGACCACGATGATGGTGGTGCTCCAGCTCGGGCTTCCCCAGGCGTTCCAGTACTTCGCGGCCCGGGGTCAGACGTTGGGGCTGATCAGGAAGTCGTTCGCGTTCACGGCGGCGCTCACCCTCCTGGGATTCGCGATCGTGCTCGCCCTGCTGCCTGTGCTGCTGCAGAAGATCCTCCACGGGCTCGACATGGGACTGGTCCTCCTTGCATTCCTCGTGCTCCCGCTTCTGCTGCAGGCGCCGCTCGCAGCTTCGATCGTGATCGGCCGTCAGGCCGTCCGTCCGTACGCCGCTGTCTACATTGCCCAGCCTGTGACGACCACGCTGTTGCTCATCGTGCTGGTTGGGGTCATGGGCCTCGGCGTGCCGGGCGCCGTCGCGGTGTTCGTCGGCGTGGCGCTCGTCAACAACATCGGTTTCGGTCTCGCGGCGGCCCTCGTCGCTCGGAGGGTGCCGCAGCCCGGCGTCGCCCCACTGCGCGAGCTCGTGAGCTATGGCCTTCGGTTCTACCCGGGGAGCCTCTCGAGCTTCTTCAGCTACCGCACCGACACCTATCTGATCGCGCTCCTCCTCGCGAATCCGGCCGAGCCGCTCGGCTACTACAGCATGTCCGTGGCCCTGGCCGAGATGATCTTCATCTTTCCCAAGGCGGTCGCCACCGTCTTCTTCCCGCATGTGGCCGGGTCGGCCCGGGAGGATGCGGATCGCCAGGTCGCCATGGTGTCGCGCGTGAGCCTCCTCGTCTGCGCTGTATTCGCCCTGCTGCTGGTGCCGTGCGCCATGCTGATGATCTGGGCCGTGCTGCCGGCCTTCCAGCCGTCCATCCTGCCGTTCCTGGTCCTGCTGCCCGGTGTGGTCGCCCTCAGCGGCGCCAACGTGGTCGGCGGGTACGTGACGGGCATCGGCCGGCCCGGTATCGACTCCATCGTCAGCATCGTTGCGCTGACGGTGAACGTTGCGGCCAATCTCGTGTTCATCCCGCAGTTCGGGATCATCGGTGCCGCAGCGACGTCGCTCTTCTCCTACACGCTGTCGTCGCTGCTGCTGACCGCTGTGGCGGCGCGCTTCTCAGGCGTGCCGCTCTGGCGGTTCTGGATCCCGACGCCGGCTGACGTCCGGTTCGTGCTCGCAACGAGCGCGGGCCTCCTCCGGCGCCTGCGCAGTGGCGCGCGGGCCTACCTGCAGGCGCGGCGGGCGGCTGGCGGCTGAGCTCCGGCCACGCGCGTCCAGTCGGCATATCCTAGGGGCCGAGGCTTTGGCGGCGTTCTCGCGCAAAGCCTGGGGAACTTCTGCGGTCACCGCCCCAACGACACCTGGCCGCCTCATGCGAGGGATGTGAGATTCGGCGTGGCAGCGCGAGCCGGGAGACAGGCGTGAGCACAACGGAGCGGAGCGGGCAGACAGACGACGCCCGCGTCGAGGAGGGCTCATCGTCCGGGGCCGAGCGCCAGCAGTCCGGCGAGTCGGCCCGCCCAAGGGTCAGCATCGGGCTGCCCGTCTGGAACGGCGAGGAGTTCCTGCCGAAGGCGCTGGACTCGCTGTTGGGGCAGACGTTCACGGACTTCGAGCTCATCGTCTCCGACAATGCCTCGACTGATGCCACCGAGGAGATCTGCAAGTCGTACGGCGCTCGGGACGGCCGGATCCGCTATTACCGCAACGACGAGAACATCGGCCTGCAGGCCAACACGCAGAGGGTCCTCGACCTGGCGACGGCGCCCTTGTTCATGTGGGCCTGCCACGACGACATGTGGGATCCCACGTATCTCGCCAAGATGGTCGAGGAGCTCGATCGGGACAGCTCGCTCGTGCTCGCCGGCAGCAACACAGCGTCAATTGACGAGCGGGGCACGCTGCGTACGTTCTACGACCACCGGCGCGTCTACGCGCTGGACACGCAATTCGAACGAGCACGTCGGATGATCTCCGAGCACCCCCAGGGAGGGCATGCATTCCTCATCGTGGCCGTCATGAGGACGAGCATCGCACAGCGCCTCAGCCTCGCGGATTTCGACGCGATCAGTAACCTCAACCGGGGGAAGTACGCGTGGGACAAGCGCGCCCTGTTCAGGCTCCTGTTCGAGGGTCGCTTCTACGTCTCGAAAGAGACGATGTACTTCCACCGTGACGTCAATGACACCTGGTGGGGCCTGCGCAAGCCCGCGGACACATCGCTGCGGGCGAAGGTGCACCGCGCCGCGCAACACTCGCTCGATCTGCACGACTACTTCGACACTCTGCGGCGGATCGTGCTCAGGAGCAAGCTGACACCCGGCCAGAAGACGTCGCTCGTGGCCCTGTCCGGCGTGCAGGAGCTTCGGTACCTGGCCGCCTTCTACCTGGCGCGACTGGGTCTGCCGTCGCGTCGCAGGGGCTAGGCGATCCGCAGACCGCTCGACCGGTTGGGCGAGATCAGATGACGGCCTTCTGGACGACGAAGCCCTCGGCGAACCCCTCGGGCGCCCGTGATTCGACCCCGCGCAGGCGCATCAGGCCCTCGAACACGTCCGGGGTGAACCATGGACGGCCCGCCTGGGTGGCGAAGGTCCGCATCAGGATGTCGATCTTGCTCGCCACCACGGCCCGTGTCAGCGGCGCGTAGAGGTTGACCGTTCCCAGGTCGCCGTCGTACTTGGCGATCTCATACCCGAGCACGAGGTGGTCGCGGAACTCGGTTGCCACGAGCTCGGCCAGCAGGCGGTGATCTTGATGGGCGTCATCGCGGCGCGGAGCGAGGACCAGGTCGTGCGGCTGCGCGGCCACCTCGCGAATCACGCCCTTGACCTCGCGGTAGGCCGCGGGTAGGAATCCGTCGTCGAACGCCTCGATACGGACGGTGACATCCGGCACGCCCGCCAGGATCGCCGCGGCGCCTGCCCGCGCCTCGTCCACTCGCGGGCCCTCTCCTGCCATGACCAGCCAGGTGACCGCGTCGACCGCCCCGGCAGCCACGAGCCGGAGAAGCGTGCCGCCGCAGCCGATCTCGATGTCGTCAGGGTGGGCGCCGACCACCATGACCCGAAGGCCGCGGTCCGGAAGCCGAAGGCGAAGCATGCCGATCGTCTCAGCCCTGCGCCGGCTCGTGGATCCAGCGTGCCCACGGCGACGTGCCTGACTCGTACAGGCTCTGGAGGAGCTGGGCCTCCTTGAGCGTGTCCATCGGCGCCCAGAACCCCTCGTGGCGATAGGCGACGAGGCGACGGCGGGCGATCAGCCGTGCAAACGGTTCCTCCACGAGTTCCTCGCCGGGATTGATCTCGTCGAAGATGCCCTGGCGGAACATGAAGTGCCCGCCGTTGATCCAGATCCTGGACTGCTGGACGTTGGACAGGCGGGTAACCCGGTCGTCGCCGTCCATCTCGGCCACATGGAAGGTGTAGGACGGCCGGACGGCCAGGAAGGCCGCGGTGTGCTCGGAGGCCTGGAAGCGCGCGATGAGGTCGTTGATCGGAGCATCGGTCAGCACGTCGCCATAGTTCGCAAGGAACATCTCCTCGCCCTCGAGATGGTGTCGGACCGCGAGCAGGCGCTGGGCGATCGTCGCCTGCAGCCCGGTGTCCGCGAAGGTGATCCGCCAGTCCGCGATGTCTTGCGAGAGCAGCTCGATCTCCCGACCGCCACTCGCGAGGACGAAGTCATTCGACAGCGCCTCGTTGTACCGGAGGAAGTACTCCTTGATGGCGTCGGACCGATAGCCGAGGCACAGGATGAAGTCGCGGTGCCCGAAGTGCGCGTAATAGCGCATGACGTGCCACAGCACGGGTCTGGGGCCGATCGGCACCATCGGCTTGGGGATGTTCTCGGCGTACTCCCGCAGCCGAATGCCCTGCCCGCCGCAGAAGATCACCACCTTCACGGTCGCTGTCCCTCCGGTTGCCGGGGGTGGATGATCTCGAGCGTCGGGATGGCCACCATGAAGCTGCCGCCCCAGCCGGCGACCGCGTCGCCCAGCTGGTCGAGGATCTCGGTGCGCAGATTCCACGGCAGGATCCAGACGACGTCCGGGCGTGCCTCCAGCAGGACGTCGGGCGCGTGGATCGGGATCCGGGTGCCGGGCGTGAATCGCCCGTGCTTATACGGGTTCCGATCCACGATGAACGGCAGGAGATCGGGCCGGATCCCGCAGTAGTTCAGCAGGGTGTTCGCCTTGCCCGGCGCGCCGTAGGCCGCGACGGATCGGCCCTGCGCACGCTGCTCGATGAGGAACGTCAGGACGTCCCGGCGAACCTGCTCCACGCCTTCCCCGAAGGCCTCGTAGCCGCGCGCGTCGCCAAGGCCGGCCTGCAGCTCCTCCTCGACGGCCGCCGCGACCGCAGCTCCCTCTGATCGTCCCGGTGCGTGCTGAACGTGCACGCGGAGCGAGCCGCCGTGGGTCGAGAGGCGCTCGATGTCGACGATCCGCAGCCCGTGGCGCTCGAACAGGGCTCGCAGCGAGAGCACCGAGAAGTACGAGAAGTGCTCGTGGTAGATCGTGTCGAACTGGTTCCCCTCCATGAGCCGAAGGAGGTGGGGCACCTCGATGGTGATGAGACCGTCATCGGCCAGCAGGAGCGCCAGCCCGCCGACGGCGTCATTGAGATCGGGGATCTGGGCAAGGGTGTTGTTGGCGACGATCAAGTCGGCGCGCATCCCCGACGCGACGAGCTCCTCGGCCAACTGGCGTCCGAAGAACCGGACCAGCGTCCGGACGCCGCGGGCCTCGGCGTCCCGCGCGACGTTGGCTGCGGGCTCGATCCCGAGCACCGGGATCCCGCGCTGGACGAAGTTGGCGAGCAGGTAGCCATCGTTGCTGCCGAGCTCGGCCACGAGGCTGGCGGGCCCCAAGCCGAGCCGCGCAGTCATGTCGTCGGCGTAGCGGCGAGCGTGCGCAAGCCACGAGTCCGAATACGACGAGAAGTACGCGTAGTCGGTGAAGATCGTCGCAGGCGCCACGTAGGCCGGGACTTGCGCGAGGAAGCACGCCTCGCAGACCTCGACCCGGAGCGGGTAGAACGGCTCCATCTCGTCGAGCTGATCCGCGCGGAGAAACCGTTCGCAGAGCGGCGACGCGCCGAGATCGACCATCGTGAGCCCAAGGGGCTCGCCACAGGACCGGCAGGCGTGCCGCACGGTCCTGGTCGCTGCCGTCGCAGCCGAGTCCGGCGAACGCGAGGCCAACGCCATGCTCCCCTCTCCGGGCGGTCGAGCGGACCATCGATGCGTGGCCCGGCACCGCTCCGGCCTAATGGTAGACAATGCCGGGGCCGACGCGATGCCAGTCCATCGCGAGATCCCCCAATGTAGGAGCCTGCAGTGCCCGAACGCGAGCAGCCCGACCCCGGCGCCCCGGTGGTCGTCCTCGGCTCGGGCATGGCCGGCTTGGGGGCCGCCCTGCGGCTCCGGGATGCTGGCGTCCCGTTCCTCGTGTTCGATGCCGCCGAGGCCTACGGCGGGCACACGGCGAGCGTCCGGCATCCCGACGGGTTCGTCTTCGACGATGGGCCTCACGTCTCCTTCACCAAGAACGATCGGGTGCGGGCGCTGCTGACCTCGTTCGTCGACGGCGCGGAGTGGACGCAGCCGATGCGCATCAACAGCTACTGGAAGGGGCTGTGGCTGACGCACCCCATCCAGATGCACCTCCGCGAACTGCCGCCCGAGCTGGCGGTCCAGGTGCTGATGGACTTCGTGGAGCTGCCACCGGTGCCCGAGCACATCGCGAACTACGAGGAGTGGCTGCTCGCCTCGTACGGGCCGACCTTCGCCACCGCCTTTCCGATCGTCTATGGCACCAAGTACCACACGACGCCGCCAGCCACCCTCACCACCAACTGGCTCGGGCCTCGCATGTACCGGCCGAACCTCGCCGAGATCCTCGAGGGGGCGTTGGGTGTCGAGCGGCCGAGCACCCACTACGTGACCGAGTTCCGGTACCCGCTCGAAGGCGGTTTCGGCAGCTACCTCCGGCCGTTCGCGAGCATGACCGAGCTCCGGCTCCGCCACGACGTGACCGCTGTGGACCCTGTGACCCGTACGGTGACATTCGCGAACGGACATCGTCAGCCCTACTCGTCGCTTGTCTCGTCGCTGCCGCTGCCGGTGCTCATGGAGCGCCTGACCGGCGCGCCGGAAGATGTGCGGGAGGCCGCGCAGCGCCTCTCATTCACCAGCGTCGTGATCGTGAACCTCGGGGTGGCTCGCGACGAGCTCTCCGACACCCCCATCTCCTACGTCTACGACGAGGACATCGTGTTCGCGCGGCTCAACTTCCCGTATCGGCTCGCGCCGAGCACGGTGCCCGCGGGGGCGAGCTCGGTGCAGGCGGAGATCTACGTCTCTGAGCGGTACAAGCCGCTCGACGGGAAGCCCGCGGACTTCATCCCGCGCGTGATTGCCGACCTCACTCGCATGGGGGTGCTGCGCGATGACGACCGCATCCTCCACCAGGATGCGCACGTGATCCGCTTCGCGAACGTGATCTACGACCACGATCGCGGGGCCGCGCTGGCGCCCGTCCTCAGCCATCTGAGCAAGGTCGGCATCGCCACCTGCGGCCGCTACGGCGAGTGGAACCACCACTGGACCGACGAGTCGTTCGTCAGCGGCGAGGAGGCCGCCGAGGCGGCCCTCGCGGGTCTCGGAACGAGGTCGCTCGCCGCTCGCTAGCGGCCTGCCAGCTCGCGCACGATCGCGGCATTGGCGACCGGGTCGCCGGACAGCTTGATCACGTTGAACCCGTGCGTCTCCCGGATCGCGTGCAGCCGCTCGACAACGGCCGCGAGCGTCCCTGTGAGCACCGCCGGCGACCGCGAGGCGAGGTCCGGGTCGGCCAGCAGGCGCCGGCCGAAGGACGACGGCTCCGCGGACGACGCCGCGGGGCCGTCGACCAGATGGCAGGCATAGATCGTGAACTGGAAGTCCACAGAAGCGGTCGATCGACCGGCGGCCTCAAGCGCTGACCGGGCGATGGCAACCTTGGCCGCGATGGCGGACTCGTCGAAGTCCCGGGCGATTGCCCCGTGATCCTCGCCGGCTGGCAGGCGCGCATGGATCCCGATGATGTCCGCGTGGCGGGCGGCAACCCCGAGGACCTGCGGGCCGCCGCCGCCGATCAGGATCGGCGGATGCGGCGCCTGGACCGGCCGCGGCAAGCCCTCGGCGGCCGAGACCTGATAGTGGCGGCCCGCGAAGGACAGGGAGTGCGCCTCGAAGAGACCCTTGATGATCGTCACCGCCTCCTCGAGGCGGGAGATCCGCACGCTGGCGGGCTCGAACGGCACGCCGGCAGCGGCATAGTCCTCCGGGCGCCAGCCCGCGCCGAGGCCAAGGTCCAGCCGCCCATCGCTCAGGCGGTCGATGGTCGCGGCGGCGCGGTGGAGGAGCACCGGATTGTGAAGCCCGCTGGCCAACACGAGTGACATCACCCGGAGGCGCGACGTCGCCGAGGCGATCGCCTCCATCGCGGCCAGGGCGTCGAGCTCCCAGCCGCCGGTGAGGTGCTCGGACACGGTGACTGCGTTGAACCCGAGATCTTCGATCCGGCGTAGCTCGTCACGCCAAACGCCGATTGACCCGGCAAGCCTGGGCATCGCGGCGAGGAAGCGGAACGGGCGCGTCATCGCTGGGCGCCGTGCCGCCGCGGCAACGTCCGCAGGCGCGGCAGGGGTGTGACCAGACGGCAACCCCAGTCGTCCACGCGGGCGAGCTCCTCGGCAATCTCGCGCACCCACGTCCACGCCAGCACGAGCACCTCTCGCGGCCGACCCGCGTCCAGCGCCTCAACGGGGCGCACCGGAACCCCAGAGCCCGGCAGCGCCAGCCCGTGCTTGCTGGCGTCGCGGTCCACCGTGAACGGGAGCAGGCCCGCGTCGACTCGCGCGAGGCTCAGGATCGAGACGGCGCGACCCGGGGCGCCATACCCGACGACGCTCGTGCCCGAGCGGGCTGCGGACGCGAGGTGCTCGTGCAGCCGCTCCCCCACCCGCACGGCGCGGTCGCCAAAACGTCCGAGGGCATCCGGATCGGTCACGCCAAGGCGGTCGTCCGCAGCCACCAATCGATCGAGGGACCGCTGCGCAACTGTCGAGCGCACGTCGGCGCGGGCCAGGACGCGAAGCGTGCCCCCGTGCACCGGATCTCGTTGCGCCGCCACGATCCCCAGACCCTGTCCGGCGAGCAGAGAAGCGAGCGAGGCCAATGAGAAGTAGCTCCGGTGGGCGTGGCCGAGCACGTCGAACAGGCCGCGGCGCAGGATCGCACCAAAGTCGAGGGTCTCGATCGCGACCCAGCCTCCGGGCGCGAGCGCGTCGCGGACCCGGCTCGCGATGGCCTCGACGTCGTCTACATGCGCCAGGGCATGGTTTACGAGGACGAGCCCGGCGCCTCCACCGCTCGCGATCTGGGCGGTTGAGGCCGGGCTGCCGAGGGCGTCACCGATCGTCCGGAGCCCATCGGAATTCGCAGCCCCCGCGAGGTCGGCGTGCTGCTCGTGGCCCAGGACGGCCATGCCCGCCTCTGCGTACGGCTGAAGCGCCGCGCCGTCCCCGCTCGCGACATCGACAACGAGGCTCCCCGTCGGCAGACGGGTCCGCGCGAGCACCTGACCCGCCCACGCCACGAGATGAGCGGTGCTGGCGCCGGGTCGACGGCGACCATGACCGTGTCGGCTTGCGGCGAGGGTTGCAGCCACGGCCGGATCCGAGATGGTCGGCCGCGGGACGGCGCTAAGCTGGGCGAGGCCGCAAGATCGGCACAGGACGATCCGGACCGGCACGAGCGGGATCGACCAGGCGACGCCCGGCGCGACCGGGTCATCGAGGAGCGGCTGCGGCCCGAGGTCCAGGGCGGGCGCCCCGAGCGGGGTCCCGCAGGCCCGGCATGGCGCCGCCGATCGTGTCTCCGGGATCCAGGCCGTCACGTGCAACTCCTGCCCACGGCGAGCGGGTGGCATCGCCTTGGTCGCAGAATAGCGGCATGCAGCCGTTGTTCACTGACGCCTTCGCCGGTCGTCGCGTGCTGGTCACGGGCCACACCGGCTTCAAGGGATCCTGGCTCAGCCTGTGGCTCGTCCGCATGGGAGCCACGATTGCGGGGTACGCCCTGGACCCGCCGACCCACCCGAGCAACTTCGAGGCATCGCGGGTGGCCTCCGTCGTTGCCGAGCACCACATCGGCGATCTGCGTGACCTGCCGCGTCTGACGGAGGTCGTCGCCTCGTTCCGGCCGGACGCGATCCTGCACCTCGCCGCCCGAACCGTGGTGCGCGACGGGTATGCCAACCCGGCGGAAGCGTTCTCCACCAACGTCATGGGCACCGTCGGTCTGCTCGAGGCCGTCCGTGCGGTCGGCCGCCCCGTCGCGATCGTCGCCGTCGCCACGGACAAGGTCTACGCCAATGACGAGGCCGGGCGCCCATTCCGCGAGGGCGACCCGCTCGGCGGACACGATCCGTACAGCGCGAGCAAGGCGGCAGCTGAGCTCGTCGTCGACGCATACCGAGCGTCCTTCTTCCCGCCGGGATCGATCGACTCCCACGGCGTCGCGCTCGCCTCCGCGCGCGCTGGCAATGTGATCGGCGGCGGCGACTGGACGCCGCATGGCCTGGTGGCGGACGCCTTTCGGGCGCTCATGGCCGACCAGCCCATCAGCATTCGCCACCCGGAGGCCATCCGGCCGTGGCAGCACGTTCTCGAGCCCCTTGCCGGCTACCTGCGGCTGGCAGCTCGGCTGATGGAACCGGACCCGGCACCCGCCTGCCGAGCGTGGAACTTCGGCCCTGGACGTGTGGGATCAGTCGACGTGCGGCATGTGGTCGAAGGGCTCATCGAGGGCTGGGGTCGCGGAGCCTGGGCGCAGTTGGACAACGATCTCGGACCCGCTGAGGCGACGATCCTTCGGCTGTCGTCAGGCGCCGCGCGACGCGATCTCGGCGCGGTCCCGGCCTGGCCGGTCGATGTCGCCATTGCGCGGACCGCAGCGTGGTACCGCACGTATGCCGCGGATCCCGGTGCGGCCCAAGGCGCCTGCCTCGCCGACATCGATGCGTATGAGCGGGAGGCGCGCCGCAAGTCGGGTTGACCGCGGCACCGCGCACCATCGTCAGGGCCGCAGCAAAGAACGGCCGGCACCGTCTCCAGCGCCGGCCGTCCGGGAGCCACAGTCCGCCTCGCGGCGGAGTGTTGGCCAGCCGCGTTGGCGACTGGCCCGAGGATCAGTGGAGCGAGTCGCCGACGAACGTGACCGAGGCGGGGCTCGTCCCGAGCGAGCTGTAGAAGCCGCGGCTGACCGACGCCGTCGAGACGACGTTCTTGAGCAACAGGACCGAACCCGACGCCGCGCCCTCGTACCGGACCGCGAACTGCGTGGCGCCGGAGATGGTGGAGTCGGAGACCGTGATGCCGCGCAGGGTGGGGTCCCACAGGATGACGGCCTGGTCGGTGCCGTAGACGGTGAGGTGGCGGATGGCCACAGTGTCCGCGTTGGGCTGCCCCGACTGCGAGCCGTAGAAGTGGACGGCGGAGTCCAGGCCGCTCTTGGAGGCCTTGACCGTGAGCCGGTCGATCACGATGTCGTGCGGCCCGCGGTCCTGCGCCCGGCTGAAGTAGACCGCATGGTCGCCCGACATGCCCGCCGGGTTGTCGGAGGTGACCGACTCCTCGACCGTCAGGTCGAGCAGTGTGATGCGGTACGGCGGCAGGGGGGTCACCGAGCCGTTCTGGCCGAACACGATGACGCCAGTCTGGGTCGGCTCGCCGTTCGCGAACCGGAAGCCCTGCCACGTCTGGTCGTGGGCGCCGTCGCGGAAGTCGAGCGCGCTCCAGCCCGTGGCGCCGCCGCCCGAGAACACGACCCCGCCGAGGGTCTCGGCGCGGACAAGGACAGGATTTGTGCGCCCGGCGAACCGCGCGTCGATCCAGAGGCCCGTCTTCTGGTGGGTCGCGGCGTCCGGCACGATATACGTCCCGTTCGCCACCACGATCTCGGTGACCGTGTTATTAGCCAGCGCCGTGAGCAGCGCCGCGATCGAGGTTACCCGGACCGACGTGCTTGATGCGACGGGGATCGCTGTCGGGGCGGTGGTGGGTCTCGGTGTGGGCGCGGGTGTCGGGGCGCTGGTCGGTCTGGGTGTGGGCGCCGGGGTCGGTGCGCTGGTTGGCGCCGGGGTCGGTGCGCTGGTTGGCGCCGGGGTCGGTGCGCTGGTTGGCGCCGGGGTCGGTGCGCTGGTTGGCGCCGGGGTCGAGAAGACCGTCGGACGCTGGTTGGCGCCGGGGTCGGCGCGACGATCTGGGCAGCCGGAGTCGCGCTCGGCGCAACCGCCCGGCCCCTGCCGATGCCGTTCGAGTGCCCGAGGGCCGCGCCGGACGATCCGGGCTGCGTCGCCGACGGGCTCCGGCCGTTGTTCGAGGCGGTAGCTCCGACGAACGGGACGATCAGGGCAGCCAGAACGACCAACATGACTCCCGTTGAGAACCAATCGCGAAGGCGCCGTCCCTCGCGACCACGGGCGGGTTTGACGGGATCGCCGCCATCGGAGATCCAGCGTTGTCCATCCCAGAACATGATCAAGCACCTTCATTCGGCAACCCGGCTGACTCTGAGAGTCCCGTGGCTTTGCGGCCCCGCCTCGCGACGGGTGTGCCGTTTCGTGGAGATTCCAGCGGTTCGCGGGCGGTCCCGGATGCCCGCTCCTGCTCATGGGAAATCGTAGTCTCACCCGCCGGCCATCTCACTGAGTCAGGAGTACTGCGGGCCGCGGCCGACCGTTCCCGTGACACCTACCCGAACACATCTCAACCCGTACATTCCGCCCATGCGCATCCGCCAAGCCTCACGCGGGCGAGGTGAGCGTGTTGTGACTGATCACCGGCCGGCGCGTTCCGATCGGTCCGACCGCAGGCGGGATTGGACACGGAACGGCCGATGATCAGGCGGTGACATGGAGTGACCGCCGACCCGGTCTGGCCCGGGCTGGGTCGCCGGATCCTGAACGCGGGTTCAGGCCGACGCGCCCCGATCGGCCACGATCAGTGCGTCAACCGCAACCGCCCCGTCCGGCCCGGCGATCACCGGGTTCAGGTCCACGACGACGACGTCGGGGTTGTCCACGAGGAACCGCGCCACCGCCGCCACGAGCTCCGCGAGCGCATCGATGTCCACGCCCGGCTGCCCGCGCACGCCCCGCAGCAATGCCGCTCCCCGCAGCCGCTCGAGCCTGGCGCGGACCACGCCGGCGTCGACCGGTGCCAGCAGCACCGCGACATCGTCGAGCACCTCGGTGAAGATCCCGCCCAGCCCGACGAGCACGGCCGGACCGAACACCGCATCCCGGCGACCACCGACGATGATCTCCACGCCCGCCGGGGCCATCGGCTCCACGAGCAGGCCGCGGACCTCGCCGCGGGCTTGATGGTCCACGCGCAGGTCGTGCGCACGCGCGCCCGCGCGAGGCCGCGACCCGCCGCCGATCTCGGCCATCGCCGCGACCGCCCTCCCGGATCGCCGCCTCGTCGGCCAGCCCCAGGAGCACGCCACCGGCCTCGGTCTTGTGCGCCAGGCCCACCGCGTCGAGCTTGAGCGCGACCGGTCCGCCGCCCAGCGCCCGCCACGCCGCGACCGCCGCATCGCCGTCGAGGGGCACCGCCACGAACTGCGTGACCGGCACGCCCGCTGCGCCCAGCCGCTCCAGGCTCTCGCGCTCGGGCAGCGTCGTGCGGGCGTCAGCGGCACCAGCCGCGGCGCCGGCACGGGGGTCCGCCCCCGGATCGGTACCCCACACGACATGGTCCGCCGCCATCGCCGGCCACGCCGGACGTCGCGGTCCGCGGGCAAGCCGCTCCGACCGCCGCGCCTCCCACCAGGCCAGCCGCGCGATCGCGGACAGCGCCTCGACCGCGCCCCGGACCATCGGGATCCCACCCGCCGCATCGAGCACCGCCTTGGTCTCCCCGGACACGTCGCCGGACGTGAGCGACACGTAGACGGGCAGCAGCTCCGGCCGGTCCGCGGTCGCGCGGATGAGCGCCGTGCTGACGTCGAGCGCCACCTCCACCTCGCCGGCCAGGTCCCGGTACGGCGAGTCGTGGACGACCGCCAGCACGTCATAGGCGCCCGACGCCGCGAAGGCTTCGAAGGACGCCCGATACGCGATCGGTGCGTCGTCGGCGCCCCACGGGATCGAGCGGGTTGCCGATGTAGCCCATCGTCGGCAGGTCGCGCAGGATCGCGGCCCGGGCGGCATCGGGAACCGGCGGCAGGTCGAGCCCGACGCGCTGGGCGAGGTCGGCGACCAGCGACGCCTCGCCGGTGGACACCGTGATCACGCCGGTCCGCCCACGCCCGACGCCACGCCCCAGACCGGTCGGCGCCGGCGATCAGCTCCGCCTGCTCGAGCAGCTCGTCGAGGTCGTGGCAGCGGATGATCCCGGCGGCCTCGAACGCCGCGTCGGTCACCCGGTCCTCCCCGGCCAGGCTGCCGCTGTGCGCGACCGCCGCCTCCTGTGCCTGCTCGGACCGGCCGACCTTGACCGCGAGGATCGGCTTGCCCATGGCAAGCGCCCGGTCGGCGAGCGCGAGGAACCGCTCGGGACGCTTGAACCCCTCGACGAACAGCATGACGGCGTGGGTCTCGTCGTCGTCCAGGCAGTACGCGAGGTAGTCGCAGATGTCGAGCACGGTCTCCGCGCCGACGGACACGATCCGGCTGTACCCGATCCGCGTGCCGGGCGCATGGATGAACGCATCGGTGACGCTGCCGGACTGGGCGAGGCCGGCGATGTGCCCGCGGGCCAGCCAGGGGTTGACGTCCCCGATGTAGCTGGAGCTCCTGGTCGTCCAGTCGACCATGCCCATGCAGTTCGGCCCCAGCAGCGCGATGCCGTGGGTCCGCGCGATCTCGCCCACCTGCCGCTGCATCTCGGCGGCCGCCTCGCCTCCCTCGACGACGCCGCCACCCGGGATCACGAGGCTGGGCACGCCCGCGTCGGCTGCGTCCTGCGCGAACCGCGCCGCTCGCAGCGGGTTGACGGCGAGGATCACGGTGTCCGGCCTCTCGGGCAGGGCGTCGATCGACGGCCAGCAGGGTGATCCGTCGACCTCGGGTAGTTGGGGTTGACGAAGTGGCAGCGGGTCTCGCTGCCCATCAGGACGAGGTTGTCGCGCATGGTCCGCGCCAGCGACGAGCGCGGGCTCGCCCCGACGACCGCGATCGAGCTGGGAGCGAACAGCGGGCGGAGGTCGATGGCCGGGGGACGCACGCGAGGGCGGCTCAGCCGACGACCACGCCGACGCCCCGCTTCTCGAGCGCGCGAGCGATGACCATGCGCTGGATCTCGGACGTGCCCTCCCAGATCCGGTCCACGCGCAGCTCGCGCAGGAACCGCTCGGCCGGGAACTCGCGCATGTAGCCGCGGCCGCCGAACACCTGGACGACCCGGTCCGCGCAGCGGTATGCCGCCTCGGACGCGAACAGCTTGGCGATCGACGCCTTCGCGTGCACGACCTTGGCATCGGCGCCGCTGTCCATCAGCCAGGCGGCCTCGCGCGTGAGCAGCCGGGCCGCAGCGGCGTCGGCGGCCGAGTCGGCCAGCGGGAAGCTGACGCCCTGGAAGTCGAAGATCCGTTCGCCGAACTGGACCCGCCCCGTCGCCCACTCGACCGCAAGCGTCAGCAGCCGCTCCATCGCACCGGTGCACCGCGCGCCGATGTGCAGCCGCTCCTCGACGAACCACTCGTTGGTCATCGTGTCCGCCTCGCCGATCGGTCCCAGGATCGCGTCCACCCCGACCCGTACGTCGGTGAGCGTGAACTGCGGGTGGCGGTCGGCGAAGGTGTGGGTGTAGTCCGGGTCGTGGGTCATGACGACGCCCGGCGCGTCGTAGTCGACCAGGAACAGGGTCGGCTTGCGCTCGTCCCCGTCGAGCAGGTGGCAGTGGAAGATCATGAAGTCCGTGTCCGACGGCCCGGTGACGAACCACTTCTCGCCGTTGAGGACGTACTCGCCGGTTGCGGGGTCGTGCACCGCGGTGGCGGCCAGCGTCCGGGCGTCGGAGCCCTGGCCCGGCTCCGTGATCGCATAGCTCACGTTGCGCTCGCCGCGCAGGCACGGGTCGAGGTACCGCGCCCGCTGCTCAGGGGTGCAGTGGATCAGCGCGTTGTACGCACCGGGGATGAAGCTCCACAGGCCGCCGGTGACCTGCCCCAGCTGCTCGTGGACCAGCACCTGCTCGAGCGCCGACCACCCCTGGCCGCCGGCCGATCGGGGCAGGCTGCCGCCGTGGAGCCTGAGCTCGACGGCCCGCCGCTTGAGCTCGCGGACGGTGTCGTCGGGGAGCGTGCCCCGGTTCCGCTCGAACTCGGCCTCGAGGGGCTGGAGCGAGTCGACGACGTAGGTGCGAGCCCGGTCGCGGAGGTCTTCCTGTGCGGCCGTCAGGGTCAGGTCCATGGCGCGGAGTGTGCGCGACGCGGCGCAGGATGCGCGCGAGGGTCGCGGCGCCCGGGACGCCGGCCGGGACGCCGCGCGGTCAGGTGGCCGGCGCTGGCCTCCCCTACTGGGGCCAGGCGAGCACCATCAGCCGGAGCTCGGTCATGTCCTCGATCGACCAGCGCAGGCCCTCGCGGCCCATCCCGGAATCCTTGACCCCGCCGTAGGGCATGTGGTCGATCCGGTAGGTCGGAATGTCGTTGACGATGACGCCGCCCACCTCGAGCTCGTTGAAGCTCGTCCACGCGTGCGCGAGGTCGTTGGTGAACACGCCGGTCTGGAGCCCGAAGTAGCTGTCGTTGACGCCCGCGATCGCCTCGTCGATGTCGCGGAACCTGGACGCGACCACGAGCGGCGCGAATGCCTCGGCCGAGCACACCTGGGCCGCGAGCGGGACGTCGGTCAGCACGGTGGGCGGGAAGAAGGTGCCGTTGGCCGTGCCGCCCAGGAGCACCTTGCCGCCCATCGCCTTCGCCTCGTCGACCCAGGCCTGCGTCCGGAGGGCGTTCTTCTCGTCCACCATCGGCCCCACGTCGGTGGTCGGATCCGCCGGATCGCCCTGGCGGAGCGCGGCGGCGGCGGCGAGGAACCGCTCCATGAACGGGTCCCAGACGTCCTCGTGGACGTACATCCGCTGGACGCTGATGCACACCTGGCCGCTGTACGCGAACGCGCCGGTGATGATCCGCTTGACCGCCCAGTCGAGGTCGGCGCTCCGGTCCACGATGACGCCCGCGTTGCCGCCCAGCTCGAGCACGACCTTCTTCTTGCCGGCACGTTCCTTCATCTTCCAGCCGACCGCGGGGCTGCCGGTGAACGTGAGCAGCTTGAAGCGCTCGTCCGACACCATCCGGTCGCCCAGCTCGCGGCTCATCGGCAGGATGCTGACCATGCCCTCCGGGACCCCCGCGGCGTCGATGATCTCGCCCACGGTGAGCATCACCAGCGGGTCCTTGGACGGGGGCTTGAGCACGATCGTGTTGCCCGCGGCGATCGCGGGGGCGATCTTGTGGACCGCGAGGTTGAGCGGGAAGTTGAACGGGCTGATGGCCGCGATCGGACCGATCGGGAACCGCCGCGTGATGCCCACCCGGCCCTTGCTGCTGGCCATCAGGTCGAGCGGGATCATCTCGCCCGTCATCCGCTCGGCCTCCTCGGCGCCCAGCCGGAAGGTCAGCACCGCCCGGTCGACCTCGACCAGCGCGTCGCGGATCGGCTTGCCCGCCTCGGCCGAGAGGAGCGCGCCGAGCTCCTCGCGACGCGCCTTGATGCCGGCGCTGATCTCGCGCAGGATGCGGCCGCGCTCGTAGGCGGGGAGCCTGCGGGTGACCTCGAACGCGCGGACCGCGGCCTGAACCGCCTCCTCGTACTGTTCCGGCGTCGCGCTGTACGTGGCGCCCGCGGGCTCGCCCGGCCGGGCCGGGTTGTCGATGACCAGCGTGTCGGGCGAGTCCACCCAGCGGCCGGCAAGGTAGATCGGATGGGGGGCGGTGGCGGTGATGGTGGCCATGGCTGGCTCCTGGCGCGATGTCGGGGCGGTGTTCGATCGCCTGATTGTAGGCCCGAGCGTGCGGCACAAGCCGCAGGTGAGCGGCGCACGCCATGCTTGGCGCATGGGCGGGAGACGCAGTGCCGCCGCGATCGAGACGGCGAGACGCGCGGACGAGATCCGGCACGCCGTCGGCCGCGATGTCGCTCTCGCGCGTCGCCGGCGCGGCTGGACGCAGGCGCAGCTGGCGCGCCGGACCGACACGAGCCAGTCCGCGGTCAGCCGCCTGGAGCGCGGAGTCCCGCCGCTCGAGGTCGCCGACCTTGTCGCCGTCGCACGTGCGCTGGACCTGACTCCTCGCTTCGAGCTTGGCCGTGACCCGCTCGACGGCCCCGCCGACGCCGGTCACCTGGCGATCCAGGAGCTGCTCATCCGACTGGCCCGGGCGACCGCTGGCGCGGCGCTCGCAGAGCTTCCCCTGGGCATCGGGGATCGCACCCGGTCCGTGGATGTCTGTGTCCACCGCCGGGCGCTGGGCGAGCTGATCATCGAGGAGGCCTGGAACCGGATCGGCGACGTTGGCTCGGGCCTGCGTTCGTTCGACCGCAAGCTGTCACTCGCGACCGAGGCGGCGGCCGCGTTTCCCTTGCCGCCCAGAACCGTGACCGGTGTCTGGGTCGTGCGTGCGACGCGCGCGAACCGCGAGCTTCTGGCCGCCTACCCTGCCCTGTTCGCGGCCCGGTTCCCCGGTTCCTCGCGAGCCTGGGTCCGCGCATTGATGACCGGCACACCCGCACCCACGGTTCCGGGCCTCGTGATGTGCGACGTCGCGGCCACCAGGCTGTTCGAGTGGCGTCCCGGGGTGAGATCGTCATCGCCGACACCCCGACGATAGGCGGCTCCGAGGCTCCGAGGCCCGAGTCCCGAGGTCCCGAGGTCCCGGCCAGCGGCCCGCTGACCCGCTGGCTGGCTGCGGCGGCGCCGCAATCAGCGGCAGTCATCTCTTGACTATTTCGGGGACATCGACCAGTCAGAGCGGGCCGTTCGGGGGGACACGTGCCCCGTCGGGCTCCGTCCCGGTGGCGTCGTGCACGGCACACCCTCAGACGAGAGGCCTTCCGGAGCGCGAACGCGAGACTGTTGCCGCGTTGCGGCCAACATAGTCAGTAGCTGACTCGGACCGGCGGCGGCGGTCGAAGGAACCGGACCGGCGGCGGCGGTCGAAGGAACCGGACCGGCGGGCGCGCAGGAGGGGCCGGCCTCAGCGCTTGCCGGTGCCGAAGATCGTGCCGAACACGCCGCGCAGCAGCGACTGGCCCGCGCTCGACGTGACCACGCGGCCGGCGGTGCGGATCGTGGTCTCGAGCGTCTTCTGGCGCTGCCGCTCGGCGGCGCGCGCCGCCCGCTCCTGGGCCTTGCGCTCGCGCTCGGCGGCGCGGCGCGCCTGTTCCAGCTCGCGCGCGCGCCGCTGGATCTCGCGCCGCTGCTGCGCCGGGGTCATGACGCCCGTGGACGAGGAAGCGACCGGGGTCGCCGCCGTCGCGGGTACGCGCACGGCCGCGGCCGCTGCATCGGCGGCGGCGTGCGCCGTCGCGAGCCGCGCCGTGATGATCTCGTGCGCGCTCTCGCGATCGATGGTCGGACCGTACCGCGTCGCCAGCGGCGACGCGGCGACCACGGCGGAGAGCTCGGCGTCGGTCAGGGGCGCCATGCGCGAATCGGGCGGCACCAGGCGCGTGGCGGCAAGCGGCGTCGGCACCCCCTTGGGCGACAGCACCGTGACCAGCGCTTCGCCGATCCCCAGCGACGTGATCGTCCGCTCAACGTCGTAGTGGGTGGTCATCGGGAAGGTCCGGGCGGCCTTGCGCAACGCGTCCGCGTCCTCGGGCGTGTATGCCCGCAGAGCGTGCTGGATCCGGTTGCCCAGCTGCGACAGCACCGACGAGGGGACGTCGCTGGGCGACTGGGTGGCGAAGTACACACCGACGCCCTTGGACCGGATGAGCCTGGCCGTGCGCTCGATCTGCTCCATCAGGGCGTCGGAGGCGTCCTTGAACAGCAGGTGGGCCTCGTCGAAGAAGAAGGCGAGCTTGGGCTTGGGCAGGTCGCCCACCTCGGGCAGCCCCTCGTAGAGCTGGGCGAGCATCCACAGCACGAACGTCGAGTACAGCCGGGGCCGGTCCATCACGTCCGCGACCTCGAGCAGGGTCACGATGCCCTTGCCGTCGGCGGTGGTCCGCAGCAGGTCGTCCACGTCGAACTCGGGCTCGCCGAAGAACACGTCGGCGCCCTCCTGCTCGATGGTGACGATGGCCCGCAGGATCACGCCCAGGGAGGCCGGTGAGATTCCGCCCAGGTCCTCGAGCACGGGCTTGCCGTCGTCGGAGCCCAGGAACTTGAGCGTCGTGCGCAGGTCCGCCAGGTCGAGCAGCGGGAGGTGCTGGTCATCGCAGTAGCGGAACACCATCGACAGGATCGAGGTCTGGGTCTCGTTGAGGTCGAGCACCTTCCCCAGCAGCAACGGGCCGAAGGACGACACGCTGGCGCGGACATGGGCCCCCGTCTTGCCCGACAGCGACAGGATCTCGACCGGGTGACCGGCAGCCTGGAACGTCCAGCCCATGGACGCGCACCGCTCCGCGATCTTCGGGTTCGTGGCGTCGCCCGGCGCACCGACCCCGGACAGGTCGCCTTTGACGTCGACGGCGAACACGGGGACCCCAAGCGCGGACAGCTGGCCGGCCAGGATCTGGAGCGTCTTGGTCTTGCCGGTCCCGGTGGCGCCCGCAATCAGCCCGTGGCGGTTGACACGCGAGAGCGCGACCTGAACGCGAACGTCGGACAGGACCTCGTCGCCGAGGATCGGGGCGCCGAGGATCACCGCCGGTTCGTCCAGCCGGTACCCCGAGGTCATCTCGGACTGAAACGACTCGTCCACGATCACCTCACTTGGCCCCTCCTCGAGCCACCATGTGCCACTCGGAAAGCGTCGGCCAGGCTCCTATTCTCGCATCCGGGTCGTCCCGCCTAACGCAGAAGGAGCCAGAATCGCATGAAGATCGAAGAGATCGAGGGCATCGGGCCGGTATTCGCGGAGAAGCTCCGGAGTGCCGGCGTGGACACGACGGACGAGCTGCTCGAGAAGGGCGGATCCGACCACGGACGAGAGCTGTTGGCCGGCGCCACCGGGATCACCAAGAAGCAGCTGCTCGAGTGGGTCAACCACGTCGACCTCATGCGGATCGACGGCGTCGGCTCCGAGTACGCCGACCTGCTCGAGGCGGCGGGTGTGGACTCATGCGCAGAGCTCGCCCGGCGGAACCCGGCGCATCTCGCGCAGACATTCGCGGAGATCGACGCCGCGCGCCCGGACTGGATCCGTCGCGTGCCGTCGGAGAAGATGGTCACCGGCTGGGTTGAGCAGGCCGGTGCGTTCGAGAAGGTGGTCACGCACTAGTCCAGGCGAAGCGGGTCCGCCGGGTCGCCGGCGCTCGACCGGTCAGTCCTCGGCGGCCCGCGGATACGTCCCGAGGATCCGGACGACCTCGGTTTCCTGGCGCAGCGCAGCGAGCGCGTCGGCACACGCGGGGTCGGCCGGATCCGCGTCCAGGTCCACCCAGAACAGGTACTCCCAGCGCGAGCCGCGCTCGGTCCAGGGCCGGGACTCGAGCCGCGACAGGTTCAGCCCGCGCTCGGCGAACGCCCCCAGCGAGCGATGGAGCGACCCGGGCACGTTGCGTACCGCGAACACGAGGGTCGTCTTGGCCGCCCCGGCCACCGCCGCGGGATCGGCGGCGGCACGCACCGTCCCCTGATCGCCGGCCCGGGCGATGACCGCGAACCGGGTCCGGTTGTGGTCGCCCGACTGGATCCCGTCGGCGAGGATCTCGAGACCGTAGATGTCCGCCACGCGGGCCGACGCGACGGCGGCCGTACCGGGCTCGCGCCGATCGGCCACCTGCTTCGCCGCGCCGGCGGTGTTGTACGTGGTCTGGATCGTCCACGGGCGCGAGCGCAGGAACTCGTCGGCCTGGGCCAGCGCGGCGGTGATCGAGTACACGCGCTCGATGGTCTCGAGCCGCTCGCCGGGCAGCGCGAGCAGGGCAAGCCGGACGGGGACGCTCACCTCACCGACGATCGGCAGGTCGAACTCGTACACCAGGTCGAGGTTCTCGCGGATCGTCCCCAGCAGCGAGCTCTCGACCGGGACCACGCCCGCGTCGCAGCCGCCGTCGCGAACTGCCTCGAACACGCCTCGGAATGAGGCTGTCGGCCGCGCGTCCGGGTCGCGGAAGAAGCGCTGCACCGCCTCCTCGGCAAACGCGCCCGGCTCGCCGGTATAGGCGACGCGGAGGCCGCGTCCGCGGGTCGACCCGGGGTCCGAATCGGGTTCACCGCGTCGGCTACCGGTTGAACCACTCGGTCGTGTCGATCGGCCGTGCCTCGTCGTCGAACTCCGCGCCCTCCGCGGCGTCCTCGTCGGTGCGACCGCGAGCCCGCACGGTGCCGGCGTCCTCGGCCGCCCCCGTCCACGACTCCGCCGCCAGCATCTGGCTGATCGCCGCGATGTACGCCTCGACCGACGCGGCGATCGTGTTGGTGCTCGAGATCTCGCCGGCGAACAGGCCGTCCGCCCGGGCGCCGGTCGCCGCCGGCGGCGGCGCGATCCGGACCGTGACCCGGCCCTCGGCGTCGGGTCCCTCCTCGAGCGCGTGGACGTCGTACGCGAGCAGCAGGGGATGGCCGCCGAGCACCTCGGCCAGCGCCCGATCCACGGCCTTGTACAGCGCGTCGACCGCGCCGTTGCCCTCGGCCG
>CAWIFB010000028.1:0-114986 GCA_963835335.1 uncultured Chloroflexia bacterium | reverse complement strand
CACTGCCCACGCCACCGGCGCCGATCACCAGGATCCGCATGTCTCGATCTCCTTCGCGGATGTGACGCCGGCGGGACGGGATCGGGCGCCGAGCGTCGCGGCACTCGAGTGGTCGCGTCGTCGCCGATCATGATGTCAGCCGCGGGGCCGTCGCGTCGCGGGTGACGCGGGGCGTGGAACCCGTGGGGGTAGATTGGTGGCCTGATGCCGGCCAACGTCGCAGCCCCGCCGCTCACGCGCGCCTCGCGGCTCGAGCTGCTGCCGGGCATCCTCCGCCAGCGCATCCTGGTCCTCGACGGCGCCATGGGCACGAGGCTCCAGCGCCACCGGTTCTCGGAGCAGGACTTCCGTGGCACACGCTTCGCGAGCCATCCGCGCGACGTGCGGGGCGACAACGACCTGCTGTCGCTCACGCGGCCCGATGCCGTCCGCGCTGTCCATGCCGGGTACCTGGACGCCGGGTCGGACATCATCAGCACCAACACGTTCACGGCGACCCGGATCGCGCAGGCCGATTACGGGCTGGAGGACATCGCCCGGGAGATGAACGAGGCCGCCGCCCGGCTGGCGCGCGAGGCGGCCGACGCCGCGGAGGCGCGCGATGGCCGCCCGCGGTACGTCGCCGGCTCGCTCGGGCCGACCAACCGGACCGCGTCCATCTCCCCCGATGTCAACGACCCGGCCGCCCGCAACGTCTCGTTCGAGGAGCTGGCGGCCGCCTATCGCGAATCGGCCGAGGGCCTGATCGCCGGCGGGGCGGACCTGCTGCTGGTCGAGACGATCTTCGACACGCTCAACGCGAAGGCCGCGATCTTCGCGATCGAGGACGCGTTCGAGGCGCTGGGGCTGCGGCTGCCGGTGATCATCTCGGGAACGATCGTGGACGCGTCCGGGAGGACCCTGTCGGGCCAGACGGTCGCGGCGTTCTGGAACAGCGTGCGCCACGCGAACCCGCTGCTGGTCGGCCTCAACTGCGCGCTCGGCGCCAGGCAGCTGCGCGAGCACGTCGAGGAGCTGGGGCGGCTTGCGCCGGTCGCGCTGTCGGCCTATCCCAACGCCGGCCTCCCGAACGAGTTGGGCGGCTACGACGAGACGCCCGGCCAGACCGCCGCCGAGCTGGGCGCGTGGGCGAGGGCAGGGTTGCTCAACGTCGCCGGTGGCTGCTGCGGGACGACGCCCGAGCACGTTGCGGCGATCGCGGCGGCGGTCGCCGGGGTTCCGCCCAGGGTCATCCCGGAGCGCACCCACGAGACCCGGCTGGCCGGCCTCGAGCCGCTGACCATCCCCATGCCGGGCGGCGCGTTCGTCAACGTCGGCGAGCGGACCAACGTCACCGGCTCCCGCAAGTTCGCACGGCTGATGGCCGCCGGACGGGACGCCGAGGACGAGGCCGTCGCGATCGCGCGCGACCAGGTGGCCAACGGCGCCGTGATGCTCGACGTCAACATGGACGAGGCGATGCTCGACGGCGTCGCGGCGATGACCCGCTTCCTCCGCCGCCTGGGCAGCGAACCCGATATCGCCGCGGTCCCGGTCATGGTCGACAGCTCGCGCTGGTCGATCATCGAGGCCGGGCTGCGCCAGCTCCAGGGCAAGGGCGTGGTCAACTCGATCTCGCTCAAGGAGGGCGAAGCCGAGTTCCTGCGCCAGGCATCGCTGTGCCACCGCTATGGCGCCGCGGTGATCGTGATGGCGTTCGACGAGCAGGGCCAGGGGGACACGACGGAGCGCAAGGTCGAGATCCTGACCCGCGCCTACCGCCTGCTGACCGAGCAATCGGGGTTTGCTCCCGAGGACGTCATCCTCGACCCCAACGTGTTCGCGATCGCCACCGGGATCGAGGAGCACGCACGCTACGCCGTCGCCTACTTCGAGGCGGTCCGCCGGCTCAAGGCGTCGCTGCCCCACGCGCGGATCAGCGGCGGCGTGTCCAACGTGTCGTTCGCGTTCCGCGGCAACGACCGCGTGCGCGAGGCGATCCACGCGGTGTTCCTGTACCACGCGATCCGGGCCGGGATGGACATGGGGATCGTCAACGCGGGCGCGCTGCCGCTGTACGACGACATCGACGCGGACCTCCTGGAGCGCGTGGAGGACGTCGTCCAGGACCGGCGACCGGATGCCACGGAGCGCCTGCTCGAGATCGCCCCCGGTACGCGGCCGCGGGTGGCCAGGCGCGCGTCGCCGACAACCTCGAGTGGCGCGAGCTGCCCGTCAACGAGCGGCTCACCCATGCCCTGGTCGAGGGGATCGACGCGTTCATCGTCGAGGACACCGAGGAGGCGCGCCAGCTCACCAGCCGGCCCCTGGACGTCATCGAGGGCCCCCTGATGGCCGGCATGAACGTGGTCGGCGACCGGTTCGGCGCCGGACGCTGTTCCTGCCCCAGGTGGTCAAGAGCGCCCGGGTGATGAAGAAGGCGGTGGCGCACCTCATCCCGTACCTCGAGGCCCAGCGCGAGGGCACGGGACGCCGGGCGGGCACGATCGTGATGGCGACGGTCAAGGGCGACGTGCACGACATCGGCAAGAACATCGTGGGCGTCGTGCTCGGCTGCAACGACTTCGAGGTCATCGACCTGGGCGTGATGGTGCCCGCCGCGCGGATCCTGGAGACCGCGCGCGAGGTCGGGGCGGACCTGATCGGGCTGTCGGGGCTGATCACGCCGTCGCTGGACGAGATGGTCCACGTGGCGTCGATGATGGAGCGCGAGGGCATGCGCACCCCGCTGCTGATCGGCGGCGCCACCACGTCGCGCGTCCATACCGCGGTCAAGGTCGAGCCCGCGTATTCCGCGCCGGTCGTCCACGTGGTCGATGCCTCGCGCGCCGTCGGGGTCGCCGGCGCCCTGATGGACCCGGCCCGGCGCGAGTCGTATGCGGCCGGCGTCCGCGCGGAGTACGAGACCGTTCGCCGCGAGCGCGAAGGGCGCCGCGCGCGAGAGACCCGCCTGTCGCTCGCCGAGGCGCGTGCCAACCGCCTGCAGGCCGACTGGTCGACGCCACCGCCGCGGCCGTCGTTCCTCGGGGTCCGGACGTTCGACCACTACCCGCTGGCGGAGCTCGTCGAGCGGATCGACTGGACCCCGTTCTTCGCGACCTGGGAGCTCCGCGGCGCCTAGCCCGCGATCCTCGACGACCCCCGGTTCGGTGCCGCGGCGCGCTCGCTCCACGAGGACGCGACGGCCATGCTGCGCAGGATCGTCGACGAGGGCCGGCTCTCGGCATCCGCGGCGGTGGGCTTCTGGGCGGCGAACTCGACGCCCGAGGACGACATCGTGGTCTGGGCGGACGAGACGCGGACGACCGAGCTCGCGCGGCTCCATGCGCTGCGCCAGCAGATGGCCAGGACGGACGACCGGCCCAACCTGTCGGTCGCGGACTTCGTCGGTCCGGACGGGGTCACGGACCATCTGGGGGCATTCGCGGTGACCGCTGGGCACGGCCTCGACGACATCGTCCGGGAGCACGAGGCCGCGCACGATGACTACAGCGCGATCCTGGCCAAGGCGCTCGCGGACCGCCTGGCCGAGGCGTTCGCCGAGCGGCTGCACGAGCGGGTCCGCCGCGAGCTATGGGGATACGCGCCGGACGAGCGGCTCGACAACGACGGGCTGATCGCGCAGCGGTACCAGGGGATCCGGCCTGCGCCGGGATATCCGGCCACCCCGGACCACACCGCGAAGGGAGCGCTGTTCGCGCTGCTCGAGGCAGAGGAGCGTGCGGGCATCCGGCTGACCGAGTCGTACGCGATGCTGCCGACGGCAGCCGTGTCCGGTATCTACCTGTGGCATCCCGAGAGCCGCTATTTCGGCATCGGGCGGATCGGGCACGACCAGCTCGAGGATTTCGCCCGGCGCGCCGGCATGGACATCGACGAGGCGGCTCGCTGGCTGGGCCAGAACCTGGCGGACGAGCCGGCCGGCTGACCGGGCCCGGCCGTCCGGGCGGGTATCCTCGGGCGACGCAGCCGCGATCCCCGGGTACCGCCGCGCAGGAGGCGAACCATCATGCCGTCGTTCGAGAAGTCGCCGCCGGAGCTCATCGCCCGCTTCGACGAGGTGGCCGGCAGGTTCGGCCAGGCCCAGCGCCGCAAGATGTTCGGCTACCCGGCGTTGTTCGTGGGCGGCAATCTCGCGACGAACCTGTTCGCCAACTCGTGGACGGTCCGCCTCGGCCCGGCGGACCTCGAGGCGCTGCTCGAGCTGCCGGGCGCGACACCGTTCTCGCCGATGCCCGGTCGCTCGATGACCGGCTACGCGACGCTGCCGCCGGACATGATCCACGACGACGTGGCGCTCGACACCTGGATCTCCCGCGCGATCGCGTTTGCTGCGTCGCTGCCCGCCAAGGGCTGACGCGGCCGGCCGGACCACCCGGCGCCGTTCACGGGCGGAAATCCATACCTTGGCGGGGGGGCATTTATGGCGTATGCTCGTTCGACGCCCCACCGTAGGGCGAGCCTAGTACGGCCGACTCGATCCACTCCCTCCCGGATTCCGCCGAGGAAGATCGCGGAAACCGTCGCAAACCACGAGGATGTGGATCTCGATGAACGTCGATAAGACGCTCACCTGTGCTGACTGCAGCCAGGCCTTTACCTTCACTGCCAGCGAGCAGGATTTCTATGCCGAGCGTGGCTTCACGGAGCCGCGTCGCTGCCCGTCCTGTCGCGCCAGCCGCAAGGCCGCCCGCAACGCGGACGGTGGCGGCTACAGCGCCGGTGGCGGCTACAGCGCCGGTGGCGGCTACAGCTCCGGTGGCTACAGCTCCGGTGGCGGCGGTGGCTACGGCTCGCGCGGCGGCGGCAGCCGCGGCCCGCGCGAGATGTTCCCCGCAACCTGCTCGTCCTGCGGGCAGGAGACCGAGGTGCCGTTCCGGCCGACCTCGGGCAAGCCGGTCTATTGCAGCTCCTGCTTCGCCCAGCGCCGGGCCTGAGCTTCATGGCCGACGTCACACGTCCCGCTACGGGGCTGCCTCCTCGACGACCGGCTCCGCCGGCCGATGAGCGCAAGCACGTGATCGCCGAGTATCGCCATCGCAGCCAGGAAGTCACCTGCGTCTGCGGCTGGGTCGGAAGCTCGGCATCGCCCGATGGACGGACGAGTGACTGGAGCCGCCACGTCGCGGCGTCCCGGCTCGAGCGCGGCTGAGCTTTTCGGCAGCGCACCCCGAACCCGCGTCAATCGACGACCGCCGGATCCCGGCGGTCGTTCTGATTCAGCGGTGGGTCAGCCCGTGCCCTCGGCCAGCTGGAGCGCTTTGCGCAGCTGTGCGTCGCTCGACGCGGCGAGCTGCGCGGCCGTCATGTCGCGGAGCTCGTCCGGCCCGACCGGCTGGGCATCGGCGGCTAGCGCAACCGTCACGTCCGGGACCAGGCCCTCGTGCCAGATCGGTCGACCGGCCCGCGTCAGCCAGCGCTCGACGCCGATCCGCAGCGACGAGCCGTCCGCGAGGTCGAACCGTCCGAGGACGGTCCCGGTCCCGAACGTCTTCTCGCCCACGACCTTGCCCCGGCCGGCGTCCTGGATCGCCCCCGTCACGATCTCGGCCGCACTTGCCGTACCGCCATCGGCCAGCACGACCAGCGGGATGTCGGTGGCAAGACCCCCCGGCTCGACCGGCGAGTCCTTCTCCTTGCCGCTCGCGTCGATCGCCTGGTAGACGATCCCGTCGGCCACGAACTGGCTGGTCACCCCGATCGCCTCGCTGACGTAGCCGCCCGGATTGCCGCGCAGGTCGAGGACCAGTGCCGTGGCACCCGCAGACTTCGCCTTCGTGATCGCGTCCTGGATGCCCTTGGTGGCGCCGGTGGCGAACTGGTCGAGCCGGATCACGGCGACGGTCGTTCCGGGCGCCATCGCCCAGCTCACCAGCGGCAGGTCGAACTTGCGGCGGGTGATGGTCACGTCGAAGTTCGAGGTCCCTGCGCGGGCGATGGTGAGCGTGACGTCCTCGCCCTCGGGACCCCGCACGCGCGTGACGACCTGGTCGACCGTCTCTCCCGTGGTCGGCTTCCCGTCGACGGCCACGATCCGGTCACCGCGCCGAAGGCCCGAGTCGGCCGCCGGCGTGCCCGGGATGATCGACGCGATCACGACGGCGCCCGTCTCCCCGCTGACCCGGACGCCGATCCCCACGAACGTGCCCGACAGCGACTGGTCCGACGCCTTGGCCTCGGCGGCGGTGAGGAACGAGGTGTGACCCTCGTCACCGACCGCCTGGGTCATGCCGCTGATCGCACCGTAGGCGAGGGCCTGGTCATCGAGGTTCCTGGCATCCACGTAGTGCTCGTGGAGGTCGCGCCACGCCTCCTCGATCAGCGCCAGGTCGGCCGCGCTGCCGGACGGCGCGGCGGTGGGCGCGACAGCACCGGAGTCGCCGAACCAGCCTGACCGTTCCGCCCCGGCACCCCCGAGGAACAGGGAAACGGCCAGGACCGGGGCAAGGAAGGCGGCGATCCACGTGGTCGTCCGGCGTGTCCGGAGCCCGCCCGGCGGCGCGAACGGTGGCGGCGGCGGGGCATCCGATGGCCCGGGCCGGCGGCGGTTTGTGCGATGTTCGGCGCCTCGCCGCTCGCGGCAGGCTCGGTGGGATCGGGTTGCTGGTCGGGGCTGGATTCGGTCATTCGGGTCCGTTGGGCGGAGTTGGCACGCGCACCGGGACGGCCGGCGCGGTCTTCAGCATGACGCCTCGGCCTTCATTGCGGGTGGACGTGGGGTGAAGTTGCCTTACGGATCCGTCGTGCCCCGACCCTCGTGAACCATCCGGCGCGCCGCCCGGGTCGCGCGCACGAAGTGCCGGAGGTGGGCCAGCGGGCGCACGTGGGTCGGACCACCGGTGTAGATCGTGGACACCGGCGCCCACTCCAGGGTCCAGCCCCGGCGGAGGCAGACGGCGATCATCTCGACCTCGAGCTCGAACCCGGCTTCGCGACTGTCGACCATCTCGGCCATGAGCCGCCGCCCGACCAGCCGGTAGCCCGACTGGTTGTCCGGGATGCGACGACCGACGGCCCACGAGAACAGCAGGCCGCCCAGCGTGTTCGACAGCCGTCGGACGAGCGGCATCCGCGCGAAGTCGCGGCACCCGATGATCAGCTCCGGCCGCGGACCCGGGGCACCCGGCGCCGTGAACCTCCCGACGAGGCGCGGGATCTCGGCCGGGTCGTGCTGGCCGTCCGCGTCGAGCGCGACGACCGCATCCCACCCGTCATCGATGGCCCGACGGAACCCGGTCCGGAGGGCTGCGCCCTTGCCCTGGTTCGGCTCCTGGCGAACGACCGTCGCGCCGGCCGCCGCCGCAACGGCCGCCGTGTCGTCGCCGGAGCCGTCATCCACGACCAGCACGGGCAGGCTTTGTCGGGCAGCCACGATCACAGGGCCGATACGCGGCGCCTCGTCGTGGGCGGGGATCAGCGCCAGGATCCGCGGCGTGGCGGAGGTCACGTCCGAGCGGCCCTGCACGACCGACGGCCGGTCATTCGCACACGGGATGCTGCTCGGACCCGGAAGGCGCGCGCGACCTCGTCATCGGCGGATTATCCGCGCGTGGCGGACTGGCGGTCAGCCCGCCTGGAACTCGAGGCTCTTGACGACGGGTGAGGCGGCGCTGAGGAGCGAGTCCATCAGCGTCCCGTCGAATGCGTCGACATCGACGATCACCGTCCCGCCACCGGGCAGGTCGAGGATGTACAGCCGGAGCCGCTCATTGCCCGCGACGACCCAGCGCAAGCCGCTCGTCTGGCCGACGAGCAACGCCACGGTGGGCAGCCCGTTCGCGAACGGGCAGGAGGTCGCCCAGCCGGCGGCGATCCCGATGTCCAGGGACGTGCCACGCAGTCCGCCGATGGTCGCCATCGCGGGCGTGCTGACCGTCAACCCGGCCAGGCTGCGGATCCACAGGACGAGGTCCGTGGACGTGGTCCCGATCCCGGGTTCCGCCGCCGTCGGACAGGCCGGATCCTGCGACGCCGCAACGACATCGCGGAACAGGTGGATCCCGACGAGATCGGAGCCGGCGGGGTGGAGCTCGAGGTACCCGGCCGTGTCGGTCACGAGCTCCCATCCCTCGGGCACGGTGAACGTGACCGGTGGCTGGAACGCGGCGGACGTGTAGGTGCCCGCGGCAAGCGGCGAGGACACCGGCCCGGTGGCTGCGGGCGGAGCGCTCGAGCCACAGGCGGCGACGAACAGGGTCATCGCGACCGCGAGGACGCGGCGGTGCACCATCGATCTCCTTGGCTCGGCCCTGGCGGCAACGGACGATGTCCCAGCCTAGCCCGGGAACCGGGGTCCGCCCTCGTGACACTGGTCACGTTTTCGGTGCAGGTGGTCACGTCCGCGACGTGAACGGATCCGATCGCGGCCCGGCCCGGCGCGACCGCTGCGACCGGCGGCGATCAGGCGAGGGACCCCGCCAGAAGCGCGATCTGGTCCGGCGTCACCCGGCAGCAGCCGCCGATCAGCGAGGCACCGGCCGCTCGCCATCGGGCCGCGGCAGCCCCATCGACCCGTGCGGATGCAGCGCCGGTCCACCGGCGTGCGGACGCATCCCAGCCCTCGCCGCTGTTGGGGTAGACCACGATCGGCTTTGCCGTGACGCCGCGGGCAAGCCCCACCAGCGACGTCACGTGCTCGGGTGCGGTGCAGTTCACGCCGACCGCGACGACGGCCGGTGATCCGGCCACCGCGTCGACCGCGACCTCGAACTCCTCGCCGCTGCGGAGGTGTGCGCCGTCCGCGCACGAGAAGCTGATCCAGGCCGGGGTTCCGGGGACCTCGTCCAGGAGGCGTGTGATGGCGACGGCCTCGGCCACCTCGGGGATCGTCTCGATCGCCAGCAGATCGGCAGCCGTCGACGCCAGGACGTGCAGTCGCTCCCGGTGGAACGCCATCAGCTCGTCCACGGAGCGCCCGTACCGGCCGCGGTACTCGGAGCCGTCCGCGAGCATCGCCCCGTACGGTCCGACCGAGGCGGCGACCAGCAGCGGTCCCGGATCCGGCGCACCGCGGGCCGCCAGCTCGGCGCGGTAGCGGTCGCGCGCCGCTGCGGCGAGGTCCACGCTGCGGCGCATCAGCTCGGCCGCGTGGTCGTGGTCGATGCCGCGCCCGGCGAACCCCTCGAAGGTCGCCTGGTAGCTGGCCGTCGTGGCGACGCGGGCACCGGCACGGAAGTACGCGAGGTGCGCCTCGATGATCGCCTCGGGCTCATCGTCGAGCAGCGTCGCGGACCACAGCCGGTCGGACAGGTCATGGCCCTGTGCCTCGAGCTGCGTTGCGAGGCCGCCGTCGAGGACGACGACGCCGTCGCGGGCGAGCAGCGGGCCAAGCGCATCCGGATGCATGCCGCCATCGTGCCCCACCCGGGCGTTCCGGGTCGCGTGAGAAGGTTCGGTGTCCTGCGCGGCGCTCGGGGCCCGCACGGCGTTCAGGGTCCCGCGCGGCGTTCGCGGTCCCGGCGCGGGCGCCGACTGGACCAGATACTAGCCTATGGGCTACTATTGACCGGACAGGCGGGATGTCGGCGAACGCGCGCGCCGCCCACGGCCCGGTCGGCAGCCTTCGCGGTCCGGCCCACGCACACGGAGGTTGCCCATGCTTCGACTCACCACCCAGGCCATCGATCACCTGCAGCGGGTCCGCGGACAGCGCGGGATCGATGCGAAGGAGCTCCCCCGGTTCATCCGGCGATCCGGGCGCCTGGCGCTCACCTTCGTTCGCGCTCCCGAGGAAGGTGACCGGCTCGTCGACGGGGGCAAGATGTCCACGCTCGTCGCGCCGAGTGCGGCGGACCTCCTGGACGGCAAGACGATCGACGTCAAGGCCGCCGAGGGCAAGTCCATGCTGGTGGTCAAGCACCGCCGCGAGGCTGCAGCGAAGCGCGGCCGCGGCGCGATGGCGAGCCCGACCACCGCCTGACGCGTTCCCGGCGTGGACAGCGCGGGTCCGACCGCGTATACGTGATCCCATCGCGACGACCGACGAGCTGACGGCCCCGTCAAGGCTGACGCCGAACGACGCCCCGGCGTCGCGATGAGGAGGCCATGGTCCAACCCATCCGGACGGGGTCCACGTCGGGCCCGCTGCTGCTCGCGGACATCTCCGGCTATACCGGTTTCCTCCAGGATGTTGCCACCGCGCATCGCGACGACGCCTTTGCGGGAGGCAACGTCCCCGACGCGTATGGCCTGGTGTCGTCGCTGCTGGACGGGATCATCGAGACCGTCGTGCCGCCGTTCACGCTGTCGAAGATCGAGGGTGACGCGGTGTTCGCCTTTGCCGACGATGCCGATGACATCCCACGTGGAGCGGCGCTCCTCGCCTGCATGACCGCCTGCTACGCGGGGTTCCGGGAGCGGCTGGCGGGCGCCGAGCAGGTGTGGACGTGCCGCTGCAACGCCTGCGCCCGCGTCGCCAGCCTGGATCTCAAGTTCGTGCTCCACGCGGGCCGCTACGTCATCCAGTCGATCGGCGGCAATCGCGAGCTGGTCGGCCCCGAGGTCGTGATGGCGCATCGCCTGCTCAAGAATCACGCCGCCGAGCTGGTGGGGACCTCGGCGTACGCGCTGATCACGGAAGCGGCGGCGGTCAGCCTGGACATCCCGCTCGCGGACGGGCGACCCCTGACGGAGCACTACGACCACTACGAGGCGATCGACGCCCGCGTCTACCCCTGCGCTGACCGGGCGGGGCCGCCGCGGCTCCGTCGCCCGGCGGGCCGGCCGGGGCTAGTGCACCCGCGACTCGAGCCCCTTCCAGAACGGCTCGCGCAGATCGGCCTTGAGGATCTTGCCCGTCCCACCCTTGGGCAGCGCATCCCGGAAGTGGAACTCCCGGGGAACCTTGAACCGGGCGAGGTTGGCGCGGCAATGCGCCTTGAGCTCGCTCGCCGTGGCGGTCGCACCGGGCTTGAGGACCACGATCGCCACCGGCGCCTCGCCGAACCTCTCGTCCGGCGCCGCGACCACCGCGCACTCGAGCACCGCCGGATGCGCCGCAATCGCGTTCTCCACGTCCACGGACGAGATGTTCTCGCCACCCCGGATGATCACGTCCTTGGAGCGGTCCTTGATCACGACATAGCCCGCCTCGTCGAGCGTCGCCATGTCGCCGGTGTGGAGCCACCCGTCATGGATCGCGGCGGCGGTCCCGTCGGGATCGCGGTAGTAGCCCAGCATCACCGTGTTGCCGCGCACCGCGATCTCGCCGATCTGCTCGGCGTCCGGCCGGACGTCGCCGCCCGCCGAGTCGACCACGCGCACGGAGACGCCCGGGATCGGCCAGCCGGTCATCGCCTGGCGCTCGCGCCGTCGCTCCGGCGGCTCGGTCTCGCCGAGCAGACCCGCCGCGGCTGGGCGATGGTCACGATCGGGCTGGTCTCGCTCAGGCCATAGCCGACGATTGCCTGGACGCCGAGCTGGTCCTCGAGTGCCGCGACCAGGGCGGGCGAGGCCGGCGACCCACCGATGATCAGCTGTGTGAGGCTCGACAGGTCGTGGTTCGGGCGATCGTGGTGGTGGAGCACCGCATTGAAGATCGCCGGCACGCCCAGCAGGCGCGTGACCCGGTGGCGCTCGACCTGCTCCATGAGCGCGACCGGGTCGAACTTGCGGAGCATCACGTGGCGTCCGCCGATCATGGTCACGAAGTGCGGCACGCCCCAGCCGTTGACGTGGAACATCGGGACCACGTGGAGGACCACGTCGTCCTCGTCGAACCGGAGAGAGAGCTCGGCGTTGAGCGCGTGGAGGTAGAGCGCTCGCTGGCTCAGCGCCACGCCCTTGGGCAGCCCGGTCGTGCCGCTCGTGTAGAACAGCTCGGCGATCGCGTTCTCGTCCACCTGGGGGTGCCGGGGCTCGGAGGAGCCGCCCGACAGCAGCGCCTCGTACTCGTCCCCCGCCACGCCGCCCGGCTCGCCCTCGAGCACCACGAACCGCGGGCGCGTCGAGAGCTGGGGCGCGATCGCCTCGACCAGCGGGGTGAAGTCGCGGTGGAAGAACACCACGCCCGAGGCCGCGTGATCGAGGATGTATGCGATCTCGTGGGGCGCCAGCCGGATGTTGACCGGGTTGAGGACCGCGCCGGCCTCGAGCACGCCGAAGTAGGCCTCGAGCAGGTGGTGCGTGTTGTAGGTGATGAACGAGACCCGGTCGCCGGGCGCCACGCCGAGGCCGACGAGCGCGTTGGCCAGCCTGTGCGTCCGCTCGGCCCACGTGCGATAGGTGAGCGAGGTGTCGCCATCGACGACGCCGATCTTGTCACCGAAGTAGGCGGCCGCCCGGTCGCGAAACTCGAGGACCGAAAGGGGCACGAACACGGGAAAACCTCCTCGCTCACGCCGCGATGCGTGTGACTGCGAGTGTGGCGCACCCGCCGTGCGCCCGTTACGTGCCCGCGACCATCCGCAGCGCCGTGCGCCGGGCGAGCGCCATCAGCGACAGCATCGGGTTGACGCCCGACGCCGTCGGCATCGCGCTGGCGTCCGTCACGTACAGGCCGCGGACGCCATAGACCTGCCCGTCCGGGTCCGCGACGCTGTCGCGCGGGCTGGTCCCGATCCGGCAGCTGGACATCTGGTGCGCCGAGAACAGCAGGATCCGGTTGGATTTGATCGGGCGTCGCGCAAGCGCGTCCAGCCAGGGGTCGAATGGCTCGCCATCGTGCCAGTCGAGCGGCGGCGTGAGCAGGGGGATGATCCGGCGCGCACCGGCAGCGCGGTGGATCCTCGCGATCTCGAGCGATCCGCGGCGCAGCAGCTCCCGGTCTGCCGCGTCCGGCGCATACCGGATCGCCACCCCGCCGTCGCGAGCAAGCGTCACGCGCCCGGTGGTGCGGTCGCGGACGATGGCGAGGAACGCCGCCACGTGGTCGCTCTGGGTCATCAGCTCGCGGTGGTCGCCGCTGCTCCACCACGGGAACCCCGTCGCGATCAGGCCCGGATGGATGGGCGCGGCCTCGAGGCGGAAGCCCCAGGTCCCGTCGATCTCGGCGAACGCGTCGCTCATCACGCTCTGGGGCACGCCCGACCACGGATGCAACGGGTCCGGATAGACCGCTCCGAGCGCGGCGACCGGATGGAGGTGCAGCCCGCGACCCGCGGTCCCGGACGCAATCCCCGAGCGGAGGAGCACCGCCGGCGACAGGATGCTTCCGCCCGCAAGTGCGACCAGCGGCGCGCGGACGGTCACCTCTCCACCGGGGACGCGTGCGACGACCCCGGTCGCACGCCCCCGATCCACCAGGATCCGGCGCACCTCGGACCGGTCGAGGATCTCGGCTCCGTACCCACAGGCTGCGACCAGCGACGTTCGCAGCGCCGACTGCTTGGCGCCCCGGCGACAGCCGACCGCGCACGGGCCGCAGTCGCCGCAGTCGCGCACGTTGCGCGGGACGAGGGTCCGGGGCAGTCCCAGGGCGTCGAGCCCGGCGGCGAGCCGGCCGTTCGGCCCGTTGACCGGGCTCTCGTCGGTGGTGACGTGGATGTCGGCCTCAATCGCCGCGTAGTGCTCGTCGAGGTCGTCGATCCCCGCCGCACGCCACTCGTCGCGGACGGCGGCCGGGGCACGCAGCGACGTGCTCCAGTTGACCACCGTTCCCCCGCCCACCGCGCTGCCGGCACGGATCGAGATCCAGCGATCCGTGGTCGCGGTCAGGCCACGATCGAGGAACAGCGCGCCCAGGCCGGCCAGCTCGGGTCCACCGAAGTCTGCCTCGCCGGTCATCGCCGCCCGCTCGAGGACCACCACCTTCTTGCCCGCGGCGGCCAGGATCGCGGCGGCCACCCCGCCGCCGGCCCCCGAGCCGATCACGACCGCGTCGGCGTCGATCACCTCGCCGGCGGCCGGCGTCCGGACGGTGACGCGGCTGGGGCTGGCGGGATCGGGCGGCGGTGCCACGAACCCGGTCCGGGCGCGCCACGGCGAGTCCTCGAGCCCGTAGGCGATGAGCAGGGTCAGGCGCTTGAGGTCCTGGAACGCGGTCCGCTTGAGGGCGATCGGGCTGGCGGCCATCCGCCGCAGGTACCGCTCCCGGCCCTCCTGGCCGAGATCCGCGAACCGGACCGGCCGCCCGGCGATGGCAAGGCCGCCGGCCCGCGAGTCGATGGCCCGCAGCAGCAGGTCGAGCTGGATCCGGAGCGATGGCCGGCCGAGCGCCGCCACCTCCTCGAGCAGGCGCCGGTGGACGCCCAGCTCGCTCGCGGACGGCAGTCCCTCCGCCGCGGGGACGAACGTGTCGACGATGGCGGCGATGGAGCGATCGCGGGCGGTCACCTGGCGCAGCCTAGCGTCCCGGCCGCGGTGCGGGAGCCCGCGCGCGCATATCCGATCCTCCCGGGCGGGCACGGTGCGGCCCGGGCGTCGCCTCCGGTCAGTCCGCGCGTCGGCTCAGGCGCGCTGGTCGGTGCTCGGCTTCGCCCACAGGTTGACGCCGCAGTCGACGGCGTGGCGGTCGATCTCGGCAAGCTCGTCGCGCGAGAACTCGAGGTTCGCCAGCGCGCCGACGTTCTCGACGACCTGCGCCGGCGAGCTGGCGCCGATGAGCGTGCTCGTGACCCGCGGATCGCGCAGCACCCACGCGTACGCCATCTGGGCAAGGCTCTGGCCGCGCCGCCTTGCGATCTCGTTGAGCGCCCGGACGCGGGCGAGCGTCGGCTCCGTGAGCACCTCGCGCGGGAAGGAGTCGCCACCCGGGCGGTTGATCCGGGCGTTGGCCGGGATCCCGTCCAGGTACTTGTCGGTCAGCAGCCCCTGCGCGAGCGCAGTGAACGCGATCATCCCGGTGCCCAGCTCGCCCAGCGCGTCGAGCAGGTCAGGCTCGCACCATCGATTGAGCAGGTTGTACGACGGCTGGTGGATCAGCAGCGGCACGCCCTCGCTGCGCAGGATCGCCGCGGCCTCGCGGGTCTTGGTCGCCGAGTACGAGGAGATGCCCACGTACAGCGCTTTGCCCTGGCGCACGGCAGTCGCCAGAGCGCCCATCGTCTCCTCGAGCGGCGTGTCGAGGTCGAACCGGTGCGAGTAGAAGATGTCGAAGTAGTCGACGCCGACGCGGCGCAGGCTCTGGTCGAGGCTCGCCAGCACGTACTTGCGGGAGCCGCCGCCCTGCCCGTACGGACCCGGCCACATGTCCCAGCCGGCCTTGCTCGAGATGAGCAGCTCGTCCCGGTGCGCGGCAAGGTCCTCGCGCAGGATGCGGCCGAAGTTGACCTCGGCGCTGCCATAGGGCGGGCCATAGTTGTTGGCGAGGTCGAAGTGGGTGATGCCCAGGTCGAAGGCGGTCCGCACGATCTCGCGCTGGGTGGACGCCGGCGTCGTGTCGCCGAAGTTGTGCCACAGGCCGAGCGACAGGACGGGCAGCTGGAGGCCGCTTCGGCCGCAGGCGCGGTAGGTCATGCCGTCGTAGCGGCCCGGCGCGGGAACGTAGGTCATCGGTGGTTCTCCGGCAAACGGACGCAGGTCAGGTTCCATTGTCGCCCCGGGGCGCCTGCGCGTGCGACGGGCGACGGGCGACGGGCCCGTTCTCCCATCGGTAGACTCCGGTCATGACCGCACGCCACGACGCCCTGCGGGCCATGCTCGGCCGGGTCGGGATCTGGAGCTTCGCGCTCCAGACGCTGACGGTCGCCGACGCCCAGGCCGGGGTCTCGAGCTATGAGCGCCTCGGCTACTCGGCCGCCTGGTTCCCTGAGAGCCTCGGCAGCCGTGAGGCGATCTCGCATGCGGCCGTCCTCCTGGCCGGCAGCCCGAGGATCACGGTCGGGACGGGGATCGCCAACATCTATGCGCGCGATCCGACCGCCATGATCAACGCCGCCCGAACGCTGTGCGACGCCTACCCGGGCCGGTTCGTGCTCGGGATCGGGGTCAGCCACGCGCCCTCGGTCGCCCAGCGTGGCGGCACGTACGGCCGGCCGGTCGAGACGATGACCGCATACCTGGATGCGATGGACGCGGCGGACTACACCGGACCCGCGCTCGCGGCGCCGCCGCCGGTCGTGCTGGCAGCGCTGGGACCGCGCATGCTCGAGCTGGCCGCCGCGCGCGCGGACGGGGCGCATCCGTACTTCGTCCCGGTCGAGCACACGCGGATGGCGCGGGAACGGCTGGGGCGAGAACCCGTGCTGGCGGTGGAGATGGCCGCCGTCATCGACACCGACGCCGCCCGCGCCAGGACCGTGGCGCGTGCGTTCGCGGGCCGCTACCTCGGGCTCGAGAACTACGCGAACAACCTGCGCCGGCTCGGCTGGGGCGAGGACGACCTGGCCGGCGGCGGCAGCGACCGCCTGCTCGACGCCGTCGTCCCGCAGGGAGACGCCGCGGCGATCGCCGGCCGCGTACGCGCGCACCTCGATGCGGGCGCGGACCACGTGTGCGTCCAGCTCCGGGCGACGGATCCGAAGGAGCTGAGCCTCGAGTCCTACGCGGCGCTGCGCGCCGAGCTCGACGGCGTGATCGGTGCCGGCGGGTGATGCCGCGCGGGTGACGCCGCGCGGGTGACGGCGAGCGCGTGATGTCGCGCGGGTGATGCCGGGCGCGTCCGATCAGGCCGGGCCGGCGGCCTCGGTGACCCTGCCGTCCGCGCCCTCGACGAGCAGCGGATCCCCTCGCTCGGCCCGCAGCCGGTTGGCCCAGGCGAGCGTGCCCTTGGCACCGGGCTCGACGTCGCCGCGGGCGGGGACCACGTGACCCTGGTAGTCGCGATGCGCGACCGGGCCGAGGACGCACGTTCCGTCCTCGAGCGCATCCACGACGGCCTTGCTCAGGGCGCCTTCCGACTGCCAGCCCTCGCCGTTGTCGATCAGGTTCTGGAGGAACGGGACCGGATAGCGGTTCAGCCCATCGCGCTCGGCCTGGAGCTCCGGATCGATCATCGAGGTGACCCCTTCGTACGCATCCGCCGTGGCCGGCCACGGCGGGACTCGTTCGCGACCGCGGCAGGACGCAATCCGGCCGGGCCGGGGACGCGACCTGGGACCATTCTACGGGCGGCCCGTGCGACGAGCCCGGATGTGGTCGCGCCCAGGCGACCGGCGGCCTACTCCTCGCCGCCGGCCTCCTTCTTCGCCGGGCGGTCGCTGCGCGGATAGTTCTTGACCACGTACCGGGCCATCGAGTTGGCCCCGGCGAACAGGACCTTGATCTGGTGGGCCGTCTGCTGCCAGCTGCTGCCGGCGAAGATGGCCGGATTGTTGAGGATGATCTGGGCCTCGGGACCGAGGGCCCCCCGGAGCGCATCCTGGCCACCGATCCGGATCACGCGCGTGTCGGCGAGCTGCTCGCTGAGATCGCCGACATGCCGCAGCCACGACGGGACGTACGAGTCGATCCGCTGCTCGATGAGCTGTTTCTCCCCGGCGTTGGCGGGATCCTCCAGCAGCTTGACGTCGGCGACGAAGTCGCGCGCCTCGTTCCTCGCCGCCTCGACAAGGACATCGATGAATGTCCAGGCCGCCTCGCGCACGCTTGCCTTCTTGCAGTACCGGATCATGGCGGCGGCACCGTGGAGCGCCTCGGCCTCGGCCGCGAGGACGACCGCGATGCCGCTGACCATCGCCGTGCCGGCGAGTCCACCGGCGGCCGCCGCGGCCAGGCTGGCCGTCGTCTCGGCCGCCTCTTCGAGCGCCTCGGCCCACTTGCCCTGTGCGATGTAGTCGATGACCTTGATGGCGCTGACCACGATCGCGATCACCTTCGCGACCTTCTCGACCTTCTCCAGCACCTCGAGATGCTCGATCGCCCAGTTCTTGACCTTGCCCCAGCGCGCGACCGCCTCCAGGTTGCCTGACCGGATCGCCAGCTGGACCGACCGCTCCGCGTAGCGCCTGGTGACCGTGAATGAGACCTTCATCAGCGCGTTGCGGAACGCGAGCGTCTTGTTGGCCATGTCGAGGATCGTCACGGACTTGCCGACGACGCCTCGCTTCTTGTACTCCTCGAGCTTCTCGGCGATCTCCCCCGGCGTCTTGACGAGCTCCAGGATCGGACCGGCGAGGTCCTTGATCTCGGCCTGCTCGAGGGCCTCATCGAGGACCTTCTCCCCGGTCATCTCGAACGCCTTCTCGGCGAGCTTGTGCGCCTGCTCCATCTCCTCGGCGGCTTCGCGGAACCGCTCGATCTCGAACGGGCGATCGGGGGAGGCAAGGCCGGTGTTCTTCAGCGCCTCGTTGTGCGCCTCGGCATACACGCCGCCGTGGATCAGCTCGCGGCCAACGCGCGCAAGCTCGGCCTGGAGCGGCTCCGCCCCATCCACGAACGTCGGCGCGCGGCGGAACACGTGACGCAGCTGGCCCTGCATCGCCTGCCATCGCGCGAGCGCCTTCTTCGGGTAGCCGGGTGCGTCCGTCCGGGCATCGATGAACACCGTCCGGAGCGACTCCAGCAGCTGTCGATGCCGCCGTGTGAGGTGACCGCCGAACTGGACCGATGCGAGCGCCGCCCGCTGCGCCTTGTTGGTCTCGGACAGGTTCAGCGGGACGACCGTGTCGGTCTTGTCGACGTTCACCTGCTGGAGCACCGCGAGGAGGCTCTGGATGCCGGTGAACAGGTCGGCGTAGCCGCTGGGGCTCTCGACCTCGGACGGACCGCGCCGGCGGAGGTGGACGGCCTTCTCGGTGACGAGCGCCAGGTTGTCCGCGACGGCATCGAGCTGCGCGCCCGGTATTCCCAGCTTTCGCGCCTGTACCAGCGCCCGCTGGAGCTTGCGCTCGAGGGCGGGCCACTCCGAGACCGCGGTCCGCTTCGCGTCTGGCGATGGTTCCTGCGCCAGGATGAGGACCTTGCGCACCCGCTCGAGGAGCCGTCGATTCGCGCCGCTGAGATCGCCGCCGAAGCGGGCCGTGTCGAGACCCCGGCCGCCACGGTTGATCGCCGCAATGGCCAGGTCCTGGAACCCGTTGATCAGGTCGACGTAGTCGTCGTAGCCATCTGCCGGCTTGTGGCCGCCGGGTGCCGGTCCCCGCGCCCCGGCTGCCGGCCGGCTGGGAGCGGCCGGAGCGCGCTGGACGCGCGTCCGTGCGCGATCCGGAGGCCGGGCCGGGCGCTCCAGGACCGCGGACACGGCCCGGTTGCCGGCGGAGCGCTGGAGCGCCATGACGGTGCCCTGCGAGATCCCGGGGAGGGTGCCGCGGGGAGCTCGCGCGTTTTCTGGTCCGCCGGCCACGGCGGCGAGCTCGGCGATCGGCGCCGGCGTTGCCGCGGTCGCTCCCACCACCGACGGACCAGTGCTCGCCGAGCCGCTGGGCAACGGGCGCTGGTCGCGCTGGGGCTCGACGCGACGACGCTCGGACCTGACGCGCTCAGCCACTGGCGTGCAGCCGATCCCAAGCGTCCATCGGGCGGGATCGTCGTGGGTTGACGCGCCCTCGGCGAGAGGAAGGCGCGCCGCAGGTCGGGCACATTCGCTGCCCGATCAGGCAACGGCAGGCCCGGCGGGCGATCCGCTGTCGCTCGCCTCATCCGGGCGTGCGTGCCCGGGGCCAGATCCGCGGGTCAGTGTGCCGGCCCGCGCAGCCACAGGCCCACACCCGTCGGCGCCATCACGCTCCGGACGGTCGTGTCGAGGTCGGAGGTCACCGCCTGGAGGTCGACCTCCGACCGAAGGCGCTCGGCAAACGCCTCCGCCGTCTGGCCGTGGTCCTGACGCGCGCGGTCGAAGCGCCGGTCCACGGCCCACTGGACGCGGCGGCGCAGCGGCTGGAACAGGGCGAAGGCGACGAGCGTGGACGCCGCGACGGCGAGCGTCTCGCCCTGGGTCACCCCCGCCAGCAGCGCCTGGAGGGCGATCACCGCCGTGGCGAAGACCGCAGCCAGGACACCGGTGACGAGCGCGTAGGAGATCGTCCGGCTGACAACCCGGTCGATCTCGTACAGCCGGTACCGCAGGACCGCGATGGCGATCGCGATCGGGATCGACGGGTAGGTCACCAGCACGACGAGCTGCGCACCATCCTGGGTCGCCATGCCCATGACCTGTGTGGCGATCACCCATGCCGCGGTTCCCAGCGCGACCACCGCCAGGGCCGCGACGAGCCAGCGATACTGGAGGCGCTCGAGGCCGGTGGATCGACGGAAACGGGCGAACATCGAGATGAGTGTCACCAGCGCGACAACGCTCATCATCGCGAACAGAACGTCGGGGACCGGGATCCACGACAAGGCAGAACCGCTCGGGTCGAGCGCGAACGGGTTGGGCACGAGGACCTCGTCGACCGATCCGGCGGGGAGAACGGAGAGGGTCGGTCCGAGCGCCATGAGCGCGGCCATGCTGGCGACGGCCGCCAGGGCAGCCCATCCGGGCCAGCGCCCACGACCGGACGGCAGCCGCCCGGTCGGGTACACGAGCGCGATGCCGACGATCCCGCCCATCACGAGGCCCCAGCCCCAGCCGTAGGCCCAGGCGGATGCGGCATCGAGCGGATCGAGGTGGCCCGACTGCAGATCGGCCAGCCCTGCGGTCACGCGCATGCTCCCCAGCGCGAGCCCGGTCCCGACGACCATCAGCAGCCAGCCGATGCTGTTCGCCGGCCGGCGCACCACGAGATATGCCCCGGCGCCCCCGTATGCGAGGAGCAGCACCACGGCGTCCGGGCGCACAAGGGCCAGGCTCGCGACGACAGCGGCGGCGAACCCGATGACGAGCGTGCCGCGCGCAACCCGGCCCATCGTGGACATCCCGCCGCGAGCGATCACTGTCACCGGCCGGGACTGCGGGGGTACGCTGCGCACAGGTCGATCCATCCCGAACAGTGTGTGCCCGGATCGTTCGCGCATCGTTACGAGCGGGCGCCGGACCGGCCCGCGGGCCACCCGGAAGCGACTCCACCTCTGCTGCGGCCGGACCGACCATGACGACAGGGCACCCGATGGAACGCAAGTGGCGCATCCTCTCGACCGTCTCGCTGGGCTCGCTGATGGCGACCCTCGACGGCAGCATCGTCAACATCGCCCTGCCCCGGATCCAGGCGGACTTCGGGATCGACCTCACGACCGTCGAGTGGGTCGTCGTCGCCTACCTGCTGGTCGTCGGCTCGTTGCTGCTACCGGTCGGCCGGCTGGGCGAGGTGCTCACGTTCAAGCGGGTCTACCTCGCGGGGTTCGGCGTGTTCACGATCGCGAGCCTGTGCTGCGGCGCCGCACCCAACGAGGCGGCGCTGATCGCGTTCCGGGTCGTGCAGGCCGCCGGCGCCGCGATGATCATGGCCATGGGCCCCGCGATCGTCGCGCGGACGTTCCCGGCCAGCGAGCGTGGACGCGCCCTCGGGCTCAATGGGGTCAGCGTGTCGATCGGCCTCAGCCTCGGGCCGGCGCTGGGCGGCCTCCTGACCCAGCTGGCCACCTGGCGCGCGATCTTCCTGATCAACGCGCCGATCGGGCTGCTGGCGATCGCCTGGGCCGCTCGCGTGCTGCCGGCCGAGACGCGGGGCCGTGGCCAGTCGTTCGACGTGCGCGGGGCGGCGCTGTCGGGCGCCGCGCTGTTCGCACTGCTGCTCGCGCTGAGCGAGGGCCAGTCATGGGGCTGGACGAGCCCGGCGTCCCTCGGGCTGCTGGCCGGGTTCCTGGTGCTTGGTATCGCGTTCATCTCGGTGGAGCGGTCGTCGCTCCAGCCGATGATCGATCTCGCGCTGTTCCGCATCCGGCCGTTCGCCGCCGGACTGGCGAGCGTGGTCGTGGCCTTCGCCGGCCTGTTCACCGCGACGTTCCTGCTGCCGTTCCTGCTCCAGCAGGGGTCGGGATTTTCGCCCATCGAGACCGGCCTGCTGCTGACCCCCGTCCCGATCTCGATGGCCATCGTCGCCCCGTTCAGCGGCGCGGCATCCGACCGCTTCGGCCCGCGTGTGCTCGCCAGCACCGGCATGGCCGTCATGGCCCTGGGGCTGCTGAGCCTGACCCAGCTGCCGGCGGACTTCGCGATCCCGGACCTGGTCTGGAGGCTGGTGGTCCTGGGCGTCGGCCAGGGCCTGTTCATGAGCCCCAACAGCAGCGCCGTCCTTGGGTCGGTCCCGCGGCGCCGGATCGGGACGGCCTCCGGGACGCTGGCCCAGATGCGGGTCACGGGCCAGGCTCTCGGCATCGCTCTGAGCGCCGCGATCGTCGCGACGCGCCTGCCCGTGCACCTGTCGGACATGGCGGGAAGCGCATCCGGCGGTGCCCTCCAGCGCGCGGCGCTGGGCGGGGCGATCCACGACGCGTTCGTGGTTGCGGCCGGCGTGTGCGGGATCGGGATCGTCGCCAGCCTGGTGCGCGGGTCAGGGCGGTCGGATCCCGCCTGAGCGTCGCCCGCCTGGTGCCTGAGCGCGGCCTGCGTTCGTCGTGCCGGACCGCCGGGCCGTCAGCCGAGACGCGACAGCATCGTGCCGCCCTGGAGCTCCTCGACCGTGACGGCGAACACGAGGTGGTCGCGCCAGTCGCCACCCAGATGCAGGAAGCGCTCGAACCGGCCCTCGCACCGCAGCCCGAGCTTCTCGACGACGCGCAGGCTGGCGGTGTTGGTGGGCTGGATGTCGACCTCCACGCGATGCAGGCCGACCTCGGCGAAGCAGTGGTCGATCAGGAGCGCGAGCGCGGTCGGCGCGATGCCGCGGCCTGCGGCGGCCGAATCGACCCAGTAGCCTGCCGTGCACGACCGCAGCGCCCGGTGGACCACGTTGGAGGCACTGACCTGGCCGACCATCCGACCGCCGTAGGTGATCACGAACGGCAGCTTCGTCCCCGCGCGGCCGGCGCGGCGCAATGCGGCCAGGAACGGCGGCCAGGCGACGGGATCGTTCTCCTCCGACCAGGCCGCGTCGGACGTCGGCTCCCACGTCCGCAGCCAGGATTCGTTCCGAAGCCGGATCTCGCTCCATGCCGCTCCGTCGCCCGATCGCGGGGCTCGCAGCACGACCGGTCCCGCCGCGAGCCGGGCGGGCCAACCGGGGTGGGCGGTCATCAGGCGCCTCCTGTCGCGTCGGCCGCGAACGAGAACGGCTGGAGCGCGAGGGTCGAGACCAGGACCAGGGCGGCGAACGCCGCGATCACGAGGAACCCGCTGGAGAATCCCCCCGTGACATCGAGCAGCCTGCCCACCAGCGGCGGCCCGACGATCGCCGTCATCACGCCGCCCCAGCCGACGAACCCCTGGGCCGACGCCGGGCTCGACGGAACGCTCGCGGCGGCGCCGTTGAACACGGCCGCGTAGGGCAGGCCGACGCCGACGCCCGTGGCGAGCAGCCCCGCGATCGCGAATGCCAGATCGCCGGCCAGCGCCATCGTCGCCAGGCCGGCTGCCGCGAGCGCCAGGCCGATCCGGATCAGGTCAACGGGCGGCAGGCCGCGCTCGAGGATCAGGCCACCACCCGATCGCGCCGCGATCCCGGTGACCAGGACCAGGGAGCCCAGCGCCCCGCCGACGACGAGGGAGAGCCCGAACGCGCTCGTCACGTACGTGACCACCCACGTTCCGAGGACCATGGCCAGGCCGAACCCGCACATGTGGCAGATCGCGAGCAGCCAGGCGTTGCGGGCTCGGACGGCCGCGCCGAGGCCGAGGCCGCTCGGCGATCCGGTTGGGCGCGGTCCGGCGGGCGCAAGCCTCCACCAGGCGACCCACAGACCGAGCACGGCCAACCCCGAGACGAGGTAGGCCCGCCGCCAGTCGCCATCCCCGCCGGCCAGGATCGGCATGTAGAGGAGCGTGCTCGCCGATCCAGCGAGGAACGAGGCGCCGTACAGGCCCTGGGCGAGGTGCTGGCCCCGGCCGGCGAACACGCCCCGGGTGTAGGCGGCGCCCGCCGCGAACGCGAAGCCGCCACCGAGACCGCCCACGAAGCGCCAGGCCAGGAGGTCGACGTAGCCGGGTGACAGCAGGCCGCAGCCGAGGGTGCTGAGGCACGCGACGAGGAACCCGGCGGTCACCGCCGGACGCGACCCGTAGCGATCCGCGACGGCACCACCGAACAGCATCAGCGTCGCCGCGCCGAGAAAGAAGGACGTCGCGATCGCACCCGCGCTCGCCGCATCGAGCGAGAACTCGCCACTGATCAGGCCGAGGACGGGGCCGTGGTTGGTGTAGCTCGTCGACACCGCGACCGCGAAGGCGCAGATCAGGACCAGGGCGCGACGCGCATCTGCCGGGGGCACGGGTCGACTGTACCGGGTCGATCGGGGGGAGGGTGTCGTGGCGGCGCACCCCTCAACCCGGGCGGCACGGCGAGCGCCGACACGACCATCCGCGCCGGGGTACCTTCGTCGGTGAGCGGGCGACGCTCGAGAGCACCGGGAGAGGCGATGAAGGTCGGTCTGATGGCGCCCCAGGGCTGGAAGGGCGAGTACGACGGCTGGGAGGCCGGGGCAGCCTGGGCCCGCACCCTCCAGCTCGCGGCGCAGGCCGAGGGGCTGGGGTTCGAGTCGCTGTGGGTGTTCGACCACTTCCACACCGTGCCCGATCCGACCGACGAGATCACGTTCGAGTCGTTCACCATGCTCGCCGCCCTCGCGATGGCAACGAGGCGCGTGCGCCTCGGCCACATGGTCGTGTGCACGGGGTTCCGCAGCCCCGGCTTGACGGCGAAGCTCACCTCGACGATCGACGTGATCTCCGAGGGCAGGTTCGAGCTTGGGATCGGGGCCGGCTGGAAGGAGGAGGAATGGCTGGCGTACGGCTACGGCTTCCCGCCCATCGCCGAGCGCCTCGCACAGCTCGCCGATCACCTCGAGATCATCACCCGCATGCTCGCGCCCGGCCGGGCCACCTTCGCGGGCGCCCACGCGCAGGTTGCAGGGGCGATCAACGTGCCCAAGGGGATCCAGCCCCACATCCCGCTGATCGTGGGCGGCAACGGGCGACGCAAGACCGCGGGCCTGGCCGTGAAGTTCGCCGACGAGCTCAACTTCGTGTTCCTGGACCCGTCCGAGATCCGGGTCCGGATCGATGAGGTGCGGGCCCTGTGCCAGGCCGAAGGCCGGGATCCCGCCACCCTCCGGTTCTCGCTCTACGTGAGCGACGAGGAGATGCGCGACCGCGGCCAGGCGCGGGTCGATGCGCTGGGTGAGTACCGCGAGACCGGCCTGGACCGGCTCGTTGCCTTCCCCACCCGCTGGGAACCGACCGTCGACGCGCAGGCCGCGTTCGCGGAGGACTGTCGCGCGGCCGGAATCGAGCTGGCGGCCGGCTGAGTCACCAGGCCGGCCCGATACACTGGGCCGTCCGTTCCACAGGGAGGCCATCTCGCTCGTGCGCCCCATCGTCCAACGCGTCCGCGCGTCGCTGGTGTCCTCGATCGGTGACGTCGCGTTCGGGATGGAGGACGGCGCGGTCTCCGTCGCAGGCCTGGTGTTCGGCGTCGCGGCGAGCACGAACGACGGCCAGATCGTGCTCCTGGCCGGCGCGACCGGGGCGATCGCGGGTGCGGTCTCGATGATGGCCGGCACCTACCTGGACGTGCATTCGGAGCGCAGTCGCGCGGCCGCCCTTGTGGAGCGTGCGCGCAGCCGCATCGCCCTGAACCCGGCACCGGCAGCCGAGCGCGTCGCGGCACAGCTGCAGGCCACCGGTTTCTCCGAGGGTGAGGCCCGCGAGACCGCGGCATCGTTCAGCCGCCACCCCGCGGCGCTGCTCGACTACGTGGCCGCGTTCGAGCTGGGCGTGCCGCGACGGGTTGGCGCATCGCCCTGGACCCACGCGGTCTGGATGTTCATCGCCGACCTCGTCGCCGCCAGTGTGCCGGTGGTGCCGTTCGCCCTGTTCGACATCGAGACCGCCCGGCTGGTGTCGCTGGTCGTGACCGGCGGGTTGATGGCGCTCCTGGGCATCGCCCGCGGGCTCGTCGGTCACGAGCCGGTCTGGCGGACGGCGCTCCAGACGATGGCGATCGCCGGCGCCGCGGCGCTCGCAGGTGTGATCATCGGGCGTCTCGTCACCCAGTAGACCGCGGCCCCAGCGTGTAGGCTGCCGGTCGTGGACTTCGGATTCACGCTCAAGCCCTCGAACACCGTCGAGCGCATGGTCGCGCTCACCAGGCAGGCGGAGGCAGCCGGGTTCGGCTACGGCTGGCTGTTCGACGCGCATGTGCCGTTCCGCGAGGTCTATCCGCTGCTCACGCTGATGGCGGTGAACACCACGCGCATGCGGCTCGGGACGTGCGTGACGAACCCGGCGACGCGCGATCCAAGCGTGACGGCGAGCGCGCTCGCGACGCTGGACGAGATCTCGGGCGGTCGCATGGACCTGGGCATCGGACGCGGCGACAGCTCGGTCCGCGTGCTCGGCCGGCCACCCACCACGCTCAAGGCGCTGGAGCAGGCGGCGACGGTGATCCGGGACCTCGTCGAGGGGCGCACGACCAGGCTGGACGGCGTCGACCTGGACCTGCCCTGGACAGGCGGCTGGAAGCTTCCCGTGTGGATCGCCGGCTACGGTCCGATGGCGCTCGCGATGACCGGGCGCATGGCCGACGGGCTGATCCTCCAGCTCGCGGATCCCGACCTGGTCCGCTGGATGGCCGGGATCATGCACGAGGCCGCGGCGGCCGCCGGCCGCTACCCTGCCTCGATCAAGGTCCAGGCGGCCGCCCCGGCGCATGTCGGCCCGATCGAGGAAGCCCGTGATCGCGTGCGGTGGTTCCCGGCGATGGTCAGCAATCACGTCGTGGACCTGGTCAACCGGTATCCGAGCGACCGGCTGCCCGAATCCCTGACGGGCTACCTCCGCGATCGGGTGAGCACGGAGCGCATTCCCGAGCTCGGTGCCTCGGGCGGAGACTTCGTCAGCGACGAGGTCGTGGACCGGTTCGCCGTCGTCGGCCCGGCCGAGGCGCACGTCCGCCGGCTCATCGAGCTGCACGAGGCCGGCGTCGACCAGTTCAACCTGTACCTCATGAGCGGGGACGAGGAGGCGCAGCTCGAGGCGTATGGGCGCTCCGTGATCCCGGCAGTCCGGGCAGCGCTCGGCGACGCCTGACACACCAGCCGGGACAGCCCGGGAGGATCGAGATGGACTGGTCGACGGCTGACCTGATGGACCGGCCCAGCGACGAGCTCGACTCCTGCGACGTCCAGCTCCGCGACCTCGGTGGCAGGACCCGGTTCAGCGGCCGCGTCCGCACCGTCCGCTGCCTCGAGGACAACGTCCTGCTGCGCGCGATGCTCTCGACGCCCGGCACCGGCCAGGTGCTGGTGGTCGACGGTGGCGGATCGTTCCGGACGGCGCTGATGGGCGACACCATCGCGAGGTCGGCGGTCGATCACGGGTGGGCGGGCGTAGTGATCCACGGCTGCGTCCGCGACACGGCCGAGCTGGCCCGGCTGCCGATCGGGATCAGGGCGCTGGGCTCGAACCCGAGACGGAGCGCCAAGGCGGGCAGCGGCGAGGTCGACACGCCGGTCACCTTCGGCGGTGCCACCTTCGTACCAGGGGCCGAGCTCTACGCCGACGAGGACGGAATCGTCGTCACCCGACAGGTCGCGAGCTAGCGCCAGTCGACGTCGACGACCTCGATCGCCTCGGACAGGCCCTTGAGCGTCGCGCTCCGCGGATTGGACGTGCGCTGCGCGTCGCCTACGGTCGTCACGCTGGCCACGATGTCGCCTCCGCCCCCGAGCGCCGCGATCCGCGCGGCCTCGTGGACGCCCTTGCCGTGGAAGTCGCCGCCGACCTGCGTCGCGTCCGTCGCGTGGAGCCCGATCCGGACCTGCGGCGCAAAGCCCTGCGTGGAACGGTGCTCCGCGAGCCGCCGCTGGATCGCGACCGCGGCCGCCACGGCGAGCTCCGGTGAGTCGAAGCTGACGAAGAACCCGTCACCGGTGGTCGAGATCTCCTCGCCCTCGTGGGCCGAGAACACCTCCCGCAGGGCCGTGTTGTGCCAGCGGAGCATCGTCTCCCACGCCTCGTCGCCCAGCGCCTCGACGAGGTTCGTGGACCCGACGATATCGGTGAACATGAAGGTCTTGAGAACCCGCCGGGCCGGCCCGGCCTTGCCCCGCAGCTGCCAGGGGAGGAGCTCCGCGACGTCGTCGAGCACGATCGCGGCCGTCGGGCACGAGAAGGCTGCGGCGCGGAGCACCTCTTCGTCGATGCTGTCGGCACCGACGACATCGCTCTTGCCATAGTCACCCGCGAGCCAGTCGAACGCGGTCGGGGCGAGGGTGATGCAGTTGCCGGCGCCGATGCACTTGTGACGGTCGACGCGCGCCCGGATCGCCATCAGCGGGATCCCACGGATGCGAGCCCGCGGAAGGCCAGTGACGTCGCCTCGGCGCGGCTCGTGGTCCCCAGGCGGGCGTGCAGCCGGGCGAGCTGCTGCGCCACGTCGGCCTCCCCGATCTCCAGCTCGGCCGCGATCTCGGCGTTGGTCCGGCCCTCGGTCAGCAGCTGCAGCAGGTGCCGCTCGGCATCGTCAAGAACGGGGGCGCCATCGGGCACTGCCGGCTCCGACGCCGCGATCGATGCAGCCGGTGCATCGAGCGGGCCGACCAGCGCCGCGAGGTCGCGCCCGATCGGTCCGGTGAGCCATCGGACGCGGATCCCCTCGTCTGCCGTGCCCTGCGCGATCCGCGACAGCGTGGACCGGACGAATTCCCGGACCGATCCCTGGACCTCGGGTGGAGCCCCGGCGAACAGCGCCCGGGCTGCCGGGATCACGATCTCGAGGTTGGCGTCCTCGTGGAGCCCGGCCTGGAGGGCCCCGAGGGCCGCGCCTGCCGCCATCACGGCCGCCGGAACGTCATCGCGCGCGAGGGCCGCGGTCGCGAGCGCCGCGTCGGCCTGAGCGCCCCACGCCGCGTGCCCAGGCAGCAGTGGCAGCAGCTCCCTGGCCTGCGAAGCGGCCTGGTCGATGAGCTCGAGCAACGCCGGATCCGGGCCGCCATGGGCCGCGTCATCAGATCCGCCGGGCAGCGACCGTGCAACGAGCGCAGCCGCCTCGAGGGCCAGGCGCGCCAGGGCCTCGCACCGTGCGGCGGCCCTGCCGCTCTCGGTCGCCATCGCCACCGCGCGCTCGAGATGCCGGCGCATCCCGTCGACGTCGCCGTCACCGGCCCGGACCATCCCGCGCCACGTCTCGAGCTGGCGTGCCCGGGTCCGCGAGGGCGCCATCGACGCAGCAGAAGCAGCCAGGCCGAGCCACCGCTCCGCCCCGTCGATATCGCCGAGGTCGAGAAGGCTGAGCGCCACGCCGCCCGCGGCAAGGAACTCGACGGACCGGTCCCCCTGGAGCTTCGCCGCCCGGTGGGCGTCCTCGCCGCGGGTCAACGCGAGGTCGGGCACGACCTTGGCCCGCGAGTACACGTGGACGCCGTAGAGCATCTGGAGGTCGAGCCGGGCGCGCTCGCTCTCGGTGACGAGCTCGGACATGCGGCTCGTCACGCGCCGGATCTCCTCGAGGTGTCGCGCCGAGGACGAGAAGTGCATGACGGGGCCGTACTGGGTATAGGCCATGGCGATGACCGTCGACATCACGCCGGTCCGGTCACCCAGCCGCTCGAAGATGCCCAATGCCCGCTCGAGGACCTGGGTCGCCTCCGTGAGCAGCGGCGCGATCGGTGTGGACAGGATCATGTCTTCGATGCTGGCGCCCGATGACAGCATCGCGACCAGGTCGTTCGCCCGGCCCGCTCGGACCTCTCCCGAGAACCACGCCCGTCCGCGAGCGAAGTCGATCGTGCCGATCTCGCGCAGCGCGGCAGCCAGGCTGCGGTCGTCGTGGAGCTGCTCCGCGAGCACGATCGCGTGCCGGTATGCCTCGTCGGCCGCGTCGAGGTCGATCTCGACCGCCGCGCCGCCGAACGACTCGCCGACCGGGCTCCGCTGGATCGCCTGGCCAAGCTCGAGTGTTGCCCGCAGCTCGGTCGCTGCGTCGCCGCGCTCGGCGGCGCGGGCCCGGACGCGGGCGGCCAGCTCGGCGGCGGCATCCTCGTCGTGATCCATCCGCAGCGCCGACGCGCGCCGGAGCTGGACGTCGAGCTCGACGGCCGGATCGCGCATCGCCTCCGCCAGCGCCGCCAGCTCGGTCAGGCCCTCGAGCCGCTCGCTGGTCCGCCGGAGCGCGGCAAACGCGTCGTCGCGGGTCGCGAGCAGGACCCGCCGGTCGGCCGGCGTCGAGACGACCGGAAGTGCCTGCTCGACGAGCCGCAACGCCTCCTCCGGGGCGTTCGAGGCCAGCGCGGCAGCAGCGGCGTCGATCGAGAACCGCGCCGCGCGCGCCGTGTCGCCGGCGGCCAGCGCGTGCTGGGCCAGCATCGGCAGGCCGGCGGGTGCCGGGTCGCCACCCTCGAGCAGCAGGTCGACGACCGCGGCGTGGACCTGGCGGCGTCGGGCCGCCGAGCGCTGGTTCGCGGCGAACTGCCGGACCTGCTCGTGCGTGAACGTGTAGTCCGCCGGCTCGCCCTGCGCCTGCTGGAGCAGCAGACCGGCCCGGACGGCCGGCGCGAGGTCGTCGGCAAGCGGGTCCGCGCCGTCGCCCGGGCCGGCGCGCTCGGCGTCGGGAGCGGCGGCGTCGTGTGGGCCGACATCGCCTTCGCCGATCCGTGCCCGGATCGCGCGCAGATCCCGGAGGCTGAAGCTGCGACCCAGGATCGCGGCGTCACCGATCGCGGCGCGTGTCCGGGCAGGCAGTCGCGCGGCTCGGCGATCGATCAGCGTCCGGACCGCCGATGGCACCAGCCGCGCGGCGTTCCGGCCGAGCCGCCATTGGCCGTCGATCTGCTGGAGGGTGCCGGCCTCGCGGTGCGTTCGCGCCAGCTCCTCGACGATGAACGGCACGCCCTCCGACTGCGCATGCATGGCGGCCGCCGACACGGCTTCGACGCGACCGCCCAGGACCCGCTTGAGGAGCTCGGCCGTCTCGACCGAGCCGAACCGTCCCGGCCGCAGGCGCCGGACGAGACCCATGCGCTCCATGTCGGCAACGAAGTTGACGGCCTCGGTGACCGTCGCGAACTCGTCCGGCCTGATCGTCAGGAACAGGAAGACGGGCCGGTCGGCATCACTGCGGACGACGTACCGGAGCAGCCGGAGGGTGTCGTCGTCGGCCCACTGGACGTCGTCGATCAGCAGCGCCAGCGGCCGGATCCCGGCGAGCGCCGAGACCGCGACACCCCCGAGGTCGAAGGCGCGAAGCAGCTTGGCATCCGGTGACAGCGTCTCGTACCCGCGCTCGTCGCGCCCCGAGATGGCCTCGACCACGCGGCTGACCGCGGCCTCGGCGGGCGTCCCCACCATGCAGTCGCGGATGGCGTTCGAGGCAAACAGGCTGCGCGCGAGCAGGAACGGCCCACGGATCTCCTCGTCTGCGGTGATCGCGACACAGGTGAACCCGGCGGACGCGGCAAGCTCGGCGGCCTCCAGCAGCAACCGTGTCTTGCCGATCCCGGGCTCGCCCTCGAGCGTCAACGCCGCCAGGCGGCCGGTCGCCTCGTGGAGCACCTGCGAGATCGCATCAAGCTCGGCGCTGCGGCCGATGACCGCGCCCGTGGCGCGGCGGAGCTGGACGGCGAGCGAGCATTGCGGCCCGACCAGCGGGTCGAGCGCACCGCCATCGACCACAGCTCGTGCGCGTGCCCTGGTCGACGGAGGTCAGCTCGCCCATCGGCGGATTATGACGCGGCGGCGCCGGAACGGGCAGCGATGGGTACGGAACGTGCCGCTGTCTATCGAGCGCCGGCCGCGAGCGGGACCGCCAGCACGACGACCACGGTGGCGATCGATGCGACCGCCTCGACCACCCCGACGTGGACGGGCCGCAGCTTCCACCGGGTTCCGGCGAGCCGTTGGCGCGCGACCGGCAGCACCGCGGCCCGCACGGTGAGCAGTCCGCCGAGCAGCGCGTAGGCCGGTGGCAGGGTTGCCGCCGCCACGAGCGTGGCGACGACATGGAAGGCCACCGACCGGACCGCAAAGCCCACGTTGTCGCGCTCCCGGATCACTGAGCGCACCGCCAGCGTGGACCCGCTCATCTCGGCCGCGACGAGCGCGGTCGCGGCAACGAGCAGGTTGGCGCTCGCCTCGCCGGCAAGGAGCATCGTGGCCGGGGCCAGCATCGACGCCTGGGCGACATGGGCGAGGCTCAGGGCCAGCTCGCGAGGCGTGCCGGGCCGCGCGGCCCCAAGCGTCAGCGCGCCGGCCGGAAGGAGCACGACCACAACGAGCAGGAGGCGCGGCTCGAGCACGAGGAGCGGGAACCCGAGCACGGCGGCGGCGGCGCCGTACGCGACGATCGACGGCACGAACGACGGCCGGCGGCGCGCCCGGAGCCAGGCCTGGATGGTTGCGGATGCCAGGTAGGCGGCAACGGCCGCGCCCATTAGCAGCAGCTGGCCCGGCACGAACCGGCTGGCGGCCATGCCCACGAGGATCGGCAATGCCAGCATCGCCCACGCGCCGTGCTGGTGCGGCAGCCACAGCCGGATGGCGCGGGGACGAGCGACGGTTGCCGGGTCATGACTCACGCCCGCGATACTACGTGCCGCGCGCGCCCCCGGGCCGGACCGGGCACGTGGCCGCCCGTATCGGGCAAGTCCCGCCTTCCCGACGGAGACCTCCGCGGGCCGTCGCCCGACCATCGATACTCCATGCGTGCCATCCCCATCTTCGTTCACCGCCGGGCAGCGGCGGCTGGCGGCGCTGCGGCTGACCGCGCAGCGACTCGACGGCCCGGTTCGCCCGTCCACCCCCGCCGGCGTGGTGGGCTGGATGCTCGGGATGCAGGGCCAGGACCTGCCGGGCGTGAAATGGTCCGTCGGCGTACGCGCCGTCGACACACGCGAGCTCGATGTGGACACCGCGTTTGATGCCGGCGAGATCGTGCGGTCGTGGCCGCTCCGCGGCACGCTGCACCTGGTCTGTGCCGACGACCTGCCGTGGCTGCTCGCGCTCACCGCGGAGCGATCCCTCGCTTCGGCTGCCAAGCGGCGGGCGGCCCTCGGGCTCAGCGATGCAGACATCGAGCGAGCGCGGCTGGTCGCGGTCGACGCGCTACCCGGCCGGCGGACGCTGGGACGCGCCGCCCTGCTTGCGGCGATGGAGGCCGGTGGCGTGAGCACGGCCGGGCAGCGTGGCTACCACATCCTGTGGTACCTGGCCCAGACGGGGACCCTCGTCCTGGGGCCGTCCGATGGCCGCCTGCAGGCATTCGCCCGGCTCGACGCCTGGGTCCCCAGCCCGCGGCGGCTCGAACGTGACGAGGCGCTGGGCGAGCTCGCCTGGAGGTACTTCCGGAGCCATGGGCCCGCCACGGCCAGCGATCTGGCGCGCTGGTCCGGACTCACGATACGCGAGGTCAGGCGAGGCCTGGACGTCGTTGGCGGCAGGCTGGCCACCATCGCGATCGAGGGAACCACCTACCACCTCGACGCGGATGTCCTCGATGCCCCGGGCGCGGGCGCAGGCGTCATGCTGCTTCCCGGCTTCGACGAGTACATCCTCGGCTACCGGGATCGGTCGACCGTGCTCCTTCCCGAGCATGCGGACGCCATCGTCCCGGGCGCCAACGGCATGTTCAAGCCGACGATCGTGGTCGATGGTGGGGTCGCCGGGACTTGGAGCCGGCGTGTCGCCACGCGGGTGGTGCACATCGACGCGATCCCGTTTGTGCCCCTGTCCGTCGCGGCGGTCGCAGGTCTCGAGGCGGCCGCCGGTGCGTACGGGAGATACATCGGGCGGCAGGCGCGGCTCGGGCTCAGGGAACCTTCGTGACCTCGTCGATGTTGGGGTTGATCCCCGTCCCCTGGTTCAGGCCGTGGGCGGTGTTCGTGTCGTACGTCGCGTTGTCGGTCGTCGCCTTCGCCTCGACCGTGTCAAGGGCCTTGTCCGCGCCCTCCGGGGACTTGCCGACCATTGTCGTGTGGGCGTTCGCGTACGACGTCTTGTCGGTCGAGACATGCCCGGCCTCGTGCGTGGTGATCGCGCCGTGAAACCGGTTCCACTCGGCCTGCTGGTTCGCCGTCGCCTGCGACTCGTCCGCCCAGGTCGGCAGCTCCTCCACCTGGTCCACCGTGACTCGTGCCCCGATGACCTGGGGATTGCCCCCGTCGGGCGTCCAGACGTCCGTATCGCTCGAAGGCGTCGTGGCCACGGAGCCCGCCTCGGTGCGCGCCGCGACCGTGTTGGCCGCGTCGCGCAGCGTTCCGGACACGGCGTAGGTGGTGTTGGACGGGGGTCCGACGTGCGTCCAGCTCGGGCCGTGCTTCGGGGGGCCTGCCGCCAGTGCCGTCAGCGTGGTATCGGACACGTTCGACATCTCGTCCGCGGGCGCGGCCTCGCCGGCGGCGCTTGCCTGGACAACAGGGCGGTCCGTGATGCTGGACCGGCCGGCGCGAGCCATCGCATGGCCTTCCTGGTGGCGATGCGTCATGGCGCCCTCGAACAGCCGGGCGACCGCGGCATTGCCCGCGCTCGTGTGCAGACCGTCGATCGCGCGCCCGACGGCGGGGGCCCCGCCGCGACCCGGCGTCTGCTCTCGCGCGGCAGCGTCGAAGACGGCCGCGGCCGGCGCGATCGGCTCGTTGGCGACGACGGTTCCGTGCTGCCTGCGGATCTCCGGGGGCTGCTGTTCGAGCTGGCTGCGTTCCCTCATCACGCACTCACGCTGCGCACGTCGTGGCTCCCGCCGGGCGGCACGGCGCCATCGGCGGCCTTCGACGGCTCGCGGCAGCCGACATGGCTCGCGGACCGCCGTCCGATTGTCCGACCGGGGCAGGGCTGAGACAAGTCCCGTCTGTGCCCTCCGCCCGCGCCGTCCGGGCAGGGTGACCGGCACGATCGGGCAGAATCCGGCGTGCAGGCGGCAGGCGAGCCGCCCGGCACCGGAACGCTAGGTTCCCGCCGTGTAGCCCGCGAGCGCGCTCGCCACGCCGGCCGAGACGACCGACGTCCCGCCCAGCACGACGATGTGGCCGGGCTTGAGGCGCTTGAGCTCGGCGGCAGTGGCCGCCGGGATCGAGCCCGATCGGACGAGCAGGATCGGGCCGCCCTCGGCGGCGGCGGCCGGACCACCGGCGATCGCGTCGGGATAGTCCTGACCGGTTGCCACGTAGGCCACCGGCACGCCCGGGTCGAACGCCGCCGCGCTGATCTCGGCCGCGGTTGCGTAGCGATCAGGACCGGAGCGGCGGACGACGGTTCCCGCCGTGTAGCCCGCGAGCGCGCTCGCCACGCCGGCCGAGACGACCGACGTCCCGCCCAGCACGACGATGTGGCCGGGCTTGAGGCGCTTGAGCTCGGCGGCAGTGGCCGCCGGGATCGAGCCCGATCGGACGAGCAGGATCGGGCCGCCCTCGGCGGCGGCGGCCGGACCACCGGCGATCGCGTCGGGATAGTCCTGACCGGTTGCCACGTAGGCCACCGGCACGCCCGGGTCGAACGCCGCCGCGCTGATCTCGGCCGCGGTTGCGTAGCGATCAGGACCGGAGCGGCGGACGACGGTTCCCGCCGTGTAGCCCGCGAGCGCGCTCGCCACGCCGGCCGAGACGACCGACGTCCCGCCCAGCACGACGATGTGGCCGGGCTTGAGGCGCTTGAGCTCGGCGGCAGTGGCCGCCGGGATCGAGCCCGATCGGACGAGCAGGATCGGGCCGCCCTCGGCGGCGGCGGCCGGACCACCGGCGATCGCGTCGGGATAGTCCTGACCGGTTGCCACGTAGGCCACCGGCACGCCCGGGTCGAACGCCGCCGCGCTGATCTCGGCCGCGGTTGCGTAGCGATCAGGACCGGAGCGGCGGACGACCTGCGACTCGACGATCCCGTAGATCGTCCCGCCGAGTGCGACCACGTAGACCTCGCCCGCCGCGTCCTCGCCGAACGAGCTGATCTGGAGGCTGGTGTCCGTCAGCAGCACCTCGGACTGCGGCGATGGTCCGGACGCCACCAGGCTCCAGATGCGGCCGCTGCAGTAGTCGCCGAACAGGTAGCGACCAACCAACAGCGGACTCACGGAACCGCGATACACGAACCCGCCGGTGATCGAGCAATCCCCGGTTCCATGGGGATACTCGGCGACCGGCGCGGTCTTGCCCGTCCGCACGCACGTCGTCGCGTTGTAGCAGTGATCGCCCTCGAGAACGTTCCAGCCGAAGTTGAGCCCGCGGCCGCGGCCGGCCGCGCTTCGGGCCAGATCGACCTCTTCCCAGGAACCCTGGCCCACGTCGCCGATCCACAGGTCGTCGGTGACCCGGTCAAACGAGAAGCGCCATGGGTTGCGCAACCCGTACGACCAGACCAGGTCGTCGCCCGCGGTGCCCACGAACGGGTTCGTCGGCGGGACGTCGTACGCGATGGACGGGTTCGCGGTGTCGATGTCGAGGCGAAGGAGCTTGCCCAGCCGGCTGTTGATGTTCTGGCCGCTGCCCAGGGGGTCCCCGGCCCCGCCGCCATCACCCGTCCCGATGTACAGGTACCCGTCCGGCCCGAATGCGAGCATGCCGCCGTTGTGGTTGCTGTACGTGGAGTGCTCGATACGCAGGATGGGCCGCTCGGAGCCGGCGTCGGCGAGGTTGGCGTTGCCGGCGGAGCGCTGAAACTCGGACACCTGGATGTCGCCGTCGGACCGCGTGTAGTAGACGAAGAAGCGGCCGTTGGTCGCATACGCGGGGTGGAACGCCAGCCCCAGCAGCCCGCGCTCGCTCCCACTGGAGATCTTTCCCGAGACGTCGAGGAACGGCGTGGCCAGCAGGCTGCCCCCGTTGACGATCCGGATCCGGCCGGTCTGTTCGGCGACGAACAGGCGAGCATCGCCCGCATTCGTGACCAGCACCGGGTGGTCGAGCCCGCCGACGACGGGCTGGAGCGCAATGATCGGGTCGCTCGCGGCCCGGGTCGTGGCCGATGGCGTGAGGAGCGAAGCGGTGGCGAGCGACGCGGTCGCGATCCCGAGCGCGAGAAGCCGGCGTGTGCGGCGGACCCGACGCCGGGCCACCCGGGGCATCTGTACGGCCATGTCGCCATCGTGCGCCCGATGTCAACGTGCTCGCCAGGTCCTGTTGTTGCAGCAGTTGGTCCCCCACCGGGTTGACTGAGTGGCAGATGCTGGTACCGATGATGGACCAGCCGCGAGCCAGCGCCGCATTGGGCGACGAGCCGATCCGGACGATCAGCCGCGAGGAGCTGAAGGCGAAGCTCGACCGGGGCGACGACCTGAGGCTGATCATGGCCCTCAACCGGTGGGCCTTCGAGGCCAAGCACATCCCGGGCTCGCTCCACTTCGACACACCCGGCGAGCTGTATGCGGCGATCGCCCCGAACGACGAGGTGGTCGTGTACTGCTCTCACGTCGACTGCCTGTCGAGCGTTGCGCTGTATCGGGAGCTCGTCCGCCGGGGCTATTCCAACGTGCGGAGGTATGCCGGCGGACTCCTGGACTGGGAAGACGCCGGTCTTCCGCTCGAAGGGGAGTTCGCCACGCCGTGAGCTCGCCCGGATCGAGCGGCACGCACGGATCGACGCCACACACGACCCCCGCCGGGCACCCCTACCGCGCCGAGATCGAGGCGGAGCGCCTGGGCTGGTACGAGCTCGCCGGCCTCGTCCGATCGCTGACGCCGGAGGAGTGCCTCGAGCCCCGGTACTACCCCGACGCAGGCTGGGCGGTGCGCGACGTGGTCGCGCATCTCGGGACGTGGCTCGCGGAGGCCCATGCCCAGTTCGAGCGCATCCGCACCGGCACGTACGAGGGCCACGACGTCGATGTCGATGCGCTCAATGCCGCACTCCTCGACGCCATGAAGGGTCAGCCGTGGGAGGTCGCCTGGCTGCAGGCAAACGCGGCCCGCTCGCTGATGGTCGACGAGTGGCACACCTTTCACGATCAGAACGAGGAGGCCGGGTGGTGGGTTCGAAAATGCGCCGCCGATCACTACGCGGAGCACATTGGCCGGCTGCGGGAGTGGACCGCGGAGCTGATCGCGCGACGCACGATCCAGCCCGAAGCGCGCGCCCCGTCACGCGGGACGGACCAATGACGAGATCGAGCGCCGCCATTTCGGCGCACGACCTGACATGACATCCCAGACCGGCATCTTCGCTCTCGGCACGAGCTCGCACGCATACCTCGAGCTCGACATCGTCGCGGGTGCGCTTCCAGCGGATGCGGTCGCTCGCGTGGCTGCGCTCCGCGAGCCCCGAACGACGATCGGTGGCGTCAACCTCGTGACGGGCTTCCGGCCCGAGCTCTGGGCAGCCGTTGCCCCGGACGCCGCGCCGCCCGGAGTCGTCGGCTTCAACGAACCGCTCGTCGGCCCCGCGGGCGATGTCCTCCCGGCGACGCAGCACGACGTCGTGATGTGGCTGACCGGGAGCAGCTATGACGCCGTCTTCGATCTGAGCCGCGTGATCGTCATGGAGCTCGCCTCGGTGGCGACGCTGGCCAACGAGATGGTCGGCTGGCCGTACCACCATGATCGCGACCTGACCGGGTTCATCGACGGGACGGAGAACCCCTCGATCGTCGAGGCGATCAACGTGGCGCTCATCCCGGCCGGGCACCCGGGCGAGGGTGGCTCGATCCTGCTGCTCCAGCAGTGGGAGCACGACGCCGTCGGGTGGGAGCGCCTGCCGGTGGCGACCCAGGAGGCGATCATCGGGCGGCGGAAGGGTGACAGCACCGAGCTCGGCCCGCGACCCCCGGCGTCGCATGTCGCCCGCACGGACCAGGACCAGCTCGGGAAGATCTTCCGGCGGAACATCGCCTACGGAACGCTCCTCCGGCACGGAACGATCTTCGTGGGGTTCAGCCGGGACCAGCGCATCCTGCAGGCGATGCTGGCGAGCATGGTCGGTGCCGGCGGCGGGCCAACCGACCGTCTGATCAGCGTCGCGCGCCCGGTCTCCGGCGGCTACTACGTCATCCCGTCGGTCGAGCGCCTGGCGTCGTTCGGCGGCGATGCGCCTGGTGACGCGTAACGCCCGGGGCGGAGCGATCGGCGATCAGGAACCCGGAACCCGCTCCGCGATCGCCCCTTCCAGCAGCGCGAGGAGGTCGCGGCCCGGGATGGGCTTGCCCGCAAATCGGACGCCATCCTTGACCAGCGCTTCGATCTCGTCGGTCTCCGCGCTGTAGCCGGACAGCAGGACGATCGGCAGCCCCGGCCGGAGGCTCAACGCCCGCCTGGCGAGCTCGGGTCCCCGAGAGGTCGGACATCACGACGTCCGTGACAAGGGCATCCACGCGGGCGCCCGACGGCATCACCCGGCTGAGGTGTCAGCGCGCCAGGTGGAGTACGTGGGCGGCCAGTCGTCCTGGCTGGTCCGTTCCCCGAGCACCACGGACTCGATGTCGAGCTCGAACAGCTCGTACTCGTCGCCCGTTGCGAAATACCACGCGGCGGCCACCTCGTCATGGACGTCGCCGGGCGCGACGATCGATGCACGACCGCGGACCTGGAACTCGCACGGGACCTGCGGATCCTGGTGCGCGTGGATTGCAAAGCGGCCGTCGTGCTCAAGGTCATTGCGCTTCGCCGAACGGCCGATGAACGCGTAGAGCCGTCCCCCGATGACCTTCACGTACACCGGGTGGATACGCGGCAGTGCGTCGCCGCCGACGCTGGCGAGAAAGGCCTCGTCGATCTCGCCCCGCCACCGGAGGAGGCGTTGCCCCTCCGAGGCCATCCGCGGTGCGACTGCCGCGAAGTCTGCCCAGGTCGCCATAGTGATGCTCCTTCGCAGGCGATGGATCGGCCGCGAACATCGGGCCGTTCGAGGAGTCTTACGCGTCGCGGCCGAAGACGCCAAGGATGGCAAGCACGACGGCCTCGGCAATCGTCCAGCCAACGAACGCGGCCACGGCCGTCAGGTCCAGGACGGACCCGCTGGCGCGCAGGCTGTCATGCCGCAGGATGCCGTCGAATGGCGCGATCAGCGTCCCGCTGATGTCGATGATCCACGCCACCACCGGCGCGGCCTCGCGCGCATCGATGAGCAGCAGCAGGATCCGGAGCACGATCGCCAGCTGGACCAGGCCGAAGCCGACGATGGCCAACCGCCGCAGCATCTCGATCGCGGTCGGGTGGCTGGTGATGACGGTGCGTGATGCCTCGATGGGCACGTCACCCGGGGCGGGCGGTGGCTCGCCGTAGTGACGCTCGACGATCGTGCGGTTCTCGTTCGTGGTCATGCGCGTACCTCGATGGCCGGCCGTCGCTGGACCGGCCGGCTGCCCGCGGCGATTCTTCGCGATGGAGCGTGATGAGTTCGCCCCCAGCGCCCCCGCGCCGCCTTGCAGGCCGGTTGCAGCCGCCTCCGGACGAGATCCGCGCTGCCCCCGACCGGGGCTGCAAGGTTCCCCACACGTCCTGCCCGCCGAGGTTTAGGGGCCCGCAGCCAGCCGGTCGCTAGGGTCGAAGGACTGCCGATCGCCGAGCGATGCGCAGCACCACCGGCCTCGTCCGAAGCCGGTCCCCCACGATCCGCCACGGAGCAACGCCTTGAACACGAACCCGCGAGATCTCCCCGCGGCGGCCAGCCAGCGTCGCCGCGGAGCTGCTGCACGATGATCGAGGGCCTCGCCCCGTCGACGCTGCTCATGGCCTTCACCACGGCCATCCTGTTCACCGCCGGCCGGTCGCGGATCTCCGCGCGCGTGTGGCGGATCCCGCTCGTGGTCGTGCCCGGGGCCCTCGCCGCCTGGCTCACCGGCCAGCTGGAGCCGAACTCGCCGGCCGCGCTGGTCACGGCGGCATCCCTGCTGGTTGCCCTTGCGTCGCCACGTGAGTGGTGGGCGGCGGGCGCGGCGACATTCGGCAGCCTGGTGATCGGCACGGTGGTCTACGCGGGATACCTGGTGGGCGTCACCGTGGCCCTCACCGACTCGCCGGTCGGGCTGCTGCTGGGTCTCGTGCTCCTCGCGATCGAGTTCGCGGCGCTGGCGCTGATGACAGCGGCCGTGTTCGAGGTGGTCGATTCGCTGTGCCGTCCGCTGATGGTCCAGATGGTCCCCCCGGCGCCCTCGGTGTGGCCGGTGGTGTGCCTCCAGGTGCCGGCCCACCAGGAGCCGCCGGACCTCGTGATCGAGACCATCCGTTCGCTGGCCGGGCTCGACTACCCGCGTGACCGCCTGGTCGTCCAGGTCCTCGACAACAACACCACCGACGCCGAGCTGTGGCAGCCGCTGGCGACCGAATGCAACCGACTCCGCGATTCGGGCTACCGCGTGGAGTTCGTCCATCTCGAGGACTGGCCGGGCTTCAAGTCGGGCGCCCTCAACTGGGGCCGGACGCACCTGCCCGACGACGTCGAGGTCGTGGGCGTCGTCGATGCCGATTATGTCGTCGACCCCGACTACCTCAAGGCGACGGTGCCGTACTTCGCCGACCCGACCGTCGCCTTCGTCCAGACGCCGCAGGACTACCGGGACTGGGGGGACAGCGCGTTCTACCGTGCCTGCCATACGGGATTCGAGTACTTCTTCCGGGTCGGCATGGTGAGCCGGGCCTACCGCAACTCGATCATTTTCGCGGGCACGATGGGGCTCATCCGCCGCCTGGACCTCGACGCGATCGGGGGCTGGGACGAGGAGATCATCACCGAGGACGCGGAGGCGAGCCTGCGGATCCTGGGCGGCGGTGGACGAGGCATCTTCGTGCCGCAGGCGTACGGCCGCGGCATCATGCCGCTCACCTACGAGGCACTCCGCAAGCAGCGCTTCCGCTGGGCCTTCGGGGGCGTCCAGATCCTCAAGAAGCACTGGCGCAGCCTGACCCCATGGTCGCGCACCAGGCTGTCCCAGCGCCAGCGGCGCGACTACCTGCTGGGCGGGCTGTGGTGGTTCAACGACGGCCTGACGCTGCTGTTCACGGCCTTCGTCATGGCGACGGCGCTGGGCGTCGCGACGCGACACCCGTTCGTGGTCCAGCGCCTGTGGGGTCTGGGCATCATCCTGCCGCTGTTCTACATCGTCCTCGGCCTGACCCGGTACGTGTGGGGGATCCGCGTCGCGACCGGCGTTGCGGTGCGCGAGGCATTCGATGCGATGCGGGTCAACCTGAGCCTGTCGTTCGTGGTCACCGTCGCCTGCGTGCGCGCCCTCGTCGAGCAGCACGGCGTGTTCCTGCGGACGCCCAAGTTCCGCGGCTCGGCGCTCGCGCACGAGATCCGCGTGGTCATCTGGGAGACCATCCTCGCCGGCATGTCTCTGCTCCTCGGCGTATGGGCGATCGCCGTCGCAGGGCTGTCGCTCCTGTCTCTCACCATCGGCGTGCTCGCCGCGTGGAGCGTCCTGATCTACGGATCCGCCACCCTGTTCGCGATCGGCGACCCGACGCGGCCGCCCGCGGCCATGCGTTCCAAGGCCAGGCTCGAGCTCGGCGCCGGCGTCGGCCGATCGCTGCGCGCGCCGCAGCTGCAGGTGAGCGCGATGCTCGCCCTGGCAGGGGTCGCGGTTCTGACCGTCGCGGCGATCGCTTCCGAGGCGGACCGCACGGCCGCAACCGTCCCGCTCCCGGCAGTGGGCGACAACCTGCCGGCAGCCGTTGCCAGCCCCACGCCGACGCCCGGCATGTCGCCGGCGCCATCGTCCTCGCCGGGGCCGTCCAACGCGGCGAGCGGCGCGCCGACGCCTGGCGCCTCGCCCACCCCGGCACCGTCTGCCGCACCGTCGCCCACCCCCGCGCCGACGGCTGCGGCGACGCCCACCCCGGCACCCTCGGCCGCAGCCACGCCCACCCCGGCACCCTCGGCCGCAGCCACGCCCACACCTCCGCCGTCGGCCCCCGCCTCGTCGCCTCCGGCGCCGTCGGCCACCGCCACGCCGCCGCCGCCGCCCGCCACGCCCGTCCCAACGCCGACGCCGCCACCGGCGGCGCGATGACGGCGGCGCAATGACAGCGCCCCGTTGACAGGCCTGCCCGGCGAGCGCGCCCGGGTTCGGGTTGGGGCCGAGCCGCGACCGGCGAGCTCGGCCTATCGATCAGACGTCGTCCCGGGACCTGCCTCCCGCCGGCGCGCCCCGAGGATGGCGGCCGCTCCCACGACGGCGACCAGCCCCGCGACGAGCCTGCGGTGGAGCGACAGCTCGAGCGCCGGTGACCAGCCCCGCTCGCGCTCGTCGAACGGTCCGTGGGCGCCCCGATCGGTCGCGTCGTCGAGCGGCCGGTCCAGGTTGTCGGCGCGGTCCGGCCGTGACTGCTCCGTCTGCTGCGCTTCGTAGCCGGTCTCCCCGAGGTACCGGTCCAGCAGGCCCGGCACCACCTTCTGGGCCCAGACCGAAAGCAGCGTCGGCCAGCCGACGAACAGCTCGCGCCGCGGATCGTGGACCGTCGCGAGGATTGCCTTGGCCGCCACCTCGGGAGCGAAGATCGGCGGGACCGGCTGGGCGCGATGCGGCAGCCGGCTGCGCACCCAGCCGAACTGTGGCGTGTTGACGGCGGGCAGGTGGACCGCCGTCACCTTCACGTTGCTCTGATCGTGGATCAGCTCGCAGCGAAGCGAGTCGGTGAAGCCCACGACGGCGTGCTTCGTCGCGCAGTACGCGGACTGGAGCGGGATCGACCGGTACGCCAGGGCGGACCCGACCTGGACGATGACGCCCGAGTCGCGCGCCGTCATGCGGCGCAGCGCAGCGAGCGTGCCGTGGACGTACCCGAGGTAGTTCACCTCGGTCACCCGGCGGTATTCGTCGGCGGAGGTCTCCGCCACGGGCGCGAACACCAATTCCATCGCGATGTTGATCCAGGCGTCGATCGGGCCGAGCTCCTCCTCGACGCGTCCCGCGGCCTCGTCCACGGCCGCCGCGTCGGCCACGTCGAGTGGGAGCACGAGCGCTCGCCGGCCGGCGGCCCGCACCTCGTCGGCTGCCGCCTCCAGTCCCGCGTGGCCGCGCGCGATCAGCGCGACGTCCCAGCCATCGGCGGCGAAGGCGCGGACGGTGGCGCGTCCGACTCCGGCGGACGCTCCGGTGATGACGACGATCATGGTGCTGGTACCTCCATTCGTGGGTGGGTCGGTCGGGTTGAGGGGTCGATCGGTTGGGTCGGTCGGTGGTGGATCGACCCGGGCGTCCGGGGCAGAACGCGGCGCTGGGTCACCGTCCGGGCCTGGCCTCACGTTCCGAGGCCCCGTCGCCGCGCTCGTGCCTCGGCGATGGCACCTGCCGCGAGGAGCCAGGAACAGAGCGCCGAGGCGAGGCACAGCGTGCACAACGCCCCGACGACCAGGACCTGGTACGCGACCAGGAAGGCGCCGACCAAGGCGCCGGCCGCGGTGATGACGGCGAGCGCACGCGCCAGCCCCCATCGCGCGCGTGGGCGCAGGAACAGCCACGTGCCCAGGACCGCATCCGCGAGGTAGAGGCCTGCTCCCATCAGCGCATCGGGCACCGGCAGCGCCCGCGACAGGCTCGAGGTCAGCACCTGCCGGCTCCCGTCCCCGAACAGCGGCTCCCAGGGGCCGTCGATGACGCCCAGCTGGAATGCGGCGAGGTGCAGCGAGATGGCCAGGCCGAGCAGTGCGAGCACGACGAGCGCGCCACCCCGTGCCCGCCCCGGATCAACCGCCATCGCCGGAATCGGGACGCCCCTCGCCGACCACCACCTCGAGGTCGCCGTCGACGCCGTTGACGGTGAAGTCGGTGGCGTCGCCCTCGCGCCGGAAGGCGAGGTCCACGCGCGCCCCGGCGACCGGGAGGCCGCGCAGCTCGAGGTGGTTGACGAAGCTGGGCAGGCGAGGGCGCTCGATCCGGAGACGGCGAGCGAAGCCATCGGGCCGGAGGCCCAGCGTCACGCCCAGCAGGTACGGGACGCTTCCCGCGGCCCACGCCTGCGGGTGGCAGGCGATCGGGTACTTGACCGGGATCTCGAACAGGCTTCGGGCGATCCCGCTGAAGCATTCGGGGAGCCGGCGGTGGTCGAACGCACCGGCGGCCTCGACGAGAGCCTCGAGGACCTGCTCGGCCGAGTCATCGAACCCGTAGCGTCGGAAGCCGGCCGCGATGAGGCTGTTGTCGTGCGGCCAGACCGTGCCCAGGTGGTAGGCGACCGGGTTGTACGCGACGGCCTCCGTCGAGAGCGTCCGGATGCCCCACCCGCTCCACATGTCGTCGGCCATCAGGCGGTGCTCGACCTTTGCCGCGCGGGCCGGCGAGGCGATCCCCGAGAACAGGATCTGTCCGGCGTTCGAGCTCACCACGGCGCAGGGCGCATGTCGGTCCTGGAGCGCCATCACGTAGCAGCCCAGGTCCTCCGACCAGAAGGCACGCTCGAAGCGCGACCGGACCTGGTCGGCCCGCGCCCGAAGGTCGGCAGCCCGCTCGGGCTGCCCGTCGCGCTCGAACAGGTCGGCCATCGCGTGCCTGGCCGCGAAGGCATAGCCCTGGACCTCGGCCAGCCGGATCGGCGGCCGTGCGATGTGGCCGGCGGCATCCACGATCGCGTCGCCCGAGTCCTTCCAGCCCTGGTTGGCGAGGCCGCCGTTCTGGTGGCTGGCGTACTCGATCAGCCCGTCCCCATCGGCATCGCCGAAGGCATCCAGCCATGCGAGCGCCCGATCCACGTTGCCCCGCAGGTCGCGGAACACATCGAGCGAACCCGTCCAGGTCGCGTGCTCGCCGAGCAGGATGAGGAACAGGGACGTGGCATCGACCGATCCGTAGTACGGCGTCTGGGGGATCCGGCCCAGTCGCGCCAGCTCGCCGACCCGCAGCTCGTGCAGGATCTTGCCTGGCTGCTCGTCGCGCCAGGTGTCGACGTCGGTGCCCTGGCGGCCCGCCAGGAGGCGCAGCGTCGAGGCCGCCACGGACGGCTCCCAGGCGAGGGTCTGGTACGCGGTGATGAGCGCATCCCGACCGAACAGGGTCGAGAACCAGGGCAGACCGGCGCCGTAGTAGCAGTGTCCGTCCAGGCCCGAGCGGAGGATCGCAAGGTCGGCAAGCGACCGGTCGACGACACCGTCGAGAAGCCGCGAGTCGCTGCGCATGGAGGTCGGCCAGGGGTTCGTGCGTGCCCGGCGGCGGGTGGCCCCATGCGCGCCGGCGGCGCCTTGATCCGCCCCCGAGGCGTCCCTGCCCGGGATTGGCGCAGGCGATGTCGGCTCCATGGGTGGTGCCCCGGGTTTCACCGCCTCCCCGATCTCGAACCGGAGCTCGAGGGTGGCGGCGCCGCGCCCGGGCGCGACCAGCTTCACCGTGGCCCCCTTGCGGTCACGTGACGCCGGCGCGGGGTCGAAGGTCGCGCTGAGCGTGCGGTGGACGCCGTCGCCGCCGTCATAGGAAGCGACGAGGCGGTTCTCCTCCCAGGCGGGCCGGTGGCGCCGGCCGCTGGGTGGCTCTGACAGGCCGCGGATCTCGTACACGTCGCGAAAGCCCGCGGCGACGTCGACGCGGATCTCCAGCGTCGCGTCGTCCGACCCGTGGTTCTCGATCTGGAACCGGTCGTGGAGCTGGGCTCGATCGCCGTCGAGCGATCGCGTCCAGCGGGCGGTGAGGACGTTCTTGCCGACGGTCCGGCCGTTCGGCAGGGGCAGCTCTGGATTGGTCAGCTCGAGGATCGCCGTCGTCCCGGCCGCGGCCGTCGTGCCCAGCGATTCGAGCTCGACCCCCTGGACCTTCAACGTCAGGCCGGCCAGGTACCGCATGTCGTGGTGGTAAAGGCCGAAGCCGTGGGCGCCGGTCAGCGGGATCTGGCCATTCCGCGGGCAGATGAAGAACGGGTCGCCGTCCTTGATCACCACGGCGTCGCCGATGCTCGGCACCTTCGATGCGTGCGCCTGGGTCAGGACCCTGCGCTTGCGCTCGGCGTCCTTCCGCGTGTCGCCCGGGGCACCGGTCGGTCGCCCGTTGCGTCGCCCGGCCACGAGCTACACCATCTCCCGGATCTTCTGTCCGAGGGCGCCGGCCGCAATCTCGACCCGGTCCGGCTGGCCGCGCAGGAGGGCCTCCACGAAGTTGGTCGCCTGCTTGCGGCTGATCCGCGCGGGCATCGGCATCTCCAGCGGGTCCACGACGGCCTCGATGACGACGGGACCCGGTGTCGCAAGCGCCTGCTCGACCTGGCCGGCGCAGGCATGCGGGTCGTCGATGGTCACGCCGGTTCCACCGCACGCACGGGCCACCATGGCGAAGTCGATCGGATGGAGCTCCACGCCGAACTCGGGGTTGCCCAGGAACGCGATCTGCTCCCACTTGATCTGGCCGAGAACATCGTTCTTGAACACGACGACCTTGATCGGGAGCTCGTACTTCACCGCCGTCACGAAATCCGCCATGAGCATGCTGAACCCGCCGTCGCCCACGAGGGCGACCACCTGCCGGTCCGGATGGGCGACCTGTGCCCCGATCGCGTACGGCAGGCCACAGGCCATCGTCGCGAGGTTGCCGGAGACCGAGAAGCGCTGGCCACGGCGGGCGCGGATGTGGCGGGCGAACCAGCTCGTGATCGTTCCCGAGTCGGACACGACGATGGCATCGTCGTCCAGCCGGCGGCCAAGCTCGGCAGCCACCTGCTGCGGCTTGAGCGGCGTCTCCAGGCGGCCGGCGCGCTCGTCCATGAGCGACCACCAGTCGGCCATGCCGGCCTGGGCGTGCTCCAGGAACGAGCGGTCGTCGGAGGTTCGCCGGAGAAGCGGCAGGAGTGCCTCGAGCGAGCGTCGCGCGTCACCCACCAGCCCCACGTCCACCGGGTGGCGAAGCCCGATCCGGGCCGGGTCGATGTCGATCTGGACCGCCTGCACGGACCCGGGCTCGGGGTAGAACTCGATGTACGGGAACGAGCTGCCGACGATGAGCAGGGTGTCGCAGTCGCGGAGCGCGTCCTCGGACGGCGTCGTGCCCAGCAGGCCGATCGGCCCGGTGGCGAACGGGCTGTCGTCGGGGATGACCCCCTTGCCCAGCAGGGCCGTGATGACGGGTGCGGCGAGCGTGTCCGCGATGCGCTCCAGCACGTCGCCCGCGCCGATCGCGCCGCGTCCGGCGAGGATGGCCACCCTGGACCCCTCGTTGAGCAACGTTGCGGCGCGGCGAAGGTCGGACTGGGGCGGCACCGATGCGCCGATGGCGAATACGTCCCCGGCGTGGCCCGGGACATCGTCCTTCGAGCGCGGGCCGTCGTCCGCGGGGAGGCTCTGCAGATCCGTCGGGAAGCAGATGTGCGCCACGCCGCGTCGCGCCAGCGCCATGCGACATGCGAGCGGCGTGACGGCGGCCACATGAGCCGAGTTCATGACGCGCGTGTTGTAGACGGTCACGTCCTCGAACACCCGCGACAGGTCGACGTCCTGCTGCTGGGCCGTGTCGATCAGGTCGCTGTAGTGGTGGCCGGTGATCGCGAGGACGGCGGCGCCATCGAGCTTGGCGTCGTACAGCCCGTTGAGCAGGTGGATGCCGCCCGGTCCGGAGGTGGCAAGGCAGACGCCCAGGCGCCCGGTGAACTTGGCGTACGAGGTTGCCGCGAGGGCCGCGGATTCTTCGTGCCGGACCTGCACGAACCGGATGTCCTCCTGGTGCGTGCGCAGCGACTCCATGAGCCCATTGATGCCGTCGCCCGGGAGCCCGAAGATCGTGTCGACGCCCCAGTCCACGAGCGTCTCGATGAGTACGTCGGCGGCAGTCCTAGCCATGGGAACCTCCATCTGCGGCCGCGGCCCTCGTCGGGGGCGCGGCGGCCTCGCGCGCGGGTTGGGTGGGCAGGTCACCGTCACGGGTCGCCGGCCCCGTGGATCGAGCGAGGTCGATCAGCGCGAGCCCCGTGGCCGGATCGTGCGAACGGCGAAGCTCGGCGGGCGGCTCGGTCAGCATCACCTCGAGGGTGGGGCGGACGCGCCCGGCCAGCAGGTGACCACCGACGAGCGAGCCGTCCGAACGCCCCAGGACGACGTGGGCATGGACCTTGGGGTCGTCCGAATCGGGTCCCGCCCGCGTGATGTCGCCGACCAGCGCCAGGACCTCCACCTGCTCGTCCACCTCGATCCGCCGGTAGTCGCGCTTGTCGAGGTCGAACCAGCCGACCGTCGCCTCCTGGAACGCGCCGATCGCCGTGAAATGCGCGGCGTCGAGCCCGGAGTCCCGGGCAAAACCGGTGAGGCCCTCGATCGGCTCGTCGCCGGGGTCGAAGACAACCGCGATCGAGCGATCCGGGCCGGTGGACAGGGTCAGGCTGCGCATCAGGTGGGAACCTCCGTGGCGCGAGTGAGCGCGGTAGCCGCCTCCCGTCGCTCGAGGGCGGTGGCCAGCAGCTCGGCGGGATGGACGACCCGGCGGTCGGTCGTCTGTTCGACCTGCTCCCGACAGCTGAAGCCACCGGTCACGACATAGGTGGCCGGAGCCGCTTCGCGAACGGCCGGCAGGAGCACACGCTCGCCGGCTGCGATGGACACGTCGAAGTGCTCCCCGCGCTCGAAGCCGAACGCGCCGGCCATCCCGCAGCAGCCGCTGTCGGGCACCTCGAGCTCGAGGCCCGCCTCGCGCAGGACGGCCAGCTCTGCGTCGAAGTCCAGCACGGACCGGTGGTGGCAGTGCCCGTGGACCAGCGCGCGGCCCTCGATCCGCGGCGGGCGATAGCCGTCGAGCGACGCCAGGAGCTCCGTGATCGTGTGCGTCTGGTCCGCAAGGCGCCGGGCGTCGAGGTGGCCGTGGAGCAGGTTCGGGGCCTCGTCGCGAAAGACGGACACGCACGAGGGCTCGAGGCCGACGATCGGGACGCCCGCCCGGATCTCGTCCCGGAGCTCGGTGAGGACGCTGGTGAGCAGGCCTTTGGCCTGGCCCAGGAAGCCCCAGTCGTAGAGCGGCCGCCCGCAGCACAGGCGCTTCTCCGGCACGACGACCTCGCGACCGGCATCCTCGAGGACGCGCACGGCCGCCTGCAGGACCTGGGGATGGAACGCATCGTTGAACGTGTCCGCCCACAGGATGACGCGACGCGGCGATCCGGCGGTCGGCGTACCCGCCGGTGCGTGTGCCGAGCCCGACGCGGACGCGCGGCGCCCGGTCGTGGCGCCGCCGCGCCGCCGCCACCAGGCGCGGAACGTCTCGTCCGCGAAGCGCGGGATCTCGCGCTCGGGGGCGATGCCGCCCACGACCTTCGCCAGGCGTCCCAGCCCCGGTGCGTGGGTCGCGGCGTTGGCAAGGCGCGGCGCACGCGAGGCGAGGCCCGCCCACCAGTGGACGAGGCCCATCGAATAGGCCGCGCGCGGACGGAGCCGGCCGGCGTAGTGGTGGGCGCGGAACTCGGCCTTGTACGTGGCCATGTCCACGTTGACCGGGCAGTCCCCCTTGCAGCCCTTGCAGGCCAGGCACAGGTCGAGGGCCTCCTCGACCTCATCGTTGCGCCATCCTCCCTCGAGCTCGGTCCCGTTGAGCAGCTCGAACAGGAGGCGCGACCGGCCCCGCGTCGAATGCCGCTCCTCGCGCGTGACCATGTAGCTGGGGCACATCACCCCGCCGTCGTGGCGCCGGCACTCGCCCACGCCGACGCATCGGAAGGCGGCGTGGCCGAAGGATCCGCCGTCCTCCGGGTACCGGAACCACGTCCGGGGACGGGGCGGCTCGTAGTCGACGCCCAGGCGCAGGTCCGAGAGGATCGGGTTGGGGCGCACGACCTTGCCGGGGTTCATCCGGCCCCGCGGATCCCACAGGTCCTTGAGCTCCTCGAACGCGCCGACGAGCTCATCGCCGAACATGATCGGCAGCAGCTCACCGCGAGCCTGGCCATCCCCGTGCTCACCCGACAGCGAGCCGCCCATCCCCACCACGAGCTCGGCCGCCTCGGTCAGGTACCGGCGGAAGGTCTCCAGGCCGCCGGCGGTGACGAGGTCGAAATCGAGGCGACAGTGGAGCACGCCCTGGCCGAAGTGGCCGTACATGTCGGCGGCGTAGCCGTAGCGGTCCCACAGCGCCCGCAGCTTGCGCAGATACTCGCCCAGCCGTTCGGGCGGGACCGCCGAATCCTCCCATCCGGGTCCGGTGGTCGGCTTGCCCGGGATCATCGCGGTCACCCCGAGCCCCGACTCGCGGACGCGCCACAGCTTCTCCTCGTCGGCGGGGTCGTCGTAGAGCCTCGTGTGCACGTCCTGGCGTCGCTGCTCGAGAGAGCGCACGAACTCGCGCCCGCGCGCGTCGGACTCCTCGCGATCGGCTCCCCCGAACTCCACCAGGAGGTAGGCCCGGCCCTCGGGGAGAAGCCCGAGGGCGTCCGGATGGATTCCCCGGGAGCGAACGTCACGAACCAGGTTCTGGTCCATGCCCTCGCACGCGATGCAGCCCGACTCCATCACCCGCGGGACGTCGTCGCCGGCCGTATAGGCATCGGGATACCCGACGGCGACGAGCGTCCGGCCGGGCGGGCTGGGCACGAGGCGGAGCTTCGCCTCGAGCACCGTGACGAGGGTCGATTCCGAGCCGACCAGCGCCTTCGCGACGTTGAACCCGCCTTCGGGCAGGAGGTCCGGCAGGTTGTATCCGGAGACTCGTCGCGGGATGTCCGGGTAGCGAGCCCGCACCTCATCCGCGTGACGGTCCCGGAGGTCGCGCATGCCCCGGTAGATCTCGGCCGGCCGGCCACCCGCGGCCACGATCTGCTCGAACGTCGCATCGTCCGTGGGACCCACCCGCAGCCGGGTGCCGTCGTAGGCGAGCACGTCGAGCTCCAGCACGTTGTCCACCGTCTTCCCGGCCATGACGGAGTGCACGCCGCAGGAGTTGTTGCCGATCATGCCGCCCAGGGTGCAGTGGTCGTGGGTCGCGGGGTCAGGACCGAAGGTGAGGTGGTGCGCCTCCGCGGCATCCCGCAGGTCGTCGAGCACGATCCCGGGCCGGACGCGTGCCCAGCCTCCCGCCGGGTCAAGCTCGAGCAGCTGGTTGTGGTACTTGCTGTGGTCGATGAGCACGGCGACGTTGCAGCCCTGGCCGGCCAGGCTGGTGCCTCCGCCCCGCGACACGATCGGAGCGTCGTGCGATCGGCACACCTCGACAGCCGCGATCACGTCGTCCGTGTCGCGCGGGATGACGACGCCGATGGGGACCTGCCGGTAGTTCGAGGCGTCGGTCGCGTACAGCGCCCGGCTCCCGGCATCGAAGCGCACCTCACCGCGGACTGCGTTCAGGAGGTCGACCGCGAGGCGCTCGGCGTCGGATGGCAGCTCGCCGTGGGAAGGCAGCCCGCCGTGGCCGTCGGGGGTGCTCCGGGTCGGGGAGATGGGGCGCTGGCGGGTGAGGGTCATGCGGTGGTCCACTCCAGGTACGGTTGTGCGTCGGATCGCTTGAGCTCGAGGCCGACACCCGGCCGCCCGCGGTCCGGCTCGAGCAGCCCGTCACGCGGCTGGACGGCGCCGTCGAACAGCAGCCGCTCGATGCGGACGTGGTCGTGGAACCACTCGACGTGCACGGCGGGTCGGGCGGCACAGGTGAGGTGTGCGTGCAGGGCGGGGGCGCAATGGGCCGAGAGCGGGGTCGCATGCGCCTCGCACAGGGCGGCGGCAAGGCCGAATCCGGTCGTGCCGAGGCAGCGCGTGGCATCCGCCTGGAGGACGTCGACGGCCCCGGCTTCCAGCAGGCGTCGGAGGGTGAAGGCATCCCACCCGTACTCGCCGGCGGCGATCGCCATGCCCGCGGGAGCTCGGTCGCGGAGGAGCCGCAGGCCGGCGACGTCGTCGGAGCTGACGGGCTCCTCGAACCAGGTCACGCCACGCTCGGCAAACGCCGCGGCGGCCGCCCGGGCACGGTGGCGTTCGTAGGCGCCGTTTCCGTCGACGAACAGCTCCACCGACGCGCCGATCGCGGCCCGCGCCACGCCCACCCGGCGAGGATCGTCGGCCTGGTCGCGGCCGACCTTCATCTTGACGAACCGGAAGCCGTCCGCAGCCCAGCCCGCGAGCTGGTCACGGAGACGCGCGTCGTCGTACGAGCAGAAGCCACCGCTGCCGTAGGCCGGGATCGCGGGGCGCGCTCGCCCCAGCAGATCGGCGAGCGAGAGCCCCAGCAGGCGCGCCTTGAGGTCCCAGAGCGCGTTGTCGACGGCCGAGATCGCGGTGGCGGCGATGCCCGGACGGCCGAGGTTGCGGACCCGGTCCACGAGCGCCGACCACGTGCCGGCGACGTCCCAGGCATCACGCCCGATCACGACCGGTGCCAGCGTGTCCCGGACCAGGCGACCGGCCGTCGCGTCCGCGTACGTGTAGCCCAGGCCGCTGATCCCCCCGGCCCGGGGTTCCACGACGACGATGGTCGTTCGGTCCCAGGCGAGCGTCCCGTCCGACTCCGGGGCATCGGTGGGGACCGTGTACACGCTGATGTCGAGCGCCTCGATCCGGGGCGCGTCGCGAGACGCCGGCTGGGCATCGTTCTCCGCGGCCAGCGTCGACCCATCGGCGCCGCCCGCACGTGCTGCGCGCGTCAGCCCTCCACTCCCTTCGGGCACCGTTCGTGGCGCCCCGCCGAGCTTCCGCTCAACTCATGCATCGGCACCTCCTTGCTCCAGGGCCCGCCGAAATCTCCGCCGGCGCGGCCGCCACCCCAACCTACGAGCCCGCCTGGAGCTGGCCAACCAACGTCCCGGGCGCTGCTGTTTCGGATTCGTTGAAACATCACGCCGGTTCGACATGGCGGACGCGGCGGTCCGCTCCCAGGAGCCGCCGGCTACGCGCCTGCGTCCCCGCCGACGCCGTCGGCCCGAGACCTCCGGCCCGCGTCCCGTGCCTTGCGCAGGAGCGGAAGCCCGTACCAGATGTAGGCCACGAGGACGGCCACGGCGGCCGCCGCCAGCATTCCCATCGCGTCTCCGAGGACGACGCTCGTCACGAGGTAGAGCACCGACACGATCGACAGTCCGAGCAGCGCCATCCCGATCAGGAACAGGCGGTTGGACGTCCGCAGCATCCGCGCCTTGTCGGGCTCGCGGAAGGTGATCCGGTGGTAGGTCGTGGGCGCGATCAGCAGGATCGAGGCGCTCGTTGTCGCGATGAAGGCGAGGTAGTACAGGTCCCGCTGGAGCTGGGTCACCGTGGCGAACGCCGTCTGAAAGGGCAGGACCAGGAGGAACGCAAACAGCACCTGCACGCCGGGCAGGGCGACACGGAACTCGTTGAGCTGCTCGATCAGCTCGCGGTCTATGCGCTCCTTCTCGGTCTCCAGGACGACACCTCCGGTCGGCGGGACATCGTCATGACTCCGCGTCGGGACTCCCTGCCAGGCGCTGGCCCAGGACGACCAGCAGGTCCGCGACGCGCGTGTACTGGTCCGGCGGCACGGCCAGCACCTGGGGCGGATGCACCGAATACTCGGGGACGATGACCAGGGTCGCAGGGTGGATCCGCTCGATGTCGAACTGGATCCGTCGCACGTCGTCCATCTCCACGTCCAGCATCAGGCGAGCCTCGGAGGCGATCACGAGCCGACGATCCGTGACCACGACGTCCGCATAGCCGGCCTGCACGGCCGCCCTGATGACCTCGTCCCGGGTGATAGGGCCAAGAACCGGATGATCTCTGAGGGGCTCGTCCACCTGGATCCTCCCATGGTCCGCCGGCCGACCCGCGTCAGCAGCCGACCCGCATCATCGTGGTGAGGACGATAGAGGTCACGTGATCGCGTCCGCGCCCATCCCCAGGTCGTGCAGGTCACAGACGGATTGCAGCGTCGGGACGGAGCAGCGCCGCGATGGTCTTGCAGGCAGCCCGTGGACTGCGTACGCTCCGCAGTGCCCTCAGGAGCACCTGTTGAACGCGTCCATCCTCCGGCTAGTCCGGTTCCGTCCCACCGGCCCCGGTTTCGATCGGTCGCTGCGCGCGATCCTGATCCCGGAAGCCGCCCGCCTCCCCGGAAACCGCGCGGTGTTCGCAGGTCGCAGGGGACCCGGCGAACACGGCCCCCGCCTCGTCGCAACGCTCTGGCACAGCCACTCGGCGATGGTCGAGGCGGTCGGCGAACAGCTCGAGCGCCCTGTCTTCCACCCGGAGCTGCTGGAGACCACGACCGACCGGAGCGTCCTGGCGCTGCCGGTCGAGGTTGCCTTCGATCCAGGAGCCCGACGCGGCGGTCACGATCATCCGGCTCGTGATCGGACGGACGAACCGGGGCTCGCTCGACGACTACGTGGCGCGAGCCCGCCAGGGCACGATCGCGGACCGCGAGCTGCAGGTCGGGCCGCGGGCGCTGTACCTCGCGGTCGACCCGCCGGACGGGTTCGTCACGCTCTCGCTGTGGGAGACGTGGGCCAACGTCCAGGAGGCGACGGGTGCCGAGGACGCGGAGATCCGCACGCGCCACGCCGACCGGCTTGCCCAATGGCACGCGGAGCACTACGAGGCGTCTGCCGGGCAGCCCGATCAGGGCGACGGCGGAGCCGGAGGGCGGGCCCGAGTCGGGGCGCACGCCGGCCTGACGGCTGGCGGACGTTCACCCAGCCGCAAGGCGATCGCGGGCAGCGCTGAACCTGCTGCAACGGGATCACGCCCACGCTGCTCGAGATGCGAAGCGGCGTCGACAGATGCGGGGCGGCGTCGGTCGAGCCATGACCTCGCGCACACCGTGACCGAGCGAAGGAGATCCGTCATGCCCGAACTCACCACGCGATGGTGAGCGACCCGCTCGCGCTGGTCGCATCGCTGGCTCTCGTGCTCGCAGTGAGCTCGGCTGCGTTCATCGCCTGGGAGATCCTCGTCCGCGGGCGGCGGCTGTCGATGACGGTCATGGAGGTCGTGTGGCCCGTGACCGCGCTCTACCTGGGTCCCCTCGCGGTGCTCTGGTTCCGGCGCTGGCGACGGCTTGCGGGTTCGCCGAGCCCGGAGCGCTCGATGCGTGACGCGACCACGCTCGCCGTCACCCACTGCGGGGCGGGTTGCACGCTCGGCGACATCGCGGGCAGCTCACTCGTGTTCATGATCGGGCTGTCGATCGCCGGGCTCGCCCTGTGGCCGGAGCTCGTCATCGACTTCGTCCTGGCCTTCTCGCTGGGGATCGTGTTCCAGTACTTCACGATCGCGCCGATGCGGGGGCTCGGCCTGCGTGACGGGTTGGTCGCGGCGATCAAGGCCGATGCGCTGTCGCTCATCGCATTCGAGGTCGGCCTGTTCGGGTGGATGATCTTCGTCCAGCTGGTGGCATTCCCGGAACACCTGGAGCCGGACAGCCCGACCTTCTGGTTCATGATGCAGATCGGGATGGCCCTCGGGTTCCTGACCGCCTACCCCGTCAACTGGTGGCTGGTCTCGGCAGGGCTCAAGGAGCGGATGTGAGCCGGCGCCGGGAACCGCCTGTCGTGCAGCGTCCCGCCACCTGATCCGGATTGCCGAGCCTCGCGCGTCCCGCCGCGTCGTCTCTGATATGCTGACTGACCGTCAGTCAGTCTGACAAGCGGGGATCGATGACCACCTCCGCAGTCAGGTCCGCAGAGCGGCGCGAGTCCCGCCGGGAGGCGCTCCTGGACGCTGCCTTCGACGTATTCACGGAGAAGGGCGTCGTCGCTTCGTCCGTGGACGACATCGTCGCGGCCGCGGGGGTCGCGAAGGGCACCTTCTACCTGTACTTCCGGACGAAGGACGATGCGATCGATGCGGTCGCCGAGCGGGTCGTCGATGGCGTGGTGCAGGCCTTCGAGGCGGCCGCCGAAACGACCGGTCTGTCCCCCGCTGAGCGCCTGCTCGCGCTGGGGCGGTCGGTCGGGCAGGTTGGCGCCGATCCGCGGGAGCGCGAGCTCGTGGAGATCTACCATCGGCCCCAGAACCGCGCGATCCACGACCGGCTCACGGAGCGGATCCTCACCCGGGCCAGCGCCACCGTCGAGTCGATCGTCTCCGACGGGATCGCGGCCGGACAGTTCGAGGACCAGGACCCGCATCTTGCCGCGGGCTTCGTGCTCGCGACGTTCACCTCGCTGCATGACCTCGTCGGCAACGAGGCCGAGGTCAGCGTGGTCGCTGCCGAGCTCAACGCGTTCATCCTGCGTGGACTCGGGTACAGGGGAGATGGATCTCGATGATCGAGCTCGCGGTTGCCACGTTCGGGATCACGAAGCGCTATCGCGGCGATGTCCTCGCCGTCGACCGGGTGGATCTGCGTGTCGCGCGAGGCGAGATCTACGGGTTCCTCGGCCCGAACGGCGCGGGAAAGTCGACGACGATCCGGATGCTGCTCGGGATGATCGCGCCCACGGCCGGCCACGCCGAGCTGTTCGGGGAGCGGGTGCGCGCCGAGGCGCCCGGGCTGTGGCGGCGCGTCGGTCACCTCGTCGAGAGTGCAACCGCGTACCCCGAGCTGACCGTCCGCGAAAACCTCGAGGTCGCCCGCCGCCTCCAGGGTGTGGACGATCGAGCGTCGATCGGACGGCTGGTCGATCGGCTCAGCCTCGGCGAGTACGCCGACCGGCGGGCCGGGACGCTCTCGCTCGGCAACCTGCAGCGCCTCGCCCTTGCCCGGGCCCTGCTCCACGAACCCGAGCTGCTGATCCTCGATGAGCCCGCGAACGGGCTCGATCCGGCCGGGGTCATCGAGGTCCGCGAGCTCCTCCGCGATCTCGCACAGGGACGCGGCATGACCGTGCTGATCTCGAGCCACATCCTCGCCGAGGTCGACCGCCTTGCCACGCGGATCGGCATCATCCACCGGGGGCGGCTCATCGAGGAGCTGGACGGCGCGGCGCTCGAGCGGCATCGGGACGTGCGGCTCGAGGTCGGCGCCCGGGACGCGATGGTCGCCGAGGCCGCGCTGCGGCAGGCGGGCTTCCAGCCCAGTCGCCGGAACGCCCAGGACGCGCGCCTCGAGCTTCGCGAGCCACGCGCGATCGCCGCGCCCGACGAGATCGCGCGGATCCTGGTCGAGGCAGGCTCGCCGCCGACGCACCTCGCGCTCGCACGCGAAACCCTCGAGGACCACTTCATCCGCCTCACCTCCCGGACGGATGGCGCCACGGAGCCTGCCGCGGAGGCGGCCGCGGAGCCAGCGGCGGCGGAGGTCGCGGCATGAACGGGCTCGGGGCCGCCGTCTCCGTGGAGCTGCTCAAAGCGCGTCGATCGAGGGTTCCGTGGGGGATCGCCGCCGGCTTCTCGCTGTTCCCGGTGGTCGGGGGCCTGTTCATGCTGATCCTCAAGGACCCTGCACGCGCGCGCCAGCTCGGCCTGCTCGGCGCAAAGGCGCAGCTGGCGGCCGGGACGGCCGACTGGCCGACGTTCGTGGCGCTCATCTCGCAGGCGGTCGCGATCGGTGGTGCGGTCCTGTTCGCGTTCCTCTTCGCCTGGCTGTTCGGCCGCGAGTTCGCGGACCGGACCGTCCGCGACCTCGTCGCCTGCCCCACCTCGCGCTCGGCGATCGTCATCGCCAAGATCGCCGTCGGATCGGCGTGGTCGATGGCGATCATCGGCTGGACGCTCGTGCTCGCGCTCGCGATCGGGCTCGGGATCGATGCGCTGGTCGGGCTTCCGGGATGGTCGGGGGATGTCGTGCTGCACGGGCTGGCGGGGGCCGCGGCCGCCGCGGTCCTGACGATCGGGTTGCAGACCTTCACGGCGTTCTTCGCGGGCGTCGGGCGCGGCTACATCCCCGGACTCGCATGGGCGGTCCTGGCGATCTTCCTCGCCCAGGTCCTCGCGGCACTGGGCTGGGGCGCGTGGTTCCCGTGGTCCGTACCTGCTCTTGTATCCGGGATGGCCGGCCCCGATGCCGAGGCGGTGTCCGCCGGCGGCGTCGCGGTCGTCGTGGTCACGGCGTCAGTCGGGCTCCTGGCCACGCTGCTGTGGTGGCAGCGGGCGGACCAGACCGGGTAGTCGCCGGACCGGACCGCGTCGTCCTGGGACGTGCGCGAGGGGCTCGCGGGCCGCTTCGCGGCCAACTCGATCAGCGACCGGGGTTCCCGTCGGCGGGCTCTCGGGACCGTTGCTCGGCCTTGGCCGAGGCTGATCGGTATCCCATCTTCGCCTCGAGCTCGGCAACGTCGGCCATCGAGACCTCGGCGTCCGAATCCGCGAGGTCTGCGGTCGCGCTCAGCGCCACGAGCCTGGCGGCTGCGGCCGTCTTCTGGGCGGAGCTCTCGGCGAGCGTCGCCGCCGCCAATGCCGATCGCGCTGCTTCGGCGGTCGCATCGGCTGCCTGCGCTGCGTCGGCGGCTGCCACAGCGGCGGCCTCGGCAGCCAGCCGTCCGCGACGAGCGACGGCGGCGGTCCGCTCGGCCGTCCGCCACTCCTGCAGGGCCTCGGCCGTGGTCAGCTCCTTGTGGCTTGGCTGGTCCTCCGACGGTCCCTTCGCCACGGTGCGCCTCCCAGAAGTCACACGCGGCTCTCGCCGCGCCGTCACGAGGAGCAGTATGCGCGCCGACGGCAAGACACCCAGGCGTTTGCGGCGGACCCACGGTGACTATACTTGAGCCATGGCTCAACTGTACGCCTCGGAGATCGACGCCGATGCATGCTCGGCGGAGTGCCTCCATCCCGAGGCCGTCGCGCCCCTGCTGGGTCGCTCGCTCGGGAGCGATGGCGCCCGAGCCGTTGGCGGCCTGTTCGCCACCCTCGCCGATCCCTCCCGGGCACGGATCGTCCACCTGCTGGCGATCACCGAGCACGACCTGTGCGTGTGCGACATCGCGCTCGTGCTGGGGATGAGCGTCTCGGCGCTGTCCCATCAGCTCCGGTTCCTGCGAGAGCGTCGCGCCGTCGAACGACGAAAGGTCGGCCGGATCGTCTACTACCGGCTCGTGGATGCACACCTTCGGGACCTCGTTCTCGGGGCGGCGACGCACGTCGCCGAGGTCGCCTGATGTCCCACGCGCACGGCTCCGCGGCCGCGACCAGCTGGAACCGGCTGGTCGCCGTGCTCGGCCTGAGCCTCGTGATGCTCGTCGTCGAAGTCGTGGGCGGGCTCGTGTCGGGCAGCCTGGCCCTGATCGCGGACGCCGGACACATGCTCGCGGACGTGTCCGGGATGGGCCTCGCGCTGCTCGCCATCTGGTTCGCGCGCCGCGCGCCCACGACCGGCCGCACGTTCGGCTACCTCCGCCTGGAGATCCTCGCGGCCGTGGCCAATGCCGTGCTCCTGCTCGGGGTCGCCGCGTTCATCCTGTTCGAGGCCTGGCGGCGGGTGTCGGCGCCGCCGGAGGTCACATCGGGGTTGATGCTGGTGGTCGCGCTCCTCGGCCTGGGCGCCAACGCCGTCGCGCTGTCCCTGCTCCGGCACGCCCAGGCAGAGAGCCTCAACATGCGCGGCGCCTACCTCGAGGTCATGGGGGACTTCGCTGGCTCCGCCGCGGTCATCATCGCCGCCATCGTGATCACCGCCACCGGCTGGCAGCAGGCGGACATCGCCGCCTCCGTGGTCATCGCGCTCCTGATCCTGCCGCGCACGTTCGCCCTCCTGCGCGATGCGACCGACGTCCTGCTCGAGGCGACGCCCAAGGGCATCGACATGGACCACGTCCGCCGGCACATCCTCGATGCGCCGGGGGTCATCGGCTGCCATGACCTGCACGCCTGGACGATCACATCGGGGATGAACGTCGTCTCGGCGCACGTCATCCTCGCCGACGGAGCGGATCCAGCCATCACCCTGGATGCTCTGTGCGAGTGCCTGTCGGACGACTTCGACATCGAGCACTCGACCTTCCAGCTCGAGACCGCCGACCGCCGGCGGTTCGAGGAACGGAGCCACGCGTGAGGGATCGCGCCCGGATCCTGGTCCGGAGCCGGCCTACGTTCCCTCGACGCCGAGCCGCGTGACGGCAAACGCGAGGCGACAATCCTGGCTTGGGACGGGCTCGCTGTCGATCTCCGCCCGCGTGCAGCTCGCCGCCGCTGGATGGTCGAACACGCCGGTCACCTCGACGACGCGCCCGACCGGAAGCACGTCGGGGTGCTCGCCGGCCGGATCGAGGTTGAGGACGAACCAGTCATCGGTGTCCGGCGGTGGGCTGGTCACCTCGGGCGCGACGAGCAGCTCGGATGTGCCGCCTCCCCAGGAGAACCACGACGGCGTGTACCCGCCTCCGTCCACGTCGCAGTTGCAGTCCACGAGGCGGGCCTGAACGGTGATCGGCACCCTCGAGAAGCAGGCGAGCCCGACGCCGGCCGGCAGCGCCGCCAGGGAGCGGACGTCGGTCGGCGGCGGCGGACAGTCGAAGGCACCGGGCGCGATCCACGGCACGCCGTCCCGGCCGGCGCTCGCGACCCAGCCGCGCGGGAGCGTCCGCGAGGTGAGCTGGACGACCTCGTACCAGGCGTAGCCGGACGCCGACACCGGGCCGTCGATGACGAACAGGGGGGTCCCGCGCGGCAGCAGGGGCTCGTACTTGTCGGAGTCGTCGCTGATGCGCGGCCGCGAGCGGACGCGCAGGGAGTCCACGACGGTGACCTGAACCGTGGACACGAGCGGGTCCCTGGGACTCGGGGCGGCCGACAGCGAGGGCGCCGCTGTGGCCGCCGTCGTCGAGGCCGGGCTCGCCGACGTGGCGGGCGTCGATGGCGACGTGGACGCCGGGGGACCGAGGCTCATCGCCGGCGCGGAGGGGGCACCGCTGCCGGTGCAGCCGGCCAGAAGGACGAGTAGGGCGATGAAGATCGCCGGCGAGACCCGAGCGTGCGACGAGCCCATCGCATCAGGGTACAGACGGTGGCAACCGGTGGCTCAACCTTGAGGGGACCGGGCAGCCACGATCCGGACCGTCGGCGTCCTGTCCGTCAGCCGCCTGACGCCGTCCGAACCCGAACCCGAACCCGAACCCGAACCCGCGACCAGGTTGAGCGAGGCGAGGGCGCGCACGTCGCCACGCCGCTTCCACGTCGGCGGATGTGCGGGATCGACCCCGAAATCGGGGAACATTCGCGCGAAACGCTCGATCATGATCGTCAGCTCCAGCCGGGCGAGGTTCGCACCCAGGCAGAGGTGGCGGCCGCGGCCGAACGCCACGTGGGGGTTCGGGTGGCGGTCAAGGACGCAGCGCTCGGGATCCGCGAACGCGCGCGGGTCGTGGTTCGCGGCGCCGTACGCCAGGAGCACGACGTCGCCGGCCGGGATCGTCTGTCCGTACAGGTCGATGTCGTGGGCCGCGTTCCGGCCGAAGACCTGCACCGGGGAAATGACGCGCAGCAGCTCGTTGACCGCCGTGTGCGCGAGCCCGTCGACGTCGCCGAACAGCTGTGCGCGCTGGTCGGGATGCTGCGCCAGGTGGAGCAGGCTCATGCCCATCGCACCCGAGGTCGTCTCGTAGCCGGCAAGGAGCATCAGCATCCCGAACTGGCGCAGCTCGAGCTCGGACAGGCGCCGGCCGTCCACCTCGGCCTCGAGCAGCATCCCCAGGAAGTCGTCGCGTGGCTCGCGCCTGCGCTCCGCGATGCGGTCTCCGATGTACGCCTCGGCGTCACGCGCCGCCCCCACCCGGTCCTCCGGGTCGCGCAGCGCGTTCGAGTACATCCGCTCGACCCAGTCGAACCACAGCCCCTCATCCTCCTGCGGGAGGTCCATGAGCCGCGCGAGCGAGGCGAGCGACATGGGGTGGGCGAAGTCGGCCATGACATCGCCACCGCCCTGGTCCGCGTACCGGGTGAGCAGCCTCGTCGCGACGGCCTCGAGGTCGGGGCGCATGAGGTCGATCCGCGGCTTCGCGAAGACCGAGTTGACGAGCGCTCGATACCGCGTGTGCTCGGGCGGGTCGAGCTCGATCGGGAGCAGCGGATCGGTGCGTGGCTGCGTCGGCGGGATCAGCGTCGTGCCGGCGACGGCCGAGGTGAACGCTTCGTGGTCGAGCGCCGCGGCCGTCACGTCCTCGTAGCGCGAGAGCAGCCAGAAGCCGCCGTACAGGTCCGAGTGCAGGAGCGGCTGCTGTTCGCGGATCGGCCCGATGACGCGTTCCGGATCCTGGACAAACTGCGGGTCGTGGTGGTCAAAGCTCATGCCACGGCCCTCCCGCCGATGCGAGCGTGCGCCGGCTTCGCGCTGGGGAGCCAGTCGATGAACATCGCGCGCACCTCAGTCCGGGAACGCCTCCGGGCCGCGTTCCGCGAGCTCGGAGGCTTCGGTGGCGTGGTCATCCGACGGCAGCCACGTGTACGGGTAGCCGGGGCTCTCGAGCGCCGCCGCCTGCGGCGTGAGCCACAGGGGACGGAACGTGTCGACCATGACCGCAAGCTCCTCGGTCGCCTCCTTGCCGATCGACGCCTCCGCGGTTCCCGGGTGCGGACCGTGCGGGATGCCCGCCGGGTGGAGCGTGAACGAGGCGATCCCCACGCCGCGCCGGCTCATGAAGTTGCCCGCGACGTAGTAGATGACCTCGTCGCTGTTGATGTTCGAGTGGTTGTAGGGGGCCGGGATCGAGAGCGGGTGGTAGTCGAACTTGCGGGGAACGAAGGAGCACACGACGAAGTTGCGGGCGGCGAACGTCTGGTGGACGGGCGGCGGCTGGTGGACGCGCCCGGTGATCGGCTGGAACTGGGCGATGTCGAACGCGAACGGCCACAGGTATCCATCCCAGCCGACCACGTCGAACGGGTGGCTGGCGAAGTGGTAGGCGGTGTGGCGGCCCCGCGCCCGAACGATGACGCGGTAGTCCCCGGCGACGCCGCTCGGCTCCCGGAACTCGGGGATGCGGATGTCGCGCTGGGAGTACGGCGAATGCTCGAGCAGCTGGCCATAGTCGTTGCGGTAGCGCTTGGGCGGCTCGATCTCTGACGGGCACTCGAGGTACAGCATCCGCTGGCCGACGCCCGCGTCGGGATCGAGCCGCCAGGTCGTGCCGATCGGCAGCACCAGGTAGTCGCCCGGGTGGTAGGCGAGATCGCCGAAGTTGGTCCGGAGCGTGCCCGTCCCCTCGTGGACGAACAGCATCTCGTCGCCTTCGCCGTTGCGATAGAACGTGTCGGGTGCCATCGGCTCGGCAGGGCGCACGACCCCCAGCACCACGTCTGCGTTGTGGAACATCGGCACGCGTCCCGACACGGCATCGCCCGCCGGCTCGAGACCGGCCGTGTCGACCAGCTGGTGGTGGTGCGAGCCGTCGTCGGCGGTCTCGACGGTCACCATGCCCAGCGGCTCGATCTGCGTCACGCGCGTCGGCGGGACGAGGTGGTAGAGCAGCGAGCTGCGCCCGGTGAACCCTTCGACGCCGAACAGCTCCTCGGCATACAGGCTGCCGTCGGGCGCGCGGTGCTGGGTGTGGCGGGTGGGCGGGACGCTCCCGCGGGAGACGTAGAACATCGGACGACAGGCCTCCTCGGGTCAGGTTCCCACTCAGGTTCGGTTCCCGGGATCGGCGACGATGGGGGTCACCAGGCGGCCCAGGCGCTCCACCTCGAGGGTCACCTCGTCGCCCGGCTCCAGGTAGCGGCCGAGCGTCTCGTCGCGGATCTCGAGCAGGCAGCCGCCGCCCACCGTGCCGCTGCCGATGACGTCGCCCGGGCGCAGGCGCACGTCGGCCGAGGCGCGGACGACCATCGCCCCGAACCCGTGGCGGGCCGACCCGAGCGTGCCCCGCGACGTCTCGACGACCGTCCCGTCGCTCGTCCGGACCGTGGCCGTCATGGCGAGGTCCGGCATCGTCGAGCCTGGGCGCCGCCGGTCCGCGAGCTCGTCAGGCGTGACGAGCCAGGGGCCCATCGAGGTCGCGAAGTCCTTGCCCTTCGCCGGCCCCAGCCGGACCACCGTCTCGTCGCGCTGCAGGTCGCGCGCCGACCAGTCGTTGACGATGAAGTAGCCGCCGATCGCCTCCTCGGCTCGGTCCGGGGCCAGGTCGCGGACGGGTGTGTCGATGAGGACCCCGACCTCGAGCTCGTAGTCGAGCTCTAGGGAGCCCCGCGGTGCCCACACGGCCTCGCCCGGTCCCCGCAGCTCCGACACGTTCGAGAAGTAGAAGACGGGCAGCCGGAACCAGGCTTCCGGGATCTCCTGGCCACGCCGCTGCCACATCGTGCCGACGTGCTGCTCGAAGGCATAGAAGTCTCGGAATGACGGCGGCCGCAGGACCGGGGGGCCGACGTCGAGGTCGTCCGCGTCGAGGAGCGCCGCATCCTCGTCACCCCGGGGCGAGAAGCCCTCGACGAGGTCCGCGAGCGCCTCGACGCGAAGCCCGCGGGCCAGGTGGTCGTCGAGCGTCGTGACCGGCTGGCGGTGGAGCAGGCTGTCATGGGCGAGGCTGGGCCGGGCGGCGACGGCCCGGCGGCGAGCGACCTCGACGTCGAGCCAGGTGGCGGCGGCTGGATCGAGCGCGGCCGCCAGGCGCCAGGGGGCGCCGGCCGGTGCGTGTCGTTCCCGGACGTGGGCGAGTCGCATCGGGTGGTTCAGAGGTTCCCGCGCCGCGCCTGCTCGATCTCGATCGCCTCGAACAGCGCCCGGAAGTTGCCCACCCCGAACCCACGGGAACCGTGGCGCTCGATGATCTCGAAGAAGAAGGTCGGCCGGTCCTGGATCGGCCGGGTGAAGATCTGGAGGAGGTAGCCCTCCTCGTCGCGATCGGCCTCGATCCCGAGCTCCTCGAGCACGTCGATCGGGACGCCCACGTCGCCCACGCGGTCGGCGAGCGTCTCGTAGTAGGCGTGGGGCATGCCCAGGAACTCGACCCCGTTGTCGCGCAGCCGCCGCACGGTCCCCACGATGTCCTCCGTCCGCAGCGCGATGTGCTGCGTCCCGGCATCGTGGTACCAGTCGAGGAACTCCTGGATCTGGCTCTTCTTGCGCCCGCTGGCGGGCTCGTTGATCGGGAACTTGATCCGCCCGGAGCCGTTGGTCATGACCTTCGACATCAGGGCGCTGTACTCGGTGTGGATGACCGTGTCGTCGTAGTGGATCAGCTGCGCGAAGCCGAACACGTCGCGGTAGAAGTCGACGTAGCGGTCCATGTCGCCCAGGTCCACGTTGCCCACGCAGTGGTCGATCTCGAGCAGGCTCAGGCCGCCGGCCGCGCGCGCCGGCTTCCTGACCCGCCGGTAGCCCGGAGCGAACACCCCGTGGTAGTCCCGGCGGTCGACGAACGAGTGGCGGACCTCGCCGTACGTGAACACCGAGCTCATCCGCAGGATCCCGTCCTCGCCGCCGTCGAGCTCACCGGGCACGGTGGCCGAGCGGGCTCCGCGGCTGGTCGTCTCGCGCCAGGCGGCCGCAGCGTCGGGCACCGCGAACGCGATGTCGTGGACGCCGTCGCCATGCAGGCGCACGTGCTCTGCCAGCTCGCCCTCGGGCGTGAGCGGTGCCGTGACCACGATCCGGATGCCGTGCTGCTGGAGGACATAGCTCGCGCGGTCGCGGACGCCCGTCTCGAGCCCCGCGAAGGCGACCGGCGTGAAGCCCCACAGGGCGCGGAAGTACGCCGCGGCCTGTCGGGCGTTGCCGACCCAGAACTCCACGTGGTCGATGCCGTCGAGGGGCAGGAAGTCCTGTGCCTCGGCGTAGGCGTCGGGGTTGATCCGCGATCCGGCCTGGTTGGCGGTGGGCGTGCCGATCGAGCGCCCCGTCGCGGGCTGGTGGGCGGTCTTGGTCATGGGAGCGGCTCCCGTCTGTCGAGCTGCCGGCCGGTGGGACGCGCCGCGCGGGCCGGGTGGATCCTTGCGTCCACTCTGGCGCCCGTCGCGCAAACGGTCAAGCGTTCAGTCGCAAGCACGCTGGGCCGCAGCGAGCTAGTGTCGTCCGGGTGAAGGTCATGTCCGAGGAGGCGCGTCGCTTTCTCGTCGCGCGGCACTTCCTCGCGCCGGCGCGGTCGCTCGCGGGAGGCCTCGACGGGGTGCTCGAGGTCCTCCGAACGCTCGGGTCGATCCAGTTTGACCCGATCGCGGTCGCCGGCCGGAACCACGACCTCGTGCTGCACGCGCGCGTCGCCGGGTACGAGCCCGCCTGGTGCGACGAGCTGTACGAACGCCGCGAGATCTTCGAGACGACCAACAAGGCGCTGTCGTCCATCCCCATGAGCGAGGTTCCCTGGTTCCGTTCGAGCTCGGGCCGGAAGGGGCGGCAGTTCCACGCCGCGGCCCTCACCGAGAATGCAGCGGTTGCCGAGCGCGTGCTCGAGCGGATTCGCGCAGAGGGACCGTTGTCATCACGCGACTTCGAGGGCGAGGCCGGAGCGACACAGGACTGGTTCGGGATGCCGGAGAACGCGGTCCGATCCGTGCTCGAGGCGTACACCGTCGCGGGCGTGATCGGCCTCGCCCGCCGCGACGGCAACGTCCGGTCCCACGACCTCGTCGAGCGGCTGCTTCCGGCCAGGCTGCTCGCGCAGGTGGTGCCGGTGCGGGAACAGCTCCTGCACAAGCTCCTGTCGCGCTACCGCGCTCATGGCCTGCTCGGCGCCGGTGGCGCCGGTGGCACGTTCGCCCGCATCGCCGAACCACGGCAACGCAACGAGCTGCGGAAGGAGCTGATCGAGCGAGGCGCACTCGTGCCCGTCGACGTCGAGGGCGTGCGCGGGACGCGTTTCGTGCTCGAGGGAGAGCTCTCGCTGTTGCAGGCGCCGCCGGAGCTGACGCCTTCCGTCTCGTTCATCGCTCCGTTCGACTCGCTGCTGTGGGATACCGCGCTCCTCGCGAGCCTGTTCGACTTCGACTACGTGTGGGAGGGCTTCTTTCCTCCGGCGAGGCGCCGCTGGGGCTATTACGTGCTCCCGATCCTCTTCGGTGAGCGCTTCGTGGGAAGGATCGAACCGCGCATCGAGCGATCCAAGGGCGTCGTCCAGGTCCTCGACCTCTGGTGGGAGGACGGCTTCGCGCCCCGTCGCGCCGGAGGGTTCGTTGATGCGATGTGCGACGCCCTCCGCGCCTACCTGCGCTTCGCGGACGCAGACCGCCTCGAGTGGGCACCCCACCTCGCAACGGAGAAGCGACTGTTCCTCGCCCGGTCGTAGCGGTCTCCCGTGCCCGAGAACCTGCACGGTTGCTCGGTGAGCCAGTTCGTAGCTTGACCGCGGCGATGACGAGCGGCCGACGTTGACCGCCTGGACGACCGCCGCAGTCGATCCCGGGAACCGGAACGACGTGCTCCTCCCGCTGAGGGCCGCGGGGGGGACGGCATCCGCCTGTGGCCGCACAATGGCCCACCCGACAGGCGGATACGGGCCTACGATCACCGGGTGAACGCACGCACGAGGCGGCTTCTCGTCGCGGCCCTGTGGGTCGTGGGCTCGCTCGTCGCGGGAACTGCGGCCGTCGCGTTCCTGCAGGACGACCTGGGCGTGGCCAATGCCTCCCCCGTCTACCTGGTGGCCGTGGTCGTGTGCGGCTTCGTCGAAGGCACCCCGGCGGCGATCCTGGCCGCGATCGCGGCCTCCCTCATCTACAACTACTTCTTCACCCAGCCCCTGTACACGTTGCTGATCGCGGATCCGGGCGTGCTGCTGAGCGTCGTCGTCCTCCTCTTCGTCGGCATCGTCGTGGGCCAGCTTGCAGGGCTCCAACGATCACGCGCGACGACGGCCATCGTGGGCGAGCGGGAGGCCCGCGCCTTGTTCGCCATGTCTCGCGTGCTCGCGACCCGCACCGAGACGGATGTCGCGCTCGCGCGGATCGCGACCGCGCTGCGCGACGAGACCGCCATGCTGCGCGTGCGGATCGCGCTCGGCCCAGAGCCTCTCACCGAACGGGTCGTGGCCGACACGGACCGGGACGGTTTGCGTCCCCCTGCGACCCGGGTCCGGATCCTCCAGCGCACGCCGGACGACGAGCCGGCCCGGTGGGCGATCGTCCATCGACCAGGCCCGCCGGGTCGGGTCGCGGACAGCCTCGACACCTATCGTGTCCGCATCGAGGCGAGCGGACAGCCGCTGGGCTCAATCTGGGCGATCCGCGGCCGCGGGCTGGGCGAGCCGGACCGGATGCAGACACGGCTGCTCGGCAGCGCGGCGGACCAGATCGGCCAGGCGTTGGCTCGGGACCGGGTCGAGCAGGAGTCCCGCGCAGCCGAGATCGCACGCCAGAGCGATGCACTGAAGTCGTCGCTCCTCCAGTCCGTGTCCCACGACTTCCGGACACCGCTCGCGGTGATCCGCGCGGCGGCCGGCAGCCTGGACACGGATTCGACCCTGTCGGGTGCCGAGCGCCATGCGAACGCCCAGGCGATCGAGCGGGAGGTGGAGTACCTCAACCGGCTGGTCGCGAACCTGCTCAACCTGAGCCGGATCGAGGCGGGCGTGCTGCGCGCCGAACGCGACGCCGACGACCTCGATGACCTGCTCGGGCAGGGGCTCGACCGCGCGCGCCAACGCCTGGACGGGCGGTCGCTCGAGGTCGCCGTCGACCCCCTCCCGGTGCTGGTCGACGCGGTGTTCCTCGATTCGGCACTGGCGAACGTCCTCGACAATGCGATCAAGTACACGGAGCCGGGCGCCCACATCCGGGTGACGGCGCGGCCCTTGCCCGACGGGTTCGTGCGCCTGACCGTGGAGGACGACGGTCCGGGCGTGCCGGCAACCGCCCTGCCGCGCCTGTTCGACAAGTTCTACCGGGGCCCCGGTGCGCCCACCGGCTCGCGAAGCGGGCTCGGCATCGGGCTCGCGGTCGTGCGTGGCCTGATCGAGGCGACGGGCGGCCGGGTTGGGGCGCGACCGGGCGGGGACGGCGGCCTCGCGATCGACATCGACCTGCCGGCCGCCCCGCTCTCTCCCGCGACTGGTCCGGATGGAGCGTGATGGGCGCACGAGATCACGCCGGCGGTGGCGGCAGGACGAGCGGCCCGGGCGCGGAGATCCTGGTCATCGAGGATGACCGGGCGACCCGTCTCGTGCTCGGTCGCGAGCTGCGTTCGCGCGGCTACCGGGTCGTGGAGGCGGACACGGCAACCGCGGGACTCGAGCGGTTCGCCGCACGCCGGCCCGATCTCGTGCTCCTCGATCTCGGGCTGCCGGACGTCGACGGCCTCCAGGTCATCCACTCCATCCGCCGCGAAGCGCCGACGCCGATCGTGATCCTGTCGGGCCGGTTCGAGGACCGCGAGAAGGTCGAGGCGCTCGAGCGCGGTGCCGATGACTACGTCACGAAGCCATTCAGCGTGGCCGAGCTGCATGCCCGCATCCGTGTCGCGCTTCGCCATGCCCTGGGACCCGCCGGTGATGCCGGTGGACGCCTGGGCGCAGGTCCGATCACCCTCGATATCGATCGGCACGAGGTCCGCGTGGACGATCGGCTGGTCGACCTTTCGCCACGCGAGTTCGAGACGCTCAAGGTGCTCCTCACCCATCGCGGCCGGATCGTCACCAAGGGCCGACTGCTGCGAGCGGTGTGGGGGACGGCATACCAGGGCGAGGACGACTATGTCTACGTCCACGTGAGCGCTCTGCGCCGGAAGCTCAACGCTGCCGACCCGGACCTCCGCGCGGGGCGGCGGATCGTCACCGAGCTCGGCGTGGGGTACCGCGTCCTCGACGCCGACGAGCCGGATCCTTCAGGCCGTCTTCAGGTCCCGGGACAGCCCTGACCCCGTCCGCCTCTTGGCGGTATGGCGGACGCTTGGCGCATGGGAGCAAGGACCGCGTCCGACGATGCCCTTCGGGAGCAGCTCGACGGCGAGCTGCGGCTCGTCCGGGAGGCGATTTTGTTCGTGGCATCCGGTGGAGCCCCCCGGGTCACCGTCGCCGGGCTCCGGCTGGGCGAGGCGATCCTCGATGCCGCACGCTCGCTCGCCGCCGATGCCGGCGTGCAGATCGTGCCGCTGTGGGCACCGGACGACGGGCGGGTGGGCATTCGTGTCGAGGCCACGCAGTCGTGACCGAACGGCCGGTCCACGTCCTGATGATCGAGGACGACGACAGCCTGCGCGCGATCCTCGCCCGCCACCTGGCGTCGCGGGGGTTCCGGGTCGCCGAGGCCGCGTCCGCCGAGGACGCCATCGACCAGCTCAGCGACGGGCTTCGTCCGGCGATCGTCCTGCTCGACCTCAACCTGCCCGGCGCGACGGGGTGGGAGCTGCTGCGCGGAGAGGCGCTCGCCAACGCCGGCCGGCCGGTGGTGGTCGTCGTCACGGCGACCAGCGTCAACCCGGCGCGGTTGCGTGGCTATGACATCGCCGGGTACCTGCCCAAGCCGTTTGCGCTCGAGACGCTGGTTGCCACGGTCGAGCGGCTCATCGGGGCGCGGGTATGAGCGACCTCGGCGCGATCACGATCGTGCTGCTTGCCTTCGTCGGTCTGGTCGCCCTCGTCTGGCTGTGCGAAGCGGTCAAGCCATGACGCTCATCGATGGCATCGGCGTCGTGCTCGCCGTCCTCGTCGGCGGGTATCTCATCGTCGCGCTCCTGCGACCAGAGCGCTTCTAGCCCGGTTCGATGCCTGTCACCGATCTGGCTCACGCTGGCCCTGCTGATGCTGCTCGTGACAGCGACCACGCCGTTCCTCGGACGGTATGTCGCCCTCGTGCTCGAGGGAGCACCGCACCCGCTCCAGCGGGTCCTCGGGCCGGTCGAGCGCGCCATCTACCGGCTGGGCGGAATCGCGCCCGAGCACGAGCAGGGCTGGCGGGCGTACGCCGGGTCCCTGCTCGCCTTCAGCCTGGTCTCGATCCTCGTCCTCTACGCCCAGCAACGCCTCCAGGCCAGCCTGCCCCTCGACCCGACCGGCGTCCCGGCCGTCGCACCTGACCTTGCCCTCAACACCGCGGTCAGCTTCACGACCAACACCAACTGGCAGAACTATGCGGGCGAGGCCACCATGGCCCATCTCACCCAGGCCGCGGGCCTCGCGGTCCAGAACTTCGCCTCGGCCGCCGTCGGCCTTGCCATCGCGATCGCGCTGGTCCGCGGCATCACCCGTCGGTTGTCACCAACGATCGGCAACTTCTGGGTGGATGTCACGCGGACGACGCTGTACGTCCTGCTGCCGATCGCGTTCGTCGCCGCGATCGTGCTGGTCTCGCAGGGCGTCCCGCAGACCTGGTCCGGCCCCGCCTCCGTCACCGGGCTCGATGGTCACGCCCAGTCGATCTACCTGGGCCCGATCGCATCCCAGGAGGCGATCAAGGAGCTGGGCACGAACGGCGGCGGGATCGTCAACGCGAACTCCGCCCATCCATTCGAGAACCCGACGCCGGTCACGAACTTCCTGGAGCAGCTCCTCATCCTCATCGTCCCGTTCTCGCTCACGGCGACCTTTGGGGTGATGGCCGGTGATCGCCGCCAGGGCTGGGCGATCTTCGCGGCGATGGCCGGGGTGCTCGTGGTGGCGGCGACCGCGGCGATCCTCGCCGAGCACGGTGCGAACCCGCTGTACCCGGCCGGCATCGACCAGGTGCTGGGCAACATGGAGGGCAAGGAGGTTCGGTTCGGCTCGTCGGGCGGCGGTCTGTGGGCTGCGATCACGACCGCGACCAGCACCGGGGCAGTCAACGCGATGCACGACAGCCTGACCCCGCTGGGCGGCATGGTGCCCCTGTTCCTGATCCTGCTGGGCGGGGTCACGCCCGGCGGGGTCGGGGCCGGCCTGTACGGGATGCTCGTGTTCGCGCTGCTGACCGTGTTCATCGCCGGGCTCATGGTGGGCCGGACCCCGGAATACCTGGGCAAGAAGGTCGAGCGGTTCGAGATGACCATGAGCATGCTCGTGGTGCTCGTCCTGTCGGCGGGGATCCTGGGGTTCACGGCCCTCGCGACCGCGACCGCCGCCGGCAGGGCCGGCCCGCTCAACGCCGGACCGCACGGGTTCAGCGAGATCCTCTACGCGTTCACCAGCCAGGTCGGCAACAACGGCTCGGCGTTCGCGGGTCTCACCGGGGACACCGCGTTCTACAACGTCACGGGCGCGGTCGCGATGCTCGTCGGCCGATTCGCGATGATCGTCCCGATCCTTGCCATCGCCGGCTCGCTCGCCGCGAAGCGCCGCCTGGCACCGACCGCCGGGACGTTCCCCACGACCGGGGGGATCTTCGTCGTGCTCCTGGTGGGGGTGATCGTGATCGTCGGTGCCCTCAACTTCCTGCCGGCGCTGGCGCTCGGTCCGATCGCGGAGCAGCTGCTCCAGCAGGCCGGGAACGTGTTCCCATGAGCCTCGACACGGCGCGCGGCACGCGTCGCTTCCAGCGCTTCGTGCAGCTCGGCGGCCGGAAGCCCGGGCCCGAGCCGCCGCGCAGCCGCGGGATCCTCGATCCTGCGCTCCTCCGAGCCGCGCTCCCCCAGGCCCTCAGGAAGCTCGACCCGCGGCTGCTCGCGCACAACCCGGTCATGTTCGTGGTGGAGCTGACGGCCGCGCTGGTGACCGTCGACGTCGCGCTGCGCCTCGCCGGGAGCGACGTCGGCTCGAGCACCGGGCTCTCGTTCGACGTGCAGGTCGCGGCCTGGCTGTGGTTCACCGTCGCCTTCGCGACGTATGCCGAGGCGATCGCCGAGGCGCGCGGGCGGGCGCAGGCGGCGACGCTGCGCCGGACGCGTTCGGTCACCATCGCCCACCGACGCGGCGACGCGGGCACGCTCCAGGACGTCGGGAGCGCAGAGCTCCGTGCCGGCGACGTGGTGGTCGTGCGCGAGGGCGAGACGATCCCGTCCGACGGCGACGTGATCGAGGGCGTCGCCTACGTCAACGAGGCCGCGATCACCGGCGAGTCCGCGCCGGTCCTCAAGGAGCCCGGGACGGACATCCGCTCGAGCGTGACCGGTGGCACGACCGTGGTGTCAGACGAGCTCGTCATCCGCATCACGGCCAACCCGGGCGAGACCTTCCTGGACCGGATGATCGGCCTCGTCGAGGGTGCGCAGCGCCAGAAGACCCCGAACGAGCTCGCCCTCTCGATCCTGCTCGCCGGGCTCACGCTCATCTTCCTGCTCGCGACGGTCACCCTGCGCTGGTTCGCGGCCTACGCGGGAACGACCGTCGGCGTCGTCGCGTTGGCCGCGCTCCTGGTGTGCCTGATCCCGACCACCATCGGCGGCCTGCTGTCCGCGATCGGGATCGCGGGCATGGACCGGGTGGCCCGGTTCAACGTGCTCGCGATGAGCGGCCGGGCTGTCGAGGCGGCAGGCGACATCGATGTCATCCTGCTCGACAAGACGGGCACGATCACGTACGGCAACCGGCTTGCGTCGTCGATCCTCCCGGCGCCGGGCGTCGGGGAACCCGAGGTGCTCGAGCTCGCGCTGGTGTCATCGCTGCGAGACGAGACCCCGGAAGGCCGCTCGATCGTGGCGCTCGCCCGCCAACGGCTCGCCGAGCTGGGCCTCCCGGGTGGGGAGGGCGACGAGGATTGGGTCCGATCGCTGGCCGCGCGGATCGCCGAGCAGCGGGATTTTCGCGCTGAGACGCGCACCAGCGGCGTGGTCATCGATGGCGGCAGCGTCGTCCTCAAGGGCGCCGTCGATGCGATCGCGGCCGACCTCCACGGAGGTCTGCCGCTCGAGCTCGCTGTCGAATCGGACGCGATCGCCTCGCGCGGGGCGACGCCCCTCGCGCTGCGAGCCGACGATCGGCCGATCGGCCTGATCGAGCTCAAGGACACCGTGAAGCCCGGCCTTGCGGCCCGGTTCGCGGAGTTCCGGCGGATGGGCGTGCGGACGGTGATGATCACCGGCGACAACCGGCTGACCGCCTCGACGATCGCGCGCGAGGCAGGGGTTGACGACTTCGTCGCCGAGGCCCGCCCCGAGGACAAGATCGCATTCATCCGCGGCGAGCAGGCCAACGGGCATCTCGTCGCGATGACCGGGGACGGCACCAACGACGCCCCCGCCCTCGCCCAGGCGGATGTCGGCCTCGCCATGAACAGCGGCACGTCGGCGAGCAAGGAGGCGGCCAACATGGTCGACCTCGACTCGGATCCCACCAAGCTGCTGGAGGTCATCGCGATCGGCAAGCAGCTCCTGATCACGCGAGGCTCGATCACGACGTTCTCGATCGCGAACGATGTCGCCAAGTACTTCGCGATCCTGCCTGCCCTGTTCGCGGGCGTCTATCCGCCGCTCGGCGCGCTCGACGTGATGAACCTCGCCAGCCCGGAGAGCGCGATCCTGTCCGCGGTCATCTTCAACGCCCTTGTGATCGTCGCGCTCATCCCGCTGGCGCTCCGCGGGGTCGCCTTCCGGGCCGCCCCGGCCAGCGTGCTGCTCCGGCACAACCTGCTCGTGTATGGCCTCGGCGGGATCCTGGTCCCGTTCGCCGGGATCAAGCTGATCGACATCGTGGTGACCGCGGCGGGGCTCGTGTGAGGCGATGATGACTGGGATCCTTGCGCACTACGTCCGGCCCGCGCTGGCACTCTTGATCGGGATGACGATCGTCACCGGCATCGCCTACCCGGCGGCGGTGACCGCCGTCGCGCAGTTGGCCTTCCCCTCGCAGGCGAACGGGTCGATGATCGTCGTCAACGGACGGACGGTGGGATCGGCGTTGATCGGGCAGGCGTTCGCGGAGCCACGCTACTTCTGGGGCCGGCCGTCGGCGGCCGGCGACGGCTACGACGGGATGGCCTCCGGCGGATCGAACCTCGGGCCGACCAGCCGCGCGCTGATCGACCGGATCGCGGCCGAGGTCGACCGCCTGCGCGCGGCGAACGGCGGTGCACCGGTGCCGGTCGACCTGGTGACCGCGTCGGCATCGGGGCTCGATCCGGACATCAGCCCCGAGGCCGCGGCGTACCAGGTGGCCCGCGTGGCCGCGGCACGGGGTGTTGACCCGTCGGCGATCGAGGCTGCGGTGGCTCGCCACACCGACGGGCCGCTGCTCGGGTTCCTTGGCCAGCCGCGGGTGCATGTGCTCGAGCTGAACCTCGACCTCGACGGGCTCCTCCAATGACCACCACGGAGCGCGATGCGTTCGACGAGCGCCCGTCTGCCGACGAGCTGCTCAAGCGGTACCGGTCGGAGTCGGGTGGCGGTCGTGGGCGACTGCGCCTCTACCTGGGCATGGCCCCCGGGGTGGGCAAGACGTACCGGATGCTCGAGGAGGGCCACCGCCGGGCAGCGCGCGGAACCGACGTCGTCGTCGGTTTCGTCGAGCCGCATGGTCGTCCGCTCACGATCGCGCTCCTCGACGGCCTCGAGCTCGTCCCGCGGCGCTCGGTCACCCATCGCGGGATCACGGTCGAGGAGCTTGATCCCGACGCGGTCATCGAGCGTCGCCCGACCGTCGCCCTGATCGACGAGCTCGCCCACACGAACGTGCCCGGTTCCGCGCGCACGAAGCGATGGGAGGACGTGGCAGCGATCCAGGATGCGGGGATCCACGTGGTGTCGACGATGAACGTCCAGCACCTGGAGTCGCTCGCCGACGCCGTTGCCACCATCACCGGAGCGCCGGTCAACGAGCGGATCCCCGACGACGTCCTGGTCGGCGCGGACGAGATCGAGCTGGTCGACATGAGCCCGCACGCCCTGCGGCAGCGAATGCGCCACGGCAACGTCTATCCGGCCGAGCGGACGCGGATTGCGCTCGAGCGGTTCTTCACCGAGGCCAACCTGACCGCGCTCCGGGAGCTCGCCCTGCGCGTGGTCGCGCGCCGCGTCGAGGACGACCTCGGGGACGTCAACCAGGGAACGCTGCCGCTCGTGTGCGAGCGCGTGCTCGTCGTCGTCGACGGCTCACCTGCAGCCGGCCGAGCCCTCCGGCGCGCCGCGCGCGTCGCCGGCTCCGTGCAGGGAACGCTGATCGCGCTCGTGCCCGGACCCGAGGCCGTGGATACGTGGCCGAATGAACGAGCACGCAGCCTGCGGGAGATGATCGGCGTCGCAATCGACCTCGAAGCACGCATCACGCGGCTGCGCTCGGACGCCGACTTCGTGGCCATCGTCGAGGCGGCGGAGCAGATGGGGGCGACCCACCTGTTCCTGCCGTCCACGCCGGCAGGCCCGCTCGAGCGCGCGACCCATGGATCGATGCCGGACCGCATCGCAAAGCGCCTGCCCAACGTGGACCTGCACGTCGTGGCCGCTTCCTAGGGCTGCATCGCGGTTGCCACCGACCCGGCGCCGACCCACGTCGCGGAGGTCGGCACACCAACCCGATCTCCGCTGGAGCTCCGGAGTGGCGATGTCCTGGCCACCGCCCGCCTCACTCGGAATCGCGACTGAGCGGCCGGCTCGATCGGCGAAAGGGTCGCGCCAGGCCCCGCTTACCCAGCTCGTTGGGGCTGCACCCCCGCGGGCCATGACCGCTCGTCATGAAGCCATGCGGACTCGGGGGCAGACTGACGAGGACGGGCGTGTCGAGCTGTTCCGGGGTGCGACCGGCGTGCCGGTCATCTCTGCGCGTGTGAGGTGCCGAACATGGCGAAGAAGAACGGAGCGCAACCGACGTTCGGGCTGGCGCCGCCCGAGGCCACGAGCGCCGAGGTCAGGAACGCCATTTCAGACGTTCGCAAGGCGTCGAGCGCCGACCAGATGATCGCCGATGCCGATCAGACGGCGTCCGACGCTGATCAGGTGTCCTCCGACACCGACCAGACCTCATCGGATCAAGACCAGACCGGCGCCGACCGCGACCAGCAAGCATCGGACCTGGATCAGGCCGCGGCGGATAAGGACCGCGCAGGGCATGGCGACCTGGCCCCCGCTGACGAGCAGGCCTACGAAAGCTCTCGGGAGAACCGGGAACATGCGTCGTTCGAGCGCCTCGGCAACCGGATCCGCCGCCAGGCGACCGCGCGCGCCCGGGACCAGGCGGCGACCGACCGGGACCGGATGGCGGAGATCCGGGACGAGGGAGGCCGGGGACGGGACGCGCACGCGGCCGACCTGACGCTGCCCTCGAGTCAACGCGAGGCACACCTGCTGCACGAGCTCGACGAGCTGCGAGCCCAGGCCGCGGTGGATCGCGTCCGGGCTGCGGAAGATCGCGCTCGGGCCGCCTCCGACCGGTCCAAGGGAGCTCGCGAACGGGACCGGCTCGAGGCGGAGCTCAAGGCTGCCCACCTCGACGAGCTGACCGGCGCATACCGGCGCGAGATGGGTCGCCTGGCGATCACCCACGAGATCGAGCGGGTGCGACGATCGGGCAGGCCGTTTGTCGTGGCCTTCGTCGACGTCGACGACCTGAAGGTGGTCAACGATCGCGACGGCCACGCCGCGGGCGATCGCGTGCTGCAATCCGCGGTGCGCGCGATGCGGGCACGGCTGCGCTCGTTCGATCCGATCATCCGCTACAGCGGCGACGAGTTCGTGTGCGGACTTGGCGGCACGGACCTTGCCGAGGCGGGGCGCCGGTTCGACGCGATCGGCATCGCGATCCAGGCGGACGCCGGGGTCGGGATCAGCGTCGGCCTCGCGGAGCTCGAGCCAGGTGACACCGCAGATGTGCTGACCGAGCGTGCCGATGCGGCCATGCTCAGAGTCAAGGCAGCGCATCACTCCATGCCGTAGCGACGCTGGACTCGCAGGATCCGTGCCCAGGATGACGCGCCTTCATGACATCGCCTTGCGGGACCGAGACACTGCGGCCCTCAGCCTGGATGGCTGAACGATCTGGCAAGCTCGCCCCGAAGCCACGCGCCCAGACCGAGCGCCCCGACTGCAGGCACGCACGACCATGCCGCGAACATGAGCAGCGTGATGGCGATGACCTGCTGGACGTCGCCGATTGAGTCCTCGCCGTCACCGGACCCAAGACGTGCGGCGAGCGCCGCGGTGCTATCGGCGAGATCACTGAGCGCGGCCGCGTTGCGGGCCAGCGCGTCCCGGTTCCCCGTGAGACTGTCAGCGACGACGGGGATCTGCGACTCGAGGCCGTCCATGCTCGCGGTGATCCGCCCGACCGCGTCCGCCGACGACGCCAGCGGCGTCGCCCCGAGGACGCTCACCGACCGGAGCTGCGCCTCGAGGGCAGACAGGTCCGACCGCGCCTCGGAGACCGTGACGACCGCGGCCGACACGGCCTGACTTGCCTGATCAGCGGTCCCGCTGAAGGATTGGGCGGTCGTCGACGCCCCGCGGAGCACCGTCGCGGCGAGCTCGATCGTGGTCGCCGCCCGGGCAACGCTCGCCTCGGCGTCCGCGCGGAGGGTGCTGATCCGACCGTTCACCCAGACCATCGCTCCGAACCCGATCATTGCCACGACAAGCCCGACAATTCCGTAGGCGATGAGCCCCTGGCTCAGGTGCCGCACTCCCCTGCGTGGATCGAGGACGCCAGGCGCCAGGATCGCTGTCACGGCCGTAGCCCCACGCTGGCGAGCTCCGCCCGGGCGAGCCGGTCGTGGCGTCCGCCGGCCCAGTCGCCGAGCGGATCCGGGGTGTACTCGAGCAGGGTCGAGTAGTCGAGCCGGGTGACCGCCCGCAGCGCGAGCACCCGCTCAATGGAAGCGTCGGAGAGGTGGGGAGCCGTACGGATGGCACGGTGGCCGGCCCGGACATGCCGCAGCCGCTCCCATCGCCAGGGGACGTAACGGACGAGCCAGGGTTCCAGCGTCACGAGCGCGAGCATCAGGGCGAGCACGAACGCGACGACGAAGATGAACTGCTCCAGCTGCGTGCCGAAGTCGGACAGCGGCCTGCCGGCGCCGCCGAACGCGTCACGAGCGATGTCGCGGACCTGCGAGCCAACGAGCGGCAGGCCGGCCAGCGAGTCGCCCAGGTCGCGCCCGCTCTGGACCATGGTCCGGCCACCGTCGCGGATGTTGCGCCCGGCCTCGGCGAAGCTGGCCAGGAACTGGAACAGTCGCCAGGTGAGGGACCCCCAGAACACTGTCCACACGAGCGTGGCGACGTCCGCGACCTGTTCCTTCATCCGTGCGACCGGCAGCTCGCTCCAGATCTTGATCATCCTGGGCCCTCCTGTCCCCGCTCGGTCTCCGACCCCTCGGGTGTCACGATCATCGGTGGCGGGCCGGCCTCGATCGGGGTGCCCTCGCGCACCTCGACCGGTGGATCGAGGTATCGGCGGAGCAACCGGCGCATCGCCCACGAAGCCGCCCAGCCAAGCGGAAGGTATCGACCGGGCAGGAAGACAAGGCCGGCATTCGCGAGCTCGGTGACGGCCGGGTGCCTGATGGCTCTGCGAGCCAGATGCCGAACGTTCGCCGGATTGGCCAGGTCTCGACGCAGGCCGGCTCGATCCTCGACAGTGCGGCGCGCGATCGTGCGGAGGGTCGTCGAGCGGATGGTCGCGACGATGAGGCCGCGTGTCTCGGGCATGGTTGTGAGCCGTGCCAGGCGTCCGAGACGGTTCCGAAGGGGCATGTCAAGCCGGCGTGGCTGCGACCGACATCGAGGCGGCGATCCGGACATCGGCACCGCGCTCACCGCGCGACCGATCGGTCGCCGGCCGGCGGCACCCGAGTCTCCCGCCACCGGACCACCGAGTCATGACGGACCGTCATACGCGGCTGTCCAGGATTGAGATTAGAACCGACGCTCTGGTCGGGGCGAGGGGAGTCAAGACGACGATTTCACCCCTCGCCCACCAGCTGGTAGGTCACCTTGAAATGGGTGATGCCGAGCACGGGAATGCCGTACTCGCCGGAGGCCACGACCCGGTAGCCCTGCCTGGACACCGCAATGGCATCGTCCTCCATGTCCCGGGCGCCGGACGGCCCGCTCCCCGGTGCCCCAGAGGTGGGAGAGCGTCCTGGCGGACATGCCTCGCGACACGTGGAGTGGAACAAATCCGCCGCTGGTGCCCCGAGGCGGCCGGGCGCGGACCGCCCTTTCGTGACCAGCGTCCGAGGGGAGCTCACACTCCCCTCGGAACGCGGATCGCCGCTGCTTGACGCCGCGGCCAACGGTCCTCCGGCCGACAGGGCCACGGATCGACCGCAGTCCTAGCGGCCGTTGATCGAAACCGGGCAGGCGCCCTTCTCGAGCGCCGAGCTGCCCTGCCCCGCGGCGAAGCTGGTCCCGTACTCGTCGTTCGGGTACGGGCCGTCCTGCGGATCGAGATCCTGGTACGCATCCTTGCCGGGCACCCACACGGACTTGAGGGAGCCGACCTGGACGCAGCCACCGTTCGGCAGCCAGACGAGGGCACGGTTGTGGGCGCTCACCGCAGTCGGGAAGGCCAGAGCCGCCGCCATCGCAGCGGCCGCCACCAGAAGAGATACCCGTCGCATCATTCGTTCTCCTTACGCATGTCCCGACCCGGTCGCGTGGGTCGGGTCTGTCATGACCCGGAACGCCGAGCTCATGTCGACGAGACAGCCTCGACGACCCGTATCGGCTCGAGCCCGGCTTCCTGCGCCGCCTGCGTTGCGTCGCGACCCGAGGCGGCCTCGAATTGGAAGAAGCAGATCTCGTCGTCGGGAACGTGGATGGATCCGCTGAAGGAGACGCGCGTTCCCGCTCGCGTCAGCCGCGCGGCGGCCGACTTCGCCCGACGTTCCTGGACCAGGCGCTCGGCCGCAGCGCCCCGAGAAAGAAACGTCTCGACGATGAAGGTCGGCACGACGACACCGTAGGCACGGCCGAGGGCCGAGGAAACCTCAGGATGGTTGAAAGTTGCTCCGCTCGGCGTGCGGGTCGGTGCGAGCGGCAGCTCCGCCAGAGAAACGGTAGGCGAGCTCGGTACGGGATCGGACGCCGAGCTTCGAGTAGATGCGATGGAGGTGGCTCGCCACGGTGTGCTCGGTGAGGAACAACGCCGACGCGATCTCCCGGTTGGTACGGCCCTCCGCAACGAGACCCGCGACGCGCAGCTCCGAAGCGCTCAGCCCCTCGATCCGTGTACGCCCTCCGATTCGGGCGAGCTCCTCCTGCGCGATGGCGCTCCAGCCCGCCGCACCCATCTCCGCGAACCCGGCGATCGCAGCGTCCAGTGCGGCCCGAGCCGATCGCTTCTGTCGAGCGCGGCGCCGTGCGCTCCCCAGGGCAAGCAGGGCGCGTGCACGATGGAACGGGTCGCCCGCCTCCGCGTGCCGGTCGACGGCCGTCTCGAGGAGCGCGCACGCGGTGCCCAGGTCTCCTCGGGCGGCGGCGAGGAAGCCGCGACAGAGGCCCACCGTCGCGAGGACGGTGTTGCGGCCGAGGCGAATGGCATCCCCTTCCCAGTCGTCGATCACCCGCTCGGCCTCGTCGATCCGGTCGAGCTGGAGCAGTGCCTCCACGAAGTCCGGGGTCCAGGGGCGCGCGTTGGGTGCACTCCACCCCAGGACACGCGCCTGGCGGTCCGCCTCTCCCAGTTGTGCGGATGCTGTCTCTGGATCGCCTCGGGCCAGCGCGACGAGCCCGGGCACCGCCGCCAGCAGCGGTGGATGGAAACCGATCTGCTCGTCACACAGCTCCAGCCCTCGGGTCGCGGCTTCCTCGGCGAGGTGCAGATCACCACGACGGGCCGCGATCCACGCGATCGGGATGTAGTCCTGGTTCTTCTCGACCCCGTATTGGCTGCTGACGTCGTTGGCCTGGGCGGCGTGGTCGGCCGCCAGCATCAAGCGCCCGCTCCAAAGCTCGACCCACGACAGCTCCCAGAGCACCTGGGCGCCAAACAGCTCGTCGCGCTCATGCCACGCTCGGTACAGGTCCTCGAGCCTCGTGCACCGCGAGCTGGCCTCCTCGGTCGTCATAAAGCTCTCCGCCGAAATGAGAGTCGCGTCACGCAACAGGAGCTCGTCTCCGGTGGCGGTGGCGATCCTGTTCGCGCGTTCCGCGTACTCGGGCGCCGCGGCATCACCGACCTGGCTCGCCAGCGCGTGGAGGCGCTCGAGCGCATCGAAGCTCAGGGCGTCGTCGCGGATCTCGTCGGCAAGTGCCAGCCCCACCCGCATGTCTCCAATGGCAGACGCGAAGCCGTTCCTGAAGCGCCGCGCCCACCCGAGCCGGATACGGATGAGCGCCTCGATGTGCCGGTCCGACGCCACGTGATGGAGCGCCTCCTCGAGGACCGGGACAGCGAGGTCGTCATGCTCGAACTCGGCGAGCAGGAGGAGGCATTCGGCCCGGAGCGTCCCGCGCGTCGTCTCCGCCAGGAGGTCGGTCGCGATGGTGCGGGCGCGGGTCCACTCGCCGGCGGCGAGGTGAGCTCGCGCGGCCGCGAGCATTCGACGGCGCCGTTCGCCGACCGACCTGCCAGGCGTGAGCCGCACGGCCTGCTCCGCGAGCTCCGCGGTGACTGCCGGCGCGATACGTTCTGTCGCCACCGCGGCGGCGGCGTCGAGCTGGCGCGCAACCTCCTCGTTGGCGTCATTCGTCGCGAGGGCCAGATGACGGGCGTGCAGGACGGCGTCATCGACGATCTCGGCGAGGTGCGCGTGAACGCCGCGCCGCTCCTCGTCGCCCAGCTCGGCGTAGAGAATCGACGACAGCAGCGGATGGGTGAAGCGGATCAACCCGTTCTCGCGTTCGACGACGTGCGCCGTGACCGCAACATCGATCGCCTCGGTGGCAACGCCGGCGCGCAGCAGCAACGCGTCTGATGGCGTTCCAACGGCGGCAACCAGCGCGAGTGCCCTGCGCGTCGCCATGGGGAGGGCCCCGAGCCTGGCCCCAACCAGCTCCTCCACCGACTCGGGGACCGGCAGCGGCTGGAGCGGGTCGACCTGCGGGGGCAGAGCGCGGACGATCTCCAGGGCCAGAAACGGATTACCGCCGGAGCGCTCGAAGATGCGGAGCAAGGTCTGGCGCGGGAACGTCACCCCCAGGCGATCGCGCATGAGCCGATGAAGCGCACCCAGGCTCAGCGGACCGACGGGCAGGTGAGGGACGCGGTTTGGCCCCGACCATCGTTCGAGCTCCGACAGCGGCTCGCCCGCCTCGATTCGCCTCGCGAGGAGCAGGCTGACCGGGCTCGTGGGGAGGCGGCGCAGGGCAAACGCGAGCGCCTGAGACGAGGACGCATCGAGCCACTGGACATCATCGACCGCGATCACGACCGGTCCGCGTTGGCTCAGCAGATTCAGCACATCCCGCACCGCGACCGCAAGCGTCCGACGATCGATCGGATCGCCCGACGCCTCCTCCCGGAGCAGCGCGACCTCGAGGGCCCGCCGTCGCGGTGGGGATAGCGACATCCGGACCCTGTCGACGACGGGCTCGAGCAGATCCCCGAGCGCCGCATAGCCGAGGCCACGTTCGGCTTGCGAGGGCCTGGAAACCAGGACCGTCAATCCCCTGGAACGCGCGTCTTCAACGGCTGCGAGCCAGAGCGTCGACTTCCCGATGCCAGGTTCGCCTTCCAGGACCAGCGCGGCCGGCCGCTCCGCTGACTCCGCGATGAACGCGCGAAGTGTGGCGAGCTCGGCATCCCTGCCAATGATGGATGACACCATGTCGCGGGCATGATCCATCACCCCTCGAGGCGAGGCAACGAGGCTCGTGCCCGGGGGCTTGTTCTCGGTTCGGCGGTGCTCCGGACTCAGCTCGTGCTGGTGAGCAGGCGCTCGCGATCGAAGAGCTGGGCCGTCACGCGCCAGCCGAGAACATCGAGGACCAGGAGGACGACTCCCAGCACGACCCCGAGCTGCACCGTCGGTGCGATCACGTCGAGCGCGATGAGCACGGTCAGGAAGACCGGCGGCAGGCTCGCCAGCATCGCGACCTGCTGAGCAACGCGGACATCGCTTGCCCGGCTGGAGATCGCCAGCGCGACCCAGATCGTCCAGACCGCCAGGAGCGGGGTGAACACCACCTGGACGAGAAGGTCCGGCCCCTGGAACACCGCCGCGGCAACGTTCGGCTGCGCGAAGACGACGACGACCAGCGCGAACAGGGCGAACACGGCGTACGCGAGCACGAGCGACGGGATGAGGGCCGCGATCGCCTTGCCCAGCAGGAACTCCTCGCGGCGGATCGGTGTCGTGAGCGCGGGCTCGAGCGTGCCCTGCTGCCGCTCGCCGGCCACGGCGTACGCGGCCACGAACGCCGGCACGAGCGTCGGGATGCCGAGCATGTACAGCAGCGTGTGCTCGTGGGACAGCGCGCCGGATGCGCTGGTCGAGAACCGCAGCACGGCGATGAGCGGCTGGATCGAGAACACGACCGGCAGGATCGCCATGCCCGACACGATCGAGCGATTCCGCCGGTACTCGCGCAGCTCCTTCCGGACGATGGCGCCGATCCGCCGGGCGCTCAGGTTCATCGGGCCGTCGCTTCCGAATCTGCATCGATCAGCTCGAGGTAGACGTCCTCGAGCGACTGGCGCGCCTCGCCGATCGCGAGCACGTCGGCGCCGGCGGACACGAGCGCCCGGGTCGCGGCCGGCGCCGCGACAGCAACGTCCGCGACTGCGAGGACATAGGTGCCGGCTCCGTCCTCGCGCCAGCTCGTGACGCCGGCGACCCCACCGAAGACGCGGCCCGGCTCGGACAGCGGTGCCAGCGTCTTCACCGTGATCGATCGGCTGAACAGCTGCTCGCGCAGCTGGTCGGGTCGGCCGATCGCCCGCAGCGTCGTGTTCAGGATGGCCACCCGATCGCACAGCCGCTCCGCCTCCTCGAGACGGTGCGTCGTCAGGAACACGGTGACGCCGCTGCGGCGGAGGCCGTCGATCAGCTCGTGGACCTCCCGCACCGCGACCGGGTCGAGGCCCGCGGTCGGCTCGTCGAGGAACAGCACCTCGGGATCGCTCAGGAGCGCCCGCGCGAGGGCGACGCGCTGGCGAAGTCCCTTCGACAGGGTCGCACACGCATCCCCGGCGCGGTCGGTGAGGTTGACCGCCGCCAATGCGCGCTCGATGCGATCTCGGGGCGTGGCCACTTCGTACAGGTCCGCGAAGCAGGCGAGGTTCTCTTCGACGCTGAGCCGGAGATACAGACCGGGCGACTCGGGCATCACCGAGATCCGCCGCCTGATGTCCACGCCGTTCTCGGGTGTGAGTGGGAGACCGGCGACCGTCGCCGATCCGGAGGTCGGAGCGAGCAGCGTCCCGAGCGTCCGGACGGTCGTCGTCTTGCCGGCACCGTTCGGTCCCAGGAAACCGAACACCTCGCCGCGTCCAACGGCGAATGAGACGTCCTCGAAGGCCGTCCGGCTGCCGAAGCGCTTGGTCAGGTGATCGACCGACAGTGCCGGCGGGCCGACGTCGCCGACTGCGATTCGCTCCCAGGCGTGGATCACTCACGTCACCATCATCGCCCAATGTCGCCAACCGGGCTTCGAATGCGTGGCTGCAGGTGCCGACCTTGTCCCGCCGGGGCGCTCAGGGGTCGGCAGCCCGGCGCAGGCGCTCGAGCTCGCGTCGGAGACGCTTGCTCGGGCGGCCCTCCCCGCGGACGGCCATGATCCCCGGCCGGACCTCTCGGACCACCGGCGGTGGGCTGTGATCCACGTAGCAGGTCGCGGCGACTGGGGCGCCGACGCGCGACTCGATCGGCTGCACGACCTCGACGACGCGCTCGCGATCCGCGATGAAGGCCTCCACCCGGTCACCCGCGCGAACCTTCGTCGACGGCTTCGCCGACAGTCCGTTCACGCGGACGTGGCCGGCCTCGCACAGGCGCGTCGCAACCGGGCGCGTCTTCACGAGGCGCACCGCGCACAGCCAGCGGTCAATGCGCGTCTCGTCGGCTCCGCGGGGATCAGTCACGCGTCCAAGGATGGCACGGTCGCCAACCAACACTCCGCGGGCTCCGAGAGGATGTCGCGCGTAACGATTCCCGGACGATGAGTCGCGATGCTCGTGACATCCGGCGGAGAACCCGCAACCCACCTTCTCGAGGGAGGATCAAACAATGCGGAGGCTAGACGAAACGCCGTATTACACCCGAATCGCGCTCCTGGGTATCGCGATGTACCTCTCGATCGAGGCGGTGATCCTCGTCGTGAACCTGATCCTCGAGCCTTCCGATTGGGCATACCCTGTCATTGTCGGCGGCATTGTCGGGGCGATCGGTGCGGTCATCTACTTCGTGCGTCCCTGGGGTCTCATCGTCGGCGTCCTGGGTGGACTCGTGGGGATCCTGTTCGCGATCGACGGACTCGGCGACAATCTCTCCTCTCCGGACTCGTTCTTCGACTTCGCCTACCGGCCCGTCATTGGCCTTGCGGCGGCCGTCTTCGTCCTCGGTGGCAGTTCCGCGGGCCTGGTCCAGCACGTTCGGCGTCGCACCAGCAGAAGCGGCCCCGCCAATGTGACCCGGGCGGTCAAAGGCGTCGTTGGACTCGTGGCAGTCCTGTCGATCATGTCCGCCGCTCTGACGGTCGCCAACGTCCACGGTGTTTCGGAGGTCGACAAGGAAGGGGCGATACAGATCACCGCCCACGGATTGAAGTACGACAAGGCCACGCTGATGGCATCGGCCGATGGCACGACGAAGTTTGTCTTTATCAACGACGACACGATGATCCATACCTTCACGATCAATGCACTCAACATCGACGTGAAGGTGGGCCCGCGCAGCGAGAAACTGCTCGAACTGACGTCGCCGAAGCCTGGAACCTACGAGTTCCACTGCCGCATCCCCGGTCATGAAGACCTGATGCGCGGGACGCTGACGGTGTCCTGAGGAAGAGGATCGGCTGTCGACGTCCGATGTGGCGATCGACGCTACTCCCGGCGCACCGCGAGGACGAACCTCGACCACCGCGTTACTGGATCAACCCCGTGTCGCGAAGATCGGCCCACACAGCAGTCGGGATTGGCTGGCGCATCAAGCCGGGGTATTCGTCGAGGTGGGCGGCCGTAGCGCTCGGCCTCCGTTGGTCAAGGGGGAACTGCGGAAGTCGCGCGGCTCCGGCACAGGTGGGCGCGGTGCCAGTCGGTCGGTTGGCGGAGGCCGACCAACCGAGGTCAGCTGAGCGATTGGGCCAGTGCGACCATGATGCCCTCGGGACCGCGGACGTAGCAGAGTCGGTGCCTGTCCTCGTACTGCACGACCTCGCCGACGAGCTCTGCACCGTGGGTGCGCAGTCGCGAAAGCACGTCGTCGATGTCGTCGACGGCGAACATGATGCGACGGATGCCGAGCGTGTTGACCGGCGTGTTGACCGGCTCCGCCCTGACGGCTGGAGGCGCGTGGAACTTGTCCAGCTCGATCCCATGGCCATCCGCGGTCCGCATCATTGCGATCTCGCTTCTGACGCCAACGAGCCCGACGAGGCGGTCGACCGACTGTCCCTCCACGGTTGCTCGGCCCTCGAGCTCGAGACCAAGATCGGTGAAGAACGCGATGGCAGCGTCAAGGTCGTCGACCACGATGAGAACGTTGTCCATCCGCTGAGTCGCCACCTGCCCATGCTACATAGTCAGGGCCTGGCGTCGTCCACGTGATAGAAGGTCAGCCTGGTCGGGGCGCGAGGGATAGCCCCGCGACCACCGACCTTCCGATCACCATGCGCCTCTCCGAGCCTCCGGAGCCCGTCTACTGGTTGCGGACCGCATGACCCGCCGGCGTTCCCGCCCCGCCGAGCGCGCCACGGACCGCGAGGTGAGGGTCGTCACCGCGGTCCTCGTTGCTGGGTCCGAGCTCGGCTTCTCCAGTCCGGTCTTGTGGCGATGCCCGGCGACTCGGCTCGTGGATAGGGAGACTGCTGCTCCTCGGCTGTGGCGGTGACGCCGAGCGGCAAGCGCCGCGCCGTCCGGCAGCGCTCTTCCGTGCAGGGTCAGCTGCTGTATGCGCGGCACGTCAGCACCAGCGTGGGGACGGTCACAACCAGGAGGAATGTCCCGGAGATGACAGGTACGGGGACGCCGGCGCCGGGCACCTTGTCGGCGAGGAGGAGTACCACCAGCTGCGCGGTGAGCCAGAGTGGCAACGCCCACATCGCGCGCCAGGCCCACCGCTCGCCGCGGCGGAGTCCCGTGAGCGCGATCGTGAGGCTCAGGAGTCCGAGGATCGCGAGGTCGATCCCGCCCATCCGTACGAGGGTTTCGATCATGCCCGCGACGGCCGGCTGGGACGCCTGCAGGGCATCCCAGGTCGTCCCTGTGATGCCCTCGAACAGCACCCGTTCGCCGCCCGCGTACGACGCGCCGCCCTGGCGGAGATCGTCGAGCCCAAAGAGTACGAAGAGCACGCTGATGCCGGCCCAGACAACCCAGGCGCGCCGTGCGAGCCCAATCCTGTCGCCTGTCGTCGATGCCGCGACCAGTCGTGCCATCGGTGAGCACCTCCTGTCAGGAGAACGGCTTCAAGACCATGTCGGCGATGATGAGGACGACGATCAGGGTGTCGACCGCGACGATGGCCACAAGTCGCGACCGAACGTCGGCTCGGTCTGTCGGAACGCCGCCCCTACCGCCCGCCACGCTCGCCATCGCCGGGACGCTGACCCTGCCGCCGAACGCGATCATCGCCACGAACAATCCGTAGGCGATGAGCAGCCATGGCGCGGCAAGGTTGTACGAGCCCGCCGCGGCGGCCAGCAGCCCGAACGCCGCGGCCAGCAGGCCGAGTGGCGGCACGACGCGGCCGACCCGCCCGTAGAGCTGGGCGATGGCCGCCGCGGTGCTGTCCTCCCTCGCCCAGATCGCGGCGACCACCAGCGCCATGGAGCCCGAGTGGATCGCGATGACGGCGAACGCTGTCGCCACGTGGAGGAAGACGAGGACCAGGAACGGCATGGGACGCCCTTTGTCATGATCTAGTCTAGAGTCATGCTCTAGTCTTTGCCTCGTGCTATCGTAGCCGGAGGATGACCGATGTCAAGGGGCAGGCCCACGGCCGACGCGATCGCACTGAAGCCACCAAGCGGCGGATCGTCAAGGCTGCCTATGCGCTGTTCTGCGCGCGCGGGTACACCGGGACGACGATGGCCGACGTGGCCCGGGACGCGGGGGTCGCGGTCCAGACCGTGTACTTCATCTTCCGCACGAAGCCGGCACTCCTGCGCGAGGCCTACAGCCACGCGGTGACGGGCGAAGGCAAGCCGCTCGTCCCGCAGGATCAGCCTTGGTACCGGCGGATGGTGGACGCGACCGACGCGGTCAGCGGGCTGGGTGCGCTCGTGTCGGGTGTCGGTGAGATCGCAGAGCGCGTCGCGCCGCTCGCGACGGCGGCACGCGACAGCGCTCGGAGCGACCCCGAGGTTCACGAGGTGGTGGCATTCCAGGATCGCTGGCGGGCCGAGAGCTTCGCCGAGATGCTCAGCATCCTCGTCGCCAAGTCAGCGCTTCGTCCAGGCCTCGACCCCCAGCGCGCGAACGACCTCCTCCTGCTGTTCGCCGGCGAGGACGTCTACAGCGCTCTCGTCTGGACCGCGGGCTGGACCCATGAGGCGTGGGTCGACTGGACGGTTACGGCCCTCGCCTACCACCTGTTCGGAATCGAGACGTCGTAGCCCTCGCCCTGCTCGAAACCACGGCCCAATCGGCCAACCAGGCGTGGCCGGCGTGCGTCGGGCCCGAAGGTCGACGCGTCGGCTACCGGCAGCAGCACCTTGCGACAGGCCCGAGGTCCGGCTGGGCCGGGTTGGGCGTCGCCGGCGGGCGGGCAACAGCGCACAGCCGGCGCCCGTCGCCGTGGGGATGAGCAGGCCTACGACGCCGGTCACAGCCCGGTGTCGCGGTCGCTCAGCGGTCCCGATAGCGCCAGCGCGGCGGCTCGTCGCGCCGCCCGCGGACGATGCGGATCATCCAGGTGAGCCCGACCAGTGCGATCAGGAGCGCCGCAATTGGCACACCCGGAAACGACCAGATGAGGAGCGGCCCCACCCATATCGCCTCGCTGTGGAACGGGGGAGGGGCGAGGTAGAGAGCAAGCCCGCTGATCGCCACGAACACGATCCCGATCGCGAGCAGGAGCCTTGTCCACCACCAGGCCAGCGTTCGTTTGCCGTCCATGTGGCCATCGTAGGCTGCGATGCAAACGTGGGATGCCTCAGGTCGCCCGTTTGGGTCCACTGCTGGCCGGTGTTCCTGCGAGGATCGCGACACTCCCAGTCAGGCAGCGCATGGGCAAGTGCAATAGAAGTCGGATGGTTAATGCCAGTCGGTCAGGTCGGAAGTGTTCATCGTCGGTGCCGCCCTGTTCGACGCCGGGGCGCCATCGCCCTAGGCTGTCGGCATGCCCGGTTCTCGAGACCAGCACAGCCCCTACGCGGCACGGACGTCCCCGACGTCGGCCGACGACCCGGTCGTGCAGTGGCTGCTGGACGGGGACCCCGCGATCCGGTGGCAGGTGATGCGCGACCGGCTGGACGCCCCCGAGGCCGAGTGGTCGACTGAGCGAGCCCGGACTGAGCACGAGGGCTGGGGCGCTCGTCTCCTCGGGCTGCGCGCACCCGACGGGCTGTGGGCCGACGGCGCCTGCTTCCCTAGTACGGCCGACTTCGCGCAGGCGACGGCCGACGCGCTGGCCGCGGGCGGGACACCGCCCCCGTTTCCCGAATCGGACGATGACCTGACGCGGGCAAGCGGTCAGCCGTGGACCGCGACGTACCCCGTGCTCCTGGACCTGTGCCATCTCGGCGTACCACCGGACAGCGCGGTGATGCAGGAGACCGCACGCCTGGTGGAGCGCAACTGCCGCTGGGAGTACGACGGGCTCCCGTTCTTCGCCGGCGAGGTCGACTGCTGCATCAACGCCGGCACGATCCTCATCGGCACCTATCTCGGTGTCGACGTCGAGCCGGTCGTGCAGCGGCTGCTGGCCGACCAGATGCCGGATGGTGGCTGGAACTGCTGGGCCGAGACGCGCCCCGCGCCGGGATCGTTCGCCAGCACGCTCGACGTGGTCGACGCGTTCCTTCGCTGGGAGCGCGCGACCGGAGGCACCGACAAGGTCCGGGAGGCGCGAGCGCGGGGCGAGGAGTACCTGCTCCAGCGTCGCCTGTTCCGGTCCCTGCGCACCCGCGAGGAGGTCAAGCCGGCGTGGTCGCAGTTCTCCTACCCGCCGCGGTGGCACTACGACCTGCTCAAGGCCACCGACTACTTCGCGCGGCGTGGGGTGCCCGACCCACGGCTCGATGAGGCGATCGAGCGAGTCCGCGCCAAGCGGCAGGCGGATGGCCGTTGGCTGCTCGAGAACACCCACCCGGGCGCGGTGCACTTCCGGTTCGAGGAGCCCGACGGCGTGCCGAGCAGGTGGAACACATTGAGGGCGCTCCGCGTGCTGGGCTGGTACGACGCGTCCGTCGCCTAGGACTCTGAGGCGACCGTCTCCTATCGGCGTCACGGCCCCCGAGGCGTCCGAGGTGGTGGCGTACCTGCGCGACGTCCCGCGGCTCTGGGACGACGCACCCTGCCTCGAGGCGTGCGCTCGCGCGTCCGCTAGCATCCCCGTGTGAGCGCTCGTCTCCTCGCGTGGTCGATCTGCGTCGCTACGCTGCTGGCCGCGGCCGCGACCGCCCTGCTCGCGTTCATCAACCGCGCGTCGATCCAGACGCTCGATCAGACAAGCGCGGCCGAGATCGTGCTGCCCGTCAGCTTCGGCATCCTCGGCGCCCTGGTCGCGTCGCGCCAGACCGGGAACGCCACAGGCTGGATCTTCCTGGCGATGGCGCTGGTCATGGGTTTGAACGGCGCAGCCACGCAGTTCACGCGCTACGCCCTCGATACCAACCCGCAGGCACCCTTCACGTCATGGATCCCGTGGTTCGGCAGCGTTGCCCTCACGCTGGTGTACCCCGCTGGGCTGGCGCCGATCGTCCTCCTGCTTGTTCCGAATGGCCGGCTGCTGTCGCGCCGCTGGCGGTGGGTGGCGCGGTCGGCGGTGGCCGTCACCGTGCTCCTGGTGATCGCAACGGTGCTGGACCCGCGCGGGCTCGAGCTCCGTACCCTGCCCGGCGCCCCCAACCCGACCGGCGTGCCGGAGCTCGAGGGCCTGGCGCTCTCGCCGCTTGGCATCGTCCTGTACCTGGCCGGTCTGGGCATCGTGGCGGCTGCCGGCGTGGCCATCGTGCTCCGGCTGAGGCGGTCGCAGGGCGAGGAGGCGTTGCAGCTGCGCTGGATCGCATGGTCGACGGCCTTCGCGGTGTTCCTGAACGTTGGCCTCAACGTCGGCGCGCTGCTGATCGTCCCACTCGACCAGGTCAACGTGTTGGTAACGGTCACCACGGTTGCCGGCTTCGGGATCGCAATGCCACTCGGTTTCGCGGTCGCAATGCTTCGCTATCGCCTCTACGACCTTGACCTGTTCCTGAACCGGACTGCCCTCTACGGGGCCGTCAGCCTAGTGCTGCTCGTGGTGTTCGGCGCGGCCAACGTGGTGGCGCAAAGCGCACTGCAGGCATGGTTCGGTCAGGGCTCCAATCTGATGGCGGCCGCAGTGGGCCTGGCCGCCGGGCTCGCCTTCGCCCCGGTGCGTCATCGACTGCGGCCGATCGTTGACCGAGCACTGCCCGCGCGCAGCCGGTTGACGCTCCTGTTCACCGACATCGTGGAATCCACCCAGGCGATCGTCACGCTGGGCGACGAGCGCTGGCGGGAGGTCCTTGACGCCTACAGGGCAGCGGTGCGCCAGGAGCTGGCGCGGTATCGTGGCCGCGAGGTCAACACGGCCGGCGACGCCTTCTTCGCCGTCTTCGATCGACCGGGCAACGCGATCCGCTGCGCGGTGGCGATGCGTGGAAGCGTGGGGAGGCTCGGTCTTCGCGTCCGAACGGGCCTGCACCTGGGCGACGTGGAGATGCGTGGCGAACAGGTGAGCGGTCTGGCGGTCCACGCTGCTGCGCGGGTGATGGGGACGGCTGGGGCGGGAGACATACTCGTCTCCGCTGACCTTGCCGCCGCACTGCCCGATGTGCCGCTGCAGAACGCCGGACAACACGCGCTGCGCGGAGTTCCGGGCGAGTGGCGACTCTTCAAAGTCACCGCAAGCCATCCGTGAACGGCTCAAGCGGCGGGCGTACAGTTTCGGAATTGGTCGGGGCGAGAGGAGTCGTCACGACGAAATCGATGTGTAGCGCCGGAACGGGCTGAAGCCAGCCGATTCCGGCAAGCGCCGACGCGCCGACCTCCCTTACCGCGCCACCCAGCGCTCCGCGGGTTCGAGCAGGAACCGCTCCAGCTCGATCCCGTCGCCGCCCACGAGGAGCGGCCGGATCGTGCCGAGCCCGGCGAACGCGGCAGTGAACGCGGCGATCCCCGGCTGCCGGATGCCTGCCCGACCGCTCTTCACCTCGATCGCGGCGAGGCCGCCGGCTCCCGAGAGCACGAAGTCCACCTCGCGATCCCCTTCGCGCCACCACGACAGCTCGACCTCGCCCATGGCCGCAGCATTGGCCAGGTGCGCGCCGACTGCGGACTCCACGAGATGCCCCCAGGCCTCGCCGTCCGCCCGCGTGTCGGCGAACGATCGCCCCGACTGCGCGGTCGCGAGTGCCGTGTTGAGGACCTGGAGCTTGGGGCTCGACGCCCGGCGTCGGATCGCGTTGCCCGAGAACTTGGGCAGGCCCGTGACCAGCCCGGCGCCCGCCAGCAACTCGAGGTAGTGGGCGAGGGTCGTGGTGTTGCCGGCGTCGTGGAGCTGGCCGAGCATCTTGGTGTAGCTGAGCTCCTGCCCGGAGTACCGGCAGCCGAGCTCGAACAGCCGCCGCAGGAGTGCCGGCTTGTCGACCCGGGTGAGCAGCAGCACGTCACGGCTGATCGTGGTCTCGATGAGGGCATCGAGGATGTACCGGCGCCAGCGGCTCTCGTCGCCGATGAGGGACGCGGCGCCCGGGTAGCCGCCGAAGTACACGTACTCGTCGAGGGTGATCCCGAAGGCGGCCCGCATCTCGGCGAGCGACCAGTGCGGAACGCGGATCACCTCGAACCGGCCGGCGAGGCTCTCGGACAGGCCCTGCTCCACGAGCAGGGGAGCCGATCCCAGCAGGACCACCCGGAGCGGCAGCCCCGTGCGCGTGTCCTCGTCCCAGAGCCGTTTGACCGACTCCGACCAGCCGGCGGCCTTCTGGACCTCGTCAATGACGAGCACGGCACCGGCGGGGCCGGTCTCGACGCGCGCCGCCTCCCACTGCACCGCGATCCACTCGGGACCTCGGAGCGACGGCTCGTCGGCGCTCACCACGCGGACCGGGACCGGCGATGCCTCGACCGCCTGGGCGACGAGGGTCGATTTGCCCGCCTGCCGTGGCCCGGCGACCACCTGGATGAACCGCCGGGGCTCGGCGAGGCGCCGGGCCAGCTCGGCCGCCTGCGGACGGCGGTACGGAGAAGTGGGGACTGAACTACTCATTATGTTGAGTAGTCTTGCTCAGAAATCGTACAGAGTGCAAGTCCCAACTGCGGACCCGTGGGGATCAGAAACCCGGATTCCGATCACGCGGCGGCCTCGTGGTACTCGTGGATGAGCCCACCGAGCAGGTCCCGCCGCCTCAGCACCCGGAGCTGGTGGCACAGGACGAGGATCTCGAGGTCCCTGGCGCCGTCGTATGGCCACGCCTGCTGGTGCCGATGATGCGGGCGACGATGGTGCGGATGAGGAGGTAGACGAGCGACCACATCAGTCGATCGTACCGGGCTGATCTGAGCAAGAATTGGGGTTTCTGACCCCCACGGGCGGCGGAAATACGAGCTCCGACGCGCCGAGGCGACAGCGGCCGCGTTCGAACAGCTGGAGGCTCTCGGGCCCGTGATCGATGAGGCCAAGGTCGCCGACGACCTGCTCATCGGCAGGTCGCTCGTCCCTCGCGCTGGCCCCCGAGCGGGCGGAGTTGACCGGGGAGAAGGCCGCGGTGATGCAGCAGTTGATCGATGGAAGGCGCTCGCGGCTCATCCGGTCCAACACGACCGAGGCACGCAAGAAGCGGCACCAGCGATCCCCAGAGGGGACATTAGGGTGCATTGGTCGGGGCGAGAGGAGTCAAGACGACGATTTCGATTGCTCAGCGAACGGCCGACCCGCTCAGCCCATGAGTTCGACGCCGGCTCGTTCGCAGGCGCGCCTGAGCCGCGCATCGACCGTGGCCAAGGCAACCCCGTGTCGCGCCGCGAGCGCGAGGTAGGCCGCGTCGTAGGCGGTCAGATCGAGCTGGCGCGCGAGCTCGGTCACCTCGCCCAGCGCCACGTCCAGCGGGACGCTCTCGACCTCGATGGGAAGCGACACCAGCAGCTCGCGGAGGTGCGCCATGTCGGCGAGATCGAGTCGTCCACGCCGCTCCGCGGTGCGCAGCCCGTTGGCGACCTCGAGCGGCCAGATCGCCGGGGCCAGCGCCTCGTCCTGTTCAAGCCGATCGAGGGCCCGCCCAGCCAGCTCGGATGACTCGTCGGCCAAGCACCAGGCGAGGGCAACCGAGGCGTCCACGACGAACATCAGCGCCGGCCCTCATCGATGAGCTCCCGGATCGACAGCCCGTCGAGGGGGTGGGCGGCGCGGAAGGCCCGCAGGCCCGCGATCGCCTCGTGCGCCGTCCGGGTCGGGGACGCCGACACAGGTCCGAGCACCGCGACCGCGACACCGTGCTTGGTGATCGTGATCGCCTCCCCGCCGGCTACCTCGTCCAGAAGCCGGGGAAGATGGGTCTTCGCCTCATACGCACCGATCCTTCGCATTCGCCTCCTCCATCTGGTCTGCGACTAGTCTAACCTTCGGAAGCGCCCGACGCAAGACTTCTCAGCCCGTCGGGGACGGAAGCTCGATCATGCCTGAAGGGTTCCGCCGAAGAGATCGCGGTCGCTGTGGCCGACGTGAACTGCAAGAAGACGACCAACCTCGCCGGAATCCGAATGGCCGTCGACGCCGCCTACCAGCGAAAGGCGATGAGCCAGCACGGCGTGGAGTTGAATGCGATCAAGGCGGGCCTCGTTCGACAAGCGGCGACCGCATCGGCGATCCTGGCGAAGCCCTGAGAGAGGACCATCGCGGAATGATCCGACGAGGATCTCCGCGAAGGGCGGCGACCCAAGCGCGGGTCGCCGCCCTTCTGGACATTGATCGGTGAGACATCTGGCCAGATGATGATTGCGGCCACGCCTGCAAAGGAGCCGTTCAGCCGCCCGAGCAGCCGATCTACCACGGAGTCCTGGATCCGGTCAGCGCCACCCCTTCCGAGCTCGGTTGCGGGGGATGGAGGCGCGGCAATACTAGAGTGGTGTCGCGTCCCATAAGGAGAGGGCTGGAGGAGTGAGCGTAGCTGCGGCTTCGACTACCGGACGAATGCGGTCGCGGCACCGCCGCCGCCGATCGTTCAGCCCACTACGTCGCAGAAGGCGCTCAGCACGCAAGGTTGGCCCGTGCGCATCGTCGGGTTGATCGTCCTAGTCGTCGGGCTCGCGATCAGCGTGGGTTTGCTTCTCTCGAGAAATGGCGGCTCCGCGAACGTGCCGCCGGCGGGTTCGATCTGGTTCGGCTCGTCGTTCGACGCGAAGTCATTCGAGATCCGCGATCGTGCCGATTCGTTCACCTCGGGCGCCCCGGTTGCTCTCGTGGCTCATCTCAGCCAGACGGTGCCCGCAGGCTACGCCGCGACGATCGACATCGACGGCTACTCGACTCCGACCATCGTCGCGCCTTCGGCCGGAATGGACTATTACGGGGTCGTGATCCCTTCCGCGTTTCTCACGCCGGGGGTCCATCACGTTCGCGTTTCCGACATCGGCGGGAATGAGTTGGCGTCGGGATCGCTGACGGTCGGATAGAAGCGCGCCACCGAGGACGCGCGACCCATTTTCGGGGACGATCGATCGATGACTGTCGACTTCGGATGGGGTTGAAGCCGAGCGTCCCTGAACCAACGCGGTCGGAGACGCCGGGCTTCGGGCGGATCTGGGCAGGCGATGGGTTGGGCAGTCGCGGCACACTCGTGGGGGTCGAAAACCCCGATTCGTGCTCAGATGAGCCCGGTACGATCGGCTGATGTGGTCCCTCCTTTACCTCGTCATCCGCGCCCTGGTCCGTCTGTTCGTCAGGAGTGGTCAAGCTGACCAGGACGGCGGCGCCAAGGACCTCGAGATCCTGGTCCTCCGCCACCAGCTCCGGGTGCTGCTGCGGACCGCGGGCCGGCCGCAGCTCCGGCCCGTCGACCGGGTCCTGCTCGCGGCGGCGAGTCGGGCGATCCCGCGCGACCGGTGGGTCGCCTTCCTCGTCACCCCGGCGACGCTCGTGCGCTGGCACCACGAGCTCGTGCGCAGGAAGTGGACCTATCGCCGGAGCGGGCGACCGGGCCGGCCGCCGATCCGCGTGGGGATCGGAAACCCGGATCCACGTCGGTCGTTACCGGCACGTTGATGCCTGCGCCGCGGTCAAGGCTGCGAAGCCGACGGTGACGCCGTGGAAGAACCCTGGCGACGGTCGCGTCAAGGGCGAGAGCTACAAGACCGAGGTGTACGACGACCTCGTCCCCCAGATCCTCGACCGCGTCCGCGTCGGCGCGATGACGAAGACCCAGGTCGTCGCGGGCCTCGACACCCACCCGGACACGACGTTCGCCATCGCCCGGATCGAGCGAGACCGCGAGGCGGCTGCCAGCCGCTTCCTGCGGCACCGCGACACCGACGCGCTCGAGCAGGCGATGTCGCGCCTCGATGCCGAGGGAGGCCAGCGCCAGGGCATCGACGCAGGGCGTCTCGGCGGCGGAGGCGGTCGCGTGGCTCCACGATCTCCCTGCCCTGTGGGCAGCGGCGGACGACTCGGGACGACGCCTGCTGACGGAGGCGATCTTCGAGAAGGTCGAGGTCCTGGGGGTTCAGTCGGTCACGATCCACCCGACGCCGGAGGCCGATGCTCACGGCTGGTCGGAAGCGTTCGGCACCCTGCCGCTGCTACTCAACGCGGGAAGGGCGTTTAGTACGGATGGTCGGGGCGAGAGGAGACAAACCTCCACGACCGACCTTACTGTCCCGGTCCGACTGCCGCTGGAGATCGCGCTGACGGGGGTGGAGCGGTGGACCGACGGCGCGACCGTCTGACCTGGGAGGGCGAACAGCGAACCGGTCGTCACCATGGTCTCTCACGCGGGCCACGCGCGGGCTCCCCTCGGCACGGTGGCCCACCCACGCGGCGCGGATGAACCAGCGGGGCGGGAGCGGCACAGGTCGCCTCGACTCGGTCATCACAGGGCACGCACATCGTCGGCGAGCGGAGGTTGAGACCGACGCCACGTCCATGCATACCAGACGATGAAGGCAAAGCAAGCGATCTCTATCGCTGAGAAGAAGAAGTTGAAGAGATTCGAGTACAGGGACCCGTTTCATGTGACTACAGTCGACACGGCCTGGATTACCGCCACGATGATGTTTGCCCAGCGATTCACTCGATACGGCAATACCCATGGCAGCAGAACCATGGCAATCGAGGTTTCCATCATGATGCCGCCCACGAGCGCCATTGCTTGGGATACCTGCATGGCACCCACCTGACCTGATAGGAGCTGTTGCCACGCGTTCGGCTGGAGCGCCTACCCGAACAACAGGATCAGGATGTCCGCATAGACATAGTTGAACAGGAGGAATATCCAGAGGATTGAAAGGATTACCCTCCGGTCCCTAACCCGAGGCGTCTTCTCCGTGGTGTTCATTTGTTGTCTCCTTGCCTGTGATCGCTCTTGGCGTACACAAGCCGCCAGCGTTGCGGGTTACAGACCGCTTCCCGTAGCTCGGAGCCTTGAAAGGGAGCTGGTCTGGGGAAGCGGTCCTCGCGGCTTGCCCGGCGCCAGGTGAACTCCACCCTGCCCTGGCCCGGCGAGCCTCGGGGTGATGTCGCGCATTTCTTTCTCCATGACCGCCACGCTAGGGCCCATGGGGGAGCACCCACATCGATGGGATTCGTGATCCGGTAACGAGTTGACCGGCATCGGCACCCACGGCGCGGAGTAACGTGCTATCACCATGGCGAGGCCCATCCGCCGCCCGGGCAACCTGCCGGCTGAAGCGACGAGCTTCATCGGCCGTCGCCGTGAGCTTGCCGAGCTCCGGAAGAAGCTCGCCACGGCCCGCCTGGTCAGCCTCGTCGGCCCTGGTGGTGTCGGCAAGACCCGCCTCGCGATCCGGATCGGGACCGATCTCACGCGCCGCTTCCGGGATGGCGCATGGCTGGTGGAGCTCGCCGAGGTTCGGGATCCCGCGCTGATCGACGGCGCCACCCTGGCGGCCCTGGACCTCCGCGACCAGGCCGCGACCGACCCACGGGCCCTCCTGCTCTCGTACCTGCGGGACAAGGAGCTGTTGCTCGTCGTGGACAACTGCGAGCACCTGATCAGAGCGGCCGCGTTGCTCGTGGACGAGGTCCTCAAGGCCGCGCCCGGCGTGCGGGTGATCGTCACCAGCCGCGAACCGCTGTCGATGCCGGGTGAGCACGTTCTGCCGATCCCACCGCTCGAGCTGCCTCGAGCCCATTCCGACGAGTCCCTCGATCAGCTCCGCCAGAACGAGTCGGTCGAGCTCTTCGCGGAGCGGGCTTCGGCGGCATCGGGCAGGTTCGAGCTGACCGCGTCCAACCAGGCGGCGGTCGTGGACCTGTGCCGCCGGCTCGACGGTCTGCCGCTCGCGATCGAGCTCGCGGCGGTCAGGACGCGGGTCCTCTCCGTGGACGAGATCCTCGATCGCCTGGCCGACCGGTTCGGTCTGCTCACGGGAGGGAGTCGCGCGGCGCTGCCGCGTCATCAGACGCTGCGAACCACCATCGAATGGAGCCACGACCTGTTGGGGCCGGAGGAGCGGACGCTCCTGCGGCGGCTGTGCGTGTTCGCAGGCAGGTTCACGCTGGAGGACGTCGAGTCGGTGTGCACCTCCGAGGACGTGCCTGCGGCTCGGGCACTGGACGTGCTCTCATCGCTGGTCGACAAGTCGCTGGTGATGAAGCAGGACGCACCAGGTGTCGCCTGCTATCGATTGCACGAGACGATGCGCGAATTCGCAGACCTCAAGCTGCGAGAGGTAGGCGAGAAGGAAGCCGTCGAACAGCGATGCGTCGGGTACTACGTCTCGAGGTGTCGGCGGTCTGAAGCAGGGGCGCGGCATGGGCTGGTCGAGTGGCTCGAGTGGATGGACCTGGAGATCGACAACATCCGGTCGGTCCTTGGGCGATGCCTGATTCGTGCGGACGTGTCACTCGGCATGGAGCTCGCCACCTCACTCCGCTTGTATTGGGCCACGCGGGCGACGACTGAAGGCGTGCGGTGGCTGGACGAATTCCTCGCGACCGGGGGCGGTGATCCAGAGCCCCAGGCTCGGGCCCAGTATCTGCGTGGGTTCATGGCCGTGTTGCTGGTTGATCCGACCGCTGCCACCCCGGCCCTCGAACGAGCGGTGGCGGCGGATCGAGAGGCCGGTCGCCTCAGTCCGCTGGCAACGTCGCTGGCGATGGCCTCGATCGCTGCCAACATGGCCGGGGATCGAGCTTCCGCCAGGCGCTTGCTCGGTGAGGCCAAGGCCGTGACGGCGAGCGTTGATGACGTCACGGCTGCGCTCACGTTGCTGCTGGCTCGATCGTTCCATGGCTTCTTCGAGGGCGACCTCGAGGCAGCAAGCTCCGCGTCCTCGGAGGGCGTGCGTCTCAGCCGAGCGGTGGGGGACCTCTACACGCTCAAAGTCTGGCTGCTGAACCTGGGCACGGTCGCCTTGATCGCCGGTGACCTGGCCACGGCGAAGCCGCTGCTCGCAGAGGCACTGCGGATCGCCCAGCAGGTCGATGACCGGGTGCAGCTGGCCTACCTCGTTGACGCATTGGGCTGCCATGCCGCCGGGCTCGGGCAGGCGCGGCTCGCCGCGCAGCTGCTCGGAGCCGCGGATACCGTGCGCACGGAAACCGGCGCCAGCGTCATGCCATTCCTCGCTCCGCTGATGGGCCAAGCCAGCGCGTCGGCGATCGCTGCGCTTGGCGGATCCAGGTTCGAGGCCGAGTTCAGGGCCGGCAGCCGATTGAGCCGGGACGCCGCCGTGCGGCTCGCACTCGGTGAATCCGGCCACGCTGCCGCCGCGACTCCGGACAGTGCGGGCGCAGGGTTGCTCGCGAAGCGAGAGGCGGAGGTCGCACGGCTGGTCGCCGACGGCCTGAGCAACAAGGAGATCGGAGCACGCCTGTTCATCTCCGAGCACACCGTCGACAGCCACGTCCGCAGCATCCTGAACAAGCTCGGCTGCAACTCGCGTGCCCAGGTCGCCGCCTGGATGGCGTCGCCGGGCGAGTAGCGGACGCCGAAGGCGGGCTGGCCGAGGCAGACCCGGAGCTGGCGAGCCCGGCTACCGTGAACGGGAAGTCACGAACGGCAAATACGTCGATGCCGGTCGACTAGCTACCCGATCACGAATCCCATCGATGTCGGCTCCCGCGTGCCTCCCTACGCTGGCGAGCATGACCAGGGAGCCATCGACACAACGAGTGGAAGTCAGCTTCGTCGGCGTACCTCCGGCCCGGCAGATCGAGCGGGCGTCCGGAGTCAGCGAAGTGGAGGTTGACGGTCCGATCCTGCGATGCCTGGTGTGTGGAAGCTTTCAGCCGTTCCTCGAGGCGTTGCGCGGTCACGAGGTCGTCAGCCTCAGTGCCTCCACCGTCGAGGTTGGTGCCCCACGTCAACGTCAACGACAACCGGGAGATGAAGAATGAACACGGCAGGGGATCACATGGCGCTGGACAAGGTTGCCAGGATCACGGGCGGCCTCTACCTCGCCTACATCCTGGCTTCGGTGCTCGCCACCATGCTGGGTCAGATCGGGCTGGGTAGCGCGGAGCAGGTCTACCAGGCGATCGTCACGAACGAGGGATCGTTCCGCCTGGGTCTCGTCGTCGCGCTGACCACAGGGTTCCTCTTCCTCATGGTCGCCTGGGGTCTCTACGTCCTCCTGCGACGGGTCAACAAGAACCTGGCGCTGCTCTTCCTCCTGCTCAACGCGGTTGGCGTCGCCATCCAGGGCGCAAGCATGCTCGGGCTCGTATCCGCCCTGCTGCAGGGAGACGAGGCCAGCCACATGCAGGCCTTCTCGGCGACACAGCTGGAGGGGCTCGCGTACCTGTCCATCGGGGTCTACAAGATGGGCTGGGTCACCACCCAGCTGTTCTTCGGCACGTGGCTGTTCCCGCTCGGCTACCTCGTCTACAAGTCCGGACTCCTCCCCCGGTGGCTGGGCGTCCTCCTCGTGCTGGACGGGATCGCCGAACTGGTCTGGTTCCTCCAGGCCCTGCTGCTGCCGGACTACCCCGCGATCCACTACCCCGGGCTCGTCCTGAGCTTCCTCGCCGAGCTCGGGCTCGCCCTGTGGCTCCTCGTCAAGGGCGTGAAGGTCGTCGACTCCGGAGCGGGTCTGCCGGCTGAGAAGCGGGACGTGGTTCCGCAGGCCGAGGGCGCTCGGGCGTGAAGGCTGTCGTCTGCACGCGGTACGGTCCACCGGAGGTCCTCCGGGTGGGGGAGCGCGCGACGCCGGTTCCCCGGAAGAACGAGGTGCGCATCCGCATCCTGGCGACCGCCGTGACGTCGAGCGACTGCTACGTCCGGGGGCTGAACCTGAACCCCGCCTACCGGATGATGGCGCGCCTCGCACTCGGCTGGAGCGCGCCCAGGCAACCCGTGCTGGGCATGGTGCTCTCCGGGGAGGTGGACGCGGTCGCGCCGGGCGCCACGTCGTTCGAAGTCGGCCAGCCGGTCTTCGGCTTCAACCGACATCGCTTCGGGACGTATGCGGAGTACGTGTGCTGGCCAGAGGACGGGCTCCTTGCGACGAGACCGGCCAACCTCAGTGACGAAGAAGCCGCGGCGATCCCTTACGGTGGCCTCCTCGCGCTCCACGTCCTGCGCAAGGCCGGCGTCCTGGCGGGACAACGGGTCCTCGTCTACGGGGCGTCTGGCGCGGTGGGCACGTCCGCCGTGCAGCTCGCGCGACACCTCGGCGCGGAGGTCACCGGTGTCTGCAGCGCTGCGAACGTGGACCTCGTGGCATCGCTCGGTGCGACCACGGTGGTCGACTACACCCGCGAGGACTTCACGGACGGGGCAGAGCGGTACGACCTGATCCTCGACGCCGTGGGCAAGCGGAAGAGCGCCGCGTCTCTCCGGCGGTGCCGGCGGGTGCTGGCTCCCGGCGGCGCCTTTGTCTCGGTCGACGACGGGACACCGAACCTTCGTCTTGACGACCTGGTGCTGCTCGCCGAGTTGGCCACGAAGGGGGAGATCAGGCCGGTGATCGACCGCACCTATGCCCTGGACAACATCGCCGAGGCGCACAGGTATGTCGACAATGGGCACAAGCGGGGCAACGTGGTCATCGCCGTGACGTAGGGCCGCGAACGGCCTTCCCATCGCACAGCCCGTCAACCTGACGCGTTCAGTGCGGCTCCAGACTCGGGACGACGACGCGCCCCGATGCCCGCCCGGTGTAGATCAGCTGCTCGGTGGTCAGCCCCAAGCGCGCCCGCAGGTCAGCCAGGTGACGTTGTGTCGGGCAGCCAAACGAGTCTCGTTCAGGCCCACAAACGGGACACTGAGGTAGGTCGGTGCGACATAGCGCGGCCGCGCGAGGCGCATGGATACCGCCGTGAGCGCGGATCCGTCGAACGGATGTTCTGGTCGGGGCGAGAGGATTTGAACCTCCGACTTCATCGTCCCGAACGATGCGCGCTACCTGGCTGCGCCACGCCCCGACCGCCGCCGGCTCGCATCGCGCGAGCCTTGAGGAGCCGTAACCTTAGCAGGCCGCCACCCGCCGGTCCATCAGGCCCCGAACTGCGAAGACGTACTCGTCGTGCGTGTCAGGCAGCGCGCGCGAGCCGCCTCCATCATCGCCGTACGCGTCACGCGAGTGTCATGACGCTGCGGGGCTCCTTCCGGTGCGTCCACACGCGCAGGACGAGTGATCAGACGTTGACCGATGGAGGCCGATGGCGCCGCCGGTCCATCAGGCCCGGAACCGTGAAGACGTACTCGTCCTGCGTGTCAGGCAGCGCGCGCGAGCCGCCTCCATCATCGCCGTACGCGTCACGCGAGTGTCATGACGCTGCGGGGCTCCTTCCGGTGCGTCCACACGCGCAGGGCGAGTGATCAGACGTTGACCGATGCAGGCCGATGGCGCCGCCGGGCCAGGCCCGGCGGCGCCGCCTCCGACATCGGCCTCGCTCAGACGGCGGTCGTCAGGACGGAGCCGACGGTCCGGCCGCCGAGGGCGGTCTCGACCAGGCGCCGGAAAGCGTCCGGGTCCTCCAGGGCGAGGTCGTAGCGAACGCGGATCACGGGCTTGGCGAGCTCCATGACCCGTCCGAGGTCGATGGGCGTCGCTGCCAGCACCGCATCCGCGGGGATGGCGTCCAGGGTGGCCCGCAGCTCCGCCACCTGCTCGTCGCTGTAGCCCATGGCCGGCACCAGCGCCTCGAGCGCCGGGTACTTCGCGAGCACCTCGGCGATGGAGCCCACCGCGTACGGCCGCGGGTCCACCGGGATGGCACCCTCACGCCGGGCGGCCACGATGCCGGCCCCGTACGTCATCCCGCCGTGCGTCAGGGTCGGTCCGTCCTCGACGACCGCCACGCGGCGTCCGGCGAGGTCGCCATCGGTCTTGAGCTCGGAACGTGCCGGGAGAACGATCGCGCGCGGGTTCACCGCCGCGATGTTCGCGCGCAGGGTCTCGAGCTGCTCCGGGGAGGCGGAGTCGACCTTGTTGATGATGATCGCGTCGGCCATCCGCAGGTTCGCCTCACCGGGGTGGTAGCGCAGCTCGTCGCCGGCCCGCAGCGGATCGGCCACCACGAAGTGCAGGTTGGGCTTATAGAACGGCAGGTCGTTGTTCCCGCCGTCCCACAGGATGACGTCCGCCTCCGCCTCCGCCCGCTCGAGGATGGCGCCGTAGTCGACCCCGGCGAACACCACGTGGCCCGCGGCGATGTGCGGCTCGTACTCCTCGCGCTCCTCGATGGTCGTGCGCTCCGTGGCGAGGTCGGCGAACGTCTCGAAGCGCTGGACGCGCTGGAGCTCGAGGTCGCCGTACGGCATGGGATGGCGAATCACCGCGACCCGCTGGCCCGCGTCACGGAGGACGCCCGCCAGGTATCGCGTGGTCTGGCTCTTGCCCGACCCGGTGCGGACCGCGCAGACGCTGATCACCGGCTTGCGGCTCGGCAGGGCGGTGCGGTTGGGGCCCAGCAGGGTGAAGTCGGCGCCGGCGGCGATGACCCGCGAGGCGGCGTGCATGACCGTCTCGTGGCTCACGTCGCTGTAGGCGAACACGACCTCCTCCACCTCGAAGCGGAGGATGATCTGCTCCAGCTCGTCCTCGGGCAGGATCGGGATCCCCTGCGGGTATCGATCACCGGCGAGCACGGGAGGATAGCGCCGCCCCGCGATTCCCGGGATCTGGGTGGCGGTGAAGGCCACGACCTCGATCCCCGGGTCGTCACGGTAGACGACGTTGAAGTTGTGAAAGTCGCGTCCGGCCGCGCCCATGATCACGATCCGTCGAGGCATCGCGTTCACCAATTCCTCACTGCAAGTGGACACCCCAGCATTGGAGGCCGATGGCGGCGACCCCAAGGGTCACTGGTCACCAAGGCGAGGGGCCCTCCGGCACCCGTCGCTTCTCGCGTCCCTCCGCACTGCCATGCACCTCCGCACCGCCCCGCGGACCGGGACCTGCCGCTGACCTCCGCCAGGGCCTAATTCCCAAAGAGAGGGGCTTGGGTTCGGCCACTCGGTTCTCCTGCCTGCCGCGGCCCGGATTCGCACGGGCAATTCCCATCCACTGGGGACTGATGCGAGATCGCTCCAGGCGAAGCCCGCTCGTCCCGTCGCAGGACCCACCTCCTGGGAATTGGGGCGTTCTGACCGGGATGGAGGCCGGAGGTCCCGCCATAGGACCCGCTTGCTGGAAATTGAGACGCGGCGACGGGTGTGGACCCGAGGTCCAGCCGCGGGCCCCAGCTGTTGGGAATTGGCCCGTCCTCCGCCGCCCGCTGTCGACGAGCAAAGCACATTCCGTACACTCCGCGGCGTGAACCCGTTCGCCTGGCGCCCGGAGCGCGCCGACCTCCAGCTTGCCGGGCTGACGCTGGCGCTCAAGCTCCTGGTGCTGGGTCTGGGCGCCTTCGCTGTCACGGTCCTCGCCGGCGGCGCCCTCCACGCCCCCATCGACCTGCTGCAGGTCTGGAACCGCTGGGACGCGCCGCATTACCAGGACCTCGCGGTCCTGGGCTACCGGGCCACGGACCCCGGCGTCCTCACCATCGACGGGTACGCCCGTGCCTACCCGGGCGACCTCCCCCTCTACATCGTCTTCTTCCCGCTGTTCCCGTGGCTCGTCGGGGCCGTGACCTGGGCCCTGGGCGACCCGCTCGTCTCCGCCTTCGTGGTCGCGGGCATCGCCTCGTTCTTCGTGGCGCCGCTCCTCTACCGCCTGGTCCGCGCCGACTTCGGCCACGAGGTGGGGATGCGCGCGGCGGGCTTCGCGCTCATCTTCCCGACCGCCTACTTCCTCCACATCGGCTATACGGAGAGCCTGTTCCTGGCCCTGGTCCTGGGCTCCTTCCTCGCCGCCCGGCACGAACGCTGGTGGCTGGCGGGGATCCTGGGCGGCCTCGCCGCGCTGGCCCGCATCAACGGTCTCGTGCTGATCCCCGCGCTCGCCGCCGAGGCGTGGTACGCGTGGCAGGCTGATCCCGCCCGGCGCATCAGGGTCGCGTGGGTGGCCATCGCTCTCGTGGGCGTTGGCTTCCTGGGCTACCTGGCGCTGAACCAGGGCGTGTACGGTGATCCCTTCCGCTTCCTCGTGATCCAGCGCGAGCACTGGTTCAAGTCCCTAGCCCCGCCGTGGGAGGGGATCTCCGGGGTGATCGGCACCATCGGCTCGCCCGATAGCGACCGGGCGTTCATGGCCGGCTGGATGGAGCTGGCGTTCATCGCCATCGGCCTCGCGGGCACGGTCGTCGCCGCCTTCCGCTTCCGGACCAGCTGGTTCGTGTGGATGGCCGGCAACTGGCTCCTCTTCACGAGCACGAGCTTCGTGGTGAGCGTCCCGCGCTACAGCCTCACCCTCTTCCCGCTCTTCGCGTGGTTCGGCCTCGCCACGCGCACCGTCGACCGGGTCGTCTCGCTGAGCCTGATCTGCGGGGTGGGCTTCTTCTGGTTCGCCACGCAGTTCGCCCAGGGACGCTGGGCCTTCTAGGCGCGCTGGACGCGCCGATGTAGCCTCCTGCCCATGCGTGCCATCCGCGGCGTGGGCATCCTCCTGGCGCTGAGTCTCCTTGCCGGCTGCGCTACGGGGCCCGATGGTGGCAGCTCCAGCGCTCCTCCCGCCACCGGATCGCCGTCGAGCGCAGTGACCGTGCCCGGCGCGGGGAGCGCCCTGCTGTGGGGTGCCGGACCGTATGGCCTCGTCCTGCTGCCGTCCCCGGGCGGTGTTCCCGGAGACTGGGACGGCCAGGCCATCGCCTTCGCCGCGGACCGCATGACCGTCCTGGCGCTCAGCGACGGCAGTCCGGACGCGCTGCACGCCGCCATCGGGTGGCTGCGGTCGGAGCACGGTGTGGCGCGGGTGGCGGTGCTCGCCGTCGGGCAGGCCGCGCAGTCGGTCGCCTCGGTGGGAGCGGCGGCACCTTCTCTCGTGGACCAGGCGATCGTCATCTCGCCGCCGGCGGGGCTGGACTGGACGGCGGCCTTCCCCAAGCTCTTCGCGGCATCGGATGGGGAAGCCGCCGCGACTGCGGCGCGGGAGGCGACGGCCCAGGCGTCGGGGAGCTGGAACGCCCTCGACCTGGTGCCCGGCTCGGCGAGCGGGATCGACATCTTCGCCTCGCCCGCGGCGAGCGAGCTGATGTCGGCGATCCTGCGCCGGCTCGACGAGCGGCGCTGACGCGGCGCTGACAGAGCGCCGGACATAGAAGTGCCCCGAAGGAACCGCGGCTCAACCGTTGAGGTGATCTCCAGTCGAACCAGCTGCCCCTTCGGGACGACCCAATAGTCGCATCCGCGGATCCTCCGGGGCAAGCCCCTTTCTCCACGACTTCACGCGCCGAGGGCGGCCTTATCCACACGCCGTCCCCAGCGTGGCGTGTAACGGACGGCGTACGAGCCAGCGACAGACCGATGCCGGAGCCATTCGACCCATGACCACCACCGCGACCCGACGCGCCCTGCTGGGCACCGCCGTCCTCACCCTCCTCCTCGCCGCGTGTGCGCGCCCCGCAGGCGGTGGCGCAGGCGCAACCGCTGTCGCCTCTGGCGGATTCGCCGTGACCGTCGCGCACACGAGCGCCGGGGATGCGCTCGCGGGCAAGGACGGAATGACCCTCTACGTCTTCGCCAAGGACACCGGCACCACGCCCACCTGCACCGATGCCTGCGCCACCAACTGGCCGGCGTTCACGCTTCCCGCCGGCGACGCGGCCACGGCCGGAGACGGAGTCGACGGAGGCGTTGCTGGGCACGACCGCCGCCGCGGACGGAGCGACCCAGGTCACGTACAACGGCCATCCCCTGTACTACTTCGCCGGCGACAGCGCCGCGGGCGACGCCAACGGCCAGGGCCTCAACGGCGTCTGGTTCGTCGCGGCGCCGGACGGGAGCATGGGCGGCTCCGGGGCGCCGGCCGCCGCGACGCCGTCCGCGACGGAGGATGCCGGGGCGAGCGGCGGCTACGGCTACTAGCCGGAGCTCCCCGCGGCACCGGAGATGAGGCCGGCGAGCGCCTCGCGTCCCGTCGCATCCCACGGCACGCTGGCCGCGAGGTGGCCGTCCGGGCGCACGACCCAGGCCCGCGGGCCCGCCGGGGCGTAGACGGGCGCCAGCGCGGGATCGTTGACGATTGCCGGGCGCAGCGGCCACTCGCCGTCGTCCCGGACAGGCTGGCCGTCCGCCCCGGCAAGGAGCACAACGAACCCCGAGCCGAAGCGCGACTTCAGCCGCGTCCCGTCGGAGAGGGTCAGGTCGGGCGCCACCGCCCCGTGCCGCGGAAGACCCGAATCCTCGGGGCCCGGGGCCACGACTCGCGACGGGGCGTAGGCGAACGGCTCCGCGAGCCGCCCGGAGTTCACCCGACGCCGCAGGGCGGGGAGGTGGCCGCTCCCGGTGAGGACCGCGTTGCGCCACAGGCGAGCCCAGGGTCCGTGGGGGACCATGAAGCGCATGGTCGCAGTGGTGACCGCCAGATTCTCCTCCGCCGCGGCCCGGCGCTCCGCCTCGTACGAGTCGAGGAGCGTTGACGGCGCCTCGCCGCGCAGGACGAGCGCCAGCTTCCAGGCGAGGTTCTCCGCGTCGGGGACGCCGGAGTTGAGGCCGCGGGCGCCGAACGGGCTGTAGAGGTGCGCGGCGTCGCCCGCCAGGAAGGTGCGCCGGGCGCGGAAGCGGTCCGCGATCCGCTGGTGGAAGCGGTAGACGGTCATCCAGGCCAGCTCGTAGTTCGCCCGCTCCCCCACCACGGCCCGGATCCGGCGATCGAGGCGACCATCGGCGTTCTCCGCCTCGATGTCCGTCCCCGGCGGGATCTGCCAGTCGATCCGCCACAGCCCGTCGGGCTGCGGATGGATGAGCACCTGCCGCCCCGGATTCCAGGGCGGGTCGAAGAAGAAGCGCCGCTCGTTGGGGAAGGGCAGCTCCGCGCGGATGTCGCAGATGAGGAACTGGTCCGGGAAGGAATGCCCCGGGAAGTCGACCCCGACCAGGTGCCGGACCGCCGAATGTGCGCCATCGGTCCCCACCACGTACTGCGCATGGACCGATGCCGGCCCGTCCGCGGTCTCGAACGCCAGGTCCACCCCGTCGCCGCCATCGGTCAATCCCGTGAGCCGGTGGCCCCAGCGCAGGTCGATCCCGAGGGCCCGGACCCGGTCGATGAGGAGCTCCTCGACCTCGGTCTGGCTGATGTTCACGAAGGGCGGGAAATGCTCGCCGCTGCCGCCCGGGAGGACGACGCTGAAGAGCTCGCGCGTGCCGTGGTACGTGCGCCCGGTGTGCCACTGGACCCCGCGGCTCGCCACCCGCTCGCCGATCCCGATCCGCTCCCAGATCTCGATGGTCTCGCGCTGCATGCAGAGCGCCTTGGAGCCCTCGCCGAGGTGCCGCGGCGTCTGCTCGAAGAGGGTGACGCGAACGCCGTGCTGGGCGAGGCGGGCGGCGAGGGTCAGCCCCACCGGCCCTGCTCCGACGACCGCGACCTCCGTCTCCGGCGCCGCCATGGCTCAGGTCAGCGCGTCCCAGACCTGCCGGTCGCGCTCCGCGGTCCAGATCCGCGGATGGTCGATGCCGTCGAGCTCGTCCCAGCAGCGCTGGATGTTGAAGGGCATGGTGTGATCGAAGATCGGGTAGCCGGCGTAGCGCGGGGCGAGCTGGCCGTAGACGAGCTCGTAGGCCTGCTTGAGCGTGCCACCGTTGTCGCGAACCTGACGGGTGCCGTCCAGGGTGGTGCGAAGGAAGGCCCTTGTGTCCTCGATGGCTCGTTCCACGGCCTCGCCATGGACGACGTCGCCGCGCCCGCCCACGAGGTGCTGCGCCCCGAGCGCCTTGACGTTGTCGAGGGTCGTGGTTGACCAGTCGGCGATGTGGCCGTCGCCCATGTACGGGGCGGCCTGCGCCTCGACGAGGTCGCCGGCGAAGAGGACTCGCTCGTCGGGGAGCCAGACGACCAGGTCGCCGGTGGTGTGGCCGCGGCCCAGGTAGCGAAGGCGGACCGGGTGGTCGCCGACCTGGAGGTCCATTCCATCGGTGAACGTGTGGGTGGGACGCGTGAGGCCGGGGATGGTCTCCGCGCCCTGGAAGAGGCGCGGCATCCGTCCCGCCTCCGACTCCCAGTCCTGCTGTCCGCGCTCCTCCACGAGGTCCGCGGTCATCCGCGTGGCGATGATCCGGTTGGCTCCGAACGCGGCGGCGCCCAAGACGCGGACGGCGTGGTAGTGGGTGAGCACCAGGTCGTCGAACGGCGCGGTGCTCATGGTCCGGATCACGTCGATCCATTTCTGCGCCATGAAGGGGGTGGCCCGTGCCTCGATGGCCAGGATGCCGTCCGGCCCGATGACGCAGCCGACGTTCGGGTCACCCTGGGCGGTGTAGGCGTAGACGCCCGGGGCGAGCTCCTCGAGCGTGGCTTCCTTCTCGGTGAGGTCGGCGGACGAAGCAAACGGCTTTCGCGGCATGCGGCCGATGATACGCGGCTGCCCGGCGTGGGCCCAACTCCCGCCTGCTGGGGCTTGCTGCTGCGGTTGCCCCTGGGGCTCGCCGTTCGACCGCGCTTTGCCGTCCATGCCACCGCTGGCGGCGTGTCATTCCCCGCTGGGTGGGCATTGACCGTCCGTAGGGTCGTGGCGGCCGGTGCGCAGGCGCGCGAGCCTGCCGGAAGCCCCAGCCGCTGGGGATAAGGCGGCGATAAGCGGCCGATACAGGGCCATCGGGGAAGGTGGCCGCATGCGAAACCTGCGCGTCGGTCGGCTGCTGCGCATGCGGCGGATCCGGCGAGGCCAGCGGCAGTCGGATGTCGCGCGCGCGGCCGGCTTGTCGAGCTCCGTCGTTGGGCGGCATGAAGCGGGCGAGATCGCGCGCATGGATCCCCTCCGGGCGCACGCCGAGGCCCTGGGTCTGCGGGCAGAGGTGCGGTTGACCGGCATCGGCGGAGAGCTCGCCCGCCTCTCCGACGACGAGCACGCCGCGATCCAGGAGCTGCTGGCGGCACGACTCCGCGCCCGTCGATTCGAGGTGGTCGCGGAGCTGAGCTTCAACGAGTGGGGCGAGCGCGGCCGCGTCGACCTCGCGGCATTCGAGGCCGGGAGCGCCATGCTCGTCGTCGTCGAGGTCAAGGCAGAGCTGAGCGATCTCCAGGACACGCTCGGCCGCCTCGACGTGAAGGGGCGGCTGGCGAAACGGATCGCATCGCTGCGTGGCTGGCAGCCGGCCGGGGCCGCCGTGGTCCTCGCTGTCGCCGCGACGAGCGCGAATCGCGCCATCGTGGCCGCGCACCCCGCCCTCTTCAGCGGCTACACACGCCGATGGTTGCGCGACGCCGGCCTTCCGAGCCTGGTCCCGGGGAAACGGATGCTCCTCTGGGTTCCCGCGCGGCAGGCCGGGCGCTCGAGCTGGCTGGCCGGGCGACATCGGGTGTCTGGCCGTCGGGGCCGGTCCTGACGAGGGCGGCGTCCGGCGCGGGGATGCCCGCTCGCGCGAGGACAATCACCGGCAGCTGGGGGTTGTGGCGGCCCGGGTCGCTGCGGGACGGACAATCACCGGCAGTTGGGGCTTGTGGCGGGGATTCGGCCCCGCCGCGCGGCGAACCACCCGCCACGTGGGAATTAGCGGCAGTTGGGGCTTGTGGCGGGGATTCGGCCCCGCCGCGCGGCGAACCGCCCGCCACGTGGGGATTAGCGGCAGCCCGGCGGTCTCCCTGCGGCCAGATCGCGGATGGGCGGACCGCAAGCCCCAGCAGCTGGGGATTAGGTGGGCCGCGGGGGCCCGGGAGCCGCAGGAGCCGCAGGAGCCGCGACGGAACCGGGGGCCACCGCAGGGCGGGAGCCTACGCCGAGGGAAGCTCCACGATCCGGGCGGAGGTCATGGCGTCGAGGGCCCGGACCCGCTCAAGGACGGGCGACGGTACGGCCTGGTCGACGCTCACGAGCATGGTGGCCTCGCCCGCCGCCGAGAGGCGCGAGAGCTCGAGGGACGAGATGTTCACGCCCCCGTCGGCCAGCAGGGTCCCCACGGCGCCCACGACCCCCGGCCGGTCGTGGTGACGGGTGACGAGGATGCTCCCGGACAGCTCAGCGTCGATCTCGAACCCGTCCAGGCTCACGAGGTGGGGGCGTCCGTGCGCGGTGGAGCCCGCCAGGCGCAGGGATGGACCGATGGCGGCGCCGGCATCGGTCCCGCCGGAGGAGACGGACAGGGTCAGCAGCGAAGCCCATGGGTCGGAGGCGCCCGTCCGATTCTCGCCAACGGTGAGCCCGCGCTCGCGGGCGACGAGGTCCGCGTTCACCGCGTTCACGCGCTGGTCGGTGACCGCCTCGAGGATCCCGGCCAGCGCTGCGGTCCGCAGCGGCGAGGTGTCCCAGGCGGCGATCTCGCCCGCATAGGTGAGCTCCAGCGCGCCGACCGGGTCGTCGGAGAGCTGCCGGGCCAGGATCGCGAGGCGACGCGCCAGCTCCACGTAGGGACGCAGGCGGGGCGCCACGTCGGCGGCCACCGCCGGCGCATTCACCGCGTACGGCGGGGTGATCCCCGCCAGGGCCATGACCACCTGCTCGGCCATCTCGTGGCCCACCCGCCCCTGCGCCTCCCGGGTCGAGGCCCCGATGTGCGGCGTGAAGAGCGTGTTCGGCGCAGCCCGGAGCGGGTTGTCGGGCGCCATCGGCTCCGAGCTGTAGACGTCCACCGCCGCACCCGCCACGTGCCCGGAGACCAGGGCTGCGGCCAGCGCCGCCTCGTCGTAGATCCCGCCGCGGGCGACATTGAGGCAGTAGACCCCGCGCCGGGTGGCGTCAAGCTGCGCGCGGCCGAGCATGTTGTGGGTCTGCGGGGTGAGCGGCGTGTGGACGGTGATGACGTCGGCGCGCTGGAGGAGCTCGGGCAGCCCCACCTGGCGCGCGCCGGCCTCCGAGACCTGTTCCGCGGTGAGGTACGGGTCGTACGCGAGGACCTTCATCTCGAACGCCAGGGCCCGGCGGCAGACCTGCTTGCCGATCTTGCCGAGGCCGATGATCCCCAGGACCTTGCCGCGCAACTCCGCGCCCAGGAAGCGACCCCGCTCCCATTCGCCGCGCCGCACGGAGGCGTCGGCGGCGGGGACGTGGCGGAGGAGGGCCAGCATCAGCGCCAGGGTGTGCTCGGTGGCGGCGATGGTGTTGCCGGTGGGAGCGTTGACGACCATCACCCCGGCGCGCGTGGCGGCGTCGAGGTCGATCTTGTCCGTACCGATGGAGGCAACCCCGATCACGCTCAGGCGCGGGGCCCCGGCGCGCAGCATCTCCGCGTCGACCCGCGTCTGGGAGCGGACGATCAGCGCGTCGTAGCCACCGCCCTCGGCGAGGAGCGCCAGCACGTCCGCGCGGGGAATCCCCACGCGAACGTCCGTGTCATGCGCGGCGGCGAGGACGTCGAGGCCGGCCTGTGCGACCGGCTCGACGACGAGGATACGGGCCACGCCGGGAGTCTAGCGTCGCGTCACGGGCGGCGCCTCATGGGCTCAGGCGGGTGCGAGGTACTCCAGCTCCTCGAGCTTGGCGAGGACCTTGGCGGCGGATTGCTCCGGCGTCTCGCTCCCGTCCGTGTGGCAGGTGACCTCGGGGTCGAGCGGCGCCTCGTACGGGTCGTTCACGCCGGTGAAGTTCTGGATCTCGCCGGCCATCGCCTTGCGGTAGAGGCCCTTCACGTCGCGATCGGCCAGGACCTCCAGCGGCGCCTCGACGTAGACCTCCACGAACCGGCCGATCGAGTTGCGGATCCGGTCGCGGATCTCCCGGTACGGGCTGATGGCGGCACCGATGGCCACGATGTCGTTGCGGCTCAGCACCTCGCACACCCAGCCGATGCGCAGGATGTTCGTGTCGCGGTCCTCCTTGCTGAACCCCAGGCCCTTGGAGAGGTTCGTGCGCACGACGTCGCCGTCGAGCACCTCGACCTTGT